>JBGSHW010000136.1:0-21200 GCA_041751975.1 Pirellulaceae bacterium
GAAAACACGATCATCAACCAGGCTGGCAGGTGATCTGGGAAGGCTGGAAAGAACTTCTACCAATGGTCATAGGTTACGACGTCGCAAAAGCAAAGTACTACAAAAAATGTGGCTAAACCTAAGCGCTAGCCGCCGGTAAAATGAATGCTGAGCAACACGAAGAACCGGCGGCTAGCGGCTTGCCGCTCACGTACCTGCCGCTGTCCAGCTAGCGACGCTTGACTTATTTTAATCGTAATTCTACGTGTCCGCACAGTAGCGTGCCTCCCGGTCACATCGGTTTAAATCGATTCTAGGGAAACAAGCACTAGTTGCGGGTGATCGTCTCATGCAAATTCATTAACGCGCGCGCCACGCTGATCCAAGCTGCTAGCGCGCTGGCATCCGAGTCTAAAGCCACTGGAGCAGCCGTCTTACCGACTTCGAGCAATAGCCGCGCATCGTCGGGCCGCGACTGAAAATCAACGCGGTGTCTACTGAGCAAATCGAGCAAGATGGCTAGCTCGCCGTCGCGAGGCGCTCGATTGAGTGCCGTCCGTATGGCCCATGCAAGTCGTGTTTCGTCCGTCGTCTCGCCGGATTCGACAATTCGCATCGCAAACGCTCGGGCCGCTTCGACATAGGTTGGATCGTTGAGCAACACGAGCGCTTGCAGCGGCGTGTTGGACCGCGAGCGATCGGCCGTACACTCCTCGCGACTGGGCGCATCAAAGGCCAATAACGATGGATGCAAGTACTGTCGCTGCCAATGGGTGTAGACACCACGCCGATAAAGTTCCGTTCCTTGGCCGCTTTGCCATTCGCGTTGCGGGAAATTCAGGTAAGCCCAGTAGCCTGCCGGTTGATAGGGCTTGACACTCTCCCCGCCAATCTCGTCGACCAACAAACCACTGAACGACAATAGCGTATCGCGGACCAGCTCCGCATCGAGCCGCCAACGACCTTGCCGGGCCAGCAACCGGTTGTAAGGATCTTGCTCGCTCAGCCCCGTGGATACGAGCGAACTCTGACGATAGGTCTCCGACATGACCATCAACTTCAAGATGTGTTTGATATTCCAACCCGACATCCGGAATTCGTCTGCCAACCAATCGAGTAGCTCCGGGTGGCTGGGCCATTCACCTTGAGCTCCAAGGTCATCGAGTTTGCCGGAAAGGCCTCCCCCAAACAACAACTTCCACAAGCGATTGACGGTGACGCGGGCTGTCAGCGGATTCTCCTGCGCTACGACCCACTTGGCCAAGTCGAGGCGATTGAGACGCACCTCTTCGGCAACTGCTTGGCCCCCGAGCAGCTCGGGAATTGCGGGTCGGACTGTGGTACCTGACTCATCCATCCAATTGCCGCGAGCCAAAACGCGGACCATGCGTGGCTCTACGGTCTTGGTGACCAACATGGTCGGGATCTGCTTATCAAGTTCCTGACGCTCGGCTTCGATTTGTTTCAGCGTTTCGCGGATTGGATTTAATTCAGGTGCAAGGGAGCGATAATACTTGGCCAACGCCTCTTGTTGTTCGGCAGTGCGTTCCGCCAAAGGGGTTCGCAAATTAGTCTCGACATCCGCAGGGAGCAAATGCTCGGCGCGGATGGGCAACGGGGCGGAGGTGACCAGGATCCGAAAGCGCCCCAGGGTGTGTTGGGGGTTGTCAAGCTGTTGCTTGAGTACGATTTGCAGTTGCGAAGGTGTGGATTCGTTGTCTACGCCCGCAGCTTCAGCCGATTCTGCACTGCTTTCAGATACCGGTTGGAACTCGAAGACTGCCGAGTTAACACGGCCCGCTTGTTCCATAATGGCCCAACCCCAAGTCGCACCGCGCGTGTCGCCATCGATGGCCGATGCGGCTGTCCATTTTTTGTCCGGATGCCCCTCGGCGGCTCCGGTTTGTTCGTAAGTCGCCGTAGCGTTCTGCAGCGAACGCGGTTTGGTTTGGCCCGCTTCAAGTTGCCTGACTTCGATTTCCGACAAGACAAAGTTTCCGTTGCCAGCGCGGCCGGGTCCCTGATTTGGGAGCGAGGCATCGGGTAGTGCTTCGATGCGGACCGCCGTGATATCGCTCGGCCACTCGGCGAAGGTCAGGGTGGTGATATCCGTGGCCGGTGAGCTACCGCTGGCTAAGAGCGAGCCATCGGGTAGCAAGGTTAACGTGGCTCCGCCGGACGATTCAAACGCACTCGGTCGCAACGTTTGCCAGTTGCTCCGCGCTTGCTCCCAAGCCGCTTGCGCCGTCGCCAACTCGGGACTCGGTCGCTCGAGCGTTTGCCGTAGTTCAGCTAGTTTTGCGTCAAGCAACACCAGTTTCCGTTGCTCATCAGGTGATGGCACTTTGACCTGTGGCCCCCAGTCGTCGCCGCCGTACAGTCCGCGCTCCTCGATATCGGCGAAGAAAGCTTCGAAGCGATAAAAATCCGCCGCCGAAAACGGATCGTACTTGTGATCGTGGCACTCGCAACAACCGAGCGTCACTCCTAGCCAAGTCCCTCCCAGGTTGCGAACTCGCTCAGCGATGTACTTGGCAAGATATTCCTTTGGCTGTACCCCTCCTTCGGCGCTCATCATACCCAGGCGGTTATACCCCGCAGCTATTTTTTGTTCCAGCGTTGCGTCGGGGAGCAAATCCCCGGCCAGTTGCTCGATGGTAAACTGGTTAAACGGTTTGTTATCGTTGAAGGAGTCGATGACATAATCGCGAAACGGAGAGACGCTGACCGGTTGGTCGCCATGGTAGCCGACACTATCGGCATAGCGCACCAAGTCCAACCACCACATCGCCATCCGTTCACCAAAATGGGGCGATGCCAGTAGTTCATCGACCAGTTGTTCGTAGGCCATCGGGTCCGTCGCTTGTTCAAACCGCTCGACGACTTCAGGCGCGGGTGGCAGCCCGAGCAGATCAAAATAAAGTCGGCGAGCGAGCGTGCGTCGATCGGCTGTTGCAGCAAAACTCAATTGCTGTTGCTCAAGCGTGCTGGCGACAAAGGTATCGATCGGACTGGCCATTTGCGGCAACGCAGCGGGCGGGGTCGGCACTTCGGGGCGCTGAATGGGTTGGAACGACCAATGTCCTTCCCACGCGGCTCCTTGCTCAATCCAACGTTTGAGCAATTCAATTTGCTCGCTGTTCAGATCCTTTCCAAACTCCGACGGGGGCATCCGCTCGGCTTCGTCGCTGGCGGTAATGCGGTGGAACAATGAACTCTCAGTCAACTCGCCACGTTTAACGGGACCCGCTTCCCCCTCCGCTCCGAACAAACCCGCTTCAGTGTCGAAACGCAGGTCGGCCTCGCGACTGTTCTGGTCTGGACCGTGGCAAGCAAAACAGTGATCTGACAGGATGGGACGAATGTCGCGGTTGAATTGGATCCTATCCGGCAGGCGATCGGCGGCTGCAACATCCGCCGCAGCACACGTCATGCAAACGAAAAAGGTCGCGGCTTTCGCCAAGCAGGTGAAAAAATGGCAGGAGACGGTTGGCTGGGTCATGCGCGAAACTGTCTGGCAAGGGGGAGGAAGATAAGGCGGGAACTGACTAACCTATTTTCACTCAGCAGCCCGTTCAGTTCCAGTACCATTTGGCCTTCAGCCGCTCCAGGGCCCCACTTTAGGCCAGTTTTGATTTGATTTTCCACGGCTGCCACAGCAATCGCATGGTTTAGTGATTGCGTCGAGATTATAACCGGGACTACCCGACCAGCAGTCTTTGATTCGGTACTGCTGGCGGTAAGTCGTTGGAACCTGTCAATCGGAAATCGAAATGAGCCTCGTTGATCGTCGATTAAAGTGTGCCGAGCCAATGAACTGGCTAATCATTAGGGCGCTAACTGTTGGTTGGTTGCCTGTGTGCTTGTGGTTGTCTATTAGTGCGCTTGGCTCCGGACAGGATATGGTGGAACTGCAATGCGCTCAACTGACGGAGAGCAGTGGTGTAGCCGTGTCGACTCGCAATCCACAAATTATTTGGACACACAATGATTCGGGGGATATCGCGCGGTTGTTCGCCTTCACGCGTGACGGCCAGTGGCGTGCGGAGGTCCGACTCAAAGGGGCAAAGGCAGTAGATTGGGAGGATATGTGCAGCTTTCGTCGTGACGGTAAGAGCTATTTGGCCATCGGGGATGTGGGGGATAACTCGCACAAACGGGACTCGATTGCCATCTACATCATCGAGGAACCGGAGCTGAATACCGATGGTAAAAAAGTTGAAGGGCTCATGCTGACAGACTTCCAGCGGATTGACATTCGTTATGCGGATGGCGCCGTGAATTGCGAGTCGTTGGCGTATGATCCACTGCACGATCAATTCTTGTTGGCAACTAAAGAGTTGTTGAGGTGCCGCTTGTTTACACTCCCTGCAAAGTTCGAGCAGAGGTCGGAACCGGTCATCGCCCAGTCGCAACAAGCGGTCGGCCTGCCGTTGACAACAGGAGCAGATATCAGTGCGGATGGAACCCAGTTGGTGATCACGACCTATGGTCCAGCCAGCTTGTTTGAACGCCGCGCAGATAACAGTTGGGAGGTGAACGCCAGCAAGATCAAATTACTACCACTCCCGGCACGCAAGCAGGGGGAGAGCGTGTGCTTTACCGAGGACAACGCCGGACTGTTATTGACCAGCGAGTTCGCACCCACTCCATTATGGTTCATTAAGCTGGCAGAGTGAGTTGCACTAAACAACCTTGGCCGGGGGACGAAATAATTTCTAGGTCGGCGTTGATTAGCGACGCGCGGTGCTGCATGCTTGATACGCCAAAGTGTCCAGTGCTACTCGTCGAAGTCGGTGGCCTGGAGGGCTGTTCAAAGCCGACCCCCGTGTCATGCACCTGCATCTGCAGGCGATGCTCGTCCAGCCAACGACTGGTGACGGTAATAGTAGCCGGGCCTGCGTGAGAGATCGCATTCCGCACCGCTTGCTGGGAAACTCGCAATACATTCCACAAGGTTGCTGGTGGTAGCTCGGGCCACGGTAGCTCGGCTGGCTGGAAGATGATTGTCTGCTGCCGGTCGTCGGCTAGGGGCTGCAATGCGCGGACAAACTGCTGCATCAGGGCGGCAAAGTCATGCGGGCTGACCGAACTTTGCTCTTCGATGAACCCGATCAGTCCCCGCCCTTCGTCGATGGCCAATTCAATGAAACGCATCGTACGCTTCAATCGTTTGCGCTGGGGTGGGTCTGCTGTCGCCGCGAGGGCTACCTCTAACTGCATGCGTGCACCAATGACCCATTGCAGCAAGCCGTCGTGCAACTCGTAGCCAAGCCATTGTGAGCTATCCGCTTCGTTCATTGCTGTGGCATCCTCTTAAAAATCGAATGCATCTAAATCATCGACCAGCCGATCCAGCTCTTCCCACTCCTCATCGTCGTCGAGACTTTGCTGTCCGCTGGCATGAATTGCAGGGGGAGGAAGTGTAGGCATTTGGCGGCTTGGAGCCTGCGCCGGCTGAATAACTGGCAGGCCAGTTGCAGTTGCGGATGTCGTCGTGTTTGCTGCTTGGGGATGGATTGCCGCAGCGGCCGCTAGCGACGGGCTGCCATCTTTAGGATAGGCAGAGGGTGGCAAAGCCTGTCTTGCAGGAGCTAGTGGGAGTGCAAGCTGGATATCAATGGTTTTTACACTCCTTTCACGCTGCAGTTGCTCAAGCTGCAAGAGTACATCAGCCACCGTCGTTGCATGGCCGAGTTGCAGATAGTAGATGCGTGGCTTGCCGTTGTGAACGTTGGTCCCGCCGGGGCGAGACACGGAACCCGCAAGCCCCAATCGCTGCCAGTGCGTCACGACCGAAGCTTCGTCCAGCCATGAGACGAACGCAAAGTTATGCTGAAAGCTGCTCAAACATAAAAAGTCGGTGCTGTCCGCAGAAATCGTTTCCAGCGCGCCAATCAACGTGGCATCCAACCCCGCAGTCATCATGAGGAGCGCAACCAAGGTCTCCTCGGTGTCTACTGAGCGGCCATCGCGAGTTGCTGATTGTGAAACGATAACGGTTAACCGCGGAGCCACATCAAATACCGATTAATAAGAATAATTGAAACATCGTTACTGTGAGCCTTAGTAGTTACTTTGGCAAGCCTGCGTGCACTCTATCGTACAGTCGCATGAGAACTTCGCGAACATTTCCACCTTCTTCTTGCAAAAGTTGTGCGATTAGCGGGGGGGAAGAAAGCTCGGGGGGGGATGTGACCCCCGCATTCTCCTGCGCACGATCGATGACATGCTGTACGAGAGCTAGCGAAGTTTCCGTTTGCACCAGCTTGTTCAACGCGAGTCGTGCATGGCTTGTTACCAGTAGCCCCATTCGCCGTCGGCGCGTCGCGTGAATGGTCCGCCACTGTGTCCACCCGCTTAATTGCTCAAAGCCATCGAGGACCAGCAGGCTACCCGGCTGCCAGTGTTGGCGACTGAGTGCAACCCGCTGCGCCGCTTGAGCCCCGCGCCGTAATGCAAGCCAAGTGATCGAGCGTGGTGTTTGGGGACATTTGCTTGGCAAGTCCTGCGTGCAAGGTGAAAACTGCCCTCGGGCTGCAGCGTTGCTGAAGGTTGGTCGACTGACCGTTGGAACGATCGGCACTTCGTGCGGTAGGGCTGCCGCTTCTCGATATCGCACCCGCCCCAGTCGAGGAACCAAGTGCTCGAGCAAGGTCGACTTGCCCGAGCCGTGCGGACCCACGATGGCGGCCCGGCAGCCCAACTCATCGGTAAAACGACGTTCTAATGTTGCAAGGGATTGGGTGCCGGCGGCAAACCATGCGACCATGCCTGGCTGGACGTAGCGTGTGGCGAACGGATTGACCTGCGAACGGAGCATACCTATTGGAAGCTTACTATAGGAATCGGAAGTGGGAGGGGGGGATTAGGTGGAGGAACGGTATAGTTTTTGGGCCTCGATGTAGGCTTCAACGGCCGGATGCAGTTGATAACGGACCGAGCGACGTTCGGCGATCCGCTGCCGAATGTCGCGCGAGCTGATCTCCATCTGCGGCATACTCACAAGGTGACTGGGTAGATCTTGGTGTTGCGATTCGGGGAGAAAGCTGCGGAGTTTATTGAGGTCGGGTGGTGGGTGGCCGCCGCGGGCGATCACCGCCACAAAGGCCAATTCGCAAATCCGTCGCGGGTCGCGCCAGGTGTGGAGTTCATCCAGAGAATCGGAGCCGATCAAAAATACCAATTCCGCTTCGGGGAGCTCCCGTTTGAAATCGCCCAGCGTGTCGACGGTATAGGATGTCCCGCCGCGGCGCAACTCGCGGTCATCGCTGGTGAAGTTCGGGTGGCCCCCAATGGCCAAGCGAATCATCTCCAGACGCTGCTTACCCTCGGTGGCTTGTTGCTCGAGCTTATGCGGAGCCGTGGCGGCAGGAATGAACCGCACTTGCTCCAGAGCGAGCTGCTCGCGGGCCGCCTCGGCGATCAACAAGTGTCCGACGTGAATCGGGTCAAATGTACCGCCAAACAACCCAATTCGCTGACGGTGCGTGTTTTTCGACATATAACTTAGACCTCGTAGGTCCATTCTACTTTTATTGATCGCGTGTGTTTCCTTGGCGGCTGGATGAGTCGGCCAGGGAACTGGCGTTAACGGCATTCTTGGCACCCATGTCTACCCATCAGCCCGAGCTCTTCGCTACAGATGTTCCCCCTTGGGAGCTGGATGCACAAGCCGAGTGCCGGGCTGCGCGGATTGTTTTCTCGGAAGCTCCGCACGGTCCCCTCCACTACCGTATTCCCGATGCCATGCTCGAAGAGGTTCGCCCTGGAGTGCGCGTCAAGGTTCCCCTCGGCCGGGGTAACCGTGAGATGCTTGGATACTGTATCGCCATCGACAACCTCAAGCAGTCGCCCGATGCGCTCAAGCCGATCAGCGAGGTGGTCGATGTCGAACCGCTGTGCACTCCGCGGATCCTCGAGTTGCTGCAGTGGATGAGTCGCTATTACATCACGCCGCTGGGGCAGGTGTTCGAAGCGGCGGTCCCGGCGGGGGTGCGGGCTTCGGCCGGGAGCCGTCAACGGATGATGCTCTATCCCACCGAACTCTCCAGCGACGCGGGCCGCATGGCCAGCTTGTCATCCAAACAGCGCGAAGTCCTGCAATACTTGATTCAGACCGGTGGCGGAGTCACCACCGACCAGTTGCAAAAGCTCGCCAGCTGCTCGACCGCTCCGATCAACGCACTGCGCCAAGCCAGCTTGATCGAGACGCGGCAAGAACGGGTGCTCGAGGACTTGGGGGTTAACGTCCCACTCCCCTCCGCCCCGCCGTTGGCCTTAAGTGCCGATCAGCGGCAAGCGCTCAACCAGGTCTTGGCAGCCCTCGAATCGCGCAAACAGCAGACGGTCCTACTGCACGGCATTACGGGCAGTGGTAAAACCGAAGTTTACATGCAAGCGATTCATGAGGTGATCAGCTACGGTCGCCAAGCCATCGTGCTGGTTCCCGAAATTAGTTTGACCCCACAGACGCGGCAAAGATTTTTGCATCGCTTCGGTCAAGTGGCGGTGTTGCATAGTCATATGAGCAACGTCGAGCGGCATCATCAGTGGCGGAAGATCGCGGCGGGGCAAACGCCCGTGGTGATTGGACCGCGGAGCGCGATCTTTGCCCCCCTGCCCCGCCTCGGCTTGATCGTTTTAGACGAAGAGCACGAGGCCTCGTTTAAGCAAGATTCCGTGCCGCGCTATCATGCGCGGGACGTGGCCCTGCACCGCTCTTTTTTGGAGCAGATTCCGTTGGTGTTGGGCTCTGCCACGCCGAGCTTGGAGAGTTGGAAACGAGCTCAGGAAGGGAGCTATCGACTGGCTTCTTTGCCCCGGCGGATCCACAATCGCCCTCTGCCGCAAGTCACCACGATCGACCTCCGCACGCAGAAGCAAACGCCCAACTCGGGCTCCATCTCGCGACCGCTGTTTCAGGCCATGCACGAAACCTTGGCACAGAAAGGGCAAGTGATTCTGCTGTTGAATCGCCGCGGGTTTGCTACGGCCATTCAGTGCCCGCAGTGTGGTCATGTGGTGGCTTGCCCCGATTGCGACTTGCCGCTGACGCACCATCGCGATGGGGCCAAGGCCTGCTGCCATTACTGCGATTACCATATCCCGACCCCTCCGGCCTGCCCTGCCTGCAAGTTCGAAGGGATTCGCTTCAGTGGTCAAGGGACACAGCGTTTGGAGATTGAAGTGCAACGGCGTTTCCCCAACGCCACTGTGGCTCGCATGGATAGCGACACGATGCGCAAGCCGGGAAGTCACGAACGGGTGCTGAGCGATTTTTCGAACGAGAAAATTCAGATTCTGCTCGGCACGCAGATGATCGCCAAGGGGCTCGACTTTCCGAATGTGTTGCTGGTGGGGGTGATCAATGCCGACACGGCGCTCCACTTTCCCGACTTTCGCGCGGCGGAAAAGACTTTTCAAATTGTTACGCAGGTCGCGGGGCGGACCGGGCGCGGGGAGAAGGCGGGGCACGTCTTGGTGCAAACGTTTTCCCCCGATCATCCCTCCATCGTAGCTGCCTCCAAGCATGACTTTGCCTCGTTCGCGCGCGACGAGTTGGTCAAGCGGGCGCAGTTTGGCTATCCGCCCCACGGTTGCTTGGCGCGGATCATCATGCGCGGTCCGGACTTAACGGAAACGGAAGGTTTCGCGGAGTCGTTCGTGCGTCGCTTGCAAACCACACGTGCGCTGCAAGGTATCGACTGCCGCATTCTCGGGCCAGCCCCACCCCCCTTGGCAAAGTTACGGGGTAAATATCGCTATCACGTCTTGATACAAACCGCTGAGCCTGAGCCGCTTAATCGTTTGATTGTTAAAACGGTGGTCGATATCAAGCCACCTAAAGACATCCAGTATGTCATCGACATCGATCCGCTCGATACATTGTAAATCAGCAAACATCCAGTTAGGAGCCGCTTTTTGCCTCCGTGCGGCTGGTCAGGAGGCAGACGCACATGGCTTGGATGATCTTACCCTGACCGATGTCGCCGGTCTTCTCACCGGTCTTACCTTTGAGCCCGACTTGATCGGGGGACAAACCCAGGATGGCAGCGATGCGGGCGCTGATCTGCGATTTGTAGGGAAGCAACTTGGGGCGCTCGGCGAGTACCACACAATCGAGGTTGACGATCTGCCAGCCAGCCAGTGTTAGACGTTGGTGCGCGGCCGACAACATCTCCGCTGAATCGCGGCGGCGATTGACGGGATCTTGGTCGGAAAACATTTCACCGATGTCCCCCAGGTTGGCCGCTCCCAAGATGCTGTCGGTAATCGCGTGCAGCAGCACATCCGCATCGCTGTGGCCGACGAGCTGGTGATCAAACTCAATGTCGATCCCCCCGAGCCGCAATGGCCCGCCCGGTTCAAGCCGGTGGGTATCGTGACCTAAGCCAATGCGGAGCTTCATCATTTCTTCGCCAACCTATCTTTTTGTTGCCTATCTTTTTTGTGGCCAATCGACTGGCTAGTACAAACCGCCAATATCGCAGCTGGTGACTGCTACCTATAATCTGTGACCATGGCTACTATTGAAATCGAAAAGCTCTCCAAGACATATCGGGTCTATCAAAAACAAGAAGGCCTCATGGCCTCCGTCCGCGGGTTATGGCATCGTGAGTATCGCGATGTGCAAGCGGTTCGCTCGGTCGACTTGACGGTCGAGCAGGGAGAATTCGTTGCCTTTCTCGGGCCCAATGGGGCTGGGAAAACAACGACCCTTAAGTTGCTCTCAGGGGTCATCTATCCCACCAGCGGGACGGCGCGGGTGATGGGGCATGTCCCTTGGCAACGCCATAATGACTATCGGCGGCGTTTTGCGCTGGTCATGGGGCAAAAGAATCAACTGTGGTGGGACTTACCTGCCCAGGAGTCCTTTCGCCTGCACGAGCAAATCTACCGCATCGATCCACGCGATTTCAAACGCACGCTCGACGAACTGACCGATCTGCTCTCGGTGCAAAAGCTGCTTGGACGACCGGTTCGCGAATTGTCCCTGGGCGAACGGATGAAAATGGAACTCATCGCAGCCCTGTTGCACTCACCCGAGGTGCTGTTCTTGGATGAGCCCACCATTGGTCTCGATGTGGTAGCGCAGCACAACATTCAGCAATTCCTCCGCTACTATCAAGCGGAACGCAGGATCACGATTTTGTTGACCAGTCACTACATGAAAGACATCGCCGCCCTGTGCCGACGGGTCGTCTTAATCACCGACGGTGCGGTCAAGTTCGATGGTTCGCTGAGCGGCATCATCGATAACTTCAGTGGCTCGAAGATTCTGCGTTTGCAGTTGGCCGATGGGCAATCGGCAGCAGGGCTCGAGCGATTTGCCGAAGTCGATTCGGTGGTGTTGCCCAAGGTCACCCTCCGCTGTCCGCGGCAGGAAGTGCCCAAGATGTTGGCGGCTATTTTGCAACAGTATCAAGTGGACGACGTGGCAGTCGAAGATCCTCCGTTGGAAGAGGTGATTTCCAAGTTGTATGAGGATCACGCGGATAGCAAGTCGGTGGCGACCGAACCGCAGAAAGTGGGAGCGTAGCCGATGGAAGCGGCTCAATCGTCGTCGAGCGAGAAGCGGCTGGAGTTCGGCAGCCGGCTCGCCTGCTGGTGGATGATCTTTCGGATCGCGCTGGAGGAGCGTCTGGCCTATCGCGGTGACTTCGCGCTCGGCACCTTGATGCGGTTTCTGCCGATCATCACGCAAATCTTTTTGTGGATGGCCGTGTTCGATGCAGTAGGTGGTGCTGCGGGTAGTGCGGATGTCGAGGCCAGCCAAAATAGACTGGCGGGTTATTCATTCCACGATATCGTCGCCTATTATTTGTTGTCGATGCTGGGGCGAGCTTTCTCGAGCATGCCTGGCTTGGCATCCACGGTCGCCAAGCAGATCCGCGAGGGGGAGATCAAGAAGTTCCTGATTCAGCCCATTGATATGATCGGCTTTCTGCTGCTGGGGAGGGCCGCGCATAAGGTGGCTTACTATACGATCGCCACCCTCCCCTTTGCCTTGGTGTTTTTCTTGTGCCGGGGGTTCTTCACTGCGGGCTGGCCTGAGCCAGCCGCGATGTGCGCCTTCGTGCTGTCGCTGTTTTTTGCTTTTGCACTTGGTTACTTCCTCGATCTATGCATCGGCTTGATTGGCTTTTGGTTTCTGGAAGTCAGTTCGTTGTTGTTCATCTACATGCTGCTCAGCTTCTTTTTATCCGGGCACATGTTTCCGCTCGATTTGATTCCTGAACCATGGAAAACTTTCGTTAATTTGTTGCCCTTCAAGTACCTCGCTTATTTTCCGGCAGCCATATTCTTGGGGAAGATTGAGCGCGAGGACTTATGGCTGGAACTCGGCATCGAAGCGTTATGGTTGGTCGCCATGATCTGTGTGGCACGCGTGTTGTATGCTCGAGGCATCCGTCGCTACAGTGGATATGGTGGATAATGGTCGATGCTCCCCAGCCGTCGCGCGTGCGTCAAGTGCATCCGAATTACTGGCGCGTGTTCCTAACCTTCGCCAAAAATTCGCTGGTCCGCGACATGATGTTTCGCGCCAATTTTCTGATCGAAGCCGTGTCGAGCCTTTCATGGGCCATCATGAACGTGGGGCTCTACTGGATCATCTTCGAGTACACCGACTCGATCGGCCGCGACACCGGCTGGGGCAAATATGAGTTCTTTGTGTTCATGGGGACAACCTGGATCATCAACTCGATCGTACAGACCTTTTTTATGCCCAACTCGGAAGAATTCAGCGAGCTGATACGGACGGGAGGTTTGGATTTTGCCATGCTCAAGCCGATCGATACGCAGTTCCTGGTGTCGCTTCGCAAAGTGAATTGGTCTGGCTTATCGAATCTGTTGCTGGGCATCGTCATGGTTGGACTGAGCTTATGGAAACTGGGGAGTCGTCCCGAGCATCCTTGGGAGTTTCACCCAACGATTCTGCTGTTGTATCCACTCTACATTGCCTGCGGTGTGGCCATCTTGTACAGCTTGATGATCTCGCTGGCTGCGACCAGCGTGTGGTTGGGCCGCAATCAAAACTTGTATGATTTTTGGTTCTATATCACCAACTTTTCCCGTTATCCGATGGAGATTTATGCCCGCGGCTGGGGGCTACCGTTGTTGGTGATCTTTACCTTCATCATTCCTGTTTTGGTGGTAGTCAATGTGCCAGCCCGCATGTTGGCTCAGCCGCTGACACCGCGTGAGGCGTGGGAATGGCCGCTGGCAGGCTTCACCCTGCTGGCCACAGTCGCCTCACTCTTCTTTAGTCGTTGGGTGTTTATCCGCTCGCTAAAATCCTACCGCAGTGCAAGTAGCTAAGGATCGGTCGGGCAAGCCGACGCGGGGGCGTTGGACAAACTTAGGCTCATGCCAGGCAAGCCAGCACGGGGATTAATCGTGATGTGTAGCAACTGATCCTGAGGTTCACCGGCCTACAGTAGAGCCCACGGCTAGCGCCTGAGGTTCACCGGCCTACGGCACACGGAAGCCCGCCAAGATGAGGTCGACATAACTCTTAAACTGCACCCGCCTGGACGCCAACTCGCCCGGACGCATGCCTATTTGTCAGCTAGTGTTTCATCTGGTGTGGTGGCCGCGCTTGGCTGCTCTTCATAGCCGGCCAGTTTGAGTAAGCGGCGGCCTTCGCTCAAACAGAATTCTGCATCCATGAATGGCTCATAGCTGATGTCTTGCCACAGGACGCGACCGTCGGGTGCAATCAAAAAAGTCCCATGCAGCGGCTGATTCTCGAAGTCATCGTAACAGCGATAGGCCTTGAAGGCGGTCAGGTTTGGATCGGTGTGCAGCGGTATAGCAAGTGGTTTACTGTAGGTGCTTAGCGCTTTGGCTTGCGCTTCGCTGTCCTCGGTGCTGATGGCCATGATTTCAATTCCTGCCTCGCGGAATTGTTCAACGCGAGGGGAGAATTCATGCAATTGTTCCACACAGTGGAGGCAACCGAAACCTAAGTAGAAAATCACCAAGGTCGGTTTATCGCGAACTTGCTTGAGTTGCCGTGATACGCCATCGGAGCGTTCGACGCTGAAGTCGGGCGCCATGTAGGGATGCCAACGGAACGAGCCAAGGCTATCCAAATCAGGGCGGGCGCCGATATCTTCTAGGGGTTGTTCGGCAATGGCCCAATGTTGCTCGATGCCGAGTTCGGCAGCGATCGGTGCGAGTCGTTCGAGCAGCGGTGTTTCCAGGTCGGCCGCAGTGGCGACGACTCGGAGTTGTTCGAAGGGTTCTTTGGCTGTTTGGCTACCGCTTGCTTGAAATTGCAACCAAGCTTTGGTGGCGAGCGGAAGAACTTCCCCCGGATTGCTCTCGATTTCTTTATCGATGAGTTCCAGAGCCGCGGTCAGATCCCCCTTGGCTGTCATCCACTCCGCCTTGAGTAGTTCGTCTTTCAAGTCGGACTTCTCCCACTCATCCAGGGCAGCGGCCCACTGCTGCCCGCCAGCTTGTTCCGCCGCGCGGATGGCGGCAATCTGCTTGGTCAGGGTTTCTTTGGAGTCCTTGAGTTCCTTGAGATCGCGTTCACGCTGTTGTTCTCGACGCTCTTGGTTGGCTTTGGCTTTTTTGTCGTCCTTTTGAGCTGTCTGGGAGGACTCAGCAGATGCGTCGGCCTTGGCTGGCGGTACCGGTGGTCGTTCGTTGGACTCGAGGTCTTCCAACGCAAACGTCGCCTGCTTTAAACGCTTTGCCAGTTCTGCGCGGGCCGTTTGCGCTTCCGCCGCATGGCCAGTCAATGCATAAGCAATTCCCAAATAACGCAAGCGTTCATTTTGTAGTTTGGGATCATCGGTCGGCTCGAGGTAAACAGTCGAGGCGAATTCGATCAGTTCTGGCCACAAGCGATAGTTGGACAAGGTGAGCAAGAGCCGTTCACGACCGTACTTCGTGCTACCTCGCTCGAGCGTGTTGTATTTGGGATGCCGGGGTAATTCCTGCATGTTCTTGGCCAATGACAGGGCATCTGCGACCCGCCCTGTTTTGTTTAGATTGCGAATGAGCCATTCGTTGTTATGTGCAAAATTATGGATCTGGTCGGGCAAGACCCGATCACGCATCATGTGCGCATGATCGACCCGCGCCGAAGCTTCTTGCTGCCAACAAGCATCTTGATAACGATGCAGTTTGGAATAGATGTGTCCAGGCATGTGCCACATGTGGGCAATGCCGGGCAAGCTTGGGCCGCACATGGCAGAGCTGTGCACCGCCTGTGCGGGCTTGTGCCCATCCCACAAATGGATGCGATAATGATGGGCGGGATGCAGTGGATTGGCATCGAAGATATCTTGAATCAGCGCATTTACCGCCACGTAGCTGGTGATGGGCAAATCGGAACGCTCGTTTTGCCAAAGTTGGACCGCCAAAAAGGCCTTGGCCTCCAGATCGTCCGGGAAGTCCTCGACGAGTGTCTCCAGGTCGCGGGTCAGCTTCTGCGCCCGTTCTTTCTTTTCGCGTTTCTTTTGAGGATCTTCGTCCTCTTTCCAATACTCAGCGTAGGCCTCGATGAACAGTTGCTCACGGCGGCTGGCTTTCTCCTTGAGCTTGACCGCCTGCTCGATGAAGCTGCGGGCCCGTGTGATGTTCTCGGAGTTGGCCATGGCCATCCCCCAGAAGCTGATGGCACATGCGGGATCGTGCACCGCAGCTTGGCGAAAGCTGCGTTCGGCTTCGTAGTACCAAAAGCCGTGCAGCTGGGCGACACCTTGATTGATAAAACGCTGCGCCAGATCGTTTTCTGTGGAGGCCGGAAATGAGATATTGCCCATGCCCGGCATCAGATAGGCTGCTTGCCGTGGCCCCTCGTTGTAGGCTTCGCCGTGATAGGAGTGTCCCGCCAGTACTGCGGGCTCGTCGGCGATGGCAGAGCCGAAAATTAGCAGGGACGACGAAATTGCGAGGAAGAGTTGAAGATAGTGAAGACGATTTCGCATGGTCATCTCAAAGCGTTTCAGCAGGCGGGAGACTGGCTTGCGGTGAGGTGTCCGCAACAGAAGTCTCCATGCTCCCCTAACTGAAACGCTTTTGCAATCGGCAGAACAAGTTTTCTACCACTTAATCTGCGAGCGGAACGGCTCGCCGGGCTTTACTCGGGGACCGCCGGATACTCGGTCTCAGCCGGGAGGGCTTCGATCAATTCGAAGTTGCCCGACCGCGCGCCCACTTGGGTGGGGTCAAACGTTCCACCACTTACCGGGCTTGGAACCTCAACTGCCTCGGGGTTGTTGCGTGGTGTGAAGAATCGTCCGCGTTCGACCGCATCTTGATATGCGGCTCCAGGCCAGGCACCCTCACTCAAACCCACTTGGTTGTAGTTCAACAACGACCCCTTCTCTCGATGGAAGTCGCGTAGGGCCAACTGGTAGTCGACCAACGATCGAAAGTAAGCCGACTGACTGGTGGCCAGTTGCGTTTGGGCTTGCAGCAGAAAGGGGATCGGGTCCACTCCCTCTTTGACTCTTAATATCAAGGGTTTGATCTGATCGCGGTCTGAAGTTTGGCGATTGAAGTTGGCTTCCATCAGCGCATAAGCGCGGCTGATGCGGCGCGAGGCATTGCTCAAGTCATGCGAAATTCGCAGTTCTTGCTCCTGCAGCAACGCCTGTTCTCGAGCGAGGTTCCAGCGGGCATTGGCAACTGCAGCCCCGGCCTGACGCAAGCCAACTGGGTAACCTAACTCCACTCCCGCCTGCCACTCTTGGTAATCCCCCTCGAAAATATTCTGATACAAACTGTTGAACGCGTTGTTGGGGTCATGCGAATCGATGAGGGAGTCCCCCAAACCTTGGTAGCGATACTGCCCCAGGAAGTCGAGTTGTGGCCGACGATTCAGTCTGGCGGCGATCATCTCCAGCTCGCGGCGTTTGATGTTCCACTTCTGACGCCGAATTTCAACGCGTCGTGTGAGGGCATCACGCATGGCCGAATCCCAGTCGCAGATGACTTCGCCTTCCATGGGAGGGCTGATCGGCTTGAGGAGGCTGCCGTCGGTGGGGGGCAGTCCAAGCAGGTACCGCAGCGCCTGTTCAGAGGCATAAAGACCTGTGTTACCCGTCAGCGCCTCTTTCACTTGCACATCAAACTGATAGTACTGGGATCGAGCTTGTGCCTCTGCAGCCGCGTCCCCTCCAAGAGCGCCGACGCGTTGAAATTCCATTACCCGCTGCCAAGTGAGCAGGGCGCTGTTCTGGCCAGCGACCTGGGCGTCCAGAAAGTGATAGGCAAAGTAGAGCTCCCAGTAGGCGGTCTCGACGTCATTGATGAAGTCGATGATTCCGGCTTCGAAGTCGGTCAGAGAAATGTCGGTGTTGATCCGGGCAATTAACACACCGTTGTACGGACTGAGCTGATTGAAACCGTTGGGACCAACGATACGATTGAATTCCACCCCAGCACCCCGCAACAACGGTTGCCGCATTTCCGCCTCGAACCCACCGGCGTAGGAACTGGTGAAGAGTTGATTGGGCGTGTTGGGAAGGCTGTACCTGACATTGTGCCGGGCGGCAAAGGTGGCACCGGTGGCAGTTCGTTTCGAGATGCCATAGTTGAACTGAGCGGCCGTCTCTTGGAACGCCTGCCGCTGGAACTGTTGCAAAACGGGGCTGTCATCAACCGCCACGTTGTTGGGGCGATTGTTGACTTGCCAAAACAATTGCGAAACAATTTGCGCATCAAAAGCTGACAAGGCCGCTTCGACACCTTGAAATGGGTTGCTTTCGACCAGTGCGGGGTCGAAATTGGTGCGTGTGCCCGCAGGAGCTTGAACCACGCTGCCACCCAGCGTCCGGAGGATATCGCTGTTGGACAGGGCAATTTGAATGGCGTCATTCAAGAGCAAGTCCCGGGTGACGAGGTCGGCGGGATTTTCCAAGGCCAGCGGTGCGGGGGCCGATGCTATTTGCGGCACCAAGCTGCTTTGAACATTGGGATACTCAATCTTGGTAGCAAGCGACTCGTGGTAGCTGGGGGCGTTTTCCCAAGAATCGCTGAAGTCGAATTTCTTGACACTGGTACAGCCACTGAATATCACCAGCGCTACACAGCACCACTTTAAGGCTCGGTTTGAACGAAGCGTTCGCATGGGAATTCAATCTCGCAACTTGAGTCCGTGGTTGGCATGTCGCCGTATCGGTTCGATACCGCAGTGCGCAAGGCGTGTTAGCGCTAAGTGCTAAAACCGCTGCGTTTGGTATCGGATGCATTTTGAGTGCGACTGGAACATCCGGTCCTGAACGGATAGAAACTACTAACGCTAGCACTTGCGAAATTCGGATAACCCGCAAACTTTACCTTACAGAACGTTAAGTCAGTACTGATCAGTGGCTGGCTAGAAGGCCAAACCGCTGGATGGCATGAGGGAGGGCAGGCCTGAACGAACAAACCCACTACCTGCGTAGTGGGTTCAGCTGCTTAGGGCTCGTCTCAAAACTTCTTAGCTGACCAGTAAGGGGCTGACATACGGCCCCCGTTGCTACGCATCGATATCAAAGGATCGATATCAAAGTGGGGCAGCCCAGAAGAACGAGGATAACGTCAAGGCTTCCACCACTGCAGCCTGGCGATCCCAAGGAAGATGATCACGCACCAAGGGAGCATCGCTACCGGCTCGGTAATGTCCGAGCGCATATTGGCACTCATGCTTAGGTTTGAGTGTGGACAGATAGGGTATGAGTGGCAGCGTACCAAAGAACTTGGCACCCGCTGCCAAACTCTGAAAACAACCGAAACGCACGTGACCATGGCGTTCCAACATCGCATCTTCGAAGTACAGAGGATAATGACAAATCATACTTGGTTGCCATTGAGCTACTTTGTAGGTAGCCCCGCGTTCTTCACCGGTGGGTAGATAGGTGGGCTGGAGATTTTTGTCGCGGTCAACTCCCTCTGGTAAGAGGCCTATTCCAACGCCTTCCATCGAGATATTGACGACCGGGATTTGATTCGAAAGCTCGCGAAGTTGCTGCGGGTTTACCGTACCGCCTAGCTCGGTATCGTCCGCTGTCGCAATGATCTCCTCCGTCGATGGTTGATTGCTTAGACTGCTTTGGCTATTCGCTTCCAGAGCTGACTGTGCTGCATCTTGCGCAACGACTTCTTCGGCGGTTGGGGCGTTAAAATCGCCGGGGCTTGCCGCCGCAACCGGTGTATCGGAGCTTCGCGTTGGAGGTGGTGTCGTGGCTGGGGGCTGAGCAAGCAAGGTTAGTTGCGTGGCTACGGCGCGAGGTTCAGCGTTTGAGGATGTGTGCGGAGCATTGCTGGCTGGCGACGGGTGCAACTTGAATAAATCAAGTGGGTTTTTGCGAGAAGAAGTTCTAATCTCGTCAAAGGTCAACTCGCCAGCTGGATCCGCTTGGATCGGTGCTTGAGCGTACAAGTTGGGTGCGAACACACCGTGCAGGGCGGCAAGTGCTAAGGCGCGATGGATCATAAAATTGCTTGGCTGACGCTGCATGGTACTACTCCATTCCAACAATTGACTGCACAGGCCGCTCAATGTGGCTCTTCGTCAAAATAGTTCGGTTCCGCAGCAGCCTAAGCTTCAGAACCTTCGTGTTTCACTGCATAATCGTTACTTCCCGCAATTCGCCACCAACCCTCGGAAACTCGATGGCAGCCATAAATCTTCAAGGAATCTCTAAGAGTTTTGGTCAAGTTAAAGCGGTCTGCGAACTGAATCTGACGGTCGCACAGGGGGAACGCTTGGCAATTCTTGGCCGCAGTGGCGCCGGAAAAACGACGCTGCTACGCATTCTGTGCGGACTTGAACGGCCCGACAAGGGAACCATTTGGCTGAACGAACAGGATGTCACGCAAGTCGCTCCCCATGCCCGTAGCACGGCCCTGGTGACGCAAGATTATGCCCTCTATCCACAGTTGAACGTGCAGCAGAACCTCGAGGCCGCCTTGAGCTCCGGTCGTTTGACCACCAGCGATCGGCAACAACGCATCGCTGAAACGTTGTCCTGGTTCGAAATCAACGAGCTGGTCAAACGCTTGCCTGGTCAGTTGTCCGGGGGGCAATTGCAGCGGGTGGCCATCGCCAAGGCTCTCGTACGCCGCCCTGCCCTGTTGGTGCTCGACGAACCGCTGAGCCAAGTGGACGCGTTACTGAAAAACGAGATCCGCGATTTGATCCGTTTGACTGCCGAACGTTTTCAAACCACCTTGATCATGGTCACGCATGACCCATTGGATGCGTTGCTGCTCGCATCGCAGCTGGCGATTATCGATGCAGGGGCGGTCGTTCAATCGGGCTCACCGCAGACGCTCTACACTCAGCCCGCCAATCGTTTGGTGGCCGAGCTGCTGAGTCCGTTTGGGGTGAATTGGTTTATGATGGACAAACTTAGGTCGGCGGCCTGGGCTGAGCTACGCGGCGGCTGGGTGGCGGAGCAAGCCACCGTTGGTTTTCGACCCGAGCATGTGCAACGCCTCGCGGACCTCTCCAACGCGGGCGAGTGCCTGGTTTTCAGGGCCGACATCACGGAGCTGTATGCCGCAGGCTTTGCACAGCTGGCACAAGCCCGAGTCGCAGAACAAGCCTGCCGCATCGTCGACTACTCGCAGAGTTTAACCATCGGTTCCGTCCAACTAGCAGTTCAAGCACGCAATTGCCTATGGCTGGGGAGCTAGGTGGCAGGCTTGAGACTTCAGGTCTCAGATTTGAGATCTCCTGACTCTAACGGATTCTTGGTACTGGCTTTTTTGTAGTTTGGTAGCCTCTTATTGAAGCCGCCAGATGGGGATTTCAAATCAGTTCTGGCAATGGTGAGAGTCCTTGCTGGCACGATCATGTGGCTCAACGGAGAGCGATGAAACGTGACATGGCGACTCCTCTTGCGCGGCAGCAAGCAGTAATCGATACAGTAAGTTGTCGGTAGCGTCGTCGTGTTGAAACACAGAGTCACAGAGAACACAGAGGGGGTAAGCTCGAGTCTGGCTCGGTGATTCTCTTCGAACGCAAATTCGGGCGAGGCTTCACTGAATCCCTGCATTCCTCACCTGCCTTGTGCAAAGGAAAGGGGGACAAGTTCGGCAAGTTAGGGCTACCCCGATTTTTTTGTACCTAGAATCCGTTAGCGTCAGGAGATTTGAGATTTGCTGCCCACTGCTAACTGCCCACTAGTGATTTTTGATCGCTAAAAATTAGGGTCGCATGGTAGTGGATCTTGCTAAAGATCCCAACACCATAGGATCTTTAGCAA
>JBGSHW010000137.1:0-3764 GCA_041751975.1 Pirellulaceae bacterium
ATCAGCTCGTAGATCGTGGCTCCGAGCGAGTAGATGTCGGTCCGCGCGTCGAGAACTCGCGGACTGCCCGTTGCCTGTTCAGGACTCATGTAGCGCGGCGTCCCCAGCAGTTCGCCGGTCCGCGTCAAGTTGATGTCGGTGTCGCCACGAGCCAGACCAAAGTCGGCGACGAATAGTTTGCCTTGGCTATCGAGCAACAAATTGGATGGTTTGATATCGCGATGGACCACACCTCGCTCGTGGGCAAAGGCGAGGGCTTCGGCCGCCGAGAGTGCCAGCCGCACGCAGCTTTCGTAACCCGACGCGTCAGCGAGGCCTAATGTTTCTTCCTCGCTGACGCGTCGGGTTGTGATGATGTCGTCGACAAGTCCTGATGTGGGTTCCTCGCTGACGCGTCGGGTTGTGATTGTGTTGTCGACTTGTCCTGGGGTGGGTTCCTCGCTGACGCGTTGGGTTGTGATAGTGGGCACGAACTGAGGCGTACTAGTCAGAGATTTTCGCTGGCGAATGACATCGGCCAGCGAGCCACCGTCGACGAGCTTCATCGAGTAGAAATGCACTCCATTCTCGCAGCCGTAGCCGAAAATCTGCAGCATGTGGGGATGCTCTAGGCTGGCCGCGATGCGCACTTCCTGGCGAAACCGCTCCAAGACACTCTCGGGCCATAGCGATGCGAAGGGGAGCACTTTTACTGCCACGCGGCGCGACAGGGACAGTTGCTCCGCTTCGTAGACGACGCCCATGCCGCCTTGACCAATTTGCCGCACGAGACGGAAGTCACCAAGCTGCGTGGGGCGCGAAGAAGGAGCGGGTTGCACCGCGCGGTGTAGTTCAGCAGTAGACTTCGAGAATTCCCCCAGCACAGCCATGGCAGGGATCAGCTGCCCGAGCTGCGATGACAACTGGGGATATTTTTCCGTGTACAGCTGTATATCGACCGACTCGCCGGCTTCCACGCGCTGGTAGATTTCCTCCAGCAGTTCGGCCAATAAGAGTGAGTCGTTCATCGGCTGTCGATTCAGATAGGTTCGCAGTTTCTTTTCGCGCGGCTGAGCCTGCCGGTGCAACGCGCAATGCTCTACAGCTAATTACGGGAAGCGTCGCCGTCGGTCACCGAAAAAAAGGATTTATTTCTTTTTTCTTTTTATCAGGCCGTTTAATACCAGCTCGACGCGCCAGCTTGTGGGCCGCCGGCTTGTGGGCCGATTTGCGGCGGCAACGTCCAAAGTCAGACGACCCACTCGCTGGCGCTTCGAGCTGATATTACTCGCGAGCGAACAGTTCTTTGAAACGGCGGACGGCACGCAGTCGCCGCATCTTGACTGCACTCTCTGATAAGCCCAGCACTGCAGCGATCTCGCTTACCGACATCTGCTCCAAGTGTCGCATGACTAAGACTTCGCGGTCATCATCGGGTAATCGGCTAAGTGCGTTTTGAATACTTAGACTCAGCTCTTCACGCTCCACCGTGTTGCTGGGACTGGCTTCGCGGCTGACGAATGGTTCGGCAAGTTTGAGAACCGATTCGTCAGACAATTGCATACCGACTTCACGGACCACGCTACGCCGCTGCGCCGTGAAGTGGTGATTATGCAGGTCTACCAGCCGCTGCCAGGCAAGCTGACGCAGCCATGGATAAAATGGCAGTCCACGCGTCTGCGCGTATTGAGGGAGCTGAATGGAAGCGGTGAGCAATGCCTCTTGTACGACATCCGACGGATCAAACCTAGCTGCGAGCCGCGGATCCATGCGAACCGACACCATTTTCCTCAGACGTGCTCGATGACGCTCGAATAACTCGCGTTCGGAAGAACGATCGCCAAGACCGGCTTTCGCAATCAGGATTTCGGTGTCCGGTACGGGACTCGTCATTTGGATTTCACTCGTTTGTCACGCGAAAGGATAGTGGGGCAAACTTATCATAATCCGTCGCGTAAGTTTTCAAGTTGGGCACTTAATATCAGCTCGAC
This sequence comes from Pirellulaceae bacterium, assembly GCA_041751975.1. Lineage (GTDB taxonomy): Bacteria > Planctomycetota > Planctomycetia > Pirellulales > Pirellulaceae > Aureliella. The sequence continues at coordinate 1,971 of JBGSHW010000137.1, forward strand.
GCGCCAGCGAGTGGGTTCCAGGATTTGGTGGCTCTGTGGTTATGGGATACGCGTTAATTAGGGACCCACTCGCTGGCGCTTCGAGCTGATATTGCTAAGGGACACACTCGCTGGCGGTTTACGACGATTTCAATGTGTTAGTTTTTCAAGTCGCTGACGGAATTGGGTTAGGTCAGCGTTGTGTTCTGCTTGGCCGGGCTCGAGCTGCAGGGCCTCTAGTTCGTGGGCGATGGCTTGCTCGATTTTCTGTTTGGCATGAGCTAAGTTGCCTTGCTTCTCCAACAACTGACTCCATAGGGAATCGGTGGCGGCAAGCATGCAGGCATCATGGGGCTTGCGCCCGGAATCTTGGAACAGACTACGGAATAATTCGCTGGCCGTGCCGAATGCTTGGGCTGCTTCCTGCTCATGCTCAGAAGATCCCGATGCGGTCAAGCTTTCGCCGAGCGCCAGCCAGTTGTGGGCTAATCGATGTCGGTCGTCGTAGGAAGCAGGCGCCAGCTCTGCCAGGCGGTCTGCGTTTTCAATGGCTGCACGCCAAACAGATTCGGCATTGCTATGATCTTCAGCTTGCCAATACTCGTTGGCCAGATTGCCGTACTGGATCGCCAGCCATCTTCGGTATTCGCGGTGCTGGGGGCATAGGCGGATGGCGGTCGTCTCGTGTCGCACTGCCTCCTCGAAGCTCGCAAGGGACTCCGCCCCTGAGAGACTAATACCCAGATTATTTAGGCTGCCGGCCAGGCGATGATGAAACTCGGGATCATTTGGGTACTGAGAAGCCAATCCTTTCAATAAATCTATGGCTTGGGTCATAGAAAGTTCACCATCCTCGACCTTGCCAGCCGATGCTTGGCTTTTTCCGAATGCGCCTAGAGCGAAGGCCAGGCCAGCGCGGTAGGCCACCATCTGCGGGAATTCAGCCGAGAGCTCCTGGAAAAGTGCCGCTGACTGCCCGAGATGCGTTTCTGCCTCAGCCCCGCGCTGCGCACCAGAATCGGAGAGTCTATTACCCAAGAATTGCTCGGCGCGCGCCCGGAGGCCGACGCGACGTCCGGCGACTGATTCGACCATGTCGGCATCCGCAAGTTCCGCTAGCGCCGATCGCGAATACTCCTCTGCTTGTCTCAAGTCTGGCACCAGAAACGCCATATTGATTCGACATTCACCCAGTGCATCTCGCAAACTTGTGAACGGCAGGTGAAGGCTGTCCGAGTGACCTGGCGAATTGCCAGACGGTATCGCGTCTGACTGCTCCGGCAACGATTGCAAGAAATCAGATACGGTCTGTCTGTGTCTTGCCGCTTCCTCTGGAGGGAGAATTTCGGATAAGGCCAAATCCAGTCGCGTGAGCGCATAGGCTCGCGCGACCGCCAGTTCGGAGTCATCAGGATCCATTTGATGCAGAGCCTCCAACTGCCCGATCGCCTGCTTGCCTAATTCGATAGATGCTTGAATACGGTTGGTATGCGCATAAACCTCACACATCATAAGTTGAGAAAAAGCCGCCGAAGCGACATAGCCAGGGAATGGATGTTGTTCAATGAGTGCCGCCCACTGTTCTGTGGAGCGAAGTAACATTGCTTCTTGCTTGGCAAAGTCGTGCTTCCAGCCGTGCAGCGTTGCCAAACAATCATAGACTTTGGCCAGTTCATAGCGTGCGTGTTCTTGGTATTCAATATCGCTGTCTACCGACTGAAAATCAGTGGCAGGCCCCAACTGAATCAGCTGAGCTTCCTTCTCGGTTAGCGACGTACCCCGCGCCAGTTTGTCTGCGAGCTGATCTAAGTCCTG
>JBGSHW010000138.1:0-4613 GCA_041751975.1 Pirellulaceae bacterium
AGGCGGGAGCCTCCGGGCATGCATTCCCAGGCAGAGCCTGGGAACGAGTTGCGAGGTTTTAAAAGGAGGCGGGAGCCTCCGGGCATGCATTCCCAGGCAGAGCCTGGGAACGAGTTGCGAGGTTTTAAAAGGAGGCGGGAGCCTCCGGGCATGCATTCCCAGGCAGAGCCTGGGAACGAGTTGCCTCGCCTGCGGCTGCGGGGTAGGTGAATGGCGTCGCCTGCGGCTGCGGGTTAAACGAGGCCGGTCTGCGTCGTTTTGAAACACAGAGACACGGAGAACACAGAGGGGGAGATTTGAGAGTTGAGATCGCGTCGCTGGGGCGATGGGGTTGGTTGTGAGACGTTACTCGGTAAGGAGTAAGGAGTAAGGAGTAAGGAGTAAGGAGTAAGGAGTAAGGAGTAAGGAGTAAGGAGTAAGGAGTAAGGAGTAAGGAGTAAGGAGTAAGGAGTAAGCGGTAAGCCTTTAGCCTGCAGCCTCACGCCTCACGCCTCCAGCCTCACGCCTCAAGCCTCACGTCAGGTGCTGGTCGATCCAGCTTTCTAGCTCGGACCAGTCGACAGGCGGGAGCTTGGAAAGATCGGGGCGGAGGCGGACGGCGTCGTGGATGTAGACGTGGTGGATCTCGCTCTGCGTCTTTTCGGTGTTCCAATGCAGCAGGACGCGGATGCACATGGGGAGCGAACCGGGCACTTCGATCTCGTAGCCGCAGAGCAACGGGACTTCTAGCCAACGCAGCTGGCGGGCGGCCAGGGCGGGGAATTCGGCGTCCAAATCGCGTGTGACGGTGAAGTGGGCGCTGGCGATATCGGCTGAGTCGATCTGATTGCGACGGATCATCAGGGCTAGCATTTGCCGCGTGGCCTTCAGGATGGCATCCCTTGAATTGGCTTCGACCGTGGTCGCCCCCCGTACTCCTCGACAGCAAAGTGTCATCGCTATGTGCCGCTCGTTTTCAGTTACTGGCCCAGTTTGGTTGTCAAGGGTACCTCGCACCCCTCTCGGACTTCGCTAATATATCAATAGAAAATCGAATTACGAGCCCGAAACGCAGTTAACCTGATGACCGATCCCAGCCAAACGACTCCTGAATCCGAAACGGGCATCGACCCGCGCGAGTACTCCGTGCTAATCGTGGACAACGATCGCGCGCACGCTCGGGCTATGACCGAGAGTCTGGAACGGGTCGGCTATCGCTGCACCGTGGCCACGAGCGGCCCTGAGGGAATGCAGCAAATCGAGCAGAATATGTATCAAGTCGTCGTGAGCGACTTGGTGATGAACGATATCGACGGGATGCAGATCCTGCAGAAGGCGAAGAGCTCTTTGCCCGATTGCGAAGTCGTGTTGGTGACCGGGCATGCGACGGTTACCAAGGCGGTCGAGGCGATGCAGGAGGGGGCGTTTAATTTCTTGGAAAAGCCGATCACCCCCGGTCGCTTGCGGGCCGTAACGGCCAAGGCAATCGAGGCGGTGCACCTCAAGCAGACCAATACCGAGCTGCGTCAGCGGTTGGACGAACGGTTTGGGTTCGAGGGAATCATCTTCGCCAGTCCTAAGATGCATGATGTGATCGATCGGATCAAGCGGATCGCACCGACCGACGCAACGGTGCTGATCACCGGCGAGAGTGGCACGGGTAAAGAGATGATTGCCCAAGCCATTCACCAAAATAGCCCGCGCAAGGCGAAGCGGATGAAGGCCTTGAACGTCCGCGCGGTGTCAGAGCAATTGGTGGAGAGTGAATTGTTTGGGCACGTGAAAGGGGCTTTCACCGATGCGGCCAGCGATCGGATGGGGGCGTTTGAATACGCCGACGGTGGGACGCTGTTCCTGGATGAAGTGGGCGATATGCCGATGAGCACGCAGATCAAGTTGCTGCGGGTCTTGGAGGAGCATCGGATTACGCGGGTGGGGGACAATCGGGCAGTTAAGGTCAATGTGCGATTGATCAGTGCCACCAACCGACCGTTGGAGTTGATGGTGGAGGAAGGGACTTTCCGCAACGATTTGTACTATCGCCTGAACATCGTGACGGTGCACTTGCCGGCCCTGCGCGAGCGACCGGAGGATGTGGTGCCGCTGATGGATCACTTCCGCAAACTTTTTCAAAAGCGTCACGGCAAGTCGCCGTGCAGTTTTTCGCCTGCTGTGACCCGTCGCTTCTATGGCTACGAATGGCCCGGGAACATCCGACAACTCCGCAACTTTGTGGAGACCATGGTGGTGCTGGACACCGACAGCATGCTCGACTTGAACGACTTGCCGCCGGAACTGAGCCAGCCCGACGACGTGGGGGCTGTGGGTAGTGCGGGAGCAAGCGGTGGCGCGGGGGCCGCGAGCCTGCCTTCGGTTGGAGATTCTTCGTTGATCGGGCGATCGATGGACGAGATCGAGCGTTGGGCGATCGAAGAAACGCTGAAGATGACGGCGGGAAATCGCGAAGAGGCGGCAAAAATTCTCAGTATCGGTGCGAGAACACTCTATCGCAAGTTGGACAAATACAAGCAGGATGACGGCGAATGATGTTCGGGCGGCGTGCGCTGAACATTCAACGACCTTGATAACTGCCAACACTCTAGGGAATGGAGCCAATGCCCACTATTCGGCAATTGCCAGTCAGCCTGGTCAACAAGATCGCTGCCGGCGAAGTGATTGAGCGACCGGCCAGCGTGGTCAAGGAGCTGCTTGAGAACAGTATTGATGCCGGGGCGACGCGGGTCGAATTGGCCATCGAAGGGGGTGGTACGGAATTGATCCGGATCAGCGATAATGGTTGCGGCATTGCGGTCGAGCAGATTCCGTTGGCGGTGGCTAGTCACGCGACGAGCAAGCTGGAGACGGCGGACGATCTGTTCGACGTGCATACGCTGGGGTTTCGTGGTGAAGCGTTGGCGTCGATCGCGGAAGTGAGTCATTTGACGCTGCGGACTCGCGTGGCGGATTCGGATTCGGGTTACGAGTTGAATGTGCGGGGTGGTGAGTCGACGGCGATCAGCCCGGTGGGGGCGCCGGTAGGGACGACGCTGGAGGTCCGGCATTTGTTCTTCAACACGCCGGTGCGTTTGAAGTTCATGCGAACGGCATCGACGGAAGCGGGGCATATCACGGAGGCGTTTACCCGGATCGCACTCGCCTTCCCTCACGTGCAAATGACGATGACCAGTGGCAATCGGACGTTGTTCGAGTTGCCGGCTACCGATTCATGGAAGGAGCGGATTCGCGCGTTCTTCGGTGATGAGATCTCCGATTCGTTGATCGCCGTGGAGAGCCAGCAAGAGGCGGCGCGGTTGGTTGGCTATGTGGCGGACCCGTCGGTCAGTCGCAGCAACAATCGGATGCAGTACCTGTTCCTCAACGGTCGCCACATTCGCGATCGTTCGTTGCAGCACGCGTTGGGGGAAGCGTACCGCGGGTTGTTGATGGTGGGGCGATTTCCGGTCTGTTTTCTGCGGCTGGAGATTCCTCCTAAACAAGTCGATGTGAATGTCCATCCGACCAAAATGGAAGTGCGATTCGCAGAGGGTGGCAAACTGTACAGTCAGTTGCTGCAAACGCTGCGACACCAGTTCCTGACGACCGATTTGACGGCTCGGGCGCGGCATGTGCCAGGTCCGGTACCAATCGGCTTGCGGCAACCGCTAGAGCCGAGTGGCCCGAGCGGCGAGACGTCGTTGCCGATCAAGAGCGAAGAGGGACGTTGGCAAGAGCATGCCGAGCGGATGTTGCAGGTGGGTTCGGGGCAAGCCGCTTCCGCAACCACTCCCCGCTTGGATTTGCCTGACTATATTCCTCCGTTTCAACCCTTTCCGGAAAATCGTGGACTCGGACTGGGAAGTGCCCGTCCGATTTCAGGCGGCCCAATCATTGACCGTCCACCGGCGGTGAGTGGCGGAATGCCCCCGGGAGCAGCCGCGTGGTCGGCCGAAGCGGCGGCGACGGGTGCAGCGGGAGACCAAGTCAGTTCGCTTGATTGGCCCAGTGCCGACGCGGCTGAACCCCGTGCCGACGCGGCTGAGGGAGTGTCGTTGGCTGGTCAGCGGGTCGTCCGCCAGGATGGTGCGCATGCGGTGGAGATGCCTGGTCAGCCGCCCGTAGCGGCCAGCTATCTCGGTCTGCAGGTTCACAATCGTTACTTGATCACGCAAGATGAGCAGGGGATGGTGGTCGTCGATCAGCATGCGTTGCACGAGCGGATCTTGTATGAGCAGTTGCGGCAGAAGACCGAGAACCGCAGCTTGGAGACTCAACGCTTGTTGGTTCCCGAGCCGATCGACTTGACCCCCTCCGAGGCGGCGGCGGCGCTGGAGTCGAAGGAGACGCTGGCGAAAATCGGAATTGAAATCGAGCCGTTTGGTGGCGACACGATTTTGATGACGAGTTATCCCGCCATGCTGGCGAATATGCGGCCCGCGGAAGTGTTGCGACAAGTGCTTGAGCCGTTGATGTCCGGTGGTAAAGAACCGAGCACCCGCGACTTGTTGGATGAGCTGTTGCACATGATCGCTTGCAAGGCGGCGATCAAGGCCGGCGATCGCTTGTCGTCCGAAGAGGTTACGGCGTTGCTCGAGCAGCGGTATCACTACCAGGATACGCATCATTGCCCGCATGGT
>JBGSHW010000139.1:0-1638 GCA_041751975.1 Pirellulaceae bacterium
GAGGCGGAGCAGGGCGCCCCAGTACGCTTCCCGCCAATCGGCCCGGAAACCTCGGCGGTGGCGGGATGGGTGCGGCTGGGGGGGGCGCAGCAGCCGATTTCCTGCGTGGTTCTTCTGCACGACCTGCGACGCGCCCAGGTGATGCGGGGCGGCCCGGTGCGGGTGAGCGTCCCGGCACTGCCGATCGTCCTGGTGTGGGTGACCGTCCCGGTACTGTGGATCGTCCTGGTGCAGGTGATCGCCCAGGCCTTGCGGATCGTCCTGGTGCAGGTGATCGTCCGCTGGCGGATCGGCCAGGCCTCAGTGAGCGTTCGATCGCCGAAAATCGTCCTGAACGAATCGAGAACCGCGGTCAGTGGCAAGACAATCGATACGAGCGACGCGATGAAGTGCGGAATCAAGTCCAAGAGAATCATCCTCGACTCGACTTCTGGTCAGACCATCCCGGCTGGGCAACTTGGCGGATCAACGCACCTTATCGCTGGGCCACTTGGGGTGCGCTCAGCGGTTGGTGCAGTGGCTATGGCTGGACCGAATCGGTTCCGTTTAGCTATGGCGAGAACGTCTACTACGAAGACAACTCGGTCTATTACGGCGACCAGCCGGTGGCGACAGCCGAAGAATATGCACAACAAGCGGAAACAATCATCACGAGCTCACCGGAAATCGTGGCTGAGCAGGCCGAATGGTTGCCACTTGGCGTGTTTGCTTTGACGCAAGATGGCCAGCCCTCGGGACCTGATCCGTCGTTGTTCCTTCAATTGGCGATCAGCAAAGAAGGAGTGATCGCCGGCACATTGCACAATACGGCTACCGGCGCGACGCAAACGATCGAAGGTGTTGCAGATAGCGCCAGCCAGCGTGCAGCTTGGGCTGTGGAAGGGAAGACTCGTCCCATCATGGAGACTGGTGTGGTTAACCTGACTGAAGATAGCTCACCGGCACTAATCCATTTCGCGGACGGGCAAACTCAACAGTGGCTAATGGTTCGACTTGAAGAACCGGGCGCTCAGGTTAGCGACAAACCGTAAGTAGTGAGTCGCTTGCGTTGGATAAGTCGTTGAGATCCACTCAGATGTGATCCGGTTTGCTGCCGCAATCGGCAGCAAACCGACTCCACCGGAGATCAGCGACGGATGAATTATGCAAGCGGGAAACTGGTTGGAGAAAGTTTGGCCTGGTAACGAGGTTTACTTCAGTCTCCGCAATTGCCCCGGCCGCGTTCGCACTGCCAAAGTGATCTGGCGACGCGGAAGTTACAAACGCTTGACTAGGAGTTAGATGTGGAGACTGGAACAACGTCTGATAGCGACACAGTGGATCAAAGCGGCAATCTTCGCCTTGATACACCGACAAGGCTGGCTTTCGAACGCACGCGTGTTTCCTACGACCGCACGGTAATGGCAGCGGTGAGAACTGCAACATCACTTATCACTTTCGGTTTCACGGTTTATAAGTTTTTCGAGTTCGAAATCTCAGGAGAAAAGAATACCAGCCAGCTCATCGGTCCGCGTGAGTTCGGCATTGCGATGATTCTTATCGGACTGGCGTTGCTTCTGGTCACGTCATACGAATATCGACGCGATCGGCAACAACTGCGGAAGCTGTATCCCGACATGCCTCGCTCGAGCTCAGGCT
>JBGSHW010000140.1:0-15796 GCA_041751975.1 Pirellulaceae bacterium
CCCCCCCCCCACTACAGGGGTCTTTAGCAAGATCCACAACGTGCGAACAAGTGAAGCATCGAGTAAACTTGACGGACAATGGTTGCCTCTTTTGGAATCGTCCACTGCCTCGTACGAGTTTGCGACATGATTATATTTGGCTGGCGGAGCCTCACATCATTCAAGTCCATGGAGCCGTTCCATTGCCCTGTCTGCAAGTCGCCTCAAACGCAGGCCGTTGCACAGACGCGGACTTGGTTCACTCTGTTTTTCGTCCCCGTGTTTCCGGTAAGCGGTACCACCTCGCAAGTAGTCTGTGGGGGCTGCGGAAGTGTTCTTAACCTTGCCGGTGTGCCGGGTTCGGCGGCGAGTGTTCCACCCGTTGTGCATCAGCCCGAACAGCTGGCGGGACAACCAGCGGGACAGCGGGCAGGGTATCCTGTCGGGGTTCAGTCGTTGGGGGCGGTTCAGCCAGCGAGTCCGGCCGCGCTGCCGAGCACATCCACTTGGGCAATACTCAGCCTGATTGCCGGTATCATCTCACCCGTGCTGATCATTGCCTGTTTCCTGTCACTGTTCACCTCCATTTTCTCCGTGATTGCAGGGCACTTGGCGATCCACTCGATTCGCCATGGGGCAGGGCGGCTTGAGGGTCGCGGTGTGGCGATCGCGGGTTTGATTCTGGGCTACCTGTCGCTGGCCCTGACGCTTGCGGCCATCCTCTTCGTGGTGATCCGCTGGCCGAGCGCGCCCAGCGATGGTCTGACCGTGGCCGAACGTTCCGCCAATGCGCAGACGCCATCCGAGCGATTGCGGTTGGCGGAAATGAATGTCATGAGTTACAGCAGCGGCAAAGTCGGTATGGGGAATTCGGCTGAGGCGGAGCAGATTGCTACCGAGTTTGCCGTGGCCATGAAGGAACTCGACGAAAAGTTGTTCACCAGCAGTCGTGAACGAGTCATCGAGTTAACTCGAGGTGAATTTTTGACACACTGCGAACTGCAACCCGGCTCGTGTGCGTTGATCGTGCATGTTCCGTCGTATCGCGATTACACCGATGACGCCCGCGAAACTGTCGCCGATTTGGCTTGGGTAACAGCCCTCGCAAAAACTTCGGAAACGCTTCAGCCAGGGGATAAGCTGGCTGTCGCCCTACGGGGTACCCTGATGTACGGCGACATTCTGCTCGGAACTTTTTCGGCCGACGAGGAAGCCATCGGTGAGCCTCGCACAGGTAAAAGCCAAGACCTATCGGAGTTCTTCGAACTGCCAACCAGTGGTCCATTCACTGAGCCACCCGCGGAGGTTCCAAGCACGCCCGCAGCGAGCGGAGGAGCTTCGGAGCTTGCGTTGGTCAACTCAGGTGAAACAAAGAGCACACAGCCGAATGAGGCGTCCTCATCGGCGTCCTTGCCATCCGCTGCTTCTTCGACTGATACGGAGGCATTGCTCGAGCCTGCACCAGACATGCCAAGGGCCAATCCCGCACCCACCACACGCGCGGACCGTCGGCGCAGTGAGCGCACGCGTGCCCCTGAGACCAGTCGAGAAGCCAAACCGTCAGCTCCGAAATTCGAGAATAAGATACCTACCTCCTTGACGCTCGAGACCGCCGCCGAGGGTTGGAACGTGACTGCCTTGGCGTTTGTAAATGACGACAAGTGGCTAGCCATTGGGCGGATGGATGCGACATTGTCGATTGTTGACACTGCCGACGGAGTCAAGTTGTATCAAAGTGAACGCCTGGATGAACTGGGCCAGATTGTGTCGCTGGCGGGGTCGCACGATGAAAAGTACTTGATCGCGGGTGGTTCGACCGGAGCCACGGCGGTGTTCGACTTAAAAGAGCGAGGTGAATTGGGTGCGCCACGCTCACTCTATCGGCACGCGCGTGAGGCCAAGAGCGTTGTTTCCAGTCCGCGGCATGCGTTCATGATCAGCGGTGGGAAAGACGGCACGCTCGCTTGGCATCCCTACGATCCACGGCCCGATACCACTCGCGTGCTGCAGTCGCTGAGTAAGCAGGTGCAAGCGATCCATTTGCCTGAGCAAGGAGCTGAAGCGATGGCCACCGATGGTAAGCAACTGTTGCGATTTTCCTTGCGCGACGGCAAGCTCATCTCGACTTTGCCATTGGGGAACAGTTATCCCCAAGCAGCCGCGTTTCATCAGGCGGGGACTGAGCTGGCGATCAGTTACGGTGGTCAAGTCGATGAATTCGATACCAGCACGGGCGCGTTGCGAAAGTCCTACAAAGGAGCGGCCAGCGGGGTGCTGTGGTCCGTCGCCTTCCACCCCACGGAACCTTGGCTCTTGACTGGCGGGAGCGGCGTGCTGATTGTGTGGGATCGCGGCACTGCCGAGCCAATCGCCGAGTTGGATATGGGAAGTCCGCTTTATGTCCAAACGTTCAAGTTATCTGCCAGCGCAAACCATGTAGCCGCCGTTCCTGCTGCAGCGGGGCAGGGGGTTAAGATCTTTAAGCTGATTCCCTAATGACCAGCGGGGCGGTTGTCGTCGGTTGCTTCGCGCCATCCGAGTCGCACAATGGTGTAATATAACTGCCATCATTGTCAAGTCACCCTTTTTATCACGGTCAAATTATCACGGTCAAGTCGTGATGGTACCCGGCCGCTTCATCCTGGAGATTACTTATGAGTCATCGTCAACGTTGCTTGCGTTCGCTTGTGTTGTTCTGCTTGTGGGGTGGCTTCGCTGCGCATGCCGCCCCAGCTCAGCGGCCGGAGTCTGCGGAGTGGGTGCAAGTCACCGAAGATGAGCGGTCGATCAAAATCGAAACGGACAAGCTGGAAGCAGTGATACCGAAAAACAATCCGAAGCAATGGATGACAGGGATTGAGAAAGGTTCTTTCCTAGACAAGCAGACCGGTTTTCGCGAAGTTGGCGATGGTTTGATGGTGGTCGATTGGCTGATGGAAGCCGGTTCCGATGAAGCTTGGGCAGACGATGTGATCGCCCCCGATGGACATGGCGTTGGGCGATACACGTGGTACGAAAATGAATCCGATCCTGAGCGTCGCGAGTACTCGCTGATGGCACATGGAAGCAGTCATCGCAAACGCATGGTGGAAGGACCTCAGCTTTGCCATCGCATGAAACCGGTTCAACCCGAAGTTATTCATGGTGATGATTTTGTGGCGATTAAGACCACTTATCAATTTGAATATGCGGCCCCCGGAAGAAAGCCTGGCTCGACCTGGACACAGTTGATCGTGTTTCCCAAAGGTGAGCGGTACTTCGTTTTGATGGACAAAGTCGATTGTATTAACGACTCGCAGGAAATGTTCCTCCGCAACGACACGCCGGGCTGCGTACGGCATACCGAGGGAGATACGTTCAGTGAGATGTACTTGAGCTATCTGAGTGGCCCGCAGGGAGTGCGTATTCCATCCAAAGAATTCTTCACACCGTTTCCTCCCGACCTGAAATACGGCTACCGTCGGGACACGCACCACGTTCCTGAGCACTTCATTCGCGCCTATCATCTGCGCGATCCGCAGACTGGCAAGGCTGGGCCTTGGTTGGGTGGTGTAACTCTCGAGCCCTCGGTCGTGTATGAAGCATGGTGCAGTCAACGACCGGGTGGGATCATCGTGATGATCGAAGAAGTGCACGGTCGGCCGACCAAAGCGGGTGAATCTTTTAGTGCGGCGCATGTCGTGGGGTTCTTCGATACGATTCCGGAGATGCAAGCGGTCTCGGAGCGCTACAAAGGGAGTACGACGTTGAGCGTCGACGAAGCGGGGTGGCAGTTAGCCCCCTGATTTGACCGCTTTTCAGATTCATGTTTGCATAAACGAGTCCTCCCACTACAATTCGGTAGATGCCGAGTGAACGTTGACGGGCCGCCTAGAGTGTTGCAGCTGGTCCTGGGGGCGATTGGGGTTAAGTCGCCGATTTTTGGTCGAAATCCCAGAGCTTTGGTTACAATGTAGAGAATGTGGAGGCGCCCGGCACCGCGTCCACCACCCCTCCAACACCCACCTACCTCGTTAGTTCCAGCCTGTGGGTTCTCCGCAGGTTTTGGACTGTCCATTCGCAAACACCACTAAATATCTGTTAGTGACATTTTGATATCTACCCAGCCAGAGCGTTTCCAGTGGGGACGTTCTCAGACCTTTTGGGCGTTGCTTGGACTCGTTGGCTTCGGCAAATTAATTTGCCCAGGCGATGCAATGCTACCTACGGCTTATGGTCAAGTCGCGGAATTCCCGACCCGGGCTGTCGAGCCCAGTGGGGAGGTACCAGGCGACGACCCAGCGAGCGACCAAACTCTGGAAACCGATGGGGCGGTCACGACCGCGTTCAACGTGATGCCAGCAACGAGCCAGCCTCTTGAAAATTTGAGAGACTCCGGCGTTGAGCTCGATGGTGGGCTGCGTTTCTCTTTCGAACGGGCACCATGGCGCGAAGTCATCTCTTGGATTGCGAGCGAATGCGAGCTGGCGCTTCAGTACGAAGCTCTACCCACTGGAAGCTTCTCGTACAACGATCCACGCAGCTATTCGCAGTCGCAAGCCATCGATCGCATTAATTTGTTTCTGTTACCCCAGGGATTTTCCCTAGTCCGCAGTGGTCAACTGCTAGCGGTGATCAACCTGGGTGACCCGCGGAGCATGCAGCAGTTGGATGCCATGGCGGAACTGGTGCCGTTAGAACAATTGACTCAATTGAATCGCCAGGAAGTCGTGAAGTGCATGTTTGCGTTGACCGAAATCTCGCCCCAAGACGCAGTAGAGGAACTTGCAATCCTGAACTTGATGACCAGCCCCAAGGTCTTCAATAAATCCAACCAATTGATGATCACCGATACGGTGGCCAAACTGTTGCAAGTGCGTGAATTGCTCGGGGCTTTTAAACCGTTGGTCCCCGAGACGAGTGTGACCATGGAGAGTTTTACCTTGCAGCATGTGAGCGCAGAAGATGTGTTGCTCGTGGCCCGTCCGCATTTGGGTTTGGCGACTGGGGAGATGATTGGTATCGACGTGAGCCTCTCCACCGATCTGCAGGGTGAGTTCATTTTTGTCACCGGAGTCGAAGATAAAGTGCGTTTGGTGGAGAGTTTGGTCAAAGCCTTGGATCAAGCTGCACCTTCGATGACTTCAGCCAATTCGGCGGTCGAGCTTCGATCGCATTTGGTCAGCGGCGGGAACCTTGAGACCGTCTTCAATGTGCTCAAGACACTACTGGCGGGTAAATCGCTGCGACTCTCGGCCGATGAAGCGAGTCGCAGTATCGTAGCGCTTGCATCCCCCGAGGTGCAGGCTGAGATCGCGCAAACGGTGGCGCAGTTGCAAGCTGCCGAGGCGGAGTTTGAGGTAATAGCATTGCAAAGGATCGACCCTTATCTAGCGATAAGTCTGCTCGAGGAAATGCTCGATTTGCCAGCGAAGTATGCGGATCCAGAGGATATTCCGGCCGACACACCGAAGCTGGATGCCGACCCCGACAATCGCCAACTGTTCGTGCGCGCCAAGCCTTATCAGATCGAGCAAATTAAGAAGATTGTGAAAGGGCTCGATGGTGGTGGCGAGCTGCTCGAGCAAGACTTAAGGGTTCTTCCTCTGCAAGGCGAACAGGCCCTTGAAGTGCTCGAAACGGCTACTCAATTATGGAAGAAATCCAATCCGATCATCCTGTTACCCGATAGAAAAAAAGTTCGCTCGCAAGCCACAGAGCGGACGCTCAGCAACGAAGACGACGATGTGGTGAATGAAGACGATGCGGTGAGCGATGACGAGGGGGACGATCGAGAGGTCCGCTTGGTGAGCGGCAGTTTGACGAATTACCTCGTCTCGGATAGTTGCAATACGGGTGAGGTTCTAGCGGGTGAAGTGGGAAGCGTTCACGCCAGCATTCGTTGTCAAGTTACGCCGCGCGGTTTGCTGCTGGAGTCGGACGATCCCGTGGCTTTGAAACAGTTCGAAGAGCAACTGCGGGCCATCGCCGGACCTTTGAACGCTATCCCTTCGCCACCGATCGTGTTTTACCTGCGATATACCAAGCCGGATGATGCGTTGCGACTTTTGGCCGAGTTGCTCGACGGCGGCGAGTCGGCCAAGGAGGCCCAGGCAGGCAAATTGGTTCGCGGATATGTTTCTTCCCCCAGTTCGTACTTAGGCAGCATCGTTACCGCTCGCGATGGAACAGCGACCATGATGGCGGGCACGATCACCGTAGTAGCCGACTCGCGACTCAACCGCTTGATCGCTCAAGGGACGGCGGCGGACATCGATCGGATCGAAGGCTACCTCAAGATCATCGACAAAGACCGCAGTATCACCGCCATAGAGACTTATGGTTCGTCGCATCTGATTGAACTGAAAAATTCTCGCGCTGAAGAGGTGGCTACGGCTATCCGCGAAGCGTATGCCAGCCGCATTGCGGGCGGTAACGCGTCCGGTCGTCCCGGACAGGGGGCGGCTGGTGGAAACGGAGCTCGTCGGGATCAGCCTAGTGAAGGACAACGGAGAGGCGATGCCGACGATGGTCGACAAGAAGAGCAGGGGGAGGAGCGCCCTGGCGGTGGACGCGGACAAGCCAGCCAGCCGGTACGGGATTTGGAGCCCAAGCTCACCGTGGCTGTTCATGCAGCCAGCAATTCTTTGATCGTAACCGCGCCGGAGCAACTGTTTAAAGAAGTCGAGCAACTGGCGCGACTGCTGGATACTCGCAGCGAGCAATCCATTGAAGTGCTTGCCCCCGAAAACTCGGCCGTGCTGCAGGCTGTATTGCAACCGGAAAGCGCCAATCGCAACAATCGCGGATCGACAGGACGCGATAACAGTCGCGGAGGTAGCCGCAGCGATTCGGCTCGTATGATGGAAATGCTCCGCGGTCGCGGTCGCTAGTCTTCGACGAAAGATGGATGGCATGTTATTACTTAGCAAATCATGCTGCACGTTCAGAGCCTTCAGGCTCGCGCTTGCAACCTCGGCCGTCATGCTGTGCTTTAATCACCAAGCATTGCATGCTCAATCAGGGCTACGGGCCTCGCTTGAACGACTCGACCGCAATGGCGACGGCGAGATTGAACCGGATGAGATTACTCCGCTGGCGCGACCCTACTTGGAGCGAATCTACCAAGGCCGCCGTTTATCGCTGGAGCGTTCGCATCCGATCTCAGCCATTCAAGAAGCCGCTCGCACTTACCACGCACTGCAAAATGGTATAGAAGATGAGCGTGTTCGGCCGTCCGAACGCGGTACGATTCTGCCGTTTGGGAGCGACCCAGACGTACCGGTCGTACCTGAGTTTGGACTGAGTGAAATCAAGTATCGCTATACGGAAGAAGACCTCGAGGAAGCGGAGCGGACGCTGCGTCGCAACGACGAGAATCGCGATGGCTACATCGATCGAGAAGAAGCCGAAGAAGCCCGCTGGACCCATAGCGACCCGTTTGAGATGGACCTTGATAAAGACGATCGCTTGAGTCGTCTCGAATTGGCGCAGCGGTTTGCCCGTCGTCGCTTGTTGCAAGGTTCGACTAGCGAGCTGATTAAAAGGTACATGCGGGTGGGGAGCGAGGTTGAGTCGTCATCGCGTTCGCCACAGAGTCAAGAGCAGGAAAGCGATTGGCGGCGGTGGCGGCGCGGCGGTAGTGAAACATGGCTCGCATCAAGCGTCATGTCGCGTTTCGATACCAACCGCAACGGCCAGCTTGAAGCCAGCGAAGCCCAGGCACTCGGTATACCAATGGGAACCATGGATATCGATCGCGATGGCACCCTTTCCCGTCAAGAACTCCAAGCCTACCTGGATCGGATGCAGCAAGAGGCGGGAGGGGACGAGGCTCAAGGACTACCGGGTTGGTTCTACGAACTGGACGTAGACCACGATGGGCAGATCTCGATGTCAGAATTCGCCTTGGACTGGACAGAAGGTAAATTTGCTGAGTTCGCTAGCTTAGACAAAAATGAAGATGGCTTGCTCACCGCCGATGAAGTTGCCCTCTCCAAATCGAGCATGGGTGGGAGCTTTAGCAACCTGTCGGCCGAAGTGTTGCCCCCGAGGAAAACAGTCATCTCAGAGATCGAGATCACCGAGGACATCACCATTCGGGATCTCGACGTACATCTGTCGATCACCCACACGCGAACCGGCCAACTCGATGGCTACCTGACCGGTCCCGACGGACAACGCATCGAATTGTTTAGCGATGTAGGTGGCGACGATGATAACTTCGACCAAACGCGATTTGACGACCAAGCGGAACGGCAAATCGCAAAAGAGCGACCGCCGTTCCAGGGGAGCTATCAACCGAAAGCACTGGTCAAACGCGAGCCGAGCCTCAGCCACTTCAATGGAAAAAACGCCAAAGGAGTCTGGCAACTGGTGATTCGTGGAACCCGCAGCGATCGCTTTGGGATGCTTCACCAGTGGTCGCTCATCATCCAACCGCAAGAGTGACGCGACTCTATTTGGACTGCAGCGCAAAGTCGTAGCGGGTCGTGCCTTGCACCACGTCGGCGGTCAATTCCGAGTTCTTGTGGTAGGCGTCTGGCACCAACTCGACCGGCTTCTTTTTGCTAACCGCATCTGGATCGCCGTCCACATCGCCTTCTTCTTCACCCGATTTGGAGGCAAGTGCCAATAACCGGCGTGTCGTACTAATCCGCACTACCTTTTTCCCAACTTTGACTCCCGACATGTCTGAATCGAACTGGAGCGTGTAGTTGCCCTCTGCATCGGTTTTAGCATAGGACATGGTATCGTCCGTGGGATCTTCAAACGTAACCACGGCATTGGGGAGCGGTTGACCATCGAGCGTGATGGTGCCATGCGCTTTGACCAAGTCGACCAAACTGTAGTCGCCCCTTGGTCCCCCACAACCCATGATCGCACTCGAGCATGCAAGCCAAAACAAGCATAACAATCGCTTCATTTCCATTTTAGTAAACTCTCACGCGTCCAGCTGGGTAACTTATTCGAGACTGCTGACCACTTCGCCGCCAGCTCGGCTGGCCAGTGCGCGATAGATTGCCAGATCAATGGTTTGAGCCAAATAGCGCACGGAGCCATCACCCCATGTAAACGTAGATCCGCCGGTGTGATAACTTCCAAAGCTCATTTCCATCAGCACGCCATGGATGGTGGGATTCAACCGCGAGTTGATTGGCACGACGGCCGAACCGAGGCCCTCGCTGTGCTCGGTTCCCGTCCTCATTCCGGGACGCCAGCGTCCCATCTGCGGACTGAAGAAGGCAAAGTAATCCATCCCCTGATTGTCTTTGACAAACTCGCAGTCGGTATACGATTCACCGATCATCAGCGTGTTGGACGAGCCATCGGTGATATCACGAAAGCCGATCTTGCTGGCCCCAAACAAAATGCCATCCAAGGGCGTTTCCTCTAAGGCGGTGAACTCGGGTGTATTGAAGCCAGCCGGTCGTGTGCTCCTATCATCTGAGGCAACCATCGCGCCAGCCACCCCGCGATAACTCACCGGTACTCGGCCAGCGATGGTGTTGTAGTTAATATGCTCAGGCTGGGCCATGCTGGGGCAACGAAAGACAGAAACCAAGGTTGTGCAGGCCGCTTTGTTGGGCGAGTCAAAGTTGGTCCAATTCGTGCCAAAGCCGAAGTGAAAGGAATTCGTCCAAACCAAGGTCGAATGCAAATTGCTTTGCTCGAGTTGTGGCAAAATCAAGGCGCTCCAGAACTCTTGGTTCTCGCCAAAGCCATACGGAAAGACCCGGTGCGCGTCATGATAGTTGTGCATCGCCAGCCCCAACTGCTTCATGTTGTTGCCGCAACTCATCCGCCTCGCCGCCTCTCGGGCTGCTTGGACGGCTGGCAGCAGCAAGCCCACTAAGATGCCAATGATGGCGATCACCACCAAGAGCTCCACCAACGTAAATCCACTCTTTCGTCCCGCCATGATTGACCCCCTGCCTGTAGACTTGAACCTTGCGTCCAGAAACTGCTTTGCTGAAATGTTTTTCCTGAAATGTTTAAGGAACGATTAGCCTACCCAGGTGATCCGGTTGAGCAATTCAAAGTTGGCAAGATGTCGAGCAAGGTAGAAGAGGATCAGGAATGGGCGTTAAGATAATGTTAACAATTTCCACGGACCCTCGGCAACTACGGGCCTTCATTTCTCCATTTGAGTAAATGGAGGGGAAGCGGAACCGCGAGAATCTCCTTCAATCCTTAATACTTCAAAATTCAGAGACTCTTCGGTTTTTACTCTGAATGAGAGTCTCGGGCGAAGCACATTCTGAGTGCTTTATTCCCTCACACGTCGGCAGGCATTTCCTCGTGGGTCTGTGTCGAATCATCCCAGCCATTCCCCATTCCATGCTTTCGAAATCTCACCCCGGCGGAGTTCAAGCCGAATCGCTCGAATTTCGCCGGGGCCGGTAAGTTGAGACACAAACCCTGCTCAACGGCGTTTTATACCCACAGACACCTAGCGACCAGTTTGAAGGACCACAGGTGAAGCTATACTACTGGCACAGACCCGCCCGGAAACCGTATAGGGATCCTCTACTACTGTGCAGTTGAAGAGCAACAATTAAAACAATGGAGCAACCATGAGCACGACAGCGCCTGATTACCTCAATCCTGGCATTGCGGCTGGACTGAAGCGGGTGCACATACCTGTCATCCGCGGAACTGCCGAATCGCTAGAAGGTTATGGTTCGATCATAACAGGCGACCCAGATATTTTCCCAGTCGAGATCGTGCGTTGGCCTGCACAAGGTTGGCGACCGGTTGACACCGATTGTGGAGACGAAGGTGGCACGACCCAAGGCATCTTTGTCAGCGAGTGGAAAGGGGATGTGCTCTACGGAAGCAACGAAGCGGTAGGCGGGCACTACATTCTCGGCTACGCGACCGAACCAACGCTTGCAAAGGAAGGTCATCACGCTGCGCCAGAGCGGATTCTGCTGTGGCACTGCAATTACCATCCCGATGGCGGTCAATTGTTCTATCCCCAAGATCGCAAGCCCTTTGTCGTACCATTGGCATTGCCAGGCGACGATGCTCAACCGGAGGATTTCGTCTGCTTCTGGTTCGACGGCAGTTGTGGGCTTTATATTCACCCCAACATTTGGCACGACGGCGTCTTCACGCTCGAAGGCAAGCAGCGTTTCTTTGACAAGCAAGGAGCCGTGCACGCCCGAGTGTCGATCGACTTTGCTCGCGAGTTTCAGTGTTTGTTGGAGGCACCCGTGGGTGCGTTGCGATTGAAATGACAGGCTAGGGAGATCACTATGCTGAAGCGGATACCACTAACGGTCCTTGTTGTATTGTTCCTGTTAACACACGTTGCCCATGCCCAGAAGCCGACACGCGAGGAAAAGGTGCGGGCGGATAGGGCCAAGGTTGAGTCTGCGGGATTTTGGATCTACAACGATCTTCCCAAGGCCTACGCCTTGGCCAAAGCGACAGGCAAGCCGATCGTGGTGTCGATGCGGTGCATTCCCTGCGAAGAGTGTGTCAAGTTGGACGACGATGTGGTTGACGCTGATCCAGTCATACGCCCACTCCTTGAACAATTCGTTTGCGTGCGCATCGTCGGAACCAATGGTCTCGACTTGGATACCTTTCAGTACGATACCGACCAATCGTTTGCGATGTTCATGCTCCATGCCGACAAGACCATCTATGGGCGCTTTGGTACGCGCTCGCATCGCACCGATTGGATTGGCGACGTGTCGCTCGAAGGCTTGGCCCGCGCGCTTGAGGGAGCACTGGAACTGCACGCCGCATATCCAGCCAATCTCGCGGCGTTGGAAGGCAAGCGGGGCAAGCCGCTCGAGTACTCGACTCCAGAACAGTATCCTGCACTGAAAGATAAATACACCAGTCAGCTCAATTACTCTGGCGATGTCGTGAAAAGTTGTATTCACTGCCATCAAATCGGTGAAGCCCGACGGGACGTGCATTGGAGTCAGGGCCAACCCATTCCCGAGGAGTTGCTTTACCCCTATCCACACCCTAAGTCCGTTGGGCTTGTACTTGCACCCGACGAGCGAGCATTGATCAAGAGCCTTATCAAGGACTCTCCCGCAGCGCGTGCCAAGCTGCAAGCTGGCGATAGCCTGATGTCCATGAATGGGCAGCCGCTGTTATCGATGGCCGATGTGCAGTGGGTCTTGCACCATGTTCCTGCAACCGGGGGCGATGTTCCGCTGGTAGTCGAGCGGGCAGGAAAAACGCTGGCGGCCACGCTGAAGCTCGAAAAAGACTGGCGGCGCGAGGACGACACCTCATGGCGGGTAGCCGCTTGGGAAATGCGTCGCATCGCCACGGGTGGCATGCGGCTTGTCCCCATGGATGCAGCCCAACGAAAACTACAGGGATTGCACACCGGCATGGCGCTGGAAGTTGCCAATGTGGGCATGTACGGTCCACACGCGGCCGCTAAGAACGCGGGCTTTCAGGTGGGTGACATCATCGTCGAGTTCGATGGTCAAACCGATTTCGCGAAAGAGTCCGACTTGTTCACGCATGTCAATGCCCAGCGTCGCATTGGCGATCAAGTCTCCGTACGCGTGCTCCGCGGGGAGCAAGCACAAGTTTTACAGCTTCCTATCCAAAAATGACAGGCACTGAGCGAACGAACGTGCGTATACGTTCATTTTACGTACGTACAGTCGCATACCCGGTCGGCAGGGACCCCCTGGGCCAAGCGTGGCGGCAGTGCCATTGGCCAGCTGTCCTTGAACACAATCCTTGAGCATTCGAACCTTCCTCCGCACTAGTTTTCGCGGGCATGCGCGACAAGCAAAGGTAGTGGCGACTTGCTGCAAAGATTCGCCAAACTGCCCAATCTGGCTTGTTTTGCACTTCGTTCTTTTCTACGATCCCAGCGGGATGGAAAGGCTATGGCCATTTTCCTTGTTGAAACGTGGTAGTGAATCGGATTCACGGTAGGGGCACGGAATGTCGCGCAACGATCGCAAAAAAGCAATCAAATCAGGATTCTCCGCTCTACGCCGCAGGCATACAGCGGTTCTGTTGGTAGGACTGTGCGTTGTCTCTGTGGCGGGTTGTAAAACCCCCTTGGGGCGGCCCCTCGATAGCGAACCCAGTTTTGACCGTCTGCTCGAAAGCGAGCGTAAGCAAGGTGGACGAACAGCCAGCTATGGCCCGACCACGGGGCTGCCGTCAGAACAAAAGCGACCTGGACAAAACCGCTTTGCCGCCGATACTCGCAGTCGCCAAGAAGTGCCCGAAAGCGAGCCAGCCGCCGAGCTAGAGCTTGATCGCGAGCAAGCCATCGATACGCTCACGCGAAACGAACAGCGGCCACCGCGAGACGAGGCGGCTCTTAGTCGCATGCTGGAGCAAACGCAAAAGGCGGTTGCCAATCAATATGCATTGGCAGACGAATCGTCGAGCCAAACTAACCCCCCGAATCGAACAAACCAAGCCAGTCGATCAGGAAACGTTGCAGCAACTCAAAAGAGCGCTACTAACACGCGCTCCATTTCCGATTCTACCCCGGTTCGCAGCTCAAACGTGGACGAGCTTGAGGGTGAGTTTCAAGATGCCGACGACGAAGCCGTGACTAGCTTTAGAATGAACGATGGCTCCGATGGCACATGGCATGACGAGCCGCTCCCCACGCGCCGAACCCGGGAAGCCGTTCCACCCAAATATGCCGCTTTAGAAACCAAGGATGCCTTGCAGACACCTGCCGAGCCACGTGACTCCGCTGTGGTGGCCGCTTCCCATGCAAGGAAATTCGAACCAACCAGCACGCGTGACTTAGCCCCCGACAATCACAGGCCGACAGCGACTGCCAGCAGTGACTTAAGTTGGGATGATCACGTGCGCGAGGCGATCTATCAACTGGAAGAACCCAGCGAGGTTGCCGTAAGTCCAGAAGAGCAGGTGCGTCGCGCGGCGATTGCGCGATTGCTGAGCATGACCGCAGGAGACATCGAAGCCGCCATGCAGCCGATCGATGGTTTGCAACCGACAGAACAAGAGTACTACCGCCACCAATTTAAGGCCTTGTACGACACACTCGATCCCAGCGGTACCCCGGTGGCCAGTCGGCGTTGGTCGCTGGCCATGTTGAGCCAGCGCAAGGCGCACGAAAATTTGGCCGCAGTGAGCAACTTGGAAGTCAACAACGCAGCTTTCTGTACCTCGGTTGAGAGTTTCGGCGTGGTGCAGGAGTTTCCCGCCAACAACTTTAAGTCGGACCAGGAGTTCCTGCTGTACTGTGAAATCGATAACTTCGTGAGCGAGCAAGTCAAAGCGGGTGGCTATGAGACTCAACTGCAAGGCAACTACGAGATCGTCGATGCCAATGGCCGCCGCGTTGCCTACGTCGACTTGCCCATGGATTCGCACATCTGCCGCAATCGCCGCCGAGATTATTTCATCGCTTATCGCATGCACATGCCACAAAACATCAGCTCGGGCAAATACACGCTGAAGCTGACGATCGAAGACATGAAGGGCCCCAAGTTTGGCCAAGCCGAATTGCCGTTTCAGATTGTTAACTAGTGCGCCGTCGCTGTTGAGAATCAAGATCGCATGCGTAGTGGGTCTTGCTAAAGATCCGGAAGTTATGGGATCTTTGGCAAGATCCACTACGGGCCCAATCCGCGGCTACGGCTGCAGACCTGCTTTTAAGCTACTCGGTCAGTGCGCCGCGTTTATCGGCAATTAACTCGAGTAATTTCTTTTGCGGCGTTGCGAACTTGTCGACTCCTTCGCGCATCAACGCGGCGTGCATGTCGGCCAGGTCGAGGTGGGCGTCGATCTCATCAAGTATGGCCTGCGAAGGCATTTGATCGACCAGTCGCGTAAATCGCATGTCGCTCTTGGAAACCGCTGCGTTGGTGGCGGGTGGATTGGTTTGGATATCGCTGCCAGCCAACGCCGCCACATACTTGGTCGGAGGATCCGCAGCGTTCTTTGTCCCCGTGCTGGCAAAAATGATCTCTTGCTCAAGCGGTGTGGGATGGGATTTCCAAAATGATTGGTTGGCTAACCAAATGCGTTGGGCATTGACGATCCCCACCATGCCTTGTGCATCGCGCGATAGTTCGGGGAGTTTCTTTGCAGTGTATTGATCGACGCGCGAGACGAAAATGCTGTACACACTCTTGAAGTCGTCCAACGACTTGCGTTGCTGAGCCCCCGACCAGACGTTGTCGCGGGCTGTTTCGTATTGGTCCATGGTGAATACGAGTGTGACATTCAAGGTGGCTCCGTGGGCCGCCAGCACTTGCAGGCTGTCCAAACCTGCCCGCGTGGCCGGAATTTTGATCATGCGATTTTCGTGGTCGGCCGACCAGTGGCGTCCTAGTTCAATGTAACGCTCTACCCGCTCCGCATGCGGCATGTCGGAGTCGGGGTCTTCGATCAAGGGATCGAGTTCGAAACTTACCCAGCCAGCATTGCCCTTGGTCTGCTTCCAAATCGGCAAGAAGGCCTCTTGCGCATGTTGAACGAGTTGATCCGTTAAAGCCCAAGCGATTTCATCGTCGCTTTTGCCAGAATCGAGCAACAGCGATAACTGCTCGTCAAAGCGACCGCTGTCGATCAGGTCGCCGATGATGATCGGGTTGCTGGTCGCTCCCACCGCACCCCAAGCCAGATTCTGCTTGACCAGCTCGGGATCGATCGAATCGAGGTAGAGCTTGGTACCGCTATCGATCAGACTCTGGATGGCTGCGTTGGTCATGGCCGAGGTTCCTTTAAGAAAATTGAGTAATCGCTAGTGCTTTGTCATCGCTAAAAATTAGGGTCGCATGCGTAGTGGATCTTGCGTAGTGGAGCTTGCTAAAGATCCCAGGAAAAGAGGATCTTTAGCAAGCTCCAC
>JBGSHW010000141.1:0-81911 GCA_041751975.1 Pirellulaceae bacterium
CACGCCAAGCTGACCAAGTACCGTACCCATACGCGATTACCCAAGAAGCCTCCGCCCAAACGCTCTAGCGGCAAAAAACGGGCACATTTCAGCACATCCCGCGCGTTGGAGGAAGCTCTATGATAGCTTGACAGGGATGGGGACTTGTCACCGCTTTCCCAGCTTTTCTCCCCTTTCCCCTTTCCGTCCTCTTTAGGCCAGAGGCCGACACAGGAACTGCCGGCGGTGTTAGCCGCCGGGCGGGTCCTGAGTCTGCCTGCCAGGCCGGAGGCCGACACAGCTGCTGCAGGATGGTGTCGCCCGCTGGGCTCTACATCCCCCATCAGCCACACCGTGGCCTCACGGCAGGGGTTGTGTCGGCCTCTGGCCTTAAAACCCACGAACCGAAACGCTCAACATGATCGCATTGAGCGATGCCATCGCGTTTCGTTTAAAGGACCTCTTGCCCGAGCTGCGGCTGGAGTTGTTAGCCAGCCTATTTATCCAATTGCGAAGTGGCTGGTTGGTGCTGCCTGAGCTCGCTCCCATCGTGCGCGATTTGTTTGGCAAAGGTCTATATGACCCAATGGAGCTCACTGCTCTGGAGGCACTACTCGAGCGCAAGTACTCTGAGCCGCTGCCGAAGAAGAATGCTAAAAAAAGCCACATCACTGTAGCTGGAGATTCGTCAGACTTGGCGGTCTCGGAGTCGCTGCTGCAAATCGGCGAGGCGAATCGTAAGTGCATTGATGTCTAGCGAGTGCAAATCGCTGTCGGGCGTTGGCGAAACTTCAAGCAGTTCTTCCAGCATTTGAACCTTGCCCGCCAACTTGCCTTTCTCAAGCCCTTCCTCAAGCCCTTTCTCAAGCCCTTCCTCGCGCCCTTCTTCACGGGCGCCGGAGAGGGCCCATTCGTAATCGCGTTGAGCTTTTTCGCGCTGGTCCTACATCTGCTTATCCTCCGTCTTGGCGGAAATGATTTCAAGGGCGTTAATGGCTGTTTCGAACTCGATACCTGGCAATAATCGCTTCAAACTGTCTGCAGTGGATTCCTGCGCTCGCAGCAGCAAAAAAGCCCACTGGTCCAATTTGGGCGCCTGGGAAGATCCGCTAGGGGGAGGGGATCTTTAGCAAGATCCACTACGGGAGGAGGGATCTTTAGCGATGACAACGCGCTTGTGGCAAGTCAGAGCCAGCCGCTGGTCGCTCCCTGTCGGTCTGTTGTCCCACACACTAGAATCTAACGCGTCGCCCTCCCTGCACTTGGTTTTTGAACGCGAAGCATGAAACATATCCGCAACTTTTGCATTATTGCCCACATCGACCATGGCAAATCCACTTTGGCAGATCGGTTGATTCAGGCATGCGGGGGGGTAGCGCAGCGCGATTTCCATGATCAATTGCTCGATTCGATGGACATCGAGCGTGAGCGGGGCATTACGATCAAAAGCAACTCGGTGACCCTTGCGTACCGCGCCGGCGATGGCGAAACGTATTTGCTGAATCTGATTGACACGCCGGGCCATGTCGACTTTTCGCATGAAGTCAGGCGGTCACTGATGGCCTGCGAAGGCGCCCTGATCGTGGTGGATGCGTCGCAGGGTGTAGAAGCTCAAACGGTGGCCAATCTCTACTTGGCGCTCGAATACGATCTGCAACTGCTCCCCGTCATCAATAAAATCGACTTGCCGGCAGCTGATGTCGAACGAGTGCGGGAGGAAATCGACGCCGACCTTGGGCTCGATCCCTTTGAAGCCATCCCCGTCTCGGCCAAAACGGGCGTGGGAATCGATGATGTGCTGGCTGGCATCGTGGCTAAACTGCCATGCCCCAAGGGTGATCCGGAAGCTCCGCTCAAGGCACTGGTTTTCGACGCCCACTTCGACACCTATCGTGGGGTGATCCTTCAAGTGCGGATCATGGAGGGCCGACTGAAGCTGGGCGAGATCGTGCACTTCATGCACGGCGGCCGCGACTACAAAGTGGACGAACTGGGGTACAACCAACTGAAGCTTGTCCCCAAGCATCAGCTCAGTGCCGGTGAAGTAGGCTACGTGGTGGCGGGTGTGAAAAGTGTGCAAGATATCGAAATCGGCGACACGCTCACTCACCTGGAGCGTCAAGCCAGCGAACCCATCCCAGGCTATAAGAAGGCCAAGCAAGTGGTCTTTTCCTCGATCTACCCGATGAGCACCGATGAGTATCCCGACTTGACCAAGGCGCTCGAAAAGTTGGCCATTAACGATGCCGCCCTGACTTATGAGAAAGACAGTTCCGCCGCCCTGGGCTTCGGCTTCCGCTGCGGTTTCTTAGGGCTCCTGCATCTGGATGTGATCCAAGAACGTTTGCAACGCGAGTTCGACTTGGGACTGGTCATCTCAGCCCCCTCGGTAAAATACAAAGTGGGACTCAAAGATGGCACTGAGGTCGACGTCGATAATCCAAGCTATTGGCCCGATCCATCCACCATCGAATCAACCACCGAACCGTACATCAGTGCCTCGATTCTGATTCCCGAAGAATACGTGGGGCCCGTCATGGAACTATGCCGCGAGCACCGCTCGGACAGCCAAACCATGAACTACCTCTCGGCCGGTCGCGTGGAGATCAAGAGCGATATGCCGCTCGGTGAAGTGCTCTTCGACTTCTATGGCAAACTCAAAATGATCACCCGCGGCTATGGATCGTTTGACTACACGCCGATCGAGTACCGCAAGACCGATATCGTCAAGGTAGACATCCTGGTGAACCGCGAGCCGATCGACGCACTCTCGTACCTCGTGCATCGCGAGAAATCCCGAACCCGCGCGTTGCATTATTGCGAACAACTGGCCGAAGCCATCCCACGCCACCAGTTCAAGATCCCCATCCAAGGTGCGATCGGTGGCACAGTCATCGCTCGCTCCACGATCCAACCGTTCCGCAAGGACGTGACCGCCAAGCTCTACGGTGGCGACGTCACCCGCAAGAACAAGTTGTTGGACAAACAGAAAAAAGGAAAGGCCAAGATGAAACAATTTGGCAGCGTCAACATCCCGCAAAAAGCGTTCATCTCGGTGCTCAGAGCCGACAACGACTAAGCGCTTTGGAGTGCTGAGGCCGCTCAATCCCCCACGCCAACATCCAAGTTGATGGCATCCATAATCAAGCTGACCTCGGCCGACTCGTGCGCCTGCAGCGCACGATCGAAGGCGACTGTCTGGTCAACCAGTGTGTCCAGCTCGCCGCCGGCGGCCAAGCGGGCTGCGGCGCTGTCGGCGATCTCCTGGCACATCACGTAGAGTTGCGAATGCTGGTTGCGAAGTCGCCCCGCCTGCTCGTGAAACCTCGGAGCCCGCTCCACGGCATCCTCGAAGTAACCGTAGGCCTCTTCCAGCGTAAAATGAAAAGCAAGTTGGTCACGCAGTTCTGCTAACAAGTTGGCAAACTCGCGACGATGATTTTCAATAGCTATGCGTCGACTGATCAAATTTCGCAAACGCTCCAGCACCGCCTTCAACTGCTGATGGTCTTCTTTGATCTCCTGAAAGAAAGCGGCATTAAGAGTGAATTTCATGCCTGACTTGCGATACGACATGCTCGCTGCTCCTTTTATCAAACGATGAGATGAGCCTCGTCGGGCGGACCTGAGCGGCGTGGGCCCCGGACCAGCGCAAACGAGCGTTAATCCGTCAAACTGGCGGAGCATGCTCAGGCCTCATGCAGCCGCCGAGACAATCCCATGGTGACATATTCGGCCGCGCGAATCCAGTCTTTGGCCACGAGAGCACCCTCAAAGATCGTCGATTTGCCCGCTCCCGGCGGCTGCGGCGAGCGCCAGCAAATGACCATGCCCCTTGCACGTACCCGCAAGAAGACGGATATTCGAGTTTACAGCCAATTTACCGATCTGACTCCATTTTGTTTTGGAAGAGCTATGCGTCCTGAACTCGAAGAAACTTTAGCGCACCTGCATCAACAACTCGAAAGCATCGATGACTTGGACGAAGCGGAAGTGCAGCGCCTGCGAGTGGCCGCCTTCGAAATTCAATCGACGCTCGACCGCACCGACGTCAGCTCCGCCACATTGGCCGGGCGACTGGAAGAAGCCACACGGCAATTCAGTCAATCCCATCCGGTCTTGACGAATACTGTCGGGCGAATCGCGGACATGCTATCGCAAATGGGGATCTAGTGGCCAAAAATTCTGTTTGGCAATTTGCCACCTCCCCCTCGATCAAGTTCGGCCGCGGCGCGCGCTCCACCCTCGTCGATCAACTCGCGCGTCAGGGTGTGACGCGCCCGATTGTGGTGACCGATCGGACCCTGGTGGGACTACCACTGATCGAAGAACTACTCGGCCAGCTGCGCGGCGCAGTTGACGTCCTGACCGTGTTTGACGGCTGCAGTGCCGAGCCAAGTGTGGCGGTAGCCGAGGCAGCCATCTGCTGCGCTGCCGAGGCACGTGTGGATGGAGTCATCGGCATCGGAGGTGGAAGCAACTTGGATGTCGCCAAAGTCGCTGCGACCGTGGTCAAGCATGGTGGGAATCCGCAGGACTATTTCGGCTTCGATCGCGTGCCCGGAGCCATCTTGCCGATGTTCGCCTTGCCCACCACCGCAGGGACCGGCAGCGAAGTCTCTCACTCGGCCGTCTTGACCGATACCGTGCAGGGAATCAAAGTCAGTACGCTCTCACCGTGGCTGCGACCCACGTGCGCAATTGTCGACCCCGCGTTGACCGATTCATGTCCACCCCAAGTCACCGCGCACAGCGGTATTGACGCGCTGGTGCACGCGATTGAGGCCTACACCAACCGCGACTATAGCGACATGCTCGATGTCGATCCTCAAGCCAGAGCCTACGAAGGAAGTTATTCCTTCACCCGCTTGCTCGCTGCTGAAGCGATTCGCTTGGTCGGCCGAGCGCTGGTGGCCGCCTGCGAAAGCGACCCACCGCCACTGGCCCGCGATGAAATGGCCCTCGGCGCGATGCTGGCCGGAATGGCGTTCTCGAACAGTGGTGTCGGCATTGTGCACGCGCTGGAGTACCCACTGGGGGCTCTTACCCATGTCGGGCATGGAGAGGGTAACGGTATGCTGCTGCCACACGTCATGCGCTACAACCTCCCTGTACGCACGGCGGAGTTCGCCGATATCGCGCGGTGGTTGGGGGTGGATGTGGTCGGTCGCAGCCATCGCGCCGCAGCCGAAGGAGCCATCGAAGCGGTTCAAAACCTGCAAAATCAAATCGGCATCCGCACACAACTCAGGCAACTGGGAGTGTCCCGCGAACAACTCCCTGGATTGGCCGCCAAAGCCTTCGAGATCAAGCGTTTGATGGAGGTCAATCCGCAACCCGTTGAACTGCCGCACCTCGTGAAGATACTTGAAGCGGCTTATTAGTTAGCGCGCTAACGATAATCAAAACTCGTCAAACATGCAGTCAAGTTAATCAAGGTAGCAATGGACATCAGTAACGCATGGATTGAACTGCGACCCGGGAATCGCAAATACGTGCACCAGTGGACTCCACGCGGCGCGGCGGATGGCGTGGTTTGCATCGTGCATGGACTCGGCGAACATGGAGGCCGCTATACGCGACTGGCCCAAGACCTCGTTTCAGCCGGTTTCGCCGTGGTCTCCTTCGATCAACAAGGTCATGGACTGAGCAGTGGCAAGCGCGGGAGCGTGGCATCGTATGCTGCCCTGCTCAACGATATCGAAGATGTGCTGCGGTGGGTGGCTGCGCGGTACGAGAATCTTCCCCAAGCCCTACTCGGGCACAGCATGGGAGGCAACTTGGTGTTGAACTATACTCTCCGCCACGACTTTCGCCCGCGGGCGGTGATTTCATCGAGTCCCATGATTCGCTCGGTCCGCTCGCCAACCGGCATGGCCGAAGCGGCGCTGCGGATCCTCATGCGGATCACTCCCAATTTACAACTTAAATCGCAGATCATTCCAGAGCGACTGATGAGTGACCCGGAGGAACAACGGGCACTGATCGAGGACGAAATCTTTCACAGTCGACTCACGCTGCGACTCGGTGCCAGCTTGATCGACAGTGGACGCTGGCTGCTAGAAAACGCTGGCACACTGGCGACTCCGACCCTTCTGACGCACGGCACCAACGACTACCTCACCTCCCATCTCGCGTCCCAAGAATTCGCGGAATTGGCCGGTGACCACTGCACGCTGGAACTGTATGAGGGTCAGCTGCACGATACGTTTCGCGGCCTCGACCGCGACCGAGTCATTGAGCGTTACGTGGCTTTCCTAAGGCAACATTGTGTTGAGGTTAGCTCGTGATTATCGAAGGACTCTTGGCAACGCTGCGGCCGGATGGCAGTCCGCATGTAGCACCGATGGGACCGGTGGTCGATGAAGCCTTGGAGTCGTGGCTCTTGCGCCCTTTCCAAAGCTCGACGACCTTTCAGCTTTTACGGGCCAATCCCCGCTGTATCTTCCATGTGATGGACGATGTGCTCCCGATTGCCCAAGCCGCCCTGGGGTTCCCAGTGGAACTGACCTACACCCGTCACCCTGCGGGAGGCTGGATTGCCGATGCGGCTTGCCACTGGTTGGAACTCGAGGTCGCGGACTGGAAACTGGACGCTCAGCGGAGCGAGGGACGAGCGGTCGTGGTGTCACGCGGTTTTTTGCGGCCATTTTGGGGCTGGAACCGCGCCAAGCACGCGGTTTTGGAAGCCACTATTCTGGCAACGCGTCTCCACCTCACCGATCGCGATGCCATCCTGGAAGATCTCGCCCGACTGAGCATCGCGGTGGAAAAAACCGCTGGGCCGCGCGAGCGTCTGGCCTGGGAACTAGTCAACGATTACATTGCCAAGCATTAAAGACTCGTATTTCATGGCGGAGAAACATATTGCTTGAAGTTCGCACAGGTTGCCGCCTGCACTTCGGACTGCTGGAACTTGCCGAAGATCAAGAGCTGCGATTTGGTGGCATCGGCTTGATGCTGGAGCAACCGGGCTGGCAACTCCGCTTTAGCCCGACCCCCGGCGGCAATGAGCAGCTCACGGCAGCCTCCACCGAAATCGAAACGCGAATCGCGCAGACCCGCTCGCGCTTGGGAACTTCAGATTGTCAAGCAGCAGTCATGCAGCCGCTCTCGTTGCATCATGGGCTCGGGGCTGGCACGCAGTTGGCCTGCGCCGTGGCCGTCGGACAGTTGCTGGTCGAACAGGTACGGTCCGGCCATCTTCAGCCGCCACAGATCGGCGTTTCCAACACAGGGGAGTGGCAAGCCGTCAGCATGACCCTCGCGCATCTGCAGCCAAGTGAACTTGCCGCGCTGTCGGGTCGCGGTCTCCGGTCAGCCATTGGACTGGTCGGTTTCCTTCAAGGTGGTTTCATCCTTGATCGCGGCTATTCGGTGGGAAGGGAAGTGCGGAGCGTAACTGCCGAGCGGTCGGACTGGCCCGAAGCGTGGCGAGCCGTGTTGCTGGTGCCCCAGGCAACCCATGTGATCTCGGGCGAGCAAGAATCGAGCATGTTGCATGAGATCGGCCGCAATCCGAATCCGCATCGTCCCCACATGCTACAACTCGCTTTGAACGCGCTCCACGCCGCACGTACCAACGGCGATTTCAATTCATGCATGGAGGCGCTCGAAGCCTACATGCTCTTGGCAGGCGAACTCTTTAACGAACAACAAGGTGGACTTTATAATGGACCGCAAGTGGCTCGGACGGTCGAACGAGCCAAACAAGCAGCCTTGCGCGGAGTCGGGCAAAGCAGTTGGGGCCCCACCGTCTTCGGCTTTGCAGCGGATCAAGCGGCCGCCGAACGGGCCGTCGAGCTACTGCGGCAAGATGCTGAACTCGCATCGATCGCCATTGCCAAACCAGCACAGCAGGGCGCGCAGTGGCGTTTCAATAGCTCCCCTCTGGCGCAACCGGTGGCTTGATCTCCACCACAAAGCCGTTGTTGACCAGTCGCCCCACGTTGTCGCAGCACGAACAGTTGATGAATCGGATACCATCGCGGACCAACATTCCATAGTTCCGGACCCCGCGTTCATCATGGATGTGACCAAAGCTATGAACCTTCGGCCGAATCCGCTCTTCAACCTGCCGGGTCAACGATTGCGAACCGACGTGAATGAGCTCCAGCGTGTCAAAGTCCTTGGTCACATCCAGAATGCCTTTGGGCGGACCATGGGTGATCAAGATATCCACCTCCGCCGGAATCGACTTCCAGACCGGACCCAGCCCACGCCGCGGTTTCATGTAGGCCCAGTCGGCAAATTCGGGAGTGTACGGAGTTCCAAAGAACCGCAGCCCCTGCGCCTCAAGCGACTCATGGATCAAAAACTGGATGTCCGGATACTCTTCGCGGCGAATCAAACCTTGCTCAACCGCAGTCGAGTGATTGCCGGGCACATAGACTTTCAGCGGGACCTGGAGCGCTGCGTACCATTTGAAGAAAGCCCGGGCTTCTGGTTCGTTGAGGGCCGGGTAGCGGGCGATCGATTCGTCACCACAGTGAACCACCGCATCGATCTCGGCCGGTACTTCCAGCCCCTCATGCTCGTTATGCGTGTCGGAAATGAACCAGATTTTCATGAAGCGCACTGCGTAAAAATGAGGGCCAAAAAAGGATACCCAAGAGCCACCTGGGCCACCTTAACAGCCAACGGCCCGGCTGCCTGCAATATCATAACTCGAACGCGACTGGTAGTTTGAGCGATCGGACCGTAGGCTAGAGCTTTCGGCGCGGAACGAGCGGCACTGCGCTTCACAGGAGTTTTGCTTGCAGCGGCTGGATGGCCCGGAGCGACCGCGAATTGTTGAGAGCTGCGGCGGCTGAGCAGTTGACCGGTGTTGCAGAACGATGCTGGTGCTGAACAGTATTGTTGCTGAACAGTATTGTTGCTGAACCTTGCCGAAGCAGCAGTGTCCTCGTTTCGGGAAGTGCGTGTGCCGAGTAGGAGTAGGAGCAAGAGTGGGGGCGGGCTCCGCTTTCACCATCCGTTACCAGACGACTTAATCCACTTACAAGACAAAGCAATGATCGACGGAAACACCGGCATGGAGGCGAACGGAGAGCCCTATCGCGAACGCTTGATTTTATTCATTCTGGCGGCTGTGCAGTTCACCACGATTGTCGATTTCATGATCGTCATGCCACTGGGACCGCAGCTCATGCGGACGCTGGAAATCGGTCCAGCCCAATTCGGGCTCATCGTCTCGTCGTACACCTTCGCGGCGGGAGTGGCTGGGTTGATCGCTTCGGCCATCGCCGATCGCTACGCGCGACGGTCGACTTTTCTGATGCTTTACGCCGGCTTCTTGATCGGAACCATCCTGTGTGCCCTGGCCCCTACCTACCACGCGCTGGTGCTCGCGCGGGTACTGACCGGCGCCTTTGGAGGTATCTTGGGTGGCATGACGATGGCCATTATCGGCGATGTATTTCCCGAACACCGCCGCGGTCGCGCGACCGGCTCGCTCATGTCGGGCTTTGCGGTGGCCTCCGTCGTCGGCGTACCCCTGGGCTTAGTGATCGGTACCAATTTCGGCTGGCACATGACCTTCGTTGCCTTGGCCGTTGGAGGACTCCCGGTCTTGGCGCTTACCCCTTACGCCCTGCCACCCCTCGATGCGCACGTGGGAGGCACGCGCATGCATCCCCTGCAGTCGTTGATCGGGACCTTTTCCCATATCAATCACCTCAAAGCTTTTGCGCTCATGACCACGCTGATGATCAGCAGCTTTACGGTCTTTCCGCTACTGAGCGCCTATTTAGTTGCCAACGTCGGTATGAGCGAGCAACAGCTGCCACTGGTCTACATCGCTGGTGGTTGCTTGACGTTGTTTGCCGCACCAATCGTCGGTCGCTGGGCGGACCGTTACGGCAAGCTCACCACGTATCGCTGCATTGCCCCCGCTTCGGCCTTGCTGCTGTTCGCAATCACCCACCTACCAAGTGGCAACGTTCTATTGGCCATCTGCGTCTTTGGCTGCCTGATGGTCTGCAATGTGGGCCGCATGATTCCAGCCATGGCCATGATCACCAGCAGCGTGGCTCCGGCGAGGCGTGGAGCGTTCCTAAGTGCGAATTCGTCGATCCAACATATCGCCAGCGGCTGCGGAGCGTATGTGGCTGGCTTGATCGTTACCAAGTCGAGTACCGGTCAGCTTGAGAACTTTGGGGTCGTCGGCTGGATCGCCGCCGCTGCTACTCTGTTCAGCCTGTGGTTGGCTGGACGTGTGCGAACGGCCGAGCTGTTGCAACCACCGCCGGAAACGACCAGTTTGGTTGCCCTCTCTGAAACCAGCGCAGATCTCGCCGAGCCGGTCTTGAGCGGCGCCGAAGCAGGGAAAGCATGAGCGATAGGCTGTAGGGAATCGGTTACGCAGGTCGGCAAGTATCGTGAGGCATAAAGCGGCCTCGCTGCAGTTTGTTGCGGTCTGATGCGGAACTTACCCTCCCCGGGGGAATTCAAGCGATTTGCTTGAATTCCCCGGGGGTGGCTCGACCTATCAGGGGCCGGGGAGGGGCTGAAGCCAGCAGTCGCTCCGGCGACGAGATTTTCTTCGAACTGCGGGAATACAAAGCTAATTCGTTGGGTCTGGTTGGGTATGAACACCTACGCAATCCTCGCCGATGTCGTTGTTATCCTGCACCTGGGCTACGTGGCCTTCGTCGTCTTAGGGTTGGCGGCGATTCTCATCGGGCGGTTGTTCAAATGGCGTTGGATTCGCAACAGTTGGTTTCGCGTGATCCATCTCAGCATGATCGCGATCGTGGTCGTCGAGTCGCTGATGTCGATCACCTGCCCGCTGACCACGCTCGAACACTGGCTCCGCGGTCAAGCTGGCCAAACGCTGCAAGCGGGGAGTTTCATGGGAAAGCTAGCTCAGGACATTCTGTTCTATGAGTTCACACCGGAGTTCTTTACGGTGGCCTATTGCCTGTTCGGATCCCTAATCCTGTTGACGTTCATTCTGATTCCGCCCCGTTTCGCAGCCATCGGTGTCTTGCGACGATTTAACGAATAAGCTCGGTAAGTCATTTTGAGGCGAGGCGTAAGTCTCGCGCCGCAGACACTGCAATGTTCATTCGAGCGCTTTCAACAACTTTAGCAACAGCGACGCAGGTTCACTCAGCCCTGGCTTTTCGGTCGAGCTCAAATCCCAGGCAGTGATCCAACGCGGATTGTCTGAACCCTCAGCCGGCTGCAGGCCAAAATCGTTAATCAAACGTTTGTCGAAGTCGGGCAAGTGGGCCGCGCCATAGAAAATGCCAATCTTCTTCTTGCCGAGAGCGATCTGCTTCTGCAGGACCTTCAGCGCCTCCCCGTTGCGATCAACGACCAGCAACACGTCGTAGGTGTCGAAGAGCGTGTTGAGCTCTGCATAGTACTCAGGTTCACCGATGTGCACTGCCCCAATCAGGTCGACTTGCGCGCCGCCCAGTGCGGCCGTTCGATAGCGAGTGACCGATGTCTGTAGCGACTTCAATTCGCCAGCCGACGACGACTCCACTCTGAGAAAGCTGGATGTGGTCGAGGGGGCGAGTTGACCTTCCGGATTCTCTGCCTTCGCGGGTTGCGTAGCCACGATCTGCGGGGCGGCCACGGCTTCCTTCGACAACTCCTCGACCTCTTGCGCACGCAGTAACGTCGCCGTTGATCCGACTAGCACGCAGGCCAGGGGGCACCAGCGGGAGCCACGCATGAAAAACTTATAAGTGCGGAACATTGACTTTATCCAGAAAATTTGAACCCAATGCAAACAGAAACGTCACTGCGGTGGTCTTCGCTGGCTGCCTAACATTCTTGGTGCCTGCCTACCATTATGGCCTCGTAGCACTGCGTTTGGCTCCCCATATCCTCGAGGATCAGCCGCATATCTTCCACATAATGTCTAACACATTCCCGCAATAGGCTCGGAGTGCATAAAAGTTGACCCGGTCAACTGAATCCGCTAGCATGGGTTTAGATGAAGAGATGGCGTAGAAGTCCGTAGCGGCGTGCTTGCTGATCCACCGTCTGCCAGCCCAAATGTTTGCCAGCCCTATGTTTGCCAGCCCTATTCTTCAAAGCCCTCCTCCTCCAAGCCCACCGCCGCAAGCCTTGGGTCGCACCGCCCGCCCGACACAACTTGACCGCTCCCACCCAAAACCCGGTTCCCACTGAAATACAGCCGATCCACTTTCGACAAGGTATGCATTTGCATGGTTCGCAGCGGTCAACCAATCCTACATGCCATCGT
Organism: Pirellulaceae bacterium; assembly: GCA_041751975.1. GTDB lineage: Bacteria > Planctomycetota > Planctomycetia > Pirellulales > Pirellulaceae > Aureliella. The sequence goes on from JBGSHW010000141.1 coordinate 12,203, forward strand.
CGCCCACACCGGCCAGATAAGTGACCGGTCAGTCGATCGGTTGAGTGCTTGTTCGAGCGGCAACTGGGTAACCGCAGTTTCTTTGTCTGCTGTTCGTTTAATGCGAGTTAAGTTGGCCCTGGTTTGTCTCGCCGCAGCTTATGTAGTGATCGCACCATCGCACCCCAGCTTTGGGCAACTACTTGCTCAGGAAAGTCAACCAGCCGTCGCGGCCGCTGATAGCCTCTCGGCAGAGGACGCGACATTCTTCGAAGCGGAGGTGCGGCCACTGTTGATCGAGCACTGCCTGAAGTGCCACGGCAGCGAGAAGCAAGAAGGGGGCTTGCGGCTCGATCGTCGCGAGCACGTGATCGCTGGCGGAGATTCCGGTCCTGCGGCTTCGCTCGACGATCATACGGCCAGCCTGTTGCTCAGCGCACTACGTTACGAAGATTATGAGATGCCTCCGTCGGGACAGCTTTCCGCTAAAAAAATTCAAGCCTTCGAGGAGTGGCTCGCGCGAGGCGCGCCGTGGCCCGTTGGGGCAGATGCAGGTGGCATGGAGTTGCGGACGCGGGGAGGCATCACCGACAGCGATAAAAACTACTGGGCCTTCCGGCCTTTGAATGTTTCCAGCCCTGCCAAACTGTCACCGGAACAGCTCGCACCGATCGAACTTGGTGCGCAAGCCGAGCTAACGGCTGTTGACCGCTTCTTGCTCGACAAGCTGACCGCACAGCAACTCACATTCGCTCCTCCGGCAGATCGTCCGACCTTGTTGCGACGTCTGTATTTGGACTTGGTCGGCGTGCCACCCACGCCAGCCGAGATGGCCAGCTTTTTGAACGATGCACGTCCGGATGCATATGAGCGGCTGGTGGATCAACTGCTGCAAGATCCGCGCTACGGACAAAAGTGGGCGCGGCTGTGGTTGGACTTGGTCCGTTATGCCGAGTCCGATGGGTTCAATCAAGATGCAGTCCGCCCCAACGCTTACCTCTACCGCGATTGGTTGATCAATGCCTTGAATGCGGATATGTCCTACGATCAGTTTGTCCTCGCGCAACTGGCCGGCGATGAAATCGATCCTAACGATCCGCAGATGTTGGCGGCTACGGGTTACCTTCGGCACTGGATCTACGAATACAATCAGCGCGACGCGCGGACGCAGTGGAGCAACATCCTCAATGATTTGACCGATGTCACGGGGGAAGTCTTCTTTGGCTTGGGAATCGGTTGCGCTCGTTGCCATGACCACAAATTCGATCCGCTGTTGCAAGCGGATTATTATCGGCTGCAAGCTTCGTTCGCTCCCTTCCTCCCCCAAGACAACGCCTTGTTCGGAACGCCCGAGCAACTCGCTGACTACCAGCGGCAGTTAGCGATCTGGCAGGCAGCCACCGCCGAAGCCCGCGAACAACTGCAGCAACTGGAAGAACCGCTCCGCAAGTCGACCGCCGAAACGGCCTACAACAAATTCCCGCTCGATATCCGCCCAATCTTGTTCAAATCGCAGGCCCAGCGCGATGGCTTCGAGCAACAAATCGCCGCCTTGGCGGACCGTCAAGTGCAGTTGGAATGGGACAAAATTGACTTCGCCAAGCAACTGGACGCAGAGCACAAGGAGCGATGGGAGCACTGGCAGGCAGAACTCAAACAACACGAACATTTGCGACCTGCAGCGCTGCCAAATATCCAAGCCGCAGGTGAAGTAGCCGCTCCCCCCCCCCCAATCCGCCTCCCCTCCAGCCAGCCTGAAGATTCCGAAGTGGTGCCAGCCACCTTTGAAGTCTTCGGTGGACGATCGCTGACGGGCCTATTGACCGCCAGCGGAAGCACCACCTCCGGACGTCGCACCGCGTTAGCCCAATGGATCAACTCGACGGACAATCCCTTAACCCATCGCGTCATCGTCAATCGCCTGTGGCAAGAGCTGTTTGGCCAAGGCTTGGTGAGCAACTCAAACGACTTCGGACGTTTGGGAGAAGCCCCCAGTCACCCCGAGCTGCTCGACTGGCTAGCCGACTGGTTTATCCATGACGGCAGGAGCATGAAGCGGCTGCAGCGGTTGCTGGTAACCAGCGCTGCCTATCGCCAATCCGCAACTGCGGACGATTCGATGCGTGAGCAAGCCACCGACGTTGATTGGAAAAACCGCCTGCTGTGGCACTATCCCGCCCGGCGGCTCGACGCCGAACAGATCCGCGACGCCATGCTGGTAGCCTCCGAAAGCTTGCAAGCCCAAGCCCATGGTCCAGCCGAATCGCACGATAGCCCGGTCCGCTCGATCTTCACCCAAGTCAAACGCAACAAACCGCATCCATTCTTGGTTGCCTTTGACGTCGGTGATCGCTCGACAAGTGTCGGGCAGCGCAATCGCACGACGACGGTCATCCAAGCGTTGGTGCTCAGCAACAGCCCTTGGTCACTCACCATGGCCGACAATATGGCCGCCCGCTTGCTAGAACAATCGAGTTCCCCTGAGCAGCACGTCCGCGATGCCTACGCCCGCGCGTTGTCACGCACCCCAACCGACGCTGAATTAGATCGGGCGATTGCTTACCTCGAGCACACGACCGCCTCATCGCTGGCTGAAGTCCCCGCAGCTGAAACATCGGATATCAGCTCGAAGACCGCGGAAGCTGCGTTGGAGTCGGTTGCGGAAACATCCGTCGAAACCACTGCGGAGCACTGGCATTTGACCGAAGGCTACCGAGTCGCCTTGGCCGACTTGTGCCACGTCCTGTTTAACTCCAGCGAATTCCTTTACATCGATTGACGTCAGCGGATAGAGTTGCCATGCATCACATCGCCAGAGGGTCCGGATACGTTTCGCGCCGTACCATGCTCTCCACCGCCGGCGCGGGTTTCGGAGCGCTCGCCCTACATAGCTTGCTCGCCAACGAAATTGCTGCCAACGAAAACGATGCAGGCGATACGAGGAGCGCGGGAGATGAGGCGAAGTTGCGGCCCCATCATCGCCCGACCGCCAAGAACGTGATCTTCGTCTTCCTCGAGGGTGGCCCAAGTCACATCGATCTGCTAGACCCCAAGCCGATGCTGCAGCAACTGCACGGCCAGCAGCTCCCGCCGAGCTTCAAGCCGATCATTACCCCTATGGGTGAATACGATGCACCCCTCATGGCCTCTCAACGTCGCTGGAGTCAACACGGCGAGAGCGGTATGTGGTTTTCGGATTGGATTCCCGAGATCGCCAAGTGTGCCGATGAGCTAACAGTGATTCGCTCTTGTTGGGGCAACGGTCTGAATCATTCCAATGGTGTGTGTCAGATGAATACCGGCTCCATTCTGGCCGGACGACCGTCGCTGGGGGCATGGGTCTCTTATGGTCTTGGAACGGAGAACACCAGTCTGCCGGGCTTTGTGGTCATCGAAGACAATCCGGGCAAAGTGATCAATGGTCCACGGAACTGGGGTTCGGGGTTCATGCCCGCCAGTTATCAAGGTACGCCTGTCTCAGGGGGTGCGGAGCCCATTCAGTTCTTAAAACGTCCGCCGACCGTCGATCATCAGCGACAACTGGGGAAACTCGACTTGTTGGCCGATCTAAACCGCCAGTACGCGACGGAACATCCGTCGGATAGCGAATTGGAGGCGCGGATTCGCAGTTATGAACTGGCATTTCGCATGCAATCCGAAGCGCCGGACGCTGTCGACCTATCCGACGAATCGGCTGAAACTCAGGCGCTCTATGGCATCGACAGCAAAACCACAGAGAGCTTTGGGCGCAATTGCTTGTTAGCGCGACGGCTAGTCGAGCGAGGTGTGCGGTTTGTCCAACTCTATCACGGAGCGGGCAGTCGCTGGGACTCGCACACACAGATTGAAAAGAACCATGCTGCCCTGTGCCAAGCCAGCGATAGGCCGGTGGCTGGCCTGCTCCAGGACTTGAAACGCCGTGGCTTGCTCGACCAAACACTTGTCGTCTGGGGAGGTGAGTTTGGGAGGACGCCGATGAGCGAGAAGGGGAATGGCCGCGACCACAACTGCAATGGTTTTTCCATGTGGATGGCTGGCGGCGGAGTCCGCGGCGGACAAACGGTCGGTACCACAGACGAAATCGGTTTGCACGCCATCGAAGATCGCCTGCATGTGCACGATATCCATGCCTCGATTTTGTACGCCCTGGGACTCGATCATTGGAAATTGGTCTATCACCACCAGAGTCGTCCCGAACGCGCCACCCAAAACGAAGGACACGTTTGTAGGAAACTGTTTGCGTAGTCCCGCGCGCCGGTGGTAGGCCTTGTCTTCGGTGTTAGCCGATAATCCATGAACTGCCGAACACTGAATACAAGGCCTGACCCTCACGGGAAGGTGCAACTTCAACCCCTAGCTATTCGGTTAATCTTAGCTTCGCAACTTATCTGCTCCTCCATGGCCAAGAAGTCGATCAAGCCCACAAATGACGTAACAGTAGTGTTATCGCCGGATGGTAAACCGGTGATTGCCTTTGCGACACCTAAACAGTTCGCGAACTGGCTTCGGAAACACCATACGGAACACCAAGGCGTATGGATTCAGTTTTTCAAAGCTGCGAGTGGTTACCAAAGTATTTGTTATGCGCAGGCTCTTGATGTCGCGCTGTGCTATGGCTGGATCGACGGGCCGGTGAGGAAAGGAAACGAAGCTTGTTGGATTCACAAGTTTACACCTCGTGGGAAACGTAGCGTTTGGTCTCAGGTTAATAAAAAACATATTGAACGACTCACGCACGAAGGGCTTATGAAGCCAGCTGGGCATGCGGCTGTTGAGGCTGCCAAAGCAGATGGCCGATGGGATGCTGCGTACGCTTCAAGCTCGACCTTTAAGGAATCTGCAGAGTTTTTAGCCGCGTTGAAAAAGTCAAAAAAAGCGAGCGAATTCTATTCAACGTTGACGCGAGCTAATCGCTACGCATTCTACTACCGATTGCATAACGCGAAGAAACTCGAAACGAAAGGTAGAAAGATTGCTGAGTTCATTGCCATGCTGGAACGCGGAGAAACGTTTCACTGAATCGCATTGCGATTTGTTCAATTGAAAACGACTGACAAAACTCAAGTAGCCTTACCTGCTGTCGTTTTGATCTCGCCTCGGGGACTACGGTTAGCAGGCGAGGCAAGTAATCGGCGTACCAGCGGCTCGCGGTCGTCGACTGCTTTGGAAATGAACCGATGTTCCCAGCCCGTCTGCCTTACTCGGGATTCTCTTTAGCGACTGGTCGAATCCATTGACCAGAATTAGCAATTACCGGCAACTTCACTTAGCCTTTTGCGCAGGAATCGCTTTTCCGGTTCTTGCTTGGCGAGCGACAGAGCTCGCTCGAATGCAAGTCCCGCTTGTTCTCGACTGCCAAGTCGCCGCAGGAACTCACCGCGTGCAGCATGCGCCAGATAGTAGTCTTTCAGATCTCCGCGATTAAGGATGGCATCGATGATCGCTAAACCAGATGCGATATCATCTCGCATAGCAATCGCGACAGCTCGATTGAGTTCGACAACAGGCGACGAGTCCGCTCTAAGCAACACATCGTACAAAGCGACGATTTGCGTCCAGTCTGTTTCGCTCGCCAGCTTTGCTTCCGCGTGGACTGCAGAGATCGCAGCTTGAATGGTGTAGACTCCGAAGCGGCGTGAACGCAGTGCTTGTTCAACCAACCGTCTACCTTCAGCAATAAATACTTTGTCCCACTGTGTACGGTCCTGATCTTCCAGCAAGACAATGTCACCAGTGCTACTCACACGCGCCTCGCGACGGGATTCATGCAGCAACATGAGGGCGAGTAGCCCCATGGCTTCCGGGTCAGGAAGCAATTCGACGAGCAATCTGGCCAAACGAATCGCTTCGTCAGACAAATCGACACGAATTAGGCTGTCTCCGCTCGACGCCGAGTAGCCTTCATTAAAAACCAAGTAGATAACGGACAGAACTGGATCGAGTCGTGCGGGTAGATCACTCAACGAAGGGATCACGTATGGAATGCGAGCGTCCCGAATCTTTGCCTTGCCGCGAACGATGCGCTGCGCCATTGTCGATGGCGACATTAAGAAGGCTCTGGCGATTTCTTCCGTGGACAATCCGCACACTTCTCGTAGTGTTAGTGGAACTTGCATCTTCGGGTCGATGGCGGGGTGACAGCAAGTAAAAATTAGTCGCAAACGGTCATCTTCGATTTCATGTTCAGACACGGCTTGGTTGGACGATTCGATCTCCGCGAAACGTCGAGCCAGTTCTGGTTCGAGAGCCTTAAAACGGGCTCGGCGACGCATGGTGTCGAGAGCCTTGAACCGTCCTGTCGAGACTAGCCACGAAATAGGATTGGCTGGCATGCCTTGATCGGGCCACTGCTGCATTGCTGAGGCAAAGGCTTCGTGGGTGGCCTCTTCGGCTAGTTCGAAATCGCCCAATAAACGGACCAAAGTGGCAAACACTCTTCGGGACTCGTTTCGGTACAAGTTTTCGACATCCGCTAATCCCATCGGTCACCTATGGCAATTCTGGCAATTCGACGATGGGACGAATCTCAGTCGTGCCTCGTATGGTACCGGGAGTGCCGCAAAAACATCCAACTACACCAGTCCTAAAGCGGGGAACAAAATCATTGCGTTTCCGAGAAAGTGCAACAACATACAGGCCCATAAATTTCTCCGCCACACGTAAAGAACATAAAGAAGCAAGACATTCACCCCTTGATAAAGCAGCCAATGCGGACCGAAGAAGAGAATATGCGGCAGTACAAAAAGCGTTGCGCTAACGGCTACTGCAACCCACATCTGCCCGGTAAGCTCCTGCAATCGCTCGACCGTATAACCGCGAAACAGAATTTCTTCGGTTATGGATGTGGTGAAAATCAAGAACACAAGGATTGGCAGCGAGAGCGCAAGAATCGTCTTGGTCTCGTCAGACGGCGCGGGTGGTAGCCAAGCATGAGCCATGCCCGATGTGGCCGTGGCGATCAACCAGAAGGTAATCGCCCACAGTGTGTCCTGGATGCCTAGCGTCTTCAAACCAATTGATCCTAGACTCCGACGCTCCACTTTGAAAATGAATACAAACAGGGCAGCCACCGCCAGCCAGTTCCAGATTAGGACAGAAGGAGGTCCTTTAAGCCATTCCCAATCGGCGCCCAACCAACGCGCGAGCCGGTTGAGATAGGTTGGACTATAGGCGATCGCCAGTCCGATCAGAAGAATCCACCAAGGCAGACGTATGGTTGTTGAAGCCGAAACGCTACTTGTCATGACTTTTCTTTCCCACTGCTTCTTAAATTGAATCCTTGACCGTTGCGTTACAATACGCATCACTGTCGCTGGTTCAGTTCTAGCGGGAGTCAAGCAGGTCAGTCAAAACCCGAGCGATCTCCAGTTCGTTTGATGGCCAGACTCCCTCTTCGGAATAGATCAACAGAATGTATTTCATCGTGCTTCCGTTCCCGTTTTTATTGCATTGAATGCAGGCCGATCATATTGCATTCGGTGTCGATCACCAATGCTATAAATCCATAATGGCCTATCGACATTTTCGGTTTAAAGACTTTGCCTCCGGCTGCTTCGACACGCGACGCCTCATTCGCGCAGTCCTCACAGGAGAAATAAACGAGCGTGCCCATACCGCCCGAAGGGCAGCCTTCCATCTTGGCCAATGCCCCGGAGGCTCCCCCGGCTTCCATGTTCATGGGAAACGCCTGCATTTCGATTTCTGGATCGGGCGATTCGAGTTTCATCAGCTCGACATGAAGGACTGCTTCGTAGAATTTCTTTGCACGGTCCATGTCTTGGACGTAAATTTCGAACCAGCCAACGGGGTTGCGATTCATGTTCATTCTCCGATTAAGGGGCTACGTGGGATAAAAATCGAGCCTGTCGACTAATCGCTCGCAGGCTGGTGGATAACACTACGTCAAGGGAAGCTCTGGCAACGGAAACAATGGTCGTATTTCGACAGTCCCTTTCTTAGCGGGGGGGAGTCGAGCGGCGATCGCGATGGCTTCGTCGAGGTTATCCACGTCAATGATATAGTAGCCACCAAGTTGTTCAGTTGTCTCAGCAAAAGGGCCGTCATTAATCTGTTTCTTGCCATCTCTAACGCGGACGCTGGTGGCGGTTGTCACAGAGTGTAGGGGCGCAGACGCAATCCACTTACCTTGCATTTCAAGCTCTTCGCTGATCCCCATCGACTCGATCATGCACGCCTTGCGTTCGTCTTCCGTCCAGCCGTTCTCGGCTCCGTAAATGAGCAGCATATATTTCATGTTCTTTTGATCCTTTTTCTAAGTCTGATTACTGGGATGCATTGCCGACGTGTCCATCCACATCATTTCCCAAACGTGTCCATCGGGATCGGCAATGCTGCGGATGTACATGAAACCATAGTCTTGCTGAGGATTAACGTCGGCACTGCCGCCGTTCATTGCGGCGGTCTCATTTAGCTTGTCTACAGCATCGCGGCTGTCGCATGACAAACACAACATGACTTCGCTAGAGGTGCTTGGTGGAATTGGGCGGCTTGTGAAACGTTGCCATTTGTCATGCGTGAGTAACATGACATAAATCGCTTCGGTCCACATCATGCATGCGGCTGTGTCATCCGTCCATTGAGAATTCTTTTCGAAACCAAGTGCCTCATAGAAGGCCATTGCAGACTTGAGATTGTTAGTTGGAAGGTTTACATAGATTGTTTTTGACATTCGAATTACCTCTGTTTGCATAGCCTGTTGAGGTTGACTCCAATTCAGGCGACCAAGATTCTATATCATTTGTTGTTCAATTTCGCCAACTGAAGCGCATTCCCGTCCAAGCCCAAGGCCAACCGAAAAACATCAGGCTTTCGGAGTCCGAGTGATATCCACGCAACAACACCGATGATGATGGGGAAAAGGAAGGAATCGCCGACGCGAACGTGTGTTGCAACAGCACCACCCAAGTATGCAGCAAGCAGGATTGCCGCGACGAACGACGTACGCGGAATCAGAAAGAGAATCGCAATGACCACTTCGACGATCCCGATCTTAACCATCACGGCCTCGGACCATCCCATCTTGGCGAACATCTCGGATTTACCTTCCCATTGAGTGAACTTGCCCATTGCGCTTGCTCCAATAAGGAACAAGGCAATCAAGACACTCAGTGTCCAGCCAGCGATTTTGAGTTTCTTTGATCCATTCATCTTCTTAACCCGCCTCTCCAGGAACCATCACCATCCAGCCCACACCGAACTTGTCTGTCACCATTCCGTACCGAGGCGACCAAAACGTTTTCATGAGTGGCATATCCACCTTGCCCCCTTCGGCCAGCGCATCGAATGCGGAATCGGCGGCGGATTCGGTCGGTACAGACAGCGCTAAGCGAAAGCCCTCGAACTTGGATTTGTCATCGCAGCCATCTGATGCCATGACGGTCATCTTTCCGATGGTCAGCGACGCATGCATGATCTTGTGCTCGAAACCGGCTTGCAACATACCCTCGGGAACGGCATCGGGGCTTTCGCTAAACCGCATCTTCATGACGACTTTCGCACCGAGCGATTGTTCGTAGAACGCCATCGCCTCTTCGCAGCGACCACTGAAGAATAGGTACGGCTGAACGGTGCTTTCCTGCATCGCCATTTTCTCACGAAGCACTTCGTCCTGCTTGGCAATTTCTCCAACTGGATCGACGCAGGCAAAATCTTCCATCTCGAAGAATGGGCGAATCTCGATCTCCGAATCTTCTGGCATCGGATTGGGGCAGCGTTTGACCCAGTCGATGGCTTGCTGCATCGAATCGACTTGCCATAACCAATAACCTGCAATCAGTTCCTTCGTCTCCGCGAAGGGGCCGTCGATAACAGTACGATTCGAGCCACTAAAACGGACCCGCAGCCCTTCGCGGCTTGGTTTTAAACCACCACCCGATTTCATGATTCCCGCTTGAAAAAGTTCTTCGTTGAACTTGCCCATCGCGGCCATCAATTCCTCGCTGGGCAACGTTCCAGTCTCAGAACTATTCGTTGCTTTTACAATCACCATCACTCTCATTGTTTAGTTCTCCTTTTCGCACGCTAGTTTCAACCTCGAATTGCTGCCTCGACGGCCGCGATGTCGATCTTTTTCATCTTCATCATCGCATCGAACGCGCGTTTGGCGGCGGCACGGTCTGGGCCGGTAAATGCTTTGGTCAGAATGATTGGCGTAATCTGCCAATTCACTCCCCAGCGGTCTTTGCACCAGCCGCACTGGCTCTCTTGGCCACCGTCCGCAACAATGGCGTTCCAGTAGCGATCCGTTTCGGCCTGGTCTTCGGTTGCGACTTGAAACGAGAATGCCCAATTGTGCTCGACACCCGGTCCGCCATTGAGCCCAATGCAAGGAACGCCCATCACTGTAAACTCGACAGTCAACACGCTGCCTTCTTTGCTCGATGGGTTATCGCTCGGCGCGCGATGCACCGCGCCAACCGAGGAATCCGGAAAGGTCTCGGCGTAAAACTTTGACGCCGCTTCGGCATCGCGATCGTACCAGAGGCAAATCGTATTTTTGGTTGGTACCATCGTTCTCTATATCGTTCGCAAAAATAACGGATTGGGGCAATTGCCAAGAATTAACTGCTCTCAAACATCGCCGCAAATCGGCGTTGCATTTCATCACGGGAAACGTCCTCGATTTTCGAGCCAAGATGCCATTCATGGCCGAAGGGGTCGACAACTTTGGAGGAACGTTCGCCGTGAAATTGATTAGCCGGCTCCATCGTCAACTTCGCTCCCGCCGAGACGGCTCGTTGCGTCAGGGCGTCGACATCATCGACGTGAAGATGGATTGACGACCCAGTGGCTCGGTCTGGTGCTGGGCCGAAGATTGCGTACTCCGGATATTCATCGGAAATCATCACGGTGTACGGTCCGAACTTGAGTTCCGCATGACCGACTCGACCGCTCGGCTCGGACAATCGAAACTCCTCGACGGCTCCGAATGCCTGTTTGTAAAACTCAATAGCCGCACCGGCATCGCGGACACGCAAGTACGGAAATGCTTCTTGGATCTGATTCGTCATTTCGATTTCCTTGAGCGACGTGTCTACTTTCCGTCGCCCATGAAATTCGGTCCGTCCGCTTCGAGCTTCAACACCTTGCCCGAAGAATTGACGCTACCTTCATATTGCCACATGAAAGCGCTCATTGAATCAACCCACGTTCCGACATACTTCTTTCTGACTTCGTCATTGCCGATCATCTGAATGCCGGTCATTGGGGCACCTGACATTTCACCCTTCATTTCATTGACAATCCAGAATTCGCCAAGCTTGCGTGCGGTGAGTGTTCCACTGCACTGCATCGGCGGCTGGCCCGGCCCCATCGTTCCCTTACACTCGGTTCTCCACTCTCCTGTGAATTTCTGAAGCCAACCGTGTTCGTGAGTCGGCTGAGGCATGACGGGGGCTTCTTGCCCATTCAGGGTTCCTTGAAAACATAGTAGGCTGAGGATCGAGGCCATTGACATTAAGCTTTTCATGTCCAATCTCTTCGAAATTAGATACGGTGCGAAATTGAGGTTATGTAATGGTCGATTGGCAATTAACCAAATCGACAATGTTTGTGGAAAAACTTTCCATTGTCTTTTTAGGAGGCGTGTTACGCATGATTAAATCATGGTCACGTCGTACTGCGATCCTAGTTCCAGTTGTCGATTTTCAAGTCATTCGGGGATGGCAGGCCTCGGCCATCCTCCAATAGGCTTTTCAAACTCAATAAGAAAGTAGCCCACTTCATGCTACAGTGATCTTTCCATGGAAGCAGAACCATCGACGCTTACTTTTTCGACTTTCTTCCCGCAGACGACCAGAAATCTGCGGTAGAGTCAGGTCTTGTTTTCGGTGTTAGGGCAGTGGATATTTGCGAATGTCACTGCTTTCCGCTTCCACCTGTTCGAATCGGAGAATCGCTAAGCGGCCTGTGGGATCAAGTTCGAAACGCTTGACACGAGTATTCTCGACTTGGTAAGTTGCTACAGGTTCGTTGGGGAGTTCAGCTATCGCGCTGGGGTAGCTCCTGTAGCTTCGAAGCAGGCTAAGGAAAAAAGTTGTTTGCGAAGGCAAGTTCCTGGTCATTGTCAGAGTACAACATGCGACTGGGCAAAGCGAAAGCGTGCTCTCGGTACATCGTTAAATGACACTACGTAGAACCGTCAACTCGATCGTAGATTGCACGTGGGCGATAGAAACCGGCCGTGGGAATGGAGCCCTGGATAACGATTGTCCCCAAAGAAGCATGGCGACCTGCTTAGGCGGGAATGGCCCGTTTCAGACCGGACACACGTTCGAGCACCAGGTTGGTGGCTAACGATTTGTTCAGCACATAGAAGTGAATGCCCGGCACGCCTGCATCGATCAAGCCTTGCGTCTGCTGCCGCGCGTGCTCGACCCCGACTTGGAATTGCCAATCGACATCGTCGTTTTCGGCGAGTTGAGCAACAAAATTCTGTGGCAATTTCGCTTTGCACATCGAGGCGATGCGTTGTACTTGGCTCAAGCTCAGGGCTGGTAACAAGCCTGGTACGATCGGCACGGTGATTCCGGCGGACACACATCGATCGCGGAACTGAAAAAAGTCATCGTTGTCGTAAAACAGCTGAGTGACGATCATATCCGCACCCGCGTCGACTTTGCGAACCAAGTTGGCCAGATCGACTTCGGCGCTGACCGCTTCTTGGTGGACTTCGGGATATCCGGCGACCGCGATTCCAAACTCCGGGAACTCTTCGCGAATCAAGCCGACCAATTCGTTGGCGTACCGCAAGCCACCCGCCACGGCGGTGAATGCCGCTTCGCCCTTGGGTGGATCGCCGCGCAAGGCGACGATGTAGTCAATATTTTTTTCCCGGGCGGAACGCAGGTAATTGCGCAATTGGTCTTGAGTCGAGCCGACGCAGGTCAAATGGGAGGCTACGGGCCGTCCGTGAATGCGGCGTATTTCGGCGGCTATCGACAGGGTGCGATCGCGCGTGGAGCCACCTGCGCCATAGGTGCAGGTAAAAAAGTCGGGTTGGTGTGCATTCAGTTCATCCACGGTCCGCATCAGATCCGCCACCCCTTCGTCGGTCTTGGGTGGAAACAGCTCAAAAGATAGGACGCAGTGACCGCTGGAAAACGCTGTGCTTAAGCTCATCGCAGAATTCAGTATCGAGTTGAGATGGAGAGGTGGAAGGAGTTGCCGAATTGCGCCAAAGGGGGAGTCCTCGGACCTAGATTTAGCATAATCGAAACTGGCGCACGCTTCACGTGGAAGGCGGCGGCTTTGACCATTCATCGGATTGCCCGGCTGACTTAGTGTCCGACGGAACGACCATTAGCGGAAAGTAGGGATAAAACGGGAGCAACCCGACTCTGCTAATCGTCTTTCTTGCTCGCCTCTGCCGCTTCAACTCCCGCTTTGCTCTCGCTAGCCTTGGCGGGAGTGCTAGCCTTCTCTGCGGCGTCCGGCTTGATTTTGGGGGGCAGCTCGCTCCCTTCGGCGATGAACTTCATGGAAACCGAATTTACGCAATGACGCGTGTTCTTGACCGTGAATTGCTCACCCATAAACACGTGCCCCAAATGTCCGCCGCAATTGCTGCAGACGATTTCAGTACGGGAGCCGTCTTCATCGGTTTGGCGAATGACCGCTCCTTTGATTTCATCGTCGAAACTTGGCCAGCCGCAGTGACTATCGAATTTGGATTCACTGTTGTAAAGCGGAGCGTTGCAGCGTCGGCAGATATAAGTTCCTTTGCCCTTCGTATCCCAGTATTCGCCCGTGAAGGCCCGCTCGGTTCCCTTATTGAGCAGTACATAACTTTCGAACTCGTTGAGCTGGTTAAACGCTTCGCTCATCGACAGACCTCTTGTTTTCTCTTGGTTGGTGCTCTGGGGAATTTTCTTGATCGGCAAGCGATCGACGCGGGTAGCGGAGTTCGGAGCGGGCTTGGTCGCGCTGTCAGCGTTGGTTCCTGAGCTCTCGCTAGCGTTCTTTTTTGCTGCTTCTGATTTTTCGTCTACAGCACCTGCTGGTGGGGCATCCGGCGCGAGTCCGCTGTCCACTCCTACGTCCGCCTTTGTAAAAACCGAACTTCCCGCAGCTTCTTCAAAGGAGTCGTCATCGAACGGGAGCGAATCGGAGTTCGAATATTCTTCGGCATGGTCGCAACCGACCGTTCCCCCCAACAAGAACCCACTTAAGCAAAGAACACAAACCAGCGGGTAACGCAAACTACGAGTGTCCAAAGTCATTGCTCTTCCTCTCCAACGGGTTGGGAGTTGCGAACTCCAGCAAACATGTTTCGACCTAAGCGTCATTCTAGCGTTTGGTGGTAGGTGAATGTAGCCCTTGACCGAGGGGACTCCTACATTTGGCGACAAGGTGTCCGGGGGAAGGATGTTCGTCCGACGCCGGGGGGTATGCGAAGCGTCTTGGGTTTTTCCATAGCAACCTGCGGAACAAGCGAAATCGTGATTTTGTTGAGTACTCCGTTTTCTCTCGCACGCTAACAATCTAGACAAGTTCGCCTGTGAACGATCTGCGAAATCTGAAGCACTCGAAGTAACGGTTGGCTAGCGTTGCCTTCTAGGGCTCCGGAGTTTCTGATCGCCTGCTACATCGAATTTGACGCGAGTTGCGCAACCGCCCGCAACTCACTCTCAGCGGTGAGGGAGACTTTGGCGAAGGAGAATTCCCCACAATGTCCTCTGTTCCCCAAGTGGCCAGCAGCGGCGAGATTTCCTCGCTCGAATTGTTTGGCTGCAGAACCGATACACCGCCTATGTGTTCCAATAACCTTTCGATTTCCGCGCAAGCGTTGAGCGACTTGCCCCTTGGCTCGTTTGGAGTGCTGCCGTGCCGCGGCTCTGGCCGAGCCTCCGCCAGCGAGGCACCGCAAATTGCTGCGGCTCCCATGCTCCGCGACGGTCCGTTCAATCCGCAGCATGATGACGTTGCGGCCATTACAAAATCGGATCCGGTCGTCCCCAATAACGGCTCCGCCAAATGCGGGGAGGGGAGCACGTCGAGACGGCCTACGAATGAAGCCGCCAAGCGTGGTCGTCGTCGTGAGGATCCCGCAAAAACGTCGGCCAGCGCAACACAAAAACCAAGTTTGCATCGCATCGCGCGGATACGTGAACAGCAAGGGATCAGCGAGCGGACCATGGCGCGTCGCTTAGGTGTCGATGTCAAACGTTATCGAGAGCTCGAGGACCCGCAGTGCGACCTCTCGCTGTCGCAGTTGATAGCTATCCAAACCGCCCTTGAAGTCCCGATCGGGGATTTGCTGGAAGATCGGCAAGGCTTATCGCGCCCCGTTGAGGAGCGGGCAAAGCTATTAAAGATCATGAAGACTGCGGTGGCAATAAAGGAAGCCAAGATCAGCCCTCGGGCCGACCGCATGGCACAGATGCTGTGCGAACAACTCGTGGAATTGATGCCCGAATTAGCCGATGTTAGTGGGTGGCCTCAGTTTGGTGCGCGGCGCGGGATGTCGGCAGTCGGCAAGGCATTGCAGCTGCCTATTGATACTTCGAACATCCTGTTTCAAGAGTAAATCTATCTCAAATAGGAAGCGGGGCTCAGGTGGCCATTGTTACTTTGGCCGGTAACGGCCGGTTGCTCCACCCCTTTTCTTATCGAGGATGTTGAGTCGACTGGGGCGAATGGAGTACTATGTGCTCAACCCCCGCTCCGGGCACTCGCATTCCAAGTCGGAAGGCCCCCCCTTTTTCGGCCGCTCGCAGGCGGCCTTCTGACGGGCTGCGGAGTGAATGCGCCAACATCACACCACTTGAGAGAGATTTCAGCATGCATCACAACAGGCCTCACAAGCATCGCTTCATCCTGGTGATCATCGCCATGGTCGCCGGGAGTTCATCCATTAGCGCGCAAACCTTTTCTCTGGAGAAAACCGAGGCGGGTGTGCGCGTGGCGCGTGGGGAGGTCGTGATCGCTGAATATGTCACGAAGAGCAAAACCAAACCGATCATTTACCCTCTACTTGGTCCTGACGGTGTGAAGCTTACTCGGGATTATCCCATGGTGGCCGATAGCCAAAACGAGGCGCACGACCACCCTCACCATCGCTCATTATGGTTTACTCACGGCGAAGTAAACGGCCACGACTTTTGGGCGGAGGGGGACAAGGCAGGCTCGATCGAGCACCAAGAGTTCACTCAACTCAACGACGGCGCAAATGCGGTCATTGCTTCAATTAACATCTGGAAGTCGGTCGACGGCCAACCCGTTTTGAGCGATCATCGGCGTTTCACATTCGGTGGTGATGACGATGTCAGATGGCTCGATTGCCATATTGAACTGCTCGCTAGCCATGGCGATGTGCATTTCGGCGATACCAAGGAAGGTTCCTTTGGAATTCGCCTCGCCGAGTCGATCAAGATGGATGCCAAGCAGGGTGGTAATATCGTCAACAGCCGTGGATTGACCGGAGGCGAGACATGGGGGCAGCCTGCGGAATGGGTTGATTACTACGGGCCCGTTGATGGCAAGACTTACGGAGTTGCCATCATGTGTCATCCATCCTCGTTCAACTTCCCGAACCGCTGGCACGTTCGCACTTACGGTCTGTTTGCTGCGAATCCGTTTGGCGTCTATCACTTTACCGGCGCCCAAGAGCCAACCGCCGGCACGACGCTCAAGGCGGGTGAGAAACTTACTCTGAAGTACCGCATTGTGTTGCATCGTGGCGACGCGGCGGCCGCCAACATTTCTAAGCTGTACGACGAGTACTCGCAGCCTTAAGCGGCGCGGTCAAGCAGTGAAACGCTGGTTGCAGGTCTCCTGTTCCCAGCGTTCGTGAAGATTAAAGTGTTGTTTCGCTTCAAGCGGCTAGCTCATCTTGAAGTCATTCGGGAGCACGGCGTCCTTGAGCAAAATCGGGATGCCATCGCGAATCAAGCATGGGTCGAACTGATCATCCTCATCGACACCGCGCGCATTTTCAACCACGACGTTTTCGCCAACCCGCGAGTTCTTATCGAGGATGGCCCCCATGATTTTCGAACCGCTCCCGATGCCTGTCCGCGGTTCCCCTGCGGCAGCGAACTTTTGCAATTCAGCATCTGAGTCGAGATAGTCAGCTCCCATGATGATGCTGTTGCGAATTGTCACATTTTCGCCGATGACACATCGCAAACCAATGACGCTGTTTTCGATGACTGTCCCCCGGCCGATGCGACAACCGTCAGCAATGAGGCTACTTGAAATCGTGGCCCCATCGAGCAGCGATGGCGGGAGAAAGCGTGCACGGGAGTAAACGGGATTTTGCGGACAAACGAGATTGAACGGCGCATCGCGGCGGGTCAGCGCCAAGTTGGCTTCGTAGAACGCGCGGATCGTACCGATATCCTCCCAGTAGTCATCGAACAGGTGCACCTGGACTTTGCGACTGCGGATCGCGGCCGGGAAAACTTCTTTACCAAAATCTTCGTAGGGAGTCTTCTCCAGGATTTCAAACAATAGTTCGCGATTAAAGATATACAGACCCATGCTTGCCAAACAGTCGCGTCCCTTGGCATCGACTCCTTGACTGGTAATCCAATCCGGATCCATGCTCACCAAGTTGATCTCATCCTCGGTTTGCGGCTTCTCGAGGAAGCCGGTCACGCGACCGTTCTGATCGCACCGCATGACTCCCAACGCATGGGCTTCTTTGCGATCGACGGGAATGGCGGAGATGGTCACATCGGCTTTGCTCTCAATGTGCGTTCGCAACATGGCTCCATAATCCATCCGATAGAGTTGGTCACCTGAGAGGATCAGTACATACTTGATTCCCTTTTGATTTAGATGAGGCAGGTTCTTGCGGACAGCATCTGCGGTTCCTTGATACCATTCTTTTTTGCCTCCTTCCATCGTCTGCTGAGCCGCCAGCAACTCCACAAAGCCCCCCGAGAAACTATCGAACTGATAGGTTTGACGAATGTGTCGGTGAAGTGAGTTGGAAAGGAACTGGGTCAACACAAAGATCTTCTTGATGTTGCTGTTGATGCAGTTGGAGATGGGGATGTCAATCAAGCGGTATTTGGCGGCCAGGGGAACCGCAGGTTTAGCGCGTATTTTCGTCAACGGATAAAGCCGAGTTCCTCGTCCACCACCAAGGATGAGCGCCAGCACCGATCGCGGATCTATAGTCATATGCACGTTCTCCCAGAGCAGCCATAGTCTTAGTCAAAGTCGATATCGATTCGGATCGGAATGCTCGTGATCAGAGGCAAACCTGATACCATGTAAGGTGCTGTGCGGGCCCCAACTCGTGAATTAAGGGGAGCTCAGACTCCGAACTCGTAGCATACCAAGCGACGTCCAATCCCAAAAGCACCTGAGCTGATCTGACACGTTATCGGCGGCTGAGTTGCACCATCGATTAACAGCCCTGCGACGATGGGGTAGGATGTGTGGCTGCAACACTTACGGAAGAACAGAGACGCACTGTTTGGGGCACTTGCTATGGATCCGGTCGAAATTGCTCAAAAGTTCATCGCGGTTGACTCAGTCACCACGCAATCAAACCTCGCCATCGCCGATGTGCAAAGCCAATTACTCGAAGAACTCGGTTTTGAGGTTCAACGACTAGAGCATCGCGATCTAATGGGGGTGGCCAAAGTAGTCCTGGCTGCCCGCAAGTCGCCCGATAGTCGCACTTCCGTGAGCAGCACCCCGGTGGCTTACTTTTGCCATAACGATGTGGTGTCTGTCGAGGGCTGGAACTGCGAGCACGGTGGTCCGTTTGCGGCCAAGGTGGCTGCTGGTCGAGTCTGGGGGCGCGGCGCCTGCGACATGAAGGGGCCCACCGCAGCTGCGTTGGCAGCCATCGCGGCACTCGCAGAGCTGCCGCAGTCGGCTCCCCTGTTCTTCTTCGTAACCGGTGACGAGGAAAGTGGTATGGCAGGGGCCCGCTTGCTGACGGATAACTCGAGCTTTTACTGCGAAGCGGTTGCGCTCGGTGCCGTGGGGGTCATCGGCGAACCCAGCGAACTGCAGGTGGTGAACTCGCACAAGGGTGGGTGCCACTTTGATGTATGCAGTTCCGGCGTTGCAGCCCACAGCAGTACCAACGATGGCCTTAATGCCAACTGGCAGTTGATTCCTTTCTTGCATTACCTGCAACAATTGCACTGCCGTTGTCTGACCGACGCAAGCCTACAAAACAAGAATTTTTCAAATCCAACACTATCGCTGAACGTGGTTATTGACAACGAACCGGCTGCCTTCAATATCACGGTCGGCCGAGCGACTTGCCACATCTTCTTTCGACCCATGCCCCATACGCAGTGGGAAGTGATGTTGGAAGAAATCAAGCGCACCGCTCGCGACATGGAACTCGAACTGAGCTCGATTCGTTGCCTCAGTCCCGTGTTGACCGATGCGGAGCGCCCGTTTGTACGCACGGCCCTCGGCCTGGCTGATCAGACCGCACCGGCCTCGGCCTGCTATGCCACCGATGGCTGCTGCTTTAATGATCTCCCCGATCTGATCGTGCTTGGACCCGGTAGTATCGAACAAGCCCACCGGCACGATGAGTGGATTGAAATTGAACAATTGCACCGTGGGACGGAGCTCTACCGCAAGCTCTTCAGACATTACGCATTTGCTTAACCAATACGGCGTTTCGCTTTGCGAACACCAGCCCTAGACGAAGCCCCATTACTTGACGAACGCCATTACTTGACGAACGCCATTACTTGACGAAGTAGAACAGAATTGTCAGACAACGACTCGCGGCCACTGCCGCCCGGTTACACCATCCGCCCCGCACAACCAGAAGACCTGCCGGGTGTGATGGCTTTGCTCAAACCGTTTGTTGAGCAACGTAAGATTTTGCGTCGAACGCGGCTGGAAACGGCCGCCCTGCTGCTCACCGGCTTCATCGCGGAGCATCATCCGCAGGAAGACGCACCGGAGATCGTCGGCTTTTCCTCGGTCGAGATTTACTCGAAGAAGTTGTCCGAGATCCAGTGCTTGGCGGTAAGCGACGCGCATCAAGGTCGTGGTATTGGCGGACAGCTCGTTCGGCATTGCGTCGAGCTGGCGCGGGAACGTGGTGTGATGGAAGTCATGGCCATCAGCTCCTCTGAAAAGTTCTTACATGATCTGGGCTTCGATTACTCGCTTCCCAATCAGAAGCGAGCCCTGTTCTATCCGTTGCGGAGCCGCGAAGAAGTGCATCGCGAAATTGAGGAAGCGGGCGACGATTAACTCCACGACGATTAACTCCGCGAAGTCAATCCGGCTGTACGGCAGCGGGTGGAGGTACGTTGAATGAGCGTTCGACTGTATCCATCGGATCGGTCGACACGCCGTGGTCTCGCCACAGCCAACGCATCATCTCGGGTAACATGGCGCCACCTTGCTTGGTTCCATGAAGACCAATGCCCCAAGAGTAATTGACGTCGTAACCTTTTTCGGTCAGAGCGTCGACCAAACGTACGTTTTGCAAGAACCAATCACGGGTTTCATCGTAGGTACCGCGCCGCACTCCACGATTGTCGTTGCGGCCATCTTGCAGGAAGATCCGAATGGGCTTCTTTTCATTCGTTCGCACCAAGTCGGCATACGCGTGGCCACCGCGAATGTTCGTGAAGCTGCCCACGAGGCTTAGGACTTTGTGGAACTGATCCGGGCGATGCCAAGCGACGGTGAAGCCTGCAATGGCACCCGAACTGGCACCCCCAATCCCACGGTCTTTGGCCTCGGGGGAGATGTTGTACTGCTTCGCCAGTTCGGGCAGCAACTCATCGATGATCACTTGAGCATAACGATCGTCCAAAGAGTTGTATTCCGTAGGGCGGTTGGTGGTTCGGTCGCCCCATTCACGTGGCGATGGCTCCGGTTGTTCAGGCGTGCGACCGGGATTAATGAACACACCAATCATGATCGGAAGCTCGCGTCGATGAATGAGGTTGTCCATTACATTTTGCGCCCGCAAACTCCCCTCGGAATCCATAAATGCTTGACCATCGTTGAAGATCATCAAGCTGGCTGGGACTTCAGCATCGTACTGCGCCGGGACGTAGACCCAATACGTATGCTGCGTTCCAGGATACGCCTTGGAGGGGATTGCTTGGGCTGCCGATAGCGTTCCCCGGGGGACTCCCTCCTGCAGAAGTGAGTCGGGACCAAGCTTGTAAAAGTCATCGAGGCCTTGCGCGGGGAGCAGGGCTGGCGGCGCTAGAAGCAAGAGGACGGCAACCAGGTGGAATACCCATTGGAACAGCCCTCGGTAGCTAGAAAGACGCGTGAGTTCGGTTGGCATGACGTGGGTCCTTTTGTGAAAACAAGACATCGGGTTGGGTGGTGGTTTGGCTACGATTATAGCTCCCACCGATCCACTTAAGGGCCTGCCTGGGGTCCGGCGGCGATTCCGCTCATCGTCTATAATGACGAGACGATTGTTCCTGTGCGTTCCCGTGGGCTACCCACGCTTTCCCACCGGGAGCGGATCTCTGACGACTCAAAAACCATCCCATCCGAGGTGCTGACGTGCCGACCCCGGTCCCCCCTTCCGTTCACGGGCATCTATTTGTTAAATGCATGGCTGGCTTCAAGCTTGCCGGGCCAGGCATTGCGTCCAGGCAGTGGTTGGAGTTCGCCGCGGTCAGCATCGTACTCCTCGCGCTCACCCAGGCCGCCGCGCAAGAAACCGATCAAGAAGCGCTGCGCGAAACCCGCCGGCCAAACGTATTGATGATTGTGACCGACGATCAAGCTGCTTGGTCGATGGGCTGCAGCGGTAATCGCGATGCTGAAACTCCCAATATGGATCGTTTGGCAGCGGAGGGTGCATTTCTTCGTCAGGCGTTTGCCGTCACTCCGGTATGCAGCCCATCACGTGTGGCCACGCTGACGGGGCGGTATGCCAGCGAGTTTGCGATTCATGACTGGATCCATCCTGCCACGGAATCGCATTTGGGATTGGATCGTTCGGCCAGCACCTGGCCAAAACAGTTAATGGCAGCCGGTTATCGAACTGGATTGGTTGGTAAATGGCATCTTGGAGTGCAACCGCACCATCATCCGGGCAAGTTTGGCTACGATGACTTTGCTGGGTTCTTGGAGGGGGGAGTCAACACGTTGGACCCGATCTTGACGATCGACGGTTTAACTCGCAAACGCTCCGGACTTTGCGTTGACCTCCTGACCGACTTGGCACTTGATTTTATTCAGAAGGTAGATCCGCGCCCCTGGTGCCTGTCGTTGCACTACCGAGCACCTCACAGCGCTTACCTTCCCGTTGATGAGGGTATTTGGCAAAACTTCGTTAACAAACCAGTGAACGTAGTCGACTATCCCGGACTGGATCGCGACTTGATGGCTACAAAAATGCGCGAGTACCTGGCCAGCGTAGCCGATATCGATCGCAATCTGGCTCGCATTCTGCAGTTGCTGGACGATCGTCAGTTGACTGACGATACGTTGGTGATATTCACTAGTGATCATGGTTACAACCTGGGGCACCATGGCTTGGAGTTCAAGGGGAATGCCCACTGGCGACTGCGTGAGGCACCTGCCAAACAGTGGCCAGAGATTGCGGCTGGGAGGCGACCGAATATGTTTGACACTTCGCTACGCGTGCCTGCCTTGGTTCGACTGCCTGGCCGGATACCTGCTGGCATCCAGCTTGATACTCTGACGTCCAACCTAGATTGGTACCCCACCATCTGCGAGGCAACGCGTCTTCCAGCTGCATTGTTTGACGACGTACCGCTGCGCGGTAAAAGCATGTGGCCCGAACTGACGGGCGGCAAGGAGCGGCAGCCAGCCCCCAAGGAGCTCTACTTTGAATATAGCATGCATCATGGATCGCAGGCGGCCATGCGGGCCATACGCAGCGAACGCTGGAAGTATATGCGCGACTATCAGCACGCGGGGCGGATCGAGTTGTATGACTTAGAAAACGATCCCGATGAGCTGCATAACTTGGCGACCGAGCCAAGCGACCAGCACCAGCAGCTGATCAGCGATTTCGACGCCAAGTTAGCGGAGAGAATGCATGAAATTCGCGACACCAGTTGCCTGCCCCGATAGCCTGTCGTTGTTATCTCGCGGGTCCATTCGGTTCCATCGTCGTGCGGTTACGTCGTCGTGCGGTTACGTCGTAGAATAAAAACGTCGTAGCGTAAAAACAACGCCGCCTATTGCAGCTCTAGGCCCAGAGCGCGTTCGATAATGACCAGCAGGACGTTGGGGTCATAGGGTTTGCCGATAAAGTAGCAGCCTCCGGCAGCACGCGTGCGACGCACCAGATCCCCTTCGGTCATACTGCTCAACATGATGATCGGTAGCCCGCTGAGGGCTGGATTGGAATCGATCTGCTCGCACAGTTCCAGTCCGTTGCCATCTGGCAAGTGAATATCCAAGATTGCCAAATGCACGCGATTGTCGCGTAAAATGGCCGAAGCGGCCGCGATCGTGCCCGCAGCCAGGACTTCTAAATTGAGCGCTTCGAGATGCCGCGATAGGACCTGTATCTGCAGCTCGTCGTCTTCGAGCAGCAACACGGAGAGCTTGGAGCGAGCGGTTTGGGCCGTTTGTAACTGAGCCTCGGGCTCGGGGCCAGCGCTTACAGCAGTTCGCGTCGCTACTTCAGTTTCGCTCATCGCATCCTCCAGGAAGTGTCTTTTGATTGCACATGCAGGTCAACTTGAACTTACCATGCAAGCCATGAAGCAGTTTAGAGCATCTCGCGTCGCCTTGACATCGTGAATTCGGAGAACCTGAATTTTCTTTTGGGCCATGGCTAGGCTGACACCCAGGTTTCCGGCGGTTCGATCGGCCGTTTTGTCCTTGATCAACTGCGCAATGAAGCCTTTGCGAGAATGACCGATCAGAATGGGTCGTTGTAGCTCGAGGAATTTTTCAGCGTGTTGGAGGAGTGTCACATTGTGTTGATGGGTCTTGCCAAAGCCGATGCCTGGGTCGAGGCAGATCCGCTCAGCATCAATACCAGCAGCCCGCAGTGCCGTATCGCGTTGCACCAAATATTCAAAAATGTCGGACACGACATCGTTGTACGTAGGATTATCTTGCATCGTTTGCGGGCGACCTTGCATGTGCATTGCGCAGATGCCGGCGCCGCTGCGCAGGGCCACTTCCAGCATGGCCGGGTCCCCCGTGAGTCCCGTGACGTCATTGATGATTTCCGCTCCCAACTCGATGGCGGCTGCGGCAACCGCTCCCTTGGATGTATCGATGGACATGGGGATCGAAACTCGATGGGCCAACGACTCGATAACCGGAACGACCCGCCGCAACTCTTCTTCGCAAGCCACATTTTCGCTGTAGGGGCGCGTGCTTTCGCCACCGATGTCAAGCAAATCCGCCCCAGCATCTTCTAGCCGCAGAGCGTGCTCGACCGCATGTGAGGGTGAGTAGAATTTCCCTCCATCGGAGAAGCTATCGGGGGTAACATTCACAATACCCATCAAGGCCGGTACCGCTGCAAACTGGAAAGTCCGAGTGCGCAATTTCCAGTGCCTGACGCGGGTCGAGCAGTCCAACTTTTTAGCAGGATCATTCATGGCGGGAGCATCTATACATTTCGCTACTTCAATGCTTCACTAAGGATAAAGACGCACTGGCTGATTAGGACTTGATAGGAAATGCCGGTGTGGAGGGCGACGTGCGAAAGGGGGTATCCGCGATGAAAATCCCACCAGCCTGCCGCGCATCGCTGCGGCGTTCAGCTGGCATGTGCTCGACGGCCGTAGTGATTATTAAGTTGACCGCGCCATCTGGCATCTCCAATAGCAGTGGGCAGGTGTTCTGCGGGCTATGAGGTGTCCTCCAAACCTGTTCCAGCTCACCACTGAACAAATTGTACTGCCGTGTCTCGCCGAAGGGGGCGGGATTGGGATTATAGAAGCTGATGATCATGCCTTGCTCATCGGGCGTGAGGGTCATCCCATCCGGCACCCCATCCAAGCCAGCCAAATCGACCACCGTTTCCGGCTCAGATAACTGCGCGTTGGCTATGTCGAGGCGATAACGCACAACTTTGCGAGTGGGGGAGTCGATATCGATCAGGTGCAAGCCGCCGGCACCTGAGTCGATGACATCTTTGCCATTGCTGCAGACTTGGTCGTCGCGCAGGCGAATCAATTTCTTATCGGCTCCACGGTACAAATACAGTCCCGCTTTTTTGGTTTTGAATTCGAGGTCCTTGGTGCCGAAGAGCAGATTGTCCGCGTAGACAGTACCGTCGTTGATGATCGTACCCGTAACGTCCTGATCGATTCCCTGAGCCAGTGGGAGCCACGTTCCGTCGAGGGTATTGAACAAGCCCAGCTCGCGTTCGCAACCGATCACGAACAGACCCGGCTGCGTGGTGGGCTTGGCAAATCCAGGGCGACCGGGGAGGAGGAACTGCTGGTTCTCGCCGGAGAGTACATCGTAGATGTTCAGCGAACCGACTTTCGAGTCAGGCCCATGCTGGATTGCCACCCAGCTGAACTTGCCTACTCCTAACGCCGTTGGGCCTTCGGGGAGAAAGCGTTCTGCTTCGGACGCCGGCATCGTCAGCAATTCGGCTTGGGTCGTTTTCGTCATGACTACTCCTGCAGATGTTGAGTGAACCATCGAACGTGCACTGTGGATCGGCCCCACGTGCTCATTAAACCTAGTCGTGCAGCCCTGAATTGTCCACTCGGGGAAACCAGCCTCGACACTCACCTACTAGGCATATTCGGCAAGTGTGTTAGGCTTTGCATCTGCTTGATCCACTAGTTTTAGAAGGTGAAAAAGGGAGTTTCATGGCCAGTCCGCGAGTGCTTATTCTACGCGCCCCTGGTACCAATTGTGACGTCGAAACGGCGTTCGCATTTGAATCTGTCGGAGCCAAAGTCAGCAGCGTCCACGTGAATCGACTGATCGAAGACCCGGGGCTTGGCCAAGGCTACCAGATCTTGTGCTTCCCCGGCGGATTCAGCTACGGCGACGACATCGCCGCTGGACGTATCTTGGCGCAGCGGCTGAATGTCCACCTCCGCGATTTGGTGGAGGATTTTCGGGGTGAGGGACGCTTGGTGCTCGGCATCTGCAATGGCTTTCAAGTCATGATGCGGCTCGGTATTTTCTTTCCAGGGCAAGCGAGTCAGCCTCCAGCCACACTGGCCCTGAACCGGCAAGCCCGCTTCGAAGACCGGTGGGTCCACCTGGTGAACGCGAATTCGAATAGCGTCTTCCTGGCTGGAGTGAGCTCGATGTACCTGCCCATGGCACACGCCGAAGGACGCTTCACCTTCAGCGACCAGGCGGCCGCTCAACGCTTGCTCGATGCACAACAACTGGGGCTGCGATACAGTAACGCGAGCGGCCAGGTGAGTGACGAACTGCTGCCGTTCCCCGACAATCCAAACGGTGCCGATCTGAACGTGGCTGGCATATCTGATCCCAGCGGACGCATCTTCGGACTCATGCCCCACCCCGAACGCCATCTCGATTTCACCAACCATCCGTGCTGGACCCGCCGCGAAATCCAACCAGAACATGGTGAAGGTCGAGTGATCTTTACCAATGCGGTGCGTTACTTCGAGTAAAAGACGCTGGCCCCAAAGCCGTCCAGCGGAATGCAGGAGCCGGAACTGAAGCCTCCCTAGCTCAAACAGCTAAGCGGCTTCTTTACCGGTTATCGCAACCTCGATCTTCGCGGGACTCTCAGCCGGGCCATCGTCGAGCGTCGACAAGATGGGTGTTTCCAGCGGCCCCGCATTGGAGCGCATCCCCAGAATACGGAAACCCAACTGCCGCACGCGAACCACCACTTGGCTACGGTGTGTCATCAGGTACGCAAAGGCCAAGCAGCGACCCACACTCGAGATCGCAAACAGCGCGTGGTAAACGGCAGGAGAACTCCCCAGCCCATTTAAAATCAAGGCACCCGTAGTTGCCCCTACGCACCAAGCCGAAGTGTTGGCCAAGTTGTAAACGGTAAGCATCTTGATCCGCTGACGAATCGGCATCGATTCGAAGAACATCAAGAAGAATCCCAGTTCATAAGCGGCCCAGGCCACACCGTTGATCGATTGGATAAACACCAGCCAAGCATAGTTTTCGGAGACGATCCACAGTGGAGCCAGTGGAATGATCATGCCACCACCGAGCGTTAACAGCCACTGCGCACCGCGGCGTTTGGCTAGTCGCCCCCACGCCCCCAGTGCAATAATCTTTGCCAGAAAGGCCACGGCCATCAGCCCCGCATAGGCCATGTACGAAAGCTGCAAGTGCTTGAGCATGTAAGGGGTAAAGAACGGTCCGGAGATTTGCACCATCCCCTGGACCAGTACCAAGTAAATGATCAGCTGCTTGGCCGGGATACTCGGGGTAAATCGAGGCAACGGCTCGGAAGCGACACGCTGGGTGGGGACGGGTGTTTCACTGCCTAACAGTTGCACAATGCGACTGGGAATATGCTCAAACGTGCGGTGCAGTGCCAGCATCACAACAGAGAATGAACGCGTCGCGATGGCCACCGCAAACAACACCGCAAAGGCAATCACTTCGAAGCCATAGATGCGGCTTGAATGCAGCAACACTCCACCAAACAAAAAACCGAGCAATGTGGCCAATTGCGATGCGCGGGTTCGGCAGGCAAAGTAGTTGGTGCGAATCGGCTTGGGAACGATCTTTTCGATCCAACTATTCCAAGCCGGACCCGTCGCCAAGCCACCCGCCCAGTAGACCGAGGCGAAGACGAGCAACCAAAAAGTCGAGATGCTGCCAGCAAGTGCAAACCAAATCAATGGAATGAATGCTGCCGCTTGCAGCGTGGCGGTGATTAAAATCCAGTGACGCTCGCTAACCCCACGCCGCATAATGGCTGGGGAAATGCTCTGGATAATTCCTCCGGCTAGCAACGGAATGCTACCCACCAAGCCAGCGCTGATCTCGCCCAGTCCTACCGCCAGAGCAAACGCTGGCAAATAAGTTTCTCCCACGCCGACCATGATTCCATACGAAGTCGCGTCGGCCGTGGAAGCTTTCAAATTATGGCGAAGTATCGAGCGACGGCTGGAAGATAAAGGTGCGAGCAATTGGCATCAGGTTGCAAGGTTCGTCCGTAGACCGGTAGAAAACCGCCTACCGACAGGGGCAATACGTGAGGTTACGGGGCCATCACGGCACCGCATGACAACAATAGTACTTGACCCCACGGCGTGTTCGGAAGGGCGAATTGCAAGATTTTTATTGACGCCGCCCCTCTGCACTCAAAGAGCCCAAATAACGCGAGTTTACCCGCCGCTCACCGAGCCCACCGGCGATGTGGGGCGCGCAGCAATCACATCAATGGCCAAAAAAACTTTCAGAGAATTTTGCTGAATTCGGGTCGCGGAATTATACCGCCGGCTCATGCACGTCCGCCGAGTGAGTCGCTAACACCTCAGAAGCGGCTAGCGCTGCAGGCGGCTCGTGCAGAAATTGCGCATCGAGCCCCAAACGGGGCAGCAACTGCTTGCACGTAATCCGCGATGATTCGTAGATCACCGGCAAGCCACTACCCGGGTGCGTCCCTCCGCCAACGAGGTAAACATTCTCCAAATCCTCAAATCGATTGTGGGGCCGCAAATGAAGCATCTGCCCCAGGTTGTGAGCTAAGTTGAACGTCGCACCGCGATACAGTCCGAACGAATCACGCCAGTCAGCCGGTGTCATGATTCGCTCGGTCACAATCCGCTCGCGAATATCCCCCAGCCCAACCTTCGCCAACTGGTTCAGAGTCAGTTCGCGGTATTGAGCGATCGTCGCGGCGTTCCACTCGACTTTGCCTTGCAAGTGTGGGACGGGAACAAGGACGTACAGTGTGCTGTGACCCGCCGGAGCCAGCGTGTCGTCGGTGATCGAAGCGTTCTGCACGTAAAAGCTCGGCGACTGAGGCAAAACGAAGTCGTCTTCGATCTCCCGCAGGTTCCGCTCGTAGTCTTCCGTGATGTGGATCGTGTGGTGCGGCAGGTCGTCGTAGCAGCCTTTGATTCCGAGATACATCATGAACGTCGAGCAGGAAAACTGTTTCTTGCTAATCTTCTCGTTGGTCCAGCGACGTCGTAGCCGATTGGGCACCAGCTCATGCATGGCTTGGGCAAAATCGGCATTGATGATCACCGCGTCGGGGCGATAGTCCGCTTGGGCAGTATGCACGACGGTCGGTCGGCGTCCCTCAAACTCAAACCCACTCACCGGCTCGTTCAAGCGAATCTCCACACCCAACTCAGTCGCCAACTCGGCCATGCGTTGGCTAACTCGACCGCACCCGCCAAGCGGATGGAACACACCGTACTCGTATTCGAGAAACGACAGGATCGAAAAGAGACTCGGACATTTAAAGGGGGACATCCCCAGGTATTTTGATTGAAACGAAAAAGCAATCGCCAGCCGCGGATCCTTAAAGTAACTGGCGAGTTCCTTGCCAAGCGATCTCCAGGGCCTCACGCTCGGAAAGGCGGTCAGCGTGCTTTTTCGCAACAGGTCGCGGAGGCTGTTAAACGGAGACTCTAAAATGGGACGAAAGAGCTTGAGCTTGCGGCGATTGTCATCCATGTAACGGGTCACCGCGCCGCGATCCGCCGGCGAAATCGCAGCCACACGGTCCTCCATCAGCGAGAGATTCGGAGTCGCGTCGAGATGCCCTCCCGCCGCAAAACTAATGCGGTACTGCGGATCCAGTTTTCGCATTGGAATCTCTGACATCATGTCGAGCCCCACCGAGCTAAAGATCTCGCTCAGCACCCGCGGATAGAGAAAAAACGTAGGTCCATAGTCGAACGTAAAGCCCGCTTGCTCAAAGGTCGCCGTCCGTCCACCCACCCACGACTGCTTCTCCAACACCGTAACGCGCGAGCCCGCTTTGGCCAGTTGCATAGCGGCAGCCAGACCTCCGGGGCCTGCTCCCACGACGACGACGTGCGGTTGAGACATTTTCTTCCTTGGCAAAGTGATGGCGAATTAAGCCGCTACGCAGGCGACGCACGATTCATGCAACGCGTGCTGCCTAACGACTGATGGGAGTATAAGGGTTGGGCAACCTCCATTGTGAACGGGGGCATCATTCTAACCGCAATCTCAACGGCCATACATTGGAGGCTGCGTGAATGAGTCTGCTTGCTTGGTTTGTATGGCCCAAAGCATCGTGGGGCTCTGGCTCACCAAGCCTCCTCGCCCCCTGCACCGCCGGCACTGGCCACCAGCGTCCAGACGATTACCACCAGCGACAGGCTCAAACAGGCGCTGAGGATGAGCAGCAGATGGCGACGCGATATGCGCAGCAGTTGATTGGCCTCCGTTGCGGACTTGCTTTCCATCCCCTGCATGAGTTGTGCTTGACTGGGCAGGCTAAGCGTTACCAGTGCTGCGGCGGCTGGAGCCAAGATGGCCAGCCAGCTGAGCGAGTCCGGTAGGCCAAGAAACGAGTTGAACTGGAAGCTGGCGACCGCAGCCCCACTTCCAAACAGGCAAGGCCCAGCCACCGTCGCTACCCACGCGCTCCGCCCGGAGAATAGTGTTCCGAGGCTGACGCAACCGAGCACCGATGCGATCGCCAACATCGGCTCGGTGACTCGCAAAAAATCCTTGCTGAGGAAGGCGGCCGCTGCCACGCACAGGATCCAACTTAGGCCCAGCACCCCGGCCGCTCGACTCGGCAAACGCTCAATCAACCACCACGCGAGTAAGGGACCAAGCACCAACACAAGCGTCCATATTGGCACGCTCGGCTGCAAAAACTCCCATGCTTCGCCCGCAGGTAGGATCGACCGGGTGGCCAACCATAGCGCGGTCGCGCGGAGCAGCCAAGCCACGAGCTTCAATCGCGAAGGGAGCCACTGCGCGATAATTGCTCCAAGCCCCACCATGCCGATGGCGATCGGCAGACGGGTCCAAGCATCCTCAGGCCACCATGCCAGAGCCTCCTCGACACGCAAGACAAGGGCCAGCCAAACCGCGAAAACACCGGCTAAGACCAAGACCGACGCACCCAGCCGCGATGGTTGGAAAGTGGATCGCCCCGAATTCGAGCTGCTCGCCGCCGCTGCCGTGTTGCGAGTAGCGCTGCGGCGCGAGGCCCACAGAACTCCTCCCAAGGTCAGCGTGAGGAGCAGGGTTGGGAGCAGAACATTGGCGGCTAGGATCTGAAGTTCGAGCACGGCATGTTGTCAAAAAACTCTATCGAATAGGGCGCAACGTAGTCTGCGCTTCGACGGGACGTGAAACCAATTTAGCTTGCTCAATCAAGCCCTCCACGAGCGGCTGGACCACATCGGCTGGCAAGGCATAGGAACTCACCCGTCCCGCCCTCGCGATATTGATACCGACTGCTTTTCCGTCGAGGTTGACCAAGGGGCCACCACACTGGTTCGGATTGAGCACGGTGTCATGTTGGAAGACGCGGGCGAAGCCGGTGGAGCGAGCGCTGATGCTTCCGTTGACTCCCATCTCCGTCTCATCGAGCAGTTCCTGCGAAAGGTCCATGAGGCGTCCCTCCGTTGAGAACTTGCGGCCATTACGAATCACATCCAACTTGAGAATCTGTCCTCCCATGCCATCGCGGACTGCCGTCAGAAAAGCTTCGCGGCCCCGAATATCCTGACCATTCACGTTGCAGATACAATCGTTACGTTGCAGTCCAGCAATCTGAGCACCGCTACCGGGTAGCACACGGGTGATGGCGGCGCCGTCGGGTGCGTCATCGAGGTGAACGCCCAGCACTGCGTTTGATTTGGAAATGCTGAGCGCCCCTGCGCTGACAACACCTACCGCCGTTGGCACACCGGCTCGTATATCGGTCGTGGCCAACCACCTACCGCGTTCCGGCACGGCGGTTTGATCCCAAGTTATCGGTACGAGTTGTGTTTGGTTGATGCGTATTAAGGCCAAGTCCAGCTCTGCGACTTGCGTCATGACTTTGCCTTCGTAGTCCTTGCCATCGTAAAGCCGACAGGTCACTTCGCCTGACGAAGGGAGTTCGCTGGCTTTGCTGATGATCCAGCCGTCGGAGCTGACCACTGCACCAAGGGCTAGTTGCTCGTCACCTGAAGTCAAGCGGACCGTGCTTTTCCAACTTTCCCCGATGGCTTCGTTGAAGGCGCGGAGCATAAAGAAATTGTTGCGTTGGTTGGAACGCCTCAATCCCGAGGAAAAATCGGGACGAAAGCTCGCTCTTTGCGGAGGATCTTGTACAAAGTGAGTTTGGGTCGAGGCCGCGTGAGAGTTCTGCCCGGTCGGACTGGTTGGGCTTTGTCGGTCAAGCGTTTGTTGGTTCGAGCCCCTGAACAAACTCGCAACCGCGATACCCAACATCAGCGAAACGACGAGCAGCAATATCGAACCGAGCTTGGAAGAGCTAATTTGCACGATGCACTTTCTAAATTTCGAAGATAGAAATCGCTAATCGTGGCGGCATCCTTACTCACCACTCCTGCGGCAGGAGACCTTCATTCTAATCAAAGACGGGCATTCTAATCAAAAACGGGGTCAACTTAGCCTCCGGCAACGTCCACCGTGACGGCTAAATTAAGAATTTCCTCACCGCGTTGGATTTTCAAGAAGATGACATCCCCAGGCACACTCGCGGTAACGGCCGTTTGCAACTCATCGAAGGTGGCAATCTTATTCCCATCCACAGCCAGAACCAAGTCACCCGCCTGAATGCCCGCCATGTCGGCTGGACCATCGGGAACGACCGACACGATCATCGGACTCTGATTTTCTCCCCGCACGCCCCGCACGCCGATTACCGGTTGGAAGCCGGGGAGCGCGCCCCACACCTCTCTTCGGGCCATACGATCCCAGCTCGTCTTAAACACGTCGATCGGGACGTGCATGTTGTCGATGACATCGGTACCAATCCGCGAGTGAATACCGATTAACTTGCCTTCCAATGTGAACAACGGGCCGCCACTGTCCCCGCCGATCAAGGCGCAATCGGTAAACAGCGTGTGTGCTTCGCTTTCACCCCGCCCTTTGCTGATCGAAAGTACGCGGCCCACTCGAATTGCGGCGCCGCGGTCAAGATTCCAGCCGCCGGGGTGTCCCGACGCGATGCACCACTGGCCGACCTTGAGGTCTTGACTTTGGCCTAGCGTTGCATGGGGCCAGGGAGTACTCCGCTCCTCGACGATCTTCATGAGCCCCGCGTCTTTATCACGATTCATACCTAGCGTCCTGGCCTGCACCCGGGAGCCATCGCTCAAAATAATAATGGCATCACGATTGGCCCCGCCCGCCACGTGCGCTGCGGTCAACACGTAACCGTCGGGTGTGATGATCACGCCGCTCCCTTGCGCTGAGCCTTGCTGAACGTTGACCGTAACGCTTTCGATGGCCTTCGCGACTTTCGACTGCTGCAGTTCAAGCGCCCGAAGTTCTTCCAGTGTGGAAGGCTCTTTGCCGTTGAAGACTGCAGTTAATCCCTGAGCGAGGGCCACGTACGTCGCTCCGACTACCCGCTGCGGTGCACTCGACGCCAGTGGCTTCTGACTGGTGCGTTCGGCCACGGCCGACTGAACCGCCGACCCGCTGACTGCAGGCGTCTGAGTTGTTGGAGGTTGGGCAAGCGTCGCTTGAGCGGCCGCCTGGGTACAAGCAAATGCGAAGGCACCGCCCAGGCTAACGGTCAGTAACAGCAATCGGCCCGCCCAGCGGATGCCGCGTTGCGGAAGCGCCCTAGGGGCTGCAAGCCAGTTCGCTTCCTGACACGGGATTTTCGGCATGGGCATTTCCTGGGGCCATGATTGGGTAACTGGTTATTCCGCATGTGAGAACTTTCTCACCCGCCGCCAGCAGGTCTGATTATTCGTGCTCCACGAACAAAATGAAACCCTTTGGCAAAGTGAATTGAGCGAAAGTTGCCAAGCCGGAGGCTTTTTCTGTGAAAACTTAACGAGTTTAACGCTTGCGGTAGCCCCCCACCGAAGTTGGGAGACGTCCAATTCCGCTGGACATTCTGATTATACCGCGTCACCAAGCCAAGCGGAGCAACTATTTTCCTGAAACGGCGGCAGACGGATTTGCCCGCGCTCAGATTGCGCAGCAGGCATTTGCGGAGCAGGTGTGTAGGGTAGTGGATCTTGCCAAAGATCCTGTTTTATTAAGAGCTTTAGCAAGATCCACTGCATGCGACCCTAATTTTTTGCAGTGAGAAATCACTACGGAAAGTTGTAGGTGGGGTTGTCAGGTGAAAAGTCGATGTCGCTCAGGTTGACGTTGAGCTCCAGGTCGATGTAGGTGTACTCTTCTTCCAGCAGCGGTTGGCCATCGTTCAACGGCCACAGGAAGGCAGCGTATCGCAGCGGGATCTTGCGTTCAACATCCACAAAAATCTGAGCGACGTGAAAATCGAAGCCAGCCTTCTTCTCCGGATGGGTTATCTGAAACAAGCGGCACTCTCGATCACCGACGCGCTGACCGTCCAGCACTTCGACAAGGCAGTCACCCAGCTCCCGATCGCGCTCTCCCTTTTCGATTAACTTCTCAACCAACCTTAGAATTCCAATCTCCGTGATCGGATATTTGTTGCCCAACATGGCCAAGACGCTGTCGGGTTTCAAATCAAACCTTTGGAACCCGAGCAACCCCGCTTCATGCGATATCAGCCGATTGCCATTCGCATTTTCGATCCAAATTACTTCCCGTCCCCGCGCGCCCCCAGGCTCGAGAAATTTTAAATAAGCTGACAGCGCTGTTCCCAACGCCAACTGTCGATTGCGGATTTTCAGCTCCATCCGCGTTTCTTCTCCCAACGCGCCTCCAATCCGCTCGCGCTTGATCATGACCGCCGTGTAATCGACAACTTCCTCTTCAATGTGCTGTTTGAGCTCCCGTGCGTAAGCCAACAGCGGATCGAGCGGGTGGGCGGATGAACTCTCTGCGGTTCTGTGCTGGTTGTCTCGAACTTCGCCAGCGGCACTGAGAGCTGCATTGGATTGATTAGAGCTCACCGGTCGGTTGGCTGAAACCAGCCCTTCGATGGAAGCCTTCCCGTCGCCCGGACTCGAACGGTCGTCGAAGCGTCCCGAGCGAATTGCAGCGAGCGTGACAGCCAACAGGAACAAAAATAGAAAGGTGAATAACAGTCGAGGAGCGCGCATTAGTCGTGTAGTCCATACTCGGTGGCTTGGTCAAGCAAGGCTTGCACGTCCGCCGCTGCGATGCTTCGAGCCAAGTCAAAGGCGACAGGTGCAAGCGAAAAATCGCGGTGAATGTGATGAATGATCAACCCTTGAGTGCACAATTCACGAAAACCATTTAAAAACTGCAAGGTGACTTCTGGCTTGCGTTGGTCGCGAAACACGAGCGTGTGTTCCTCATCGACTTCGACGTACACGGCCAACAACCGAGCTGCCGCGTCGAACGCCGAATTCACCCCCCGGATCTCAATGATTCCCCGGCCTCGGGCGGCATACAGAATGGCTTGCGCCGTCGGGCTCAATTCCTCCAGAGGCACGCTTGACCCTCGGCTCCAGCGTTCGCTGCACAGCTGAGCCAGGGCCACCAGCAGCGGAGCGCCTTGCCCCAATGCCTCCCAACTGCCATGCAAATAGTTGTCGACGGGGTTCAGGTTTTGCATTTCAACTCCTCACCTTTTAAGCGAAGCACGGCAAAAAATGTGCCGAATTCCAAACAACTGCCGTGGGCTTAGGTTACCCGCTGCGGCTCAACGCTGGCTGTTCCTTACGCTATAATTGTACGATCGACGGTCGATCCCATGCTTTAGTACCGATGTAACCATATAAAGGTTTTGAAATGTTCAAGAAGTTCCTCGCCCTCATGTTCTGTGGAGTACTCATGGCCCAAGTCACTGCGGATGAAAAGTCGTCAGGCGACCCAGAATCTGCCCTTAACTATAAAATGAAGTCTCTCGAAGGCAAAGAAGTTGAGCTGGAGAAGTTTAAGGGAAAGGTTCTCGTGGTAGTCAATGTGGCTAGTGCCTGTGGACTCACCCCGCAGTACAAAACGCTGCAAGCCTTGCATGAAAAATACGAGGAAAAAGGATTGGCCGTCCTTGGTTTCCCCTGCAATCAGTTTGGCAAGCAAGAGCCGGGAAGTTCAACCGAGATCGCTGCCTTTTGCGAGTCGAAGTACAAGGTGACCTTTCCGATGTTCGAGAAGGTTGAAGTCAATGGCGATGGCGCCGCCGATTTCTACAAGCACCTCACGGCCGTTGATGCCAAGCCCAAGGGGGATGGCAAGGTTTCATGGAACTTCGAGAAGTTTTTGATCGGCCGCAGCGGTGCAGTTGTCGCCCGCTTTAGCCCCCAAACAGCTCCGGACGACGCTGAGTTCCTGGCTGCAATCGAAAAAGAACTGAATAGCAAGTAAGATTAGCTTGTAACAAGTTACCGCTCAAATGCTGCCTCGATAGCCTGTCACAACTCATCCAAGTATGCGTTTTACTTTTTGCTGACTTTCACCGGAACGGAAAGCCCAAGATGACACGTTGTTGTATGGCTTGGCTTGCATTGAACGGTTGCTTTTATCTCTTGTTTTTCTCCGGGCCGGCAGTCCAGGCTGTCGAGCCGCTGTGGCAAGTCTCAACGCCGCTAACGGGAGCCGAGTTGGACGCGCGGGTCGCCGAGTTGATCGAGCAGCTTGGCGATGAAGATTATCACGCGCGCAAGCGAGCGAGATGGGAGTTGGGTCGGATTGGTTTGCCAGCTTTCAGTCAGCTCAGAGAAGCAGTTAATCATCCCAAGATTCAAATCGCCACCGATGCACGTTACCTGGTGCAGAGTCAAAATGTAGTGTGGTGGCTCGAGACCGATTCAACAGAAGTTCGCCGCTTGTTGATGGATTACAACGCGTTGAACGAAGTCGAACGGGATTCGCGACTGCAGCGACTGGCGCTCAGCGGTAGGCCGGATGCGCTGCTCGCCTTGTGCCGTTTGGCTCGCTTTGAAAGCAACGAGAGCCTCTCGAAATCAGCCGCTTTGTATCTGATGGAGGCGGTGGTCAAACGTTCGCCGGGGCCCACACTCCCTCCATCGATTCTACTAACGATCGAACAAGATGAGCGTCGTGCCGCGCGCTGGCTGCGAACACTGACCGAGGACATGCAGGGCTCTGCCACGCAATCCGATAGATGGAAAGCCTTCGCGGCGGATGAGGCGCTGGATGCAGTCAAGTTGCAAGAGGCCAATGAGGGACGCAGGCCGATTGCTGAGTCCAATGTGGGGGCCTTGCGATTCAACAACTGGGTTGGCAAGTGGTTGACCAAACGGGTCGATCGCATGCAAGCACTCGAGGCAGTCAAGCAATCGTTGGGGCTGGTGGCTGCTAATGATTATGCTTGTCTCGAGTACACCAAATGGGCACTCGACGCCCAGCTCCCAGAGCTCGTGGTGGAATTATCTAAGAAACATGAAGACATCTTTCAGTTGGACCCGCAACTGGGCTTCCTGCTGGCCGAATGCCTCTTGCGGGCGGGCACTACAGAGGCGGCGGAGGCCCAAGCCGAACAGGCCAGCCAAAAAATCCAGCAACTTGCCGAAAAAATGACCCCCATCGCGGCAACCATGAATGTGAACGACATCGTCGCCAATCGCCGAGCGCTCATCGCCAAAGACCTGCTAGTAGAACGCGGACTGTTTGAGTGGGCGGAAAAGGAATTCAAACTGGCGGTTGCACTTGAACTGTCACCCCGCATCGAGGCGCTGGCGCGGAGCACGATGGGCGAGTTTTACTGGAGCGGCGGCGAATACCAAAAGGCCGCCGATAGCCTTCGCCCACTGTTCAACGACTCTCCCTCGGCAACGGAAAACAGTCTGCCAGGACCCGCCTCCGAACTTGGTTTGCTTGCCCCTTACTTCTATTTTTATGAGGGGCTGGCGGAGATCCAGCGGCAGAACTACGAACAGGCGAGCGATTTGCTTGTTAAGGCGCTGGAAGCCGGCGAGCCCTCCCCGGCCAGCAACAATCCCGATATCGTGATCGCTATGAAGCAGATCGCCAACAATCAACAGCGACAACAGATTTTTGAAATGTACTTTGAGGCGATGGTCCAGGATTTTCGGGCCAGTGTAATTACCTCCGAACAACTGCTGGCCGAATCCCCCGATCGACGCGCCCGCGATTACCTGAGTAGGGAACTGGCCAACAATTGCAATCAACTCGCCTGGTTGCTCTGCCGCTGCGATGTTCCCGGTGAGGAAGCCGTGAACCTGAGTCGGCGGTCCTTGGATTTTTTTCCCAGCCATCCCGCTTATCTGGATACGCTCGGAAGATGTTACTTCACCGCCGGTAAAATCGAAGAGGCAATCATGATGCAAGAGCGAGCCTTGACGGCCTCCCCGCATGATCGCCAAATGAAACTACAACTGGCAGAATTCAAAGTAGCCTTAACTGCCAAAACAAATGCATCCGGGGCCGCAACGAACGAGGCACCCGCTGATGACGATCAATGAGCTACCGCACTTCTTTCGCCTACGGCAAACGTTCCCACGACCTCGCGTCGGGGACCTCTCAACACAAGCCTTGACTGACGCGGTTGGCGAACAACTCGGTCAATGCACCCCTCCGTCACTCGCGGGCGATTCGGTGGCGATCACCGTCGGGAGCCGAGGAGTTGCGAACATTGCCGTGATCGCTCGGGCCTGCGTTGATTTCCTGAAGTCGCGCGGGGCCAATCCATTCATCG
Organism: Pirellulaceae bacterium; assembly: GCA_041751975.1. Taxonomy (GTDB): domain Bacteria; phylum Planctomycetota; class Planctomycetia; order Pirellulales; family Pirellulaceae; genus Aureliella. The sequence goes on from JBGSHW010000141.1 coordinate 50,814, forward strand.
TTCCAGCCATGGGGAGCCACGGTGGGGCAACCGCAGCTGGCCAAGCCGGGGTGCTCGCCGGCTTTCATGTTACCGAAGCCACTATGGGTTGCCCCGTTCGCAGCTCCATGGAAGTGGTCGAGGTATGCCAGGCTGCCGAGGGCTTTCCAGTTTACTTCGACCGCCATGCCTTCGAGGCCGATCAGGTGCTGGTGATCAATCGCATCAAGCCGCACACCCGTTTCGCCGGCGCCATCGAAAGCGGGCTGATGAAAATGATGCTCATCGGACTCGGCAAACAACGCGGTGCCGAAGTCTATCATCGCGCCATTGTCAATTACTCGTTCGACCAAATCGTCCGCTCCGTCGCTAACACTGTCATTGAACGTTGCCATATCTTGGCCGGCTTGGCCATTCTAGAAAACGCCTACGAAGAAACCGCTGGTGTGGTCGCGATGTTCCCCCAGCAGATCGAATCTCGCGAAGCCGAATTGCTGACGCAAGTCAAAAGCTGGATGCCTTCGCTCCCCTTCAAAAGCGCCGAGCTGCTGATCATCGATCAAATCGGTAAAAATATTTCGGGGACCGGCATGGATACCAACGTCATCGGTCGCAAACGGAACGATCATGCAGCCATCGAGGGTGACACGCCAAGCATTCATCATATCTATGTTCGCAGCCTCACCGCTGCTACGCACGGCAATGCCTCGGGAATCGGTTTGGCTGAACTGTGTCACGCACGGGTCACGCGAGCCATCGATATGCCAACCACACGGATGAATTGCATTACGGCTGGCCATGTCACCGGGGCTATGTTGCCACTCGATTTCCCAACCGATCGCGAAGCCTTGACAGTCGCCTGCCAAATGGCTGGTTATATCCCTCCCTCAGCCGTCCCAGCCATGTGGATCCGCGACACACTGACACTCGATGAAATCGAATGCAGCGAGGTCTTTTACAATGAAGCCCTCAACCGCACCGAACTCGAAATCATCCACGAACCGCGTCCCCTTGAGTTCGATTCGGCCAGCGATCTCATCGACCGTTTCGTGCACGAAATCCTTTAAACCTTAAACCTTTAAACCTACTGACACTAACGGATTCTAGGTACTGGCTTTTTTGTAGTTTGGTAGCCTCTCATAGATGCCGCCAGATGGGGATATCAGATCAGTTCTGGAATGGTGGGAGTCCTTGCTGGCACGATAATGTGGCTCAACGGAGAGCGATGAAACGTGACATGGCGATTCCTCTTGCGCGGCAGCAAGCAGTCATCGATACAGTAAGTTGTCGGTAGCGTCGTCGTTTTGAAACACAGAGTCAGTAGAGAACACAGAGGGGGTAAGCTCGAGTCTGGCTCATTGATTCTCTTCGAAAGTAAATTCGGGCGAGGCTTCACTGAATCCCTGCTTTCCTCACCTGACTTGTGCAAAGGAAAGGGGGACAAGTTCGGCAAGTTAGGGCTACCCCGATTTTTTTGTACCTAGAATCCGTTAGCGTCAGTAAACCTTAAACTTAAACCTTAAACCTTAAACTTAAACCTTAAACTTAAACCTAAACTCAAACTTAAACTTAAACTTAAACCTCAAACTCAAATCCGACGTTCGCCCCAACGGCTCACGATCTGGCACGACGGGGAGCGGCCTCTGACAAGCCGATTCGCACTAATCAATAACCTGCAAATCAAAGTCGGCCGAGTTGCCAATCAGTTCTGGAGCATACATCCCTTCGATCGTAGCGGGCAAGCCGGTGTAAGTCCCCGGTGCTTCGCTCCGCAACTGATAGCGAATCGAGTAATTGCCTTTCGGTAAGTAACGAATACACATTCCAATGTGTTGGTCGCGCAATTCACGGTAGATCCCCAAGCCAGCGTTGTAGAAGTAGCCGCTCTGCGTTTCCACCGACTCCAAGCCCGCTGGCTTGCGGTCCTCGATCAACAGGTATTCGTAGTCGTTCTTGCTTTGGACCAACAATTCGACTTCTACCAACGCTCCACTGGGGACGGCGGTTAGACCTTCGATGGCGGTCCGCTTCATCCCGGCCCGCTGCGTGCGGATGGCGTTCGCATCGGCGCCGGGTAGCGTCAGCTCCTTGCTTTCAGGCTCCAGCAAGTAATAGCGGCGTTCAATCTTCACCTCGAGTCCTGCCGGCTCGATCTCGGCTTGCAACGTAAAGTTGGTTGAGTAGGCGGACCAGTAAAGACTCCCCTCACCCTGGCGGCGAATCTCCAGTTCTTGCGCGCCGGTGGGCACCGCGTTGCCCGCTAGCTCGATCGTATTCTTGACTTCGAACATGTTCTCCGGCGTAAAAGCAACTTGCCCTACGCGGCGACCGCCGAGCCAAACCTCCGCCTGCACCGCTTGCTTGGTTTCGCCCGAAGCACGCATGAAGTCGGCGAACGCTTCGACCACCAAGGCGGTATCGCGCGTGCTATTCCAGTAGGTCGCGTGTTTTCGATTGTTAAGTAGGTATTTAACAACCCGCGGCGCTATGACGCCTTGTGGATCTTGGGCTGCGAGTAGCTTTAGGTAAATCGCATTGGCCTCAATTTCGCTTCCGTACCAGAACCACCAAGGGCTTTCATCTTTGATGAAGGCGGTTTCGTTCTCCGGGTCTTCGATTAAGAACTGCTCGATGTTGCGCCGCAACATGGCTGTCTGCGCGACTGCCCCCAACTGATGTGTGGCCCAGGCCACAAGCGCTTTGCCGTAAACGCTGAGCTTCTCGCGTCGGTCAAATAGAATCTGCTGCATCTCTGCATTGGGGCGGTCGGCCAGCACGAGCGTGTGAAACACGAGTGCATCCAAGTTTGTCGGGAATTCTTTCCGCTCGGCAGGTTGGGCATCTTCGCCACGTTTAAGCTTCTCCAGTTCAATGGACTGATATTGCTCAAGCCAAGCCACCCCGCGCTGGAGCACGTCAGGCACGATGGCCGCGCCGTTTTGCTGAGCAATTAACAAACCGCGGACGACAATGGCGGTGGTGTGTGCACCGCTGGTCTCCAGTGGCCCACGGAACCAACCCCAGCCACCATCACCCAACTGCATGTCGGTCAAACGCTGCACGCCACTATGGACCATCGCATCGACCACTTCGGCATCAAACACCGCCTCCGAGTCGAATTGTTTCCAGCGTTGGCGACGCTCTTGGGGATCCCCCAGCTCTTGGGCATTCAAATTGTTGCGGCGCGAGTTGGCCAGCTTAGCCAGGTCGATGTTCATCTCGCGCAGCACACGTTGCGTCATTACGGTGGGGAGGAAACGATTGAGAGTCACATCGGTACTCTCGTAAGGATACGCTACCAAGTAAGGGAGCGCATCGATCATGGCCGCCGCCAACGATGGGCTCAAGCGAATCGTCAGCCGCGATTGCTCAACGCGTCGTTCGGCTGGGATCGTTAATGTCACCGTTGATTTATCCATGTCTCGCCGAACGGTGCCGGCATAGGAATCGGTCTTTAGGAAGCCGTTGACAACGATGGGTAACTCGAGCTGCATGGCATCCGACGCGTTGCCGGCAATCGCGATGGCCCTCAAGGTGATCGTTCCCTCTGCTAGTGCTCGGCACCGCCAATCGACGCGCGCCTGTTCACCCTGGGCAATGCTCACCGTTTGCTGAGCTTCGGTGCCGCTGACGAGTTCAAACTGGGTTTGACCATCGACTTCCAACGTGACCGCCACCTGTTGATCGGTTGGCAGATCATTGTGCACAATCGCAGAGATCACCACTTCGTCGCGCTCGACTAAGAATCGCGGAGTTTGTAGCCGCACCAGCAAAGGCTTGCGTGTGACCGCCTGCGCAGTGGCCGAGCCCACGCGGGTACCACTCCCGACCGCCCAACTGCGCAGTTGCCAACTGGTCAGGTTCTCCGGCATCTTGAATTCAGCAGTCGCCTTGCCGGTTGCGTCGGTGGTGATGCTTGCCAGCCACAGGGCCGAGTCGGCAAAGTCCTTGCGGACCGTGGGCTGAACTGCTTGCCCGGCAGTCTCGTCAAACTCAGCAGAAGTGAAAGGCACTGATTTAATCAATGGGGCGCCCATCATGGCCGACTCGGCCATTGCTCCATCAGCCATCATCGCGGTACCCATGCCACCCATCATGCCGCCTCCCATGCCGGGACCTCCGCGCATCATGGCCAACTCACCGAATACACCTCGCCGACCACCTTGCTGACCACCGACCCGGCGGCGCAATGCCTGCAGCTCGCCCGGCAACTGCGGCGTGCCTTCGTAGGCATCGAGGTCATCGGCTAGAGACGAACCAAAAATTCCGAGCGGTTGATAGTTCGGTACCCCTTTGATTTCATAGATGGGCAGACTCTGGTGGTCCAGGTTTGTGCTGATGGCCAACGCGTGACTGCGTTTCCACTTCCAGAAAAACTCGCGAATGTCGGTGGGGAGGAGGTCGCCGGCAATCTGCTCCAACGATCGATCGTAGGCCGCGATGACGCATGAGCCCACGACAGGCTTCCCCTCCGCATCGCGAACCTTAAGCTCCACCGTGGCCTGTTCGCCTGGCAAATACTCGGATTTATCCGTCGTTATCGCCACGTCGAGTACCCGTTTGGCGGGAGGGATAAAAATCTCGCGCATCGTCTTGTGCAACTGGCCATCGTAGACCGTGAAGGCCTCAACAAAGATGTTGGGTTGATCTGCGTTGGTAACGGCCAGCTCCACTATTTTCGACTTGCCTGTCAGCTTGACCAACTGCGGTGGAGGGCAGACACCTCCCTCGGGTCGAACAAACAAGTACACCAACGCATCGCTGCGGTCCGCTGCCACTTGCAACTGGACCGTTTCGCCGGGTGCGTAATGTGCCTTGTCGGGAATCAATTCAAGGCCGTTGTAGCGGAAGTCATCGCCACTGGTACCCGCACCACGAATAGTGACGATGTAAGCTCCCTCGACTTCGTGTTCTTGACCATCGTTCAAGCGGAGACGCACGCGGTATTGTCCCGCCTGATCGGCAGCCAGCACGTGACGCACTCGACCTTCGTCATCGGTGGCTACATCCACGCTGGCCACAGAACGCTCCGCAGGTTTTCCATCTGCGTCGTATTCGATCCGTAATAAATCAAGTTGTCCGCTGGCGACCACCGGAGTGCCGTCGAGCTGTCGGGCCTGCGCGTTGACGACGATCTGTTCGCCGACACGGTAGTGCCCCCGATCGAGCCACGTGTAGACCTTGAAGGGGGCCTGGGCGGCGATGACTTTCCCCTTAGCAGTGATCGTCCGTCGCGATGCATCGCGGACCTCAACATTGAGCGTGTACTCATGATCTTCATCGCCATACATGGCTTTGGCCAGTGCGGTATCGATGCTGACCAACGCTTCGCCCTGCGCATCGAGCTCAAGTTGTTCTTCCAGCACGAGCTCGGATGGTTCATTGCCCCACCCCATGCCAATCCAAGGGGGATTGGGGGCTACGCAACCGCGCCACTGCTCCCAGCCCGGGTACCACGTGTAATCGCTGGCGAACCACCAGTATCCCGGACCATAGCACCAATCGAATGGATAGATGGGATAGTAGTTTTCGCGGTGAGTTGAGCGTTCGACGCGAACAGTCACCTCAGCGTCAACCACCGGGGCACCGAAGTAATACTTGGCTTGGATACGTGCTTTGACCGTTTCACCCAATGCCACGGGTTTGGCGGGGGCTAAGATGTTGACCTCAAACTCCGGCTTGCGATACTCCTCCACCCGAAACGCCAGTTCGGTCTGATAGTAAGTGCGTTCATCGTGGCTGGTGAGCGAGAAGTAGTAACGTCCGAGCGCCGCGGTGGCGGGCAAGTCGTAGGTGAATTCAAATGCACCGTAAGCATCGGTCTTGGGAAGGTGTTCGCTCATGCGATTGCCTTGAGCATCGTGCAGCGTGAGCTTAACCTGCTGTCCTTCCAGACGCCGCGCAGGCTCATCACCGTAGGTCGCCTTCGCTAACCAGAACTTGGTCTTGACGGTATCACCAGGGCGATACATGGGGCGATCGCTGACTCCATAGGCCTTGACCTGTTCGTACTGCTCACGTTGCAAGACTTGCTGCCAGTAGTGTTCGAAGCCGAGCAATGCAAACCTTCCATCGGGACTGCGGGCCACCGATAGCCATTGGTATTCTGTTTCCAGCTCAGGCATCGCGTGCCCGTTTGCGTCGATCCGCACCGCGAGATTTTTAAACAGCAGCCGCGGATTGCCATCGAACTGATTGCCATCGGGCCGATTGTCATTGCGGTCATAACCATAGCCAAAAAGTTCGAGAGTGCCATTGGCGATGGGCTGGCCGGTCGCCGCATCCAGAAAACTGTATAGGACTTTGCCGTCGAGCTGCTTGCGTACGAGAGCTGCATTTTGGATCCACACTAAGCATCGCGACTTGTGCGCACTCTCTGCGGCTTGCCCGGCGGTCGCAGTCGCTTCAATCAAATACAAGCCGGCGGTGGTCAGCGGTGTTTCCAGCTCGACCCGCTTGTCCCAGTGATTGTCGCGCGGCTCCAAAGTTTCCTGCCACTCAACTTGGTCACCGGTCAAAAATTTCCCAAAGTTTTTCTCTGAAAACAGATTAACGGGCGATTCCAGTTGTGGGGCCGGTTGCTGAGGCTCTCCGCCAAAACCGCTTTGCTGACTTTGTGGCAATTGTCGATAAAAGTTCTTTGTTTCAGTAACGAGTTTCTCGATATCGACCCGCTGGGCCGTAAACTTCACTTGCGTGGCGTTGCGAAACAGCAGACTCAACTTGGCTTTGTTACCGGCCAATTGCGAAGGGAGTGGATCGAAGGTGGTTCGCGGTTGCAGGATACTTTCTCTCAGTTCCCGTTTGCTAGACTGTGCATCGTCGGTGAAACGTTCGAGATAGGCTGCAATTCTTTCTGCCGCTTGCGGATATTGCCTTCGGTTCAGTGAGATGTTCACCAGATTCCAGGCGGCTTGTTCGTTGTACGGTTTGGCGGCCGAGGCGGCCACCTCCTGATAGACACGCACATGGTTGTAGTCGTCGGGAAGTTCGAAGCGCCGCACTCCGTTGGCCAGCTTGGCGATGCACTCGTTTTCCTTAAGCGTGTGTAGGGCAAAGACGCCGGACTCATCCCGCTCGCCCACCGCTCCCTTGCCGCGCATTGGACGAAACTGAGGCTGAAGCGTTGATACAGAGAATTGCGAGTTCAGAAAATTGCCCCACAGCAGCTTGGCCTGCCACTTGGACCCCTCCGCCTCAAATGCGCGACTCACAGCCCAACGCAGACGCTCGCCATCCGACTTGGCCAACTCCCAAGACTCGGGCACGGCATGCAAGAGCGGTTCGCCAGTCGCGGTGACGGGAGCGCTTCGAGAGGGGGAATAGGTGTCGCCGTCCAGATCCAGGTAGTTGGGTTCACGCGTCAAGTCGGTTAGCTCTGTCAATTGCCAGGCCGCTTGGGCGTTGCGCTGCGCAAGGATTGTCTCGGCCAGCTTCAGATGCAGTTCGCCCAGCTCAGCACTTTGCCCCCCCAGATCTGCACCTTTGGCTAATTCGAGCGCCTTAAGCCGCCACTGGAGCGCCTGCAGCCAATCTTGTTGACTCACATCAACACCCGTGCCAGCAGAACCACCGCGGCCGCCATAACCGCGATCGTACCCGCGTGTGAATTTCTGGTCGGCGATGACCCCGTAATGCAGAGTATTGCTGAGTTGATCGGCCGCTTTGGAGTGAACACGAAAGCTCTGCGGATAGACTGCGATGGCGCGCGCTAGATCGCTGTCCAATTCAACGAAGTCCCCGGTGGCTTGACGGCATTTCTCGAGTCCATCCACCGCCGCCAGCACTTGCTTTTCATTCGCCTCGGCGTCGTTGAGCACTTGGCGAAAGAGATTTTTCGCATCGTTGAAGTTGTTGTCGGTTACCAATTGCTGAGCCTGCTTGAGGGCCTCATCGGAGGTAGCTTCATCAAAGGCAAAGGCGAAAACTGAAAAGAGGCCCACTAGCAATGTGAGGGCCAAGCCAATCCGTTTCATGGTGTGCTCCAGAGGACGAGAGAACGAAGCGTGGGATGGGCTGATTGATCCACGGCGATTAACCAGTTATACCACAGGGGGAACTAGACGCTGCGTTGGCAAAGTTAGTTCCCGGAAACCGTTCAACCAGGCCGCGCCGCTCGTTTTGAAAAGCTGCTCATTATGCAACCGTCAGACTTACACTCGGGCCATTCCGGGCTGCACGCCTCACTCATGCTTGGGCTCGCCGTCACTTGCTTGACCGCCATCGGCGGCAGCAGTGTGGTGGCTCCGGTGGCGGCGTGCCAAGTCGCGATGTGCCAAGTCGCGGTGGTTGAAGCCGAGCCCAAGCAGGCTGCTGCCCTACCCGCTGCAGGGGAGGCGATAACCGCCCCGATTGCAGTTTTTGAAGCGGGGAGCGATGGCTATCGGGGCTTCCGTATTCCAGCCATCGTGCGGGCCGCCAACCACGACTTGCTTGCCTTTTGCGAAGCTCGGCAAGGTGGCGATGCCAGCGAAATCGACTTGGTGATGAAACGCAGTTCGGACCAGGGAAAAACCTGGAGCGGTCTGCAAGTCGTTATGAACCACGCCGATTTCATCGACCTGTTCGAGGGGACCGTGCCACCGATCACTATTGGCAATCCTGCACCGGTCGTTGATCTGCTCGACCCACTGCATCCAGGTCGGATCTGGTTGCCATTCACCCTCGAAAACGATCGGGTGTTCGTGACTTACAGCGATGACCATGGGGCCACCTGGGCAGCCCGTCGCGAGATCACGGCGGATGTCAAGTTACCGCAGTGGGGCTGGTATGCGACCGGGCCGGTGCACTCGATCCAGTTGCAACATGGGGCTCATCGCGGCCGGCTGGTGGTCCCCTGCGACCATCGTGTGGGAAGCGGGGGAGAAGACCGCGGGCCGAACGGAGCGCATGCCATCATCAGCGATGATCATGGACAATCCTGGAAGTTGGGGGCCGTTGATGCGAGTTACGACGATGGCTTGAACGCCAATGAGACGACGGTCGTCGCGCTGAACGACGGTCGCTTGTACTTCAATACCCGCGATCAAAATGGTCCAGCTCCGGGAAATCGTGGCGGCGGCTACTCGAGCGATGGTGGCCTGTCGTTCGACCGGCCTGAGGGAAGCAAGTATCTCGCTTTTGAACCCGCCGGGGAGGTGTTGGACGCGCCGGTCGTTCAGTGCTCGCTGCTGCGTGTGCTGTCGACTCAGGCAGGGGACACCCGCGATCTGATTCTCTTTTGTGGCCCGGACGACAATGGCCCGACCGGTCCCGGTCGGAGCGATTTGCGGTTGCGGCTGAGTTCAGCTGAAACCGCATCGTGGACCGATGGACCATTGCTTCATGTCGGTCCGGCCGCTTACAGCGACATGGTCGTCGTCGCCCCTGGTCAAGTCGGTATTCTGTACGAAGCGGGACCGCCGGGGGGGGAGCCCTTATGAAACTATTCAATTCACCCGAGTTGTCTTCGTCCCCTAGTCCGCTGCAACCCCTAGTCCGCTACGAGAGCAGGTGGGCACCAAACTGAGTTTGGCAGGCAGCGACAATGCGACTCACACTGGCGTCGACTTCGTCGCCGGTCAGAGTGCGCGTCAAGCTTTGGAATTGGAGCGTCAGTAGTACCCGCTTTTTGCCAGCGCCATCCTTTTTCACATCGCGGTACGTTTCCTGATAACTCACGTCGCGCAGTTGCTCGCCACCCTCCGCGTAGCACAGGCTGGAAAGTTCGCTCCAGGTGCGAGGCTCGTCGATGACGAAGTTCAAATCGCGGTTGATGGCTGGGAAGGTACTCACGGGATCGGCGCGACGCACCTCCAGGAGACCGTCGGTCAAGCGATCGAGGCTCAGCTCAGCCGCCGCACAAGCTTGGTCGAGCGACAATGCAGCTTGGATCTTCTTGTTGACAATGCCAACCCAGCCCAAGAGCAGACCATCGAGGGTGACTTGCAAAGCCGCACCTTCGGCAAAGAACGGATGATTCTGCACACTCCACTGCGGCTTGGCGTGAGGGGCCAGCACTTGGGCAAGCAGCTCTTCGACCGCACCTTTGGCGATCCGCAAATCGCCGGCGGTCACGATGCCCAAAGTCGTTTGTTCTTCGGGTAAGCCACCCGCCACGGTCGACGGCAAGTAAATGTTGGCGACCTCGTACAACTGCGCGTTGCGGATCGATTGCGATTGGTTCCAGTGCCGGGCGGCAAGCAAGCTGGGGAGCAACGAACGCCGCAACAGGCGTGAGCCGACGAGCAGTGGTGTGTCGGTTGCCAGCGGCGGCTGATCGGTCCACACGCTACCGCAGCTTTCCAATTGCTCGTTGACCACACTCGGGGTCATCGCTTCATCGATACCGCAGGCACTGAGCACATGCCGCACTCTGCCGAGTGTGATATCGCGCGGCCGTGGCGAGGCGACGCCGAGCGGCACGACAACATCTTCGGAAATCTGATCGTAGCCGTAAATCCGCGCGACCTCTTCGATCAAGTCGATCTCACGCGTCAGGTCGGCGCGCCACGACGGGGGAACCACGTGCAGGATCGCTGCCGAAGAGACCGTGACGCGGCAACCCAGCGCACTGAGAATCTGCTCAACGGTAGCGACTGGAATGGCGATACCTAGGATCCGCTCGATCTGGGCTTGGCGGAACGCAATCGGCTCGCGCGGCTCCGGAGCTTGGCCGGCCGTCACAGCGCCACTGCAAACCTCTCCCCCGGCAATCTCTTGAATCAACTGGCAGCAACGCAGACTGGCCCATTCCAGTCCCGCTGGATCGGGTTTGCGTTCGAAGCGATGGGACGAGGGGCTTTCTAGCTTTAGTTTTCGAGCTGCCCGACGAATCGACATCGGGGCAAAAGTAGCAGCTTCGATCAACAGGTCTCGCGTGCTGTTGGAAACTTCGCTTTCAGCCCCACCCATAACACCCCCCAGGGCGACCGCGCGTTCGGCGTCGGCGATGACCACCATCTTCGCATCGAGTTCGTACGTGCGGTGGTCGATGGCCAAGAATTTTTCTTTGTCGCTGGCCTGGCGGATCTTGATTATTCCACCTCGAACGTGCGCCAGATCGAACGCATGCAACGGCTGACCGCACTCCATCATCACGTAGTTGGTTACGTCCACAACGTTGTTAACCGAATTGATACCGATAGCAGCCAGGCGTCGGACAAGCCAAGCTGGGCTCGGGCCCACGCGGACACCGCGGATGATACGGGCCGTGTACTGCGGACACGCTTCCGGGAACACGTTCTCGATCTTCAGCAAACTCTCAGCCGTGGTGGCACAGCACGTGGGGTTCGGCTGCGGTACTTGCAGCGGTTTGCTGAGCAGCACAGCGGCTTCGCGCGCGACACCGATATGCCCTAGGCAATCGCCCCGGTTGCTGGTTACTTCCAAATCCATGACGACATCAGCAGCGACATGTTTGGTCCATTCGTGATTCAAGCCCGACATGGCAAACTTGGTCGCCATGCTGTCTGCATCCACCGAAAGATCGACGTACTGCGCTAGCCATTCCCAACAAACGAGCATACTTCGATACCTTAAAACTGATGCAAGAACCGGAGATCGTTGCGGTACAAGTCCCGAATATCTTCGACGCCGTGCCGTCTCATGCACAGCCGTTCGACTCCCAAACCAAAAGCGAAACCGGTGACCACTTCGGGATCGTAGCCCACGGTCTTCAAGACATTGGGGTCAACCATCCCGGCCCCGCCAAATTCAATCCACTGGTCGTTCCACAAGAAGTCGGCTTCCACGCTGGGCTCAGTGAACGGGAAGAAGCTCGGGCGAAAACGAATGGTCACATCGCTGCCAAGATAGCTGGTCGCAAACAACCGCAGTACACTCTTGAGTTGTGCCATAGTCACGTTGGTGTCGATCCACAAGCCTTCCATCTGATGGAACATCGGGAAGTGGGTGCGGTCGGGTTCGTCGGGGCGATAAACGCGTCCAAGCGAAATGATGCGGACGGGCGGAGGCGTTGTCTCCATCACCCGAATTTGCACCGTGCTGGTCTGGCTTCTCAGCAGTCTCGCCGTATCGGCCGCGGCATCGATGACCGATTGCCCGGCGACGCTCAGATAAAAGTTATCGAGCGGATCACGAGCGGGGTGATCTTCGGGAATGTTGAGCGCCACGAAGTTGTGCCAAGTGTTCTCGACTTCGGGACCTTCGACGACGCTGAACCCCAGTCGCCCCATAATCTGCTTGAGATGCTCGATCGTTTGCGTGATTGGATGGGTCGATCCCAAGTGGCGGCGGATGCCGGGGAGCGTTGGATCGAGCAGGGGACCGCTGGTCTTGGCTGCGACCGGCGAAGACTGAAGACGCTCTGCGGCTTGATCTTGCGCTGCCTGGATACGCGCCTTGGCATCGTTCAAGGCTTTGCCGCCAGCTGGCTTGTCTTCTTTGGAAAGTCCGCCCAGTTCTTTTTGGAGCGACTTCATCTGACCACTACGGGCGCCGGTGTATGCAACCCGCGCCGCCTCGAAGCCCTCGGCAGCTTGAGCCTCTTCAAAAGCCTTTTCTGCGGCGCCGGCAAGTTCGTCGAGCTTCAACTGGAACTCGTGCAGCTCCATGGCCATTCCTCTGAAAATGTACGGAACAAGGAAGTGGGGGGATTGGGAGCCGGTTGGACAGCCCGCAGCAAAACAAAAAGCGGCGACGGGAAATTGTCCCAACGCCGCTTGCAGAAACCGTTGCATCGAATTCGACTCCCCCCCGGGGGGGCGTTCTAGGCTGCGAGCGCTGCCTTGGCCTGCTCGACTACTTGCTGGAAGGCGGCCGGATCGTTGATGGCCATTTCCGAAAGCTGCTTGCGGTCGAGGCCAATGTTGGCCTTGGTGAGACCGTTGATAAACTGGCTGTAACGCATGCCGTGCTGAGCACATGCGGCACTGATACGGGTGATCCACAAAGCGCGGAATTCGCGCTTCTTCATCCGTCGGTCGCGGTAGGCAAATACACCAGCTCGTACCAGCGTTTCCTTGGCAGTTCGCAGCAACTTGCGCCGCGCGCCGACGTAACCCGAAGCTCTTTTGAGCAGCTTTTTGTTGGCCTGGCGCCTAGCGGCACCCTTACGTGTTCTCATCAGAACAACCTTTTCGTCGAGTAACTCAGGTCTCTGTCTTCCGGTCAAGCTCTCGGTTGACCCCAGTGCGGGGCGGTATTTCCGCTACTTAGGACAGTGTTTTACCCAGCTACCTTGATTAATTAAACCGCGTGAAAGTGTATGAGTCGGCTGCAGAGCTAGTAGCTGTTGCCGCGAAGGGAATCGACGACGCTGCGGGTCAGGGCGGTGGCCAAGACTCGAGTTCCGCGTAGATTTCGGCGGCGTTTGGGGCTCATGCGGACCGCCAAGTGGCTCGTGCCAGCGGCACGGTGCTTCACCTTACCGGATGCGGTCAGGCGAAAACGCTTCTTGGTAGCCTTGTGGGTCTTCATTTTTGGCATAGCAATAATTCCCGGAATTTTCCGTTAGGGTCCCGTCGAAGGGACCAATTTAGAAGCTCAGCAGTGTATCCGCGTACAGCCCAGACAGCAAGGCCTTCGCGTGGTTTGGTTTTCGGCGCTAGAAAGTGGCGGATCGCTCCGCCGATCCGAACGAATTCAATTCGTTGAATTCTCAACCGCTCGGCAACTATCCAACCGCACGCTAGAGCAGCGTTTCGAGCAGCAGCCGAAGTTTTCGGAGCTCGCCGCGTTGATCGAGCTCCGGCAAAGGTGGGGCCTGGATGCTCAGGGCCTGTCCGTAGCCGACTTTAGACAGCTGCGTAACGATCCTGCCGTACTCGATCTCTCCCTGCCCCACCCGCACTTGCAGCTGATTCTTCTTGGAATCACGCAGATGGACATGAAATACGTAAGGCATGATCTTATCGAGGTTCTTGTGCGAATGGGGGCCGCACAAATAGTGACTTGGGTCGAGGGTCAGTCCGAGCCCTTTGACGTTGTCGCACAGCACCTTGACCGTGTCGGGATCCTCGCTGAGCCGCCCAATTTGGCTCTTCATCGCCACGCGAACCCCTTCGCCTTCAGCGATAGTGACCAATTTCTGCAGTCGCTCGACCTCTTCGTTGAACGGGATTCCCAGTTCACCCGAGGGGACGGTCAGCGTAACGACTTTGGTCGCTTTGCCGAGCCGACAGATTGACTCGAATTGCTGGTAATGTTCATCGCCGGTCGCGTCGATGTGCACGTCGTAGCTGCACACCTCCAGGCGATGACTGCGGCGGGCTAAGTGAATCGCCTTGTCGAAATCGGCGTCAATCCGGCTCGGACTGAGCACCGTCCCATCTTCTCGAAGTGAAATTTCAACCGTTGTAAATTCAAGATCGATGAATGCATCAATCACATCCGGCATCGTGACGTCGGGAAAACAATCCGTTGAAACAGCTACGTACACACTGAACTCCTCTCAGCACCTTCACCCATGCGAATACCCCAAGACCCAACATGCGTCGACTGTTTGCGAGCAGACTGCCTTGGCGGAATAAGTTATCAAGCTTATCGATCGTACCCAGTTATGGCAACCATCAATCGGCAGGATCCGCAGGCATTGCACCTTGTTCTCGCACATTTCCGCCCCCGGCAGCATTGGGAACTGTCGCAGTTTGCATCTGTTCGGACAAGAAGGAAAGCCGCTGCTGAAGCGGAGCATTATCGGGCAGCAGATCCGCAGCGATCTGCGTATGGACCAAAGCCTCTTGGCACGCCCCTAGTTGCAGCAGGCTGTCGGCCAGATTCAACCGCGCCCGGACGCTTTGCGGACGTAGCGACACGGCAGAGGTCAAATAACGCAGCCCCTCCTCCACCAGCGGCGGTTCGTGGGCGGTCGCCAAGGCGATTCCCAAATAGTGATTGGCCCAAAAATCATGCGGATGGTGGCGCTGAGCGATCTCAAGAAACCGGACCGCTGCATTGGTTCGCTTAAGCAAATAAAGTGTGCCAGCCAGCTGAACCAAAGTGAAAGGGGGCTGTGAAGCCAGTTCCGACGACTGCGCCAGTCGTTCCAACTCAGCCACATCCGCAGCCAACATGGCCCGCCGCAGTGTCATCCGCCAAGGATCCGGATCGAGCTCCGCAAGCACGCCAAAAGCCCACTGGGCGGCCGCTTCTCCAAGCTCCGATTCGCAATCGATGGGAGCTTCGTAGAGCAAGAAATCGAGCGCTTCAATCAGTTGACTACCGACCGACGGCGGACAGACTTGCAACGCCGCAGCCGCCTCCCGAGGTTCGCTCGCAAGCGGTTCAATACCAAAGTTCTGGAACGCGCGCGAGAGCTGCTCAAGTCCCGCCAGCCGCCCAAAGCCCTCACTCGCTTTCACGGTTTTCACCTGCGTTGCACTCTCGCGGGCCTCGGTCAATTGCGATACCAATTGGAGTGCAGCTTGGTCGGTTCGAACTCGAATTGTCGATTTCGCCAACTGCTCGCGCAATTTTTTCTGCTCGGGACGATTCGCGAGCAGCTCGGCCGCGCGGGCTAGATCCTGCTGAGCCGCGCGGAATTCGGCGGCGGATGTCCTGCCTCCCCAAGTAGCGCGGCTCCGCGCCGCGTCGGCTTCGTCGAGCAAGAACTGAACCTCAGAAACGATCTGCTTCTCTTCCCGCCACTTCTCTGCCTGGTAATTCCACCACGCAGCTCCGCTCACCGCACTGGCGATGAGTAGGGTGGCGGTCACCGACGCAACAGCCCACACCAAGCTACGACGCCGCTGGTAAAACTTCTTGATGCGATAGCTGTGGCTAGGGGCAGCGGCCACAACCGGCTCATTGCAGAGAAAGCGCTCTAGGTCATCAGCCAAGTCATCGGCGGTAGCGTAACGCCGCACGCGGTCGGGCTCGATCGCTCGCAACGTGATCCAATCCAAGTCACCTCGCACGCTGCGGATCCACTGCGCCAGCGTGGCGCCCAGTTGTTCCGCCACTCTGGACTTCGTCTGCAGATCGTAGCTCGCGAAACGCCGAGTAGGCGTGCAGGGCTGAAACGCTTGCAGTAGAGCTAGGATTTGGGCTAGGCTGGTTGGCCCAGCCACAGGCAATTGCAGTGGAGTCGTTCCCGTGAGTAACTTGAAGAGCATCGCGCCGATCGCAAACACATCGGTGCGCCCATCGATCTTGGGGCCAGCTGCCTGTTCGGGACTCATGTACGCCGGCGTGCCCACCATCTCGTCGATCCGCGTGGCATGGCTCGTATCGGGCGCGAATCGCTCATCGGTGAACTTGGCGATTCCGAAGTCAATGATTTTAAGATTGGGACGCCCCTCGCAGTCTGCAACGAGCACGTTGCTGGGCTTCAAGTCGCGGTGGATCACCCCGTGTCCGTGCGCACGACTGACGGCTCTTGCAACCCGCACCAGCACTTCGATCCGCGCGGCTAGGTTCAATTGCCGCTGGTTGCAGTACTGGTCGAGCGGCAGTCCTTCGCAGTATTCCATCGCAAAGTAAGGGTGACCGGATGACGTCGTATCGGCTTCGTACACCCGCGCGATATCCGGATGATCCATCATCGCCAACGCTTGTCGCTCGGCGTGAAAGCGAGCGATCGTGGCGGAGTCGGCCATCCCCGCGCGGATCATCTTCAGCGCCACCGTGCGCACAAGCGGTTGCAACTGCGTCGCGCGATAGACCGTTCCCATACCGCCGCTGGCAATCACCGCCTCGATACGAAAGTGCCCCACGGTCTGGCCAAGCAACGGATCGCCTCCGCCCGCCACGGGAGCCGACAAATCGGCGTCGCGCAGAACAGTAGCGATTGGACCAAGGTAACCTGCGGAGGTCGCAGTGGTACTAGCAGCAGACACGATTGCGTCCACTCCGTTTCGCCTCATAAAGTTTCCCATCGGCGGCTTGAATGAGTTGTTCAGGTTGCTGCGGGTCCGCTAAGCCCGCGAACTCAGCCACACCGACGCTTATCGTAATCAGCAAGGGCCCGACCGAGGTGCAGAATGCTTCTGTCTCGACTGCCACGCGGCAGCGCTCGGCCACTTCCCGCGCTTCCGGCAAGGGGACTCCGGCCAGTAAGATGGCAAACTCTTCACCGCCATAACGCGACAAGAAATCGTGGTCGGCCACGACACTACCCAGCCGCTTGCCGATCTCCCGCAAAACCTCGTCGCCGGCCAAGTGCCCGTGGGTGTCGTTGACCTGTTTGAAGTGATCGATATCGAATAGGATCAGCGACAAAGGTGTTCCGCGGTGTTGCGACTTGCGGAACTCGCGGTCGATGAATTCCAAGAAGGAGCGTTTGTTGTAGGTGCCTGTCAATCCATCGCGGGTCATCATCGTATAGACCGCCTCGTGATACTCCAGTTCAATGTGATTGCTCGACAAGAACTTGAAGATGAAGCCCCCGAGTTGCACGCGATCACCGGGCTCCAGTGCACTGGACTCGACGCGATGTTCATTCACCCAAGTGCCATTCGTGCTGGCCAAATCGGTGATCCGATAGCCCTCTGGAGTGCGTTCGATGAGTGCATGTTGGCGGGAGATCGAACTGTCAGCGATGCATAAGCCGGCTGACGGATCGCGGCCCACGGTGAAGCGCGTGGCCTCGAGTTCCACCAATTGGCGATTGAACACCAGCGGATAGATTTGCATCAGATAGCCGGTGGCCGACTTATCGACCGCAGGGGGAAGATCGCGTTTTGTAATCGTCTCTTCCCAGGCTGTGTAAGTGGCAAATGGAACCGCTGAATGGCCGACAGAATCGACGGAGGTTTGAGTCATGCTCGATCGCTTTACGCTGTACTACTGGGTGAACCACGAAGCGCCCTCGGCGGGTTGTCGTCTCCGTGAGCTTGCGGGCAACGGGTCGTAGCGACACAGGAAGCCTCAAGTGGCGGCGAAATGCCATTAGCAGGTTAGGCTGCAGCAGTCAGCCAAGCGTCGGCAATGTGTTAAACCGCAAGATATAGCCTGATTGGCTGGCAGTATCTGCGCCTTAATCGTCACAATCGCGTGCTTTCCCTAACGCCATTCTCCCCCGGCCATTGTCGTTGCAGGAGTCGGGGCAAGCTGGGGCGAGTCGGGCTGAGGAGCTGAGATCGGGTGACTTGTCATTGGCCTAAAAGTTAGTGTCGACGAATCGAATAAGGAGATGCCGCAATGAGACTTCGCTTCCTGCCGGACAAGCCGGCAAGGGGAGCTGGTTTGATTTGATTTGGTTCGTTTGCGAACTTCAAAACTTCCGCTCATGCCAGTCGAGCCGACATGGGGCGAAGGCCATGCGGGATGCGGACATGGGACGGAGTTGGAAGGTGATGCAGCGTGCTAAGAATCACCGTAGACTTCAATTCATCCCGTCGCCCCCGGCTGGCTTCGCCAGTGTACCGGAGTCGTGGATTTAGGTTGACGGTTACGGTCCAATGCGTAACCAGCCGGGAGCGAAGTTGCCGAAGTAACCAGAGATCCCTGGTTCTTGACGCTGTCCATAGCAAGACGGTCGAAAACCTCCGCCGCTCCTGCAAGACTGAAACACTCAATTGTGCGCCCGCAAGAATATCTCGAGATGATAGGGCTTATCCCGAATCTTCTTTGTGCACCTAGTTGATTTTAATCCTCTCCCTGCGAAACTAGGCTCGGTTTCTAAATGTGGTGATCACGTAGCTGCGTCTCTCCGAGACGCAGACATTCCGCGTCTTCACGTAGCTGCGTCTCTCCGAGACGCAGACCTTCCGCGTCTCGGAGAGACGCGGCTACGTGTTGACTCCGACTTTGGTTTCCCCGAAACACTCTTGGCGACCTGCTTAGAGTCCCGCCACGCGCATGGCGACGGTGTAGAGGCTATCGCTGGCAGTTACAAACAATGTCTTGCGGTCTTTTCCGCCGAAGCACACGTTGGCGGTCCAGCCTTGGGGGATCGAAATCACTTCCCGCTTCTGGCCTTCGCGATCATAGACGGTCACCCCTGCCTTGCCGGTCAAGTACAGATTGCCTTCGCGATCGAGGGTCATGCCATCGGAGCCTTCATGGCAAAATAGTTTGCGGTCAGTCAAATTGCCACTACGATCCATCTTGAAAACATACGTCTTGCTATCGCCGATGTCTGCCACGAACAACAGACCACGCTCAGCATCTCCGACGATCCCATTGGGCTGCTTGAAGCGACTATCGACCCGTCGAATCATCGCTCCATCGCGCTCAACGATGTAAATATGCGCACCATCTTGAGGCATTTGTTGGTGCTCCCACCAAGGGCGCTGGTAGTAGGGATCGGTGAAGACCATCCAACCTTGGGGATGAATCCAGACGTCATTGGGGCCGTTGAGTTTTTTCCCCTGAAAACCTTCGAAGAGGACGCGATGGGTGCCGTCGGCCTCGATTTCCCACATCTGATTCTGCTCGTCAGCACAGGCGATGAGCTTACCATCCGGAGCGAAGAACATGCCGTTGCTCCTACCCGCAGGTTGCATGAAGACACTGACTTTGCCTTCGACATCCACCTTAATAATCCGATCGTTCGGTTGATCGGTGAAATAGACGTTCCCCTCAGCGTCAGCAGCGGGGCCTTCGGTGAACTTGCAATCTTCGACAATCCGTTTTGGGGTGGCACCTTCGGCCGTTACCGACTGTTGTGCGTAGCACGCCGCGGGAAGCAAGAGTACGGAGACGATGACTGCGAAACGGTTGAGTGGGCTCATCGACATGGCAAGACCTTTGCGGATTTGCGGAGGGGGAAGAGAAGAGCTACGAATCAGGCGCCGCGGAGTGGGTTTCGCACAGCGGTATGATGGAGCTGGTGGAGTTCAACAGAGCGCGAATGGTAACGCTCCGGAAGGCTTTCTCGGTAGCGGCATAGGCCCGATCGAGTTCTGCATGCAATGGACACAACTCGGTGTGGGTCTGAAGCCCCAACGGGCACTCGGTGATCCGTTCCAAGGGGGCAACCGAGTTGACCACGTCCAAGATGGTCAGATCGTCGGGGGCCACCGCCAACTCATATCCGCCGCCGGGCCCCGATCGCGAACGCACAATTTCAGATTTCGCTAGATCTTGAAGAACTCGGTGCAGGTAGCGGCGAGGTACCTTGGTTCTCTCAGCCAGTATATCGGCCGAAGCCGGCCGGTCGGGGGTCGCCGCCAGCGCAGCAACCGCGCGCAGAGCATACTCGGCTGTTTTCGAGAGCATGGTTTACGCGACCGTCCAGGTGTCACCACTGTTGAAGAGTTTATTGAGATCTCCCAGGCCGCGTTGCTTGACTGACTTGCCGATCTGCTCACGCACCTGATCTTCGTAAATCGGGTGATCCACATCGCGGAACACGCCGATCGGCTCAGGGAAATCTGGATAGCGCATCTTGGCCAAGATGTGGGTCAGTGTCGAGTCCGCTTGCTCGTCGTGGAACAGCAGGTCATCGTGCGATATGGCTCCGCTCGATAGATCGACAATCTCTGGCTTCAGGCCGTTGAGGCGAATCCCCTTGTCGCGATTCTTGCCGAAGATCAATGGCTTGCCATGCTCAAGCTCGACCGTAGTATCCTCGCGCGTCGCCTTGTCTTGTGCATAACTAAACGCACCATCGTTGAACACATTGCAATTCTGATAGACCTCGACCACCGAAGTGCCGCGGTGCATGGCAGCGCGATAGAGTGTGTCCGCCAAGTGCTTGATGTGCACGTCGACGCTGCGGGCAATGAACGTGGCTTCGGCACCAAGAGCGACCGTGATTGGGTTCAATGGATGGTCGAGCGAGCCCAGCGGGGTGCTCTTGGTAACTTGCCCTTCGGGGCTGGTTGGCGAGTACTGCCCCTTGGTCAAACCGTAGATGCGGTTGTTGAAGAGCACCAGCGTCACGTCCACGTTGCGACGCAGCAAGTGAATGAAGTGATTTCCGCCGATGCTCAGGGCATCGCCATCGCCCGTTATCACAAAGACCTTCAGCTCAGGCCGCGAGACCCGCAAGCCGGTGGCCACCGCCGGTGCACGGCCGTGGATGCTGTGCATGCCGTAGGTGTTCATGTAATAGGGAAAACGGCTGGAGCAACCGATGCCCGAAACGAAGACGATCTGCTCCAGCGGCAGTCCGAGGCTGGGGAGCATCTTCTTCATTTGGGCTAGGATCGAATAGTCGCCGCAACCTGGGCACCAACGAATGTCCTGATTGCTGGCGAAGTCGGCTGCGGATAGTACCGGTAGTTCAGTGCTCATGCTTACGTTACTTTTTGGATTCGATGTTCGGTTTCAAGTCTTAATGGTTGGTAGTGATTCCAGCCGCCGTGCACTGGCTTCAATGCAACAGCCGCAATGCTCAGCCAACTCGCGATTCGGCCAACATTTTAGCTTTGGCGGTAGGTGAGGCTTGTTTCGCGGGAGTGCTAGTCATTGAGCGAATCTTCTCGACCAACTCGCCGACGCTAAACGGTTTACCCATCACCTTGTTGAAGCCGATGGCATTCACCAAATACTTGGCTCGCACAAGCGAGAGCAATTGTCCCAGGTTCAATTCGGGCACCAGGACTTGGTCGTAGCGAGTCAGTATATCGCCCAAGTTGGACGGGAAGGGATTCATGTGCCGCAGGTGGCAATGTGCAACGCTCAGCCCCGCGTCGATCGCCTGTTGCACGGCGGTGTGACAGCTGCCGTAGGTCCCACCCCATGACAACACGAGCAACTCGCCATGGTCTGGGCCCATCACTTGTTGCGGCGGAATGATGGAAGCCACGTTGGCCACCTTTTGCGCGCGGATGTTCACCATTTTCTGATGGTTGTCCGCATCGTAGCTGACGTTGCCTGTTCCATCGGCTTTCTCCAATCCTCCCACGCGGTGCATCAGTCCCGGTGTTCCCGGAATGGCCCAGGGTCGCGCTAAGTTCTCATCGCGCGAATAAGGCAAGAAGGTTTCTTGCCCGGCCCATGCCGGCGGGTGCTGCACGTTGATCTTGTCCAATTCGTTGACATCCGGAATCAGCCACGGCTCGGAGCCATTGGCGATGTATCCGTCGGACAGAATCACAACGGGTACCATGAAGGTGGTGGCAATCCGCCAAGCTTCCACGGCGGTGTGGAAGCAGTCCCCGGGGCTACGGGCAGCCAAGATCGGGACCGGTGCTTCGCCGTTGCGGCCGTTGAGTAATTGCAGCAAATCGGCTTGCTCTGTCTTGGTTGGCAACCCCGTGCTGGGGCCTCCACGTTGAACATCGATGACCAGCAAGGGAAGTTCGATCATGACGGCCAGTCCCATCGCTTCTGCCTTGAGCGCGATCCCCGGACCACTGCTGGCGGTGACCGCCATCGAGCCGCCATAAGCAGCCCCGATCGCCGCACACACCGCAGCAATCTCGTCTTCAGCCTGCACGGTGCACACGCCAAAGTTCTTGAACTTGCACAATTCATGCAGAATGTCGCTGGCTGGCGTGATCGGATAAGAGCCGTAGAACAGCTCCTTGCCACTCAACTTGGCAGCCGTCATGAGCCCCCAGGCGAGCGCTTGGTTGCCCATGATGTTACGGTAGTTGCCGCTGGGCAACTTGGCCGAATCGACTTGGTACGAGGCACCCAATAGTTCGGTGGTTTCACCGAAGGCCCAGCCAGCCCGCAAAGCGCGCACGTTGGCTTCTTCGAACTGGGGATTCTTGCCGAACTTGTTCTTGATGAAACGAAGCGTGGCGTCCATATCGCGGCCGTACAACCAATAGACCAAGCCCATGGCGAAGAAGTTGCGGCAACGATCGGCTTCTTTGGTCGACAAACCCAGATCGGCAACAGCCGTACGAGTCAACTTGGTCATCGGGATCTTGGCAACGCGGTAGTTCTCCATCATCGGCTCGTCGAGCGGATTTTGGGATACGTTGGCCAACTTGAGATCTTTATCTTCGAAGCTGTCTTCGTTGGCGATCAACAGACCACCCGGACGCAAGTCGTTGATATTGGTGATCAATGCGGCAGGATTCATAGCGACCAAGCAGTCCAGCGTATCGCCCGGCGTGTGCACTTCGTGCGAGGCAAATTGAACTTGGAATCCGCTCACTCCCGCGCGCGTCCCGCGCGGAGCGCGAATTTCAGCCGGGAAGTCGGGGAAGGTGGCGACGTCGTTGCCAGAAAGTGCGGAAGTGTTGGTTAGCTGCGTACCGAGCAGCTGCATACCGTCGCCTGAGTCGCCAGCCAATCGAACAGTAATTCCACTTACGATCTGGACCTGTTTTGGGGCAGCCGCCTGCGGAGTGTCAGTGGACATTCAGAGAGAGCCTGTGAGGATAAATTTGGGGTTAGGATCCACCGTGGAAACGGGCGAACTGGACCGTTTCGGTAGAAAGCAAGGGTTGTATCGAATATTCTACCCTGCCGGGAACACACAAATTCTACAAATGTCGCGCTCTTTGAATATGTCATTTTACCAAAATAGCCCCTCTTTCCGCCTAAGAGCCTCGGAACGGTGCCTTGGCGAAGCTAGGTTAACCAGGTTACCTTTGAGTCCCAAGCGATCTTTCAACGCGGTCGCTGCCCGCTGCCGATGCAGTCGGGCATGGTAAACTTAGGAGGCTTGGGTGAAATGTAAGTCTTCAGGTCGGTAGCTGGAGGAAGGGAAAACCTGCAATGAGCGGTTGCTTCGGGCCCTGCGATAGCCGGTTGCTCTAAACATTGTTGCTCTAAACATTGTTGCTTTAAACATTATCGAGCAGCTCAACCGCTTCGAACTTCTGCCCCTCGAGCATCGACAGGCTGGCGCCGCCACCGGTACTAACGTGGGTGACTTGTTCGGCAAACCCCAGCTGTTCGATGGCTGCCGCCGAGTCGCCGCCGCCGATAATGCTCGTTGCCTCGCTGTCGGCAATTGCCTGGGCAACTTGCTTGGTTCCTTCGTCGAAGGGGGGCATTTCAAAGACACCCATCGGTCCGTTCCACACCACGGTCTTGGCGTTTTTCAGCAAATCCGCGTACTGCATGGCGGTTTCTGGGCCGATGTCGAGCCCCTCCCAGCCGTCAGGAATTTCACCTGCTGCCACCACTTTTTTGTTGCAGTCGCCGGAGAAATCGTCGCCGCAATGGGTGTCAACCGGCAACACCAACTTGCTACCCCCCTTAGCGATCAACTCTTTGGCTAACTCCACTTTGTCTTTTTCCACCAAGCTCTTCCCTACTTGGCCACCGGCAGCGAGCGAGAAGGTGTAGGCCATCGCGCCGCCGATCAGGACGTAGTCGCAGATGCCGAGCAAGTTGTCGATGACTTTGATTTTGTCGCTCACTTTGGCCCCACCCAAGATCGCCACGAAAGGACGAGCTGGGTTGGAAATCGTGTCGCTCAAGTACTCGATCTCCTTGGCGACCAGGAAGCCACTCACCTTGGGCTTGTTCCCCATGGCTTTAGGAACGGCGACCATGGAAGCGTCAGTGCGATGGCAGGTACCGAAGGCATCGTTGCAATAAACGTCGGCCCAACCAGCCAGTTTGCTCGCGAACTCGGCATCGCCGGACTGCTCGCCAGCGTTGAAGCGAACGTTTTCCAGCACCAGCACTTCGCCATCCTGCAGGCTCTTGATCTGGGCCTCAGCGTCCGGGCCAACGGTGTCCGAAGCAAATTTAACCGGCTTGCCGAGTAGCTCACCCAAGCGGTGGGCGGCACCCGCCAGCGTAAACTCGGGCTCCAGGCCTTTTCCCTTCGGACGCCCAAGATGACTCATCAGCACTAACCGCCCATGACGGCTTAGCACCGATTCAATCGAGGGAAGCGCCATCCGAATCCGGCGATCGTCCGTAATCTTGCCATCGTCATCTTGAGGCACGTTGAAGTCGACGCGCATCAGGATCGTCTTGCCCTTGGGATCGATGTCAGCGATAGTCTTCTTTGCCATGTTTTCAGCCGCGTGTGAGTTGTTTCGGAAAAAGGGATTTGCAGGTCCAAATTATCGACTTTTGCCAGCTTCTGTCGAGGCCCCGCGAGGAGTTGCGTGGAACGGCGGGTGCCGAGGGAGCTTCAATGCAGCACCCAGCGGAATCGCCAAAGTGGGGCATCCGAATCGGCTCAAGCCGTTAAAAATTCGCGAAATATCGGCAACCGCATGTCAAGATGAAGCGCCAAAACTCGAACTGAAAATAGTCCTTTCACCCCAATTCAAGACTTTCCTCTCACAAAAACGCGAGCGACCATGCACCTCATCACTTCGCCAATGCTCATTCCGGTCGTGGCCATCGTCGGCGTTTTCACGTGGCTGATCGTTTCCGCAATGGCCAACGCAGCCCGTCAGATTGTCAAGCACCGCAATGAAGTCGAGCTCAAGCACGCCATGATCCAACGCGGCATGTCAGCCGATGAGATCGAGCGAGTGCTAAGTGTCTCAAGCGACACACTCGATTAGGGTCAGGCCTTGTGTTCGGTGTTCAGGCCAAGGGTGGTTTCGATCTCTCCTGCTTGCCGCTTCCACTTGCTCGACTCAGTAGATCTCTCCGTGGCGCGGCGGACCAAGTTCGAAACGCTGTCGACTCCCAACAATCCAAACGAAGGCCCCAACTCACCCAAGGTGGCTCCGGTCCACTTCCGGCATAACCAGGCGGCCATGTCACGCCCCGCTGCCTGACTGCGGAATTTGGCGTAATCTTCCTTGCTCACTCCGTGGTACGAAGCAACCGCCTCCAGAATCTGCTCGGCGCTCACGCTCCTCAAGCGGCGACTGGTGGACTCATGCCGACCGGGACGGGAGCCCTCCGCCAAGGCAATCATCCGCCGCAGAAAGTCTTCGCTACCAAAGACCCATTCGCGAAGCTCTTGCTTGAAGGGGTCCTCTGGCGAATGGATACCATCGCGAACGTATTTCCGGTAAGCTCGATCGGGATCGCTACCTCCATGGGCAGCTTGCCAGTGTGCGTGCAGCTGGTCGTAGGCAACCCAGTCAAGACGTTTGCTCTTGCGGGCATACCCCGCAAAACTGCTGTGCGGCCATTGCTCGGGATCTTCGACAAGGGGCTTGCTTGCGTTGCACGGGTTGAGGTGGATGTAGCGACTGAGGGTCCAGTAATACCCAGCATCCTCCACTAAAAATGCCTTGTATCGCCCCTGGTACAAATGGCCTGTCCGCTGGTTTCGTTTGGCATACCAGTTTGCATAGCCGGAGAGCCAATGCTGCATCCCTGCGGCGAGATTCGGCTCAGGGGTTTGCAGCAGTGCATGAATGTGATTTGGCATCCAACAAAATGCCAACACAATCCAGCCACTTCGCTCGACTTCCTGGCGTAGTCCCTCCGTAAATCGCTCGTAGTGCCCCACATCATGAAACAGGGGTCTTCGACCATCGCCGCGAGTGACGATGTGATAGTTTGCCCCGGCGAACTGGATTCGAGGTGGACGCGGCATGGATCAGACCCTCGGTAAGTGCAAAATCGTGTGCGATAGCTTAATCCTAACCATAGCGAACACTGAACACAAGGCCTGACCCCAGAGCCACGTAGGGATCGTTGCGGTGAACCTGTGCTTCCCCAACGGTATAGTGATCACCCCCGATGGTCGAACGCTCATTATCGGTGAAACAATCGGGCATTGTCTTACCGCCTTCGACATTGCAGACAACGGTGCACTAACCAACCGTCGCATATGGGCGCAATTGCCTGAGACCATAGGCCTCGATGGCATTTGTCTCGATGCCGAAGGTGGCATCTGGTGTGCAAATCCCGCAGGCCAAGATAGCGTGGTGCGGGTTTGCGAAGGTGGGACGATTACCGATCGAATCCAGGTCGACACCCATGCTTACGCAGTCATGTTGGGCGGTCCAGAACGAAAGCAGCTTTTCATTTGCACCTCCGGCTCACACGATCCGTCAGAGATCCACCGCAGTCCGAGCGCGAGTTTCCAAATACTTGATGTCGATGCACCCGGGGTAGGTACCCCCTAAAAATTAACCAAGAACACATGCTGATGAAATCATTTCGGCAGCGGGCTGCGTTTAACGCCGTTTCGAGATGGTAGAGTTACGAATTGCGGCATCCTGAGTTGGAAGGCAAGACAGAGGTTTCGAGTATTTGCGGTGCTCCTATGGGCGGATCGAGGATCAAGCTGCCACACATCTTGCCGGCTTTGATTGGCATCTCGTCAAACCGATTGATATCGAACAACTCACCGCGATTCTGGGGCGATAAGCTCCACAAAGTAGGCACCTGTTCGATCGGCGCTCGCAGCGTCGGAGGGCGTTGAGGCGTCCTACTGCTCAACGAAGGGTAGCAGGCGGTATCTATGGGGACGGGTGATGACTAGAATAGTCAGGCACTCAGGTCGAAGCCGATTACCAGCGCGTTGCCGCAGAAATAAAATATTGGTGGTCAAGGGTGATCGGCAAACACTGTCTAACGATGTGGCACTTCCGCATATTCCAATTTTGCCACTGGTCGTCCTCCGCCTCGCTCGGCAAGTGGCAGGCTCCGCCTCGCTCGGCAAGTGGCAGGACAATCCATTTCAATCGGGAACGCAGGGATCAGACGCTGCTACAATGAGCATCCGTTGATCCGACCAAATTGTTTTGGGACGAAATGCAGAACAGATGCAGCCAACCTTGATATTCGAACCAGCGGCGTCGGTGCCGAGTCAAAATTCCTTTGAGGTGTCACAAGCCAAAGTTGGTTTCGTGGCGGGCAATCAACCTCATTTTTCCGAAGAGACGGCGGCCCTCCTTCGCAGTCGTCTATCGGCTGCGGCACGCGTGATCTCGGTCGTGCTTGCGGTGGCGTTCATCGGCAACCTTGTCAACGGAATTACCAGCCTTGGGTGGTTGCGTGGGCTGATTGTAATCATCACCATTGGCTCTGCCGTTCTGCTTCGTTATCTCCCCAAGTTGAAGCTGTTCCAACTGCGACTATTGGAACTGGTGGTTTTTGGCTCGGTGGCAGTTCAACTGTCACTCATGCTCGTATCAAGAATATCGGCATTTGCGGCTCAGCAGGATGCCGTTTCGCTATCCTCTCTTTTTCAACAGTCATTGATGGCTTGGTGTGTCTTGATCTTTGTCTATGGTACGCTGATGCCGAACACTTGGAAGCGAGGAGCAGTGATCATGCTTTCTGCTGCCATCCTTCCCTACCTGTTGGTTGCAATCCAGCGTTGGGTCTCACCGGATGTCGCGCTGCTGCTGGCCTACGACAAGTCGGGTTCGCCGATACCGTTGCCACTGGTCACTGCAGTCGTTGCCATCTTCGCCGCGCATGTGATTAACTCAGCACGTCGCGAAGTTTTTAAGGCACGCCAATTTGGCCAATATCGTTTGGGGCAGCGATTAGGCGCCGGCGGCATGGGGGAGGTCTATGCCGCTGAGCACATGCTACTCAAACGCCCCTGCGCGATCAAACTGATCAAAGCCACCAGTGAAGGCGACACTATAGCGATCACGCGTTTTGAGAAAGAGGTCAAAGCCACTGCTAAACTAACCCATTGGAACACAATCGAAATCTACGACTACGGACGAACTGAAGACGGAACGTTTTACTACGTGATGGAACTATTACCAGGACTGAGTCTGGAAGACTTGGTGGAGAAGTACGGCCCCTTGCCGCCTGAGCGGGTCATCTATCTTCTCAGTCAGATTTGTGGAGCATTGAAGGAGGCTCACTCGGTGGGCCTCATTCATCGAGATATCAAACCTGCAAATATCTTTGCGTCCCAACGTGGCGGTATTTTTGACGTCGCTAAGCTACTCGATTTTGGACTGGTTAAAGAAAGTGACGACCAGCCGGAGGTTGGTACGCGGTCCGGAGCTTTCAGCGGTACGCCCCTATTCATGTCTCCGGAGCAGGCATCGGCCTATGCAGAAGTAGATGAGCGCGCCGACATTTATTCGCTTGGAGCCGTGGCCTACTACCTACTGACAGGCATGCCACCTTTTACCAGTAAGAATGTGTTGGAACTGCTGGCTGCCCACCGCAATTTGGAGGTAGCGCCTCCGTCGCGGTTGAACCCTTGCCTCCCCTTTGACGTGGAGCAAACCATTCTCAGGTGCATGGCCAAGGACCCGTCTGACCGATTTCAAGATGCCGATGAATTGAAGAATGCTTTAGAGCAGTGCAGTTGCGCAAACCGGTGGGATTCAGATCAAGCAGAGGTATGGTGGAAGGCAATGTCGGCGCGGCCACCGGTAGTGCGGCTCGAGCAGCCTGCGGCCGTGCCAACCTCGGATTACGAGTTGCCTCAGCCTTGAGCCAAGTGGAAGTTGATCCGCCAATTGCCCAAGACGAGTGACGTAGTCGTTTAGCAGTCGACGCACTCTTCCGGCGGCACGCATAGCCGATACATATTGCCCATCGCTAAAACCAAAGCTGACGAGGGTGTGCGCCATCAGAGGTCGAGCCCAATATGACAAAAAGAAGTCGATGGATTGAAGCTTGGTTAGGTCGTAAAAGCGTTCTTCGAAGTGTAGTATCGGATCACCTCGCTCGCTGTAACTAAAATTGCGAAAGTTTCGCACAACGCTCACTCAAGGTGAGGAACAGTGCGATCGCCGCCAGTTGTTCCCGAACTAATCCTTGACAAAACCGAACCACCTCTAAACACTTATTCTGCGCACGATTTGATCCCAAATGAAATTTGGCGGCCTGATTGTAGGGGGCACCGGCAAGAAAAGTCGCTGGTCGCCCGGCGTCGAACTATGCACCGTACCGCTACGAGTCAGGATTCGACCGATGCGACGAATCGCGAGCTGAATTGGCCCTATTCGAGTGGCACAGGAGGAGCAAAGTTCTTTTGATTGCGGATTTTCGATAGACGCCCAGCGTCGCCCACAAAGAAAATAGAAATAGCGGTGACTTGGCAACTCATTGCCGAAGGCTGCTTGGCAGTTCACTGATAGAATTGAAATCGCAAAACAAGTTGAGGTTTTGACAATGAGGCATTGGTAAATTTTTCATCGTCTACTTAGCTTGGTTCTTTAGATCCCTCACGCGTTACCGGAGAATTTATTGTGTTTGTAAAATGTTTTTTACTTTCGTTAACCCTCATGGCCAGCGGCCTCGGCTCGGTGATCGCGGATGACGCGATACGTCAAACTGAAAGCGAGGCGGCGATTCGAAAAGCGGTAGAAGCCTATGTCGTCGCATTCAACAAGGGCGACGCCAAAGCCTTGTCAGCCCTGTGGGCCCCAGAGGCTGTGTACACCAACCCCCTCAGCGGCGAAGAAGTCGTCGGCCGTGAGGCTATCGAAAAGCAATTCATTGAAATGTTCGCTGAGACCAAGGGCGCCAAGTTAGAGGCGGAAACTGTCTCGATTGGCTTTGTCTCGCCCAACGTGGCGGTTGAACAAGGGACCGCCCACGTCATCCTTCCAGACGAAGCACCATCCAAAACTCAGTACTCGGCTGTCTACGTCAAACGTGACAACCAGTGGTTGTTGGATCGTATGACAGAGCAGAGTATTCCCGATTTACTATCGCATTACGAGCACCTGAAGGACTTGGAGTGGATGGTAGGCAGCTGGGTGGATCAGGATGACGAAGCGACGGTGGTAACCGACTGCCGTTGGACACGCAACAACAACTTCCTCACTCGCTCCTTTACCATTCAAATCGGCGATGAAATCGATATGGCTGGCTTGCAGGTGATCGGTTGGGATCCGAGTGAAAAGAAGATCCGCTCGTGGGTTTTCGACTCCGATGGTGGTTTCGGTCAGGCCACTTGGACAAAGCAGGGGAGCAGTTGGCATATCCAACAGAGCGGTGTTCTACCCGACGGGCGTAAGTCCTCCGCTGTCAATATTATCACCTATGTCGATGACCACACCTGCACCCTGCAGTCGGTCAATCGTACTGTGGATGGTGAACTGTTGCCTAACGTCGATGAAGTCCAGATCACTAAAAACTGAATACAACTCCCCCATATTTCGAACCAAGGATTGCAATGATGAAAAAACTGATACAAGTTTCTGTTATTTGTTGTGTGGTCGCCGCGATGACAGCCGGTGACGCGCTGGCCCAACGTGGTCGTGGCGGAGGTGGTCGAGCTGGTGGTGGCATGTCGCGCGCTGGAGGTGGTGGGTTCTCAGGCGGCGGAGTGGCCAGTCGACCAAGTCCCGCGATGAGCCGTTCGCCATCGATGAGTCGACCTGCCATGCCATCGCCTAGTCGACCGAGCACCGGCACGGGCGGCGGACCGCGACCCAGCGTGGGTGGTCCCGGTGCAGGAACCCGTCCGAGTATCGGCGGTCCGGGCGGAGGAACGCGTCCAGGCGCAGGCGGTCCCGG
>JBGSHW010000142.1:0-1866 GCA_041751975.1 Pirellulaceae bacterium
ACACCCCGCGCTGCGGATGCAGCACGATAAAATCCGGCTGCAAGGCCTTTGGTCCCACAGGGACATTGAACCAGCACAGATAGTCGTCTTCGAGCTTCTTCTCCAGCCGCTCCGCCAGGCGACGCTCGCCAGGGGTATCGAGACGGCAAGCGGTACGAGCGGGGACGAAGTGAGCCATAGGGGATTGCCTGTTCCGTGGCGTGCTGGGGGCACTGGTTGTCGATAGGGACTAGAGCTTCCCTGTGAACGCTTGTTGTTGTAGAGACTGAAACAGTTGCTCAGCACTATCTCCTGCTTTCCCTAACTCTTGTTGATGCTCCTCAATTCGCGACACGATTTGCGCAAACTGTTTTTGTAAGTCGATTGGCGGAGTGAGCAGCGGAAATTTCTTTAGCTGTGTCATATTTATCGACGCGATTCCGGTCGTTTGCTTCGCCACGCTAAGAAAATATCTCTTTCCCCGAGCGCTGCCGATCAACCAACTCAGATAAACCGGGTTAATCGAAAGCGAGGTGATGCGTACGCGGAAAACGTGGTTTTGGTGAATGCACTCCGCTATCGATCCATCCCACAGCGCCCCCCTTCCAAGCTTGTCGGGGTCACCACCTTCGGTTAACAAAAGATCATTCATAGAAAGTCGATATCTTTCTATCTCTACTTCGGTGGCTCCGATCGTTTTGACTGCTTCCAGTTTCAGATGACGATCCTGCACATTGGCGACAGCGAGATATGGAACTTCCCTGACTTCGTTTATTGTTCGTCGCCCTTTGGTAATTCCAGAGCAAATGTCAGACATATCACCAAGCGAATCTGTCTCTCGCCAGCCTTTCGGGTTTGTTACTGGATCGCCGAACATTTCCAGAAAAACGGATTGCAGCAGTTGATCGAGCTTGGCGATGGCTTCGCGGCGCTTGGCACGCAGCGCGTCGGCCTTGTCCAGAATCGCTGCGATGCGGCGTTGTTCGGGGAGCGGGGGCAGAGGGACACTTAAAGATTTAATGATCGCCTGGGAAATATTAGGCTGGCCACCACCAACTCGACGATCAAGCAGCTCTGGCTTGATCGCTGAGAGGTATTGAAATAGATATCCACGGTCGCAAACGTTTGGGTCGGGAACGATATGGCAAATCGCTTGATTCGTAGTGGCGTCCACTGCGAGTTCGGAAACCTCGCCTACGGTTGCGCCATACATTGCAACTAGCAGTGCACCTTTGGGAACAAGCTTGACTGCCGACTGCTTCACCGCGGCATCTGTAATCGATTCCTCGGTACTGCTCACAAAGCGGGCCTTCAGCTCGCCGGACTTAACCCAGGGAATAGTGCCGCCATCGAAATATTCGGAATTACAGCGAGAGGGCGTACCACCGCTACCCGTGCGGCAAAAGTCTTCAATTTTCTTTGTGGAGACAGCCATCGAGGTCACTTCAACATCCCCTCCAACTCTTCCATCCCTTGCATAATCTCCGCCTCCAGCACTTTCAGGTCAGCCAGAATCTTCAGCGGCGCTTCGTGCTGTACTTGTTCGTACACCACTTCCTTGTAGCGGTTGATCGACAGGTCGTAGTCATTGCCGACGATCTCGGCCTTGGCCACCAGAAAGCTCTGGGCGGTGCGGTCGAGGCCGGCGCTGGTATTGCGTTTGAGCCAGCGGGCGATGATATCGGGCAGGTTGTTGGTTTCGTGCGTGCTGGCGTCCAGCTCGTTGCGCTTGTCGTCCAGCGAGAACCCGTCGGCCTGCATGTCATAGAACCAGACGTGATCGGTGCCGCCGGAGTTGGTTTTGGTGAACAGTAAAATAGCGGTGGACACCCCGGCGTAAGGGCGGAATACGCCGGAGGGCATGGAGATGATGCCGTCCAGCTTGTG
>JBGSHW010000143.1:0-188273 GCA_041751975.1 Pirellulaceae bacterium
ACTCCTTACTCCTTACTCCTTACTCCTTACTCCTTACTCCTTACTCCTTACTCCTTACTCCTTACTCCTTACTCCTTACTCCTTACTCCTTACTCCTTACTCCTTACTCCTTACTCCTCACTCCCATCATGTGGCTTTTAATTAGCGCCGTTGTAACCGCCAGCCTCTTGGGCAGCCTGCATTGCGTTGGCATGTGTGGTCCGTTGGCTATTTGGGCGAGCGGGGCCGGCGATGGCAGGCGTGGCCGTCAGCTGGCAGTAGCCACCACGTTGTATCACTTTGGACGTTTACTCACCTACACCTTGGCGGGGCTGATCGCCGGCGCGGCTGGGCAATTGGTCGATCTGGGAGGTCAGGCTTTGGGGGTCCAATTGGTGGCGGCGCGGATTGTGGGGACATTGATGATCGTCATCGGCGGCGTGCGATTGTATCAGTTGGTCTTGCAGCGAAAACAATTCAAACAGTTTGAGAGCACCCCGCAGGCTTCGTTGATCACCCGGGCGTTGGTCAAGCTCCGCCCCATCATCTTTCGCTTGCCGACCGCCGCGCGTGGGCTAGTCACAGGTTTATTGACCCCGTTGTTGCCGTGTGGCTGGTTGTATTTATTTGCGCTGGTTGCCGCTGGCACAGGCAGCATGCTTACCGGGCCGCTGGTGATGATCGCATTTTGGTTAGGGACTGTCCCGGCCCTGGTGGCGTTGGTGGCTGGCACGCAGTTTTTGGGAGTTCGTTTTCGCAAGGCGATTCCGGTGGGGGCTGCTCTGCTGCTGGTGCTCGCTGGAGGCTACACGGCGGTTGGACGCGGTTTTGCAGGACTCACTTCATTGGCTGACATTCGGCCACGTGTCGCGGCGTCAACTGCCAAGGCCAGCAGCGGCGATACCGAGTTGTCGCAGCAGGAGACGGTTGGTCAGACGGCAGGGCAAATAGCCGAGCAAACGGCCAAACAACTGGCTGCAGGCATCGACGAATTGGTGCAGACTCCCTTGCCCTGCTGCGTAGACAAGCCGCATGAGGGCGGAGACAAAGCTCCGTGAAAACCGACTTACGTCAAGCCACTTCAGAGACTGCGCCTGAGATCGACGCCATCGCTCCGTCGGTCACGCTGCCGTGCATTCACTGCGGGGAGCCCACCGAGTGCGCGGCGGATACGAACCGCAGTCAAGTGTTTTGCTGCAGCGGTTGTCGAGGGGCCTACGACCTGATCAACGGCTGGGGGTTAGGCGATTTCTATGCCTTGCGGGATCAGATGCGGCGCTCGGGGGCAGCCCAGCCGGCAGGCACCGCCACGCATTACGATCAATTCGATGCCCCCGAGTTTCTTGGCCCCTCAACACCCACACTGCACCTCGACGGATTGTGTTCGACCGAGTTGGCCGTGCATGGCTTGCACTGCGCCGCCTGTGCTTGGCTGATCGAGCGGGCGACGGCCAACGAACCAGGGCTCAAGCTGGCGCGGGTCAAGATGAGCGATCATACGATGCGGATCATCTTCGATCCCCAAGCGACGCAGCTCAGTCGGATCGCTCGACTGCTTGACCAATTGGGCTATCGCCTAACACCCCTCGATCGCTCGCGCGACGCGCATTTGCAAGTCGAGAACCGGCAACTGCTGATACAAATCGCGATCGCTGGTTTTTTAGCCGCCAATGCAATGTGGATTGCGGTGGCCCTGTATGCCGGTGATTACTCGGGGCTGGCACCCGAGTACCGTTACTTTTTGGGATTCATGGGGACGCTGCTGGGAACCCTAGCGGTCGTGGGACCGGGGCGAACCTTTTTTGTGGGGGCCTTGGCCTCACTCAAGGCGCGTACGCCGCACATGGATCTACCGGTGGCGCTGGGGTTGGCGGCAGGGACAGCCGTGGGTGCTTACAACGCGATTATCGGCGAAGGGCACACCTACTTCGACACCTTGGCGACCTTGGTGTTCTTACTGCGCATTGGTCGGTGGATTCAGTTCCGTCAGCAGCAGCGGGCGGCCCGTGCGGTCGATTTGATGTTGCGCATTACCCCGCGTCATGCGACGCGGGTCGATGACCAAGGGGCTACCACCTTGATGCTGGTCGAGCGGCTCGTGGCGGGCAATCGCATTCGCGTGGCGGCCGGAGAGAGTGTGGCGGCGGATGGCGTGGTGGTGGCGGGCTGCTCGCAACTCGATCGTTCGTTGTTAACCGGCGAGAGCATTCCTGCGGAAGTGGTCTGTGGCGATGCGGTAGCTGCCGGAACAGTGAATTTAGTCTCCCCGATCGACTTGCGAGTTACGGCCGTGGGGAAGGACAGTCGCATCGGACACGTAATGCAGTCGGTGGAGGCGGCGGCCATCGAGAAGATACCATTGGTGCAATTCGCTGATCGCATTGGCGGGATATTCGTAGTGGTCATCACGCTTCTGGCCGCGCTAACTTTTTTAGCTTGGTTGCCAACGGGACTAAGTCCGGCAACCGCGCATGCCACCGCGTTGTTAATCGTTGCCTGCCCGTGTGCACTTGCCATGGCGACTCCGCTCGCGATTTCGGTGGGCTTGGGGAGGGCTGCGCAAGCCAATATCTTGATCCGCGACGGCCACTCATTGCAACAACTCGCTGCACCTGGTTCGATTTGGTTTGACAAAACGGGAACGCTGACGGCGGGACGTCAAGCGGTCAGTCATGTGGTGGGTGACATCGAGGGTTTGCGTCTGGCGGCTTCCATTGAGCATGAGTGCCAACATCCAGTGGCTAATGCCATCCTCCGCGAGGCCCAGCGGCGACGATTGGTCCTCTGCCCCAACGCGGCACTGACTCAAGTACAAATTGGCGGTGTCATCGGGCAAGCCGAAGGATGTTCGCTCGTCGTCGGCAACCAGTCCCTCATCCGCGCGCATGGCATCGAAGTTCCCACCGCACTGCTGCTGGCGCTTGACGACCTGGTGGCACAAGGTGAAAGCCCCGTGTTGATTGCGGTCAACTCGCGCGTCACAACCTTGCTCGGCATTACCGATCCACTGCGGGAGGGGGCGGGCGAGCTGATCGCAGAGCTAAAGCAGCGAGGGTGGAAGGTAGGCATGCTGTCTGGGGACCATCAAGCGATTGCACAGCGCATCGCCCAGGCGCTGCAGATCCCAGCCGAGCGGTGCCACGGCGGTCTCTCGCCCGAAGAAAAATTGGCTGCCATTCGTGAGTCTCGCGGCATGGAAGGAGCGGTGGTGATGGTTGGCGATGGGGCGAACGATGCCGCCGCTTTGGCTGCTGCCGACGTGGGGGTGGCCGTACGGGGCGGGGCCGAAGTGAGCTTGCAAGCCGCCCCGGTTTTTATTGGTTCGGGTAAACTATCGAGCATCTCGCAGTTGCTGAGAGGTGCCCGCCGCACGACCCAACTGATCTACCTTAGCTTTGCGATCTCATTGTCGTACAATTTGATATCGGTGGTGCTGGCCATGTGTGGTTGGATCAGCCCTTTGGCCGCCGCCCTATTGATGCCCATCAGTTCGGTTAGTGTGCTCGCCGTCACTTTCGGGTTTAAGAGTTTTGAGTTGGAGGCGCCCACATGAGTGTCCTGTACGTTGCCTTGCCGGTCGCTATCGCCTTGGGCGGAGCTGCCTTGATCGCGTGCATACGATGTATTCGGAGTGGCCAATACGATGACTTGGAAACCCCTGCGGTGCGGATGCTGATCGACGACCCGCAACCTCCCCATCAACCTAAATAACTACAAACCAATGTCCTCGAGAGGAATTCCTCTCACGAAACGTAATTGTTGGAAAGTGTCATAAATGAAAAAGCTGCTGAGCGTATGTGGAATTGCGGCGACCCTGAGTTGCTTTGCGGGTTGCAGTCCAGAGACGGTGTTGGATTTCGAACCCAACATGGTTTATTCGCATGGGCTGGAGCTGGACTCCGGCTACCCGATGGCGCCCGCGTTGAGAGAAACGGAAGTTGCGGTGCGGAAGTTCTTCGGGACCCCCGATGAGCCCGCTTTGCCCGACTTCATTCGTAACAACGCGGAATACTCCAAGCTCGTAAGTTTGGACAATTTGCACAAGGCGGCTGGTTCGCCGGTCGAAGTGGGACGTGGGCTTTATCGCCAGCACTGCGCGACCTGCCACGGCGTAACCGGTAATGGCCGTGGCGAAACGGCAGCCCTGCTCGATCCGTATCCCCGCGACTATCGCTTGGGGCGGTATAAGTACAAGAGCACCGAGCGGGGTGCCAAGCCACTGCGCGAGGACCTCGCCTACTCGATCAAGTACGGTATCGCTGGCACGAGCATGAAGGTCATTCCCGAACTGACCGATGCCGATATCGATGCGCTGGTGGACTACGTGATTTATCTTTCATGGCGCGGCGAGTTTGAACGCAGCATGTTGATGGAAGGGAACGACGTCGAGTTCGCGGTGGAGGGTGAAGAGCCCGAACTGGATGAGGAAACCGGCAAGCCGATAGCGGGCGAGCACCTGTTTGCTGTGGGCTCACCGGGTTTCGAAGAGCAACTGGCTACCGCCCAAGAATTTGCAACCGACATTGCCGATGCGTGGTTGGCGGCTGGCGATAGTATCCGCGAAGTCCCGGAGCCTGAGGATATTCCCGTACCCGCCAGCACGGCGGAAGTCATCGCAGCGGCCGACTCGGACGAGCCGTCGCCGATTAAAGAATCGATTGCCAAAGGTAAGCAAATTTTCGCTTCGGAGTTGTCCGCTTGCGGCAAGTGCCATGGTCCAGAAGGCTATGGTGACGGGCCGACGATCGACTACGATGACTGGACGAAAGACTGGACGTTGCGGATCAACATCGATCCGCTCGATGCAGCGGCACAAGTCCCCTTGGTAGCGCGTGGGGCCTTGCCGCCACGGGCCATCGTGCCACGCGACTTCCGCGAAGGCCTCTATCGCGGTGGTAGCTCGCCTGAACAGCTCTACCGACGCATCGCTGCAGGCATCGATGGCACACCCATGCCGGCTGCCTCGATCGCAGCCAATGACATTTGGCACTTGGTGAATTACGTCCGTTCGTTGGCGGTCCCGGTGGACGAGAGTGCACCGGACGCTGGTGGTACCGACGTGGCTGGCAATCCGTAGCCGGGTTCGGCTCGTTGGGTGTATGCAAGTCTTGGCAGCCTCTCCATTCAACTTAACCTTGAAGCGCGATCCTTGTCCGACCGATTAGACCCCCACGAATTCTCGCCTCACGATTTGATGCCGCCGACAGCCGAGTTGCTGCGGCGGTATCACGAATTGCGAGGCTACGTGCAGCTGACCGACGGGGACATTGAGCGGAGCGTGGCGGCTTGGCCGCAGATCGAGCCTTTTGTTCCCTTGTTGATTGACGATTTCTACAAGGAGATCATGCGGCATGCCGACACCAAGTCGGCAATGACCGGTGGGGCGCGGCAAGTTGAACGCTTAAAGATTTCGCTTGCCCGTTGGCTGACTGAGTTGTTCGCGGGGAGATACGACGAGGAATTTGTCCAGAATCGATGGATTGTCGGTTGGAGGCATGTTCGCATCGGCTTGCCGCAAGTCTGGGCGTCGGCTGCCATGAGTCGGCTGAAGACGCAGCTGCTGTTTTCTCTCGGAGAGCGCTGGGAAGGTACGCTGAACGGCTTCCAGCACCAAGCGTCTGCCATCTCCAAGATGCTCGACCTTGACTTAACTCTCATCCAAGACGCCTATCATGCCGAATCGGTGGCCGACTTTGTGCAGACCGAACGAGAACTCAACGAAGCGATCATCGGTACGACGCAAGCGATCGTGTTGCTCGTCGATGCGCGTTCCCACGGCAAGATCATTCGTGGGAATCGTTACTTAGCCCAACTCGTATGCAAATCGGATGTGCTGTCGAATGGCGTTGCCACGATCCATGATTTGATACCCGTCGATGACCGCCCGCTTATGGCAGAGCTCTTTTCCAGCGAGTGCTTGGAGGAGCCTTCGGGCCCCGTAGTGACGCGGTTCACCGACTTCGAATCACGCGAAAGAACCATTCGCTGGTTTGCGAGGACGGTCCCCCATCCGCAGAACACCTTCCAGCCGCCCGTCGAAGAGGGGGTGGCTGGCAGCTTGTGTCAACTGTTAGTAGGCCACGACATCACCGATTTGGTTGAAGCTCAGCGGCGGGATGTCCAGCAAGAGCGACTGGCGGCGATTGGGCAAACCATGGCTGGCCTGGCGCACGAGAGTCGCAACGCATTCCAACGCAGCCAAGCGGCACTCGAAACTCTGGGGCTGGAGTTGGCCGACAAGCCTGACGCGCTGCAGTTGGTCGAACGCATCCAGCGGGCCAACGATCACCTGCTCCACCTTTATCAAGAGGTCCTGCAGTTCGCCAAACCGGTCCGGCTCGATCTGTGCACTTGCCACCTAGCGGACGTCGCCGCCACCACGTGTCAGCACATCGTGCAAGCAGGGCATTGTCAGGCCGATAAGTTGCAGATCGTCGAGTCGAATGCGCCGACGGTAACCATCGATCCCTATGCGGTCGAACAAATTTTGCGCAACTTAATTGAGAATGCGATTGCCGTTTCCCCAGAGGACGAGGATGTAGTGATTGCCATCGCTCCGTCTTGGCAAGGAGGGGTTCCCGCAATTCGAGTGGAGATTCGCGATCGGGGGCCGGGGATCGCCGAAGAATATCGCCATCGCATTTTTGAACCGTTTTTTTCGACCCGGTCACGCGGCACGGGTTTGGGGTTACCCATCGCCCGACGCTTGGCAGAAGCACACGGCGGAACGCTGAAACTCGAGTCCAGCTCGCTGGGAACTACCGCCATTCTTGAACTACCGCAAATTCCTCATGGCGAAATCCCCGAAGATCCCGAGAATCAACCCGATCATCGGCGTAGCCACACCTCTTAGCCGCAGTAGCCTGAGACTTAGAAAGCGAAAATTCAATTCCGCATACTCGGTAGCGAGACCGCCATGGCCCGTGAAGCAGCGCGAAATCGCACACTCGATGTGCTTTCTTGGTAGAGTGCGTAGGGCAAGACCCTCCTAAAAAACTGTCACAACCCCAACGAACTCGCGGGAAGCAGTAAATTCTCCGCTTGGGGAGGCCGTTAACCGGGACTTAAATGAATTGGTAGGCCGCCATGTGATTTCGGCACTGCAATTGCCTGTTGGGAGTTTCATTGCGGCTTTGAGAAGGGGAGGCACGACTCGCAAAGTCGCAGATTTCAACCGCCTCCTACTTGAACCTACTTTGAACGCCTTAAATCATGTCTGATGAAATTAGTGACTTGTATCTCCTGCTTGTTGACGACGAAGCAGATTTCCGCGATTCGGCTCAGCAATACTTCGAGAAACGCGGTTACCGGGTTGTGGCGGTAGCCAACGGTAGCAATGCGCTACTGGCCATTCAGTCGCAGCAGTTCGACGTGGCCGTGGTGGATGTTCACATGCCTGAGATGGACGGTGTGCAGCTCTTGGAACGTTTGCGCGTCGAGGACGACTCGTTGCAGGTGATCATGTTGACCGGTGGAGCGACGATTCCGACTGCGGTCGCGTCGATCAAAGCTGGGGCGGTCGACTATGTGACCAAGCCGATCCGTTTGGCTGACCTCGATCGCATGATTCAAAAGGCGGCGCGTGTGTCGCGCTTAGTCCGCGAGAACCATCAACTGCGGAGTGCCATCGAGCGTACGCGGCCATCGTCGAACATCGTCGGCGAGTCGGCTGCCATTCGAAAAGTGCTTCACTTGATCGAACGGATTGCCCCCAGTGACAAACCGGTGCTGATCGAAGGCGAGAGCGGTACGGGCAAGGAGTTGGTCGCTCGGGCCATTCACGCTTCCAGCCCCCTGGCCTCCAAGCCGCTGGTGGTGATCAATTGTGCCGCACTCCCAGAGTCGCTGTTAGAGAGCGAGTTATTTGGTCACGAAAAAGGGGCTTTCACTGGGGCCATCGCGTCCAAGTTGGGGCTATTCGAGATTGCCGACGGAGGGACGCTGTTCATTGACGAATTTGGCGAGTTGGCGGGCTCGTTGCAGGCCAAGCTCCTGAGAGTGCTGGAGGATGGTTCGATTCGCCGCGTGGGATCAGTCAAGGAACGTCGCGTGCGCGTGCGGCTGATTGCCGCCACCAACAAGGACTTGAACGAGGAAGTCAACGATGGTCGTTTTCGGGAGGACCTGTACTATCGCATCAACGTGTTAAGCATCAAGCTGCCGCCACTGCGCGAGCGACAAGGTGACATTGCCGTCCTGTGTCAACACTTCCTCGGTCCAAACTGGCGACTCGACGAAGCGGTCCGCGAGCTGTTCAATGCGTACGATTGGCCCGGCAATGTCCGGCAGTTGCTCAATGCACTTGAGCGGGCCAAGGTCTTGGCAGGTGAATCCGGCCTGGTCGTCGTCGACGATCTACCACCCGAATTGCAAACGGGCGAACGGCGGATGATGCCGGTGGTCGGTGGCAACGCCGACTTGGATTCGCTGAACCGCGCACACGTGCTGACAGTGCTCAAGCAGCATCATGGCAACAAGGCGCAGACCGCTCGGGCCTTGGGTATCAATCGCCGCTCGCTCTATCGCTTGCTCGACAAATATGGCTCTGCGATCGTGTAAGCAGGTTCGCTGGTTCATGAGCTGCGCTGGGGTGATCAACCCGCCGCAGCCAAGCAGCTTGTGATTGCGCTTGACGCAATCCAAGTAACAGGTAAGTTGAGGCGAGTCTTACAGTCACTCAAGCCCGATAGACGAAACTATCTGGCTGTTGAACCATTACTCGTCAATAGGAACCATGGCGCATGGAATCGCCGAATGTCCGCGTCAAGAAATCGACTCTTGGAAAAGCACTCTACGCTGCAGCAGACTTTGAAGCCGGTGCGGAAATCGGAATTGTTGAAGGCAAGATGATCAACGATCCCGATTACGGTTCAGAGTATTGCATCGCCCTCGACGATCAGACCAGTATCGAACCGGCCGCCCCCTTCCGCTTCCTCAACCATAGTTGCGAACCCAATTGCGAACTGCTGATTTGGGAATTCGAGGACTCCAGCGAAAGGCAACTGTCGGTTCACTCAATCGCCCCGATCAAAACGGGAGAAGAGTTGACGATCGACTACGCTTGGCCCGCCGATGCGGCCATTCACTGCCTGTGCGGCTCGAAAGGCTGCCGCGGCTGGATCGTCTCGAAGTGCGAGTTGAGCAACGTCGAAGCCGCCCACTCGTAACGCCAAGCGTTACAATAGAGCAATTGTTTCGATGACATTTGCTAGGTGTGGTTATGGGTGCGCATCAATCGCTTCGTTTAATTACCTTGGGGCTGAGCCTATTGCTCAGTTTCCAAGCCTACCAGAGCTCAGCTTGCTACGCCCAAACTGAGCCCCTGACGCGACTTGACAATCCGTTCCAAGACTCCAGCTTGTCCGCGGAGTCGCCGGAACCAACTGCGATCCAGGAACCAACTGCGATCCAGGAACCAACTGGGGCACAGGTACCTGGTGAACTCAACGACCCCTCTGAGCTCAATGAGCTTG
The DNA here is from genome assembly GCA_041751975.1 of Pirellulaceae bacterium. Classification (GTDB taxonomy): domain Bacteria; phylum Planctomycetota; class Planctomycetia; order Pirellulales; family Pirellulaceae; genus Aureliella. The sequence continues at coordinate 9,453 of JBGSHW010000143.1, forward strand.
AAGAGGTGGAGGAAGCGACGGACGCTGGGCAAGCGGCTGCCGTTGAGGAACTGGCTGAAGCTCAAGTGCTCGGCGACGAGCGCGATCCACGGCTGGCCAAAGCGTACACACGAGCCCACATCATCGACCTGGAGGGGCCCATCTTTGGCCGCTTCCACTGGTATCTCAATCAACGACTGGACAAAGCACAGCAAAGTGGTGCGGATCTGGTGATCTTGCGTCTGACCACCCCTGGCGGGGACCTTGAGCAATCGCTGCAGCTGGCTCGACGACTGCGCGATATCGATTGGGCCACCACCGTGGTGTACATTCCCGAGGAAGCGATTAGTGGCGGTGCGATCCTGGCGCTGGGCTGCGATCGCATTCTAATGCGTAAGGGAGCACTCATCGGCGATGCGGGACCCATTCGATTTGGACTCGACGGCCAATTCCAGCATGCCGAAGAGAAGGTGGTCAGTTTCTTGGCCAGTGCAATCCGTGAGTTAGCGCAGGCCAAAGGACGACCTGCGGGGCTGGCCGAAGCGATGGTCGATCGCAGTGTGCTGCTCTTCTCAGCGGTCGAAAAAACGACTGGCAAGCCAACCGTACTGACCCAAGCCGAGACGCAGATGGCTGGCGCGCGGGAGCGTTATGCGATCGGTGAGCAACTTCCCGAGTCGGGGCAGAACCGCTTTTTGACGGTGGGCGCTGAGCGCGCCCTGGAGCTGACTCTGTGCGACGGCGTCTATGCGTCCGAGCAAGAGATGCTGGAGCAATTTGACATGGCCTTGATGCAACCCACCCGGCTCACCTGGATCGACAAGACCGTCTATGTGTTGAACCGGCCCTGGCTGACCGCCATTCTGCTGATTGTGGGCTTGATCGGACTTTATCTGGAGTTAGTCGCGCCGGGCATCAGTGTCGCGGGGCTGGTGGCCATGCTGTGCTTTGGCATTTTCTTTTGGAGCCATGCCTTGGGGGGCACGTCGGGCTGGCTGGAAGTCCTGCTCTTCGTGCTCGGCGTTGGCTGCCTGATTTTTGAGCTGTTTGTGCTTCCGGGCTTTGGTATCTTTGGACTTAGCGGCCTGGCGCTGGTGAGCGTATCGCTAGTGATGGCCAGCCAAGATTTCTTGCTTCCTACGACAGACGGCGAGTGGGGGCAACTGCAGACCAACAGCTTAATCGTCTTGGGGGCCGTGCTGGGGGTACTGCTGTTGTTCATCGGCCAAGTCGTCTTGCTTGATTCCATTCCAGGCTTGAACCGCTTCCGACTTTCGGCTCCAGATGCGAGCCTCAGCCAACCGATCGGCCCAGAGTTTTCCTTAGCCGGTGGCGCGTACGTGGCCCAGCGTGAACCGATTTCGATTGGGGACCAGGGGCTGGCCGATTCGGACTTGCGTCCCAGTGGTAAGGTCCTGTTGTCCGGCCAGCTCGTCGATGTCGTCACGGAAGGAGACTTTGTGGAAAGGGGAACGACCGTCGAAGTCCTCCGGATGGAAGGCAACCGCGTGGTGGTCCGCAGAACAACCTCTGGACGCTCATGACCGCCGCCGCGTAGGATAGCGACAGCCCGCCGAAGCCACCCAAACTCTGGGCGGGCGCAACCGCAAATCGCTATTCAACACTTGGCTAGACAGCGCCTTGTTATGCCGCGCCTAGCTATTCAGCACCTAGCTATTAGCTCCTAGCTATTTAGCACAGAGAAGAGCACACCGATCAAACCAGCCAAACCCAAGTCATCGGCAGTATCCGCTCGCGAAGTTGCCAAGCGGGAAGCCAGCAGCATTGCGGAGACCCAAAGTCGCGGTTCTTGGCGAATCGGGGTCATGCTCCCTGCCATGGCCAGCGCCATTGCGTTGTGGAGTGCCTTCGCGCCGTTGAACTGGAGCCCGCTGGCGTGGTTAGCGCCCATCGGATGGCTGCTGGTCATCGAGCGCGAGCGGCCTGTCAGCAAAATCGGCTATTTCGTCCTCTGGTTGAGTGGTTGCGTGTTTTGGCTCCTTATCCTGCAGGGGATTCGCCTTGCATTTTGGCCACTCTACTTTGGCTGGATTGGCCTGTCGCTTTACTTGGCGGTTTACGTTCCTGTCTTTGTTGGAACGGCCCGCCGACTGCGGCACCGCGGCTCGGTGCCACTGGTCATTGCTGCCCCGCTGGTGTGGGTTGGCCTGGAGTTGGTGCGCAGCTACCTGCTGACCGGTTTTGCCGCCAACACGCTCGCCCATTCCCAAGCCCATCGTCCCCTGGTGATTCAGTTGGCCGACCAACTGGGGACCGGTGGCGTTGGTTTCGTGATGCTGTCGGTCAGTTCCGCTGTGCTACAGCTTGCCCGCGCGGCGTGCAAGCAGGCCGCTTGGCGCGGCGTTGCGGGGAGCGTCGCCTTGGCTGGCAGTTTGTGGATCGCCCTGCTGGGTTACGGCGGCTGGAAGCTGTCAGAAGCCGACGCCTTGGCCGCCTCGCAGGAGCCGCAGCTGCGGGCTTTGTTAATCCAGGAGAATACCCCGACGATCTTTGAATTCGACCCCGAACGGAACCAGTTGGCCTGGACGCGCTATCTGAACTTGACCCGCACGGCGGTTCAGGAGCATGGTCCGGTCGATTTGGTCGTGTGGCCCGAATCGACATTTACCGGCAACGAGCCGTTGTTTGCGACCCGGCTTACTGCGGGGATCTCGCCCGAATTGCGGGCCCAGGGAGTGACCGAGGAAGAGCTGTTGGGGGCCGTGCAGGACTATGAGCGTCGCTTTGAATTTCGGGTGGCTCGCTTGCAACACGCTGCGAGCGGGATGGCAGCCGGTGACGCCATGCCCTTGGTTCCGAGTCATTTGCCCCATTTACTAGTGGGCTGCGACTTTGCGGTTTATACCTCGCAGGAGCTGGAACGCTACAACTCGGCCCTGTGGATCGGCCCTGAGGGTGGTTTACGAGGACAATATGCCAAGATGCACCTGGTGATGTTTGGCGAGTACATCCCGCTTGGGCCGGTCCTGAAGTGGCTCGGAGATTCATTTGGGTTATCAGGGCTGTCTGCGGGCCAAACGGCGGAGAGTTTCGAGTTGCAGCAGTCCGGGGGATCGAAAACGTTCCGCGTGGCCCCGAACATCTGCTTTGAGAGCACGGTACCGCAGTTGATTTCATGGCAAGTTCGCACGCTCAGCCGTCGCGGGGAAGCTCCTGACGTGTTGGTTAATCTCACCAACGACAGTTGGTTCCGCGGCTCATCGATTTTGGACCATCATTTGGCGAGCACCATTCTGAGTGCCGTGGAGACACGTCGTCCGATATTGGTGGCGGCCAATACGGGCCTAACGGCGCACGTTGACGGGGCTGGGCGCGTGCTGCAGGTCACCGAGCGGTTAAAGGCTGGGGCGATTTTGGCCGAGGTTACGGCCGACGCTCGCGGCGGCTTGGTTCAGTGGCTGGGTTATCCGCTGGCCTGGATGTGCGGAGCGGTCTGCCTAGTTACCTGGGTTTTGCAAGGGGTGTCCTGGCTACGCCCCCCGCGCGGTGCTGGCAAGCAAGACTGAAAACGCAAGCTGGGAAAAGTCTGATTCTGCGGGCTCCGCGTTTGAAACTTCCGATCTGAGGTGGATGCGGGGGCGAAAAGTTTGACGGGCTGCGGCGCGGTAAATACACTAACGGTTGATCGTAAAACTACTTTGAGGCAGCGAGGCGTTTATTGCGTCGCTTGCGGGGCTTGCCGCCGCAACGACCGTCAGACGAATTTCTTCCTCGAAGCCTTCTCACTGGACTCTATTCTCGGATCCCACACATGGCAGTTCGCGATAGGAATCTTTTCGCCTGGCAGGCCTACGTCATCACGATGGCGTTCCTTTCGGTTGCGCTCCTCTTGGGGATGTTCTTCCTGTGGAGAAGCCACAGCGACCTAAAAAAGCAGAATATTGCTCAAGGGACGGAGCTCTCCACGGCACGTCAGGAGTTCACCACAAGCGAATCCCGTGTAGACCGACTGCTATCGATGCTTGGCAAGGGAGACCTTAGCCAGGGTAACATGGAGGCGATGAAGGAGAAATTTGCAGCAGATCCGATGCTCGGAGACGTCGAAAAAGAATTCGAATCTCTGATGAACTTGTTCGCTCCTAACGATGCAACCAGCAAGAACCTGACGACACTGCCCAAACACTTGCTCGATACGATTCGAATTCGCAATAAACAGCTCGAAGATGCCCGTAAGCGAGAAATCGAACTTCAAAAGCAAACCAGCGACACGATCCAAAGTGAAACCAAAGCCCGCGAAGATGCTGTAGCGGCGCAGAAGAAAGCCGAGGCGGACTTGGAAGCCGCTCGTCAGTCGCACGCGGCAGCAGTCACCAAGCTGAATCAAGAAAAGCAAGAAGCTTTCGCGCGGTTTGATGCTTACAAGACCGACATGGACGCCAAGATGGAGAAACTGACCGCCGACAAGAATCAGCTTGAAGAAAAGTCCAAGATCCAAACTGAGACGATCGCCGCTCAAATCGAAATCATCAACCAGTTCCGCAACCCCGATTTTGCTGCGCCTCAGGGAGAGATTAAGAATGTTGCCAATGGTGGCACGACCGTCTGGATCAACATTGGTAGCAACCAAGGCCTGCGAGTCGGAGTCCCCTTCTCGGTGATTGACGAATCCGAAATCAACATCACGGAAGCGACCAGCAAGGCGAATCTTGTTGTCGTCGAGGTTATCGATGGCAACCTCAGCCGCGCGCGGGTTGAAAACTACGACCCCCGCAAGACGCTTGTTCCGGGGGACAAAGTTTATTCGCCAGCCTGGCGTCCCGGCCGGACCATCGGCTTTGCTTTGGTCGGCCTAATGGACATGAACGATGACACCAAGGATGATTCGGAGCAAGTTCGCGAGTTGATTCGTCTGGCAGGTGGTAAGATCGACGCCGAGGTCAGTTACCGTGGTGAGAGGAATGATAAACTCCCTGGAATGACCCCCCATACGAGCTATTTGGTCGTAGGGACTGATTTAGACTCCGGCGATAATGCGAATCTTCGCGCCGACCAAGCGCAGCGGGCAAAGGAATACTCCAAGTTCCTGGCGGAGGCCCAAAGCATGGGGGTCCAGAGAATCACGCTTGATAAGCTCATGGGCTTCCTCAAAACCGAGGCAACCAGTCGGACCATTCCACTGGGTGACCGCCTGCGTGGTGGGGACTTTCCGATTGAGCGGCAGACGAACCCCCCGGTGAGTTCCGGAAAGGTGAGCGACGTCTTCCAAAAGCGTTCTCCGAAATAATCGTTTAAACTGCCCCATCGCATATGTTGACCCAACTTCCGAAATGGCGACTGTGCGCTCGCGGAATGTGAGACACAATTTTGGGAGTGAATACATGAGGACTGGTCTTTTCTGCTGTAGCCTTCCATAAACTGCACGCGCCAGCATCCTCTCAAAAACGCACGGGCGAACGTTGAGCCTACGCATTGCTTTCTCGAAGCCAGAATTTACCACTGCTGAGCACCCATCGCTGGAAACATTACGACAACGGCGGGGCTTGCGGGCTGAGCAAGTCGCTGATCAGAACTAACCCATAGGGGTGAATGGCAAGGTTATGTTGGGCTCTTGTCGAGTAACTGACGAGTTTCTCCGTCGTGAGCCCGACAGGAGCCGATGGAAAGCTTTTGTTTTGCGGTATGAACAGAGGTATTTGGTGGGTTACCAAAGTCCTCAATGCGGCTTGAGGTTTGATGGCGGCCGGGTGGGGCGAGATTTGCGGCCAGACCGGCCACAGGGGTGGCTTGGTCTAACACCGACCGGCTCTGAGAGTGGTAGTCGCGGCAGGAAGTGAGCTATTTCGGGCAAATAGTCCCTCCACAATGCAGGCGTTTTTTTACAATATTCACGATCCATTTTATTGACTGCGGCGAACGTCATAACTAACATGAGGGCTGGAAAATTTACCAGAACCCCTCAGCTTAGAGTGTACCGATGAAGAAAAAGCTAGTATTCGTAACCTGTATTCTCGGAGCAAACCTTAATTCGTTTGCGGTTTCGCAAGAAGCAGTTAGCACCGTTTCGATTGTGGAAAGCAATTCAGCACCCGCAGCCCCCCAAGCACCGAACATGATCAACTTGCTTCATCAGCGCGGTTGGGTTCGGCTTGACGATGATGGAAGTGTGCAAGGCAAACTATCTGTACTGACTGCCGAGGGACAACTGGAAGGTCGCATTGGAGCGAAAATCCTCATTTCGCGTGATGGTAAGGTTGTTTTGAGCACGGTCACCGACACCGACGGGGTGTTTAAGCTGGACGGATTGAAGCCTGGCACGTACGGTCTACAGAGTCGTGGTGATTACACGTTCGCTGCCTTCGCCTTACACGTGCTTCCCGCTTCGGCGACGCATCTCTCATCGGACTTGGATGTTTACGCGGCTGTTATTCCGGCTGCCAGAGCGAGTGAGTTGATTTTGGCAGGTCTTGTTCCCGCAGAGCTAAGCAGCGGCGAAGATGCATATTATCGCAACTTTGAAAGCGACCCACTCAAGGGGAAGCGAACATTTAACAACTCGCATCAAGTTGTTCTTCAGGATGGCGTGCTGGTAGGACGCGTTTCGCGACCCGGTTGGACCTTTGAAGAGCAAGATTTGAGTGGCTCAGTCGCTCAAATCGTTCGCGAGGGAGAAGTCATTGCTAACGCAGCGGTTGGAAAAGATGGCTACTACCGAATTGAAAACATGGAGCCCGGCGTTTACGACCTCTTTGTATCAGGCGATGACGGATTTGCGGTATCGACTTTTGAAGCTATCAACGCGTCGGAGCCAATAGCGGTTGTTACTCAAGGCGGAGCGAGATTAATTACGACTCAATCTGGCACTGCAGCGGACACCCTAGGAAGCGAAATGATTTCTCAAAATGAAGTCTTCTTAGACGATCCGATCATCGTTCAAGGATCAACTGAGGATGAGTTTGGGATGCCAGTAACGGGCGGCGGATTTGCTGGCCCCGGTGGCTTCGGTGGCGGTGGAGCCGGTGGAGGTGGAGGTGGAGGTTTGGGCGGTGGCGGAATCGGTGGTCTGCTCGGTATTGCTGGCTTGGCTGTTGGCATAGCCGCACTGTCCGACGACGACGCCGACGTCGGTACTCCCATCGCGCCGTAGATCATACAGTTCGCACCGAAGCTAAACATTCAGTTTGAAATCCGCAGGAAAGTTCCTGCGGATTTTTTTGTTGTCATCCAGTCGAATTTGTCGGTCATAGAGGCTCGTGACAAGTGGCCATTGCGCGGTTATGCTCGTCGGTTCGCTACAATGACCCACCAGCCTTCCCATGATTGAGACGTGAGATGACAACTGACTCCAGCACGACCGAAATTCAAGCCAAGTGTGCCAGCGCCAAAGAGCTGTTAGACCGTCACACTTACGAGATGGTGCAATGGCACTTTCACGAAAGCACCGGCTCGCCGTTTTGGCTACAAAAAAAAACAGAGCTGAAGTTTAATCCTTTGACCGAGGTTAATAGCTTCGACGATCTGAAGAAGTTTCCTCTCTTCGAGGACGATTGGTTGAGGGGCGGACCTGTTCGCCGGTGGGTTCCTAGGGGACTCGATGGTCGTCCAACTTACGTGTTTGAAACCGGTGGGACCACGGGAATTCCGAAAAGTCGCGTGGTGATTGATGACTTCCGCATCGACTACGAAATGTTCAGTGAGACCCTGCCGGACGAGTACTTTCCCAGGGGTTCCAATTGGCTGATGCTTGGCCCCTCGGGGCCCCGTCGCTTGCGATTGGCCGTTGAACACCTTTGCCAGGTGCGCGGCGGAATTAGCTTCTGCATTGACCTCGATCCGCGGTGGGTTGTCAAGTTGATCAAAAAGGGGTGGATGGAACACTTAGAAGCCTACAAGAAGCATTGCATCGATCAGGCGATCACGATCCTGACAGCCGGTCATGACATCAAGTGCATGTTTACCACTCCGAAGTTGCTTGAGTCGTTGGCTTACGGGTTGGCTGAGCAGGGTACGAGTATTCAGGAGATTGGCATCACTGGCATTTTCTCGGGAGGCACTGAGTTCACTCCCCAATGGACTCGTTTTTGTGTCGAGGAACTGTTGGGCGGGAGTGCTGAGGACGGAGGGGTCTACATGACGCCAACCTACGGCAACACGTTGATGGGGCTTGCATGTAGCAAACCTATTTCGGCAGAGGACAACTACAAGATCGCCTATTACGCCCCGCAGCCACGCGCTGCTGTCGAGGTCGTGGACTTTGAAGATCACACGCAGGTCGTTGATGTTGGCGCGACGGGACGGGTTAAGCTCTACACGATGACGAAAGAGTTCTTCGTACCCGGCTTCCTTGAGCGTGACGAAGGGGAACGCGAAAAGCCTTACGTAAAGTACCCTTGGGATGGCGTCAGCGGGGTTCGCCCGTACCACGCCATCGCCTCTCAAACCACGGTCGGAGTCTATTAATTCGGGTTGGGCAGCGTAGGCTACCGTTCATTCACAGACTCGTATTTGAGGAATTGTACAAGTGCTTAATTTACCAGCCCTTCGTTGGGGCAAACCCTACACATCGCTGGAAACTCATCAAGTCGTACACTTCGACACGGGCGAGCCGTTTGCAAATATTTCCCAGGTCAACGGAGGTATGCTGCAAATGGATTATCGGCATGCCCCCCGCGCACGCAGCGTGCTGCGAGAGATTCCGTCTGCCGAGTTGGTTCAGCGTTGCAAGCACGCTGCTGCACTATTCGAGAGTGGCGATCTACCGATGGGGGACACCACGCAATCGGTCGCTGACTTTGTGCATCAGCAATCTGCAAGTACTGGTTTGCCCGAACATATGTGCCTCGGAAACATGCGGAAGAACTCGTTTGTGCTCGCCAATATCGACAAGATTCTGGACGCCCTCACCCGGGGTTTGGATTTGGAAATCTTCAGCCGCGGCTACGGTGAAGAAGGGCGTGGCGTCACAGTCAGTTATCAGTGCCAAACGCCGGTTCTCGGAGCGGTGCTTCCCAACAACTCGCCGGGAGTGCATACCCTTTGGTTACCCGCAATCGCGTTGCAAATCGGCTTGCTGTTAAAGCCTGGTAGCCAGGAACCATGGACACCGTACCGGATGGTCGCGGCCTTCATCGAAGCGGGAATTCCAGCCGAGGCTTTTGCTTTGTATCCCGGCGGTCATGATGTCGGCTCAGCCCTGCTCGGTCGCTGCTCCCGATCGATGGTTTTCGGTAGTGCACAAACGGTTCAGCAGTACGCCGGCAATCCGCAAGTTCAGCCGCATGGGCCTGGGTTCACTAAGATCATCTTCGGGGATGACGTCGTCGACCACTGGGAAGATTACCTCGAGTTGATGGTGGAGAGTGTGTTTTCCAACAGTGGGCGGAGCTGCATTAATTGCTCCGGAATCTGGGCCTCGCGACACACCGAAGCGATTGCCCAAGCTCTCGCTGAGCGGCTTGGCCCGGTTGATGTGTTGCCTCCGCAAGATCCCCAAGCTGGGTTGGCGGCATTCACCAATGCGCAGATGGCGGTTGGTACCTGGGGCATGGTGCAACAAGATCTCGGTGAAGCCGGGGTCAAGGACCATACTGCGGATTTTGGCGAGCGATTGGTTCAACGCCCACACTGCGCCTATCTACGCCCTGTAGTTGTCTCCGTCGACAGTCCCGACCGGGCGGTGGCCGCCAAGGAATACATGTTTCCTTTCGTGAGTGTCGTGAAATGCCCACAGAAAGATTTTGTAAAGAAGATCGGTTCCACCCTGGTCTGTACGGCTTTGACACAGGACGGGCAGTTGATTGACGATTTGACGGAGAGCACCCACGTCGATCGACTCAATATTGGTCCAATTCCCACCAACCGACTGAATTGGCTACAGCCGCACGAGGGAAATCTAATCGACTTTTTGTACCGATCACGGGCCTATCAAATTGCGCCGCTGCCGGTCCCGACTGGCCATTAGCAGCGATGAAATGGTGTCCGATAACATCCGGCAAGGGGGCTCGCCACCCTCTCTAGTGGTGTCGCAGCCTTCATCACTTGTGAAGCGGGGCTTACTTCGGGTATCGGGAAGGCGAAAGCCCCTCACGCAGTTAGGCTAGGGGCTCTACGGCAATTGAAGCGACCGATTGCTTTCTGATGGAACTCCCACCCATTCTGAGCGTCCAATGGTCAGCATGGGGTTTTCGGTCGTTGGGCCGAGCGCTTCTGCTGCGAACGAGGGGCGGGATAATCGCTAGTACTGCTACATTCCGAGCCTGACGTGTTGTTAAAATCGAGCGAGTAGGATAACTGGGATACAGCCCCCCCGCTTAAATTTGCAACAGATCAGACCGCAATTATAATCGAAACTCTTATATGCCAGGGTTCGCTCGGTGCGTGATGCGCTCTTTTCGCTCCCTGTCCGCTTGTCATTTGAATTGTTGAATCGCGGTTTTGCGGCATTTTTTGATCCTCTTCTACTCGCGTGGGCGTCGCCTTGAGTCGCGTCGAGTTGAAACGAACCTTTCTTGATCTAAGGGTTGGTTAATGGCCATCCGAAAGTCTCATATGACACGTCATTCGTCTCTGTCATCTTCCACGACAGGGGGTGCATCTGCAGCTCGGAAGCGGTTACGAGCCATGATTCTTGAGCATCTGGAACAACGGCAATTGCTGGCTGTTGGTCCGCAGTTGATCGGAATCCAGCCCAACAACAGCGACTTACTTATCCAGGGTGCGGTGCGCGATGAAGCGCCGCGGGAGTTGGTGTTTCGATTTGACGACAGTCAAGTTATCGATCCGCAAACCCTTAGTGGAATTCGGCTGACGCGGGCTGGAGGCGATGGTAGTTTCGCGCTGCCGACTGCGGAAAGCGATTTCGGCAGCAATGGGCGTGCCAGCATCATGCTTACCGGCGTGGTACCTGGGCAAGCTCTGACCGTGTCGGTTAGCCATGCGGTCTTGCCCGCTGGGACTCCCCCCTCGGTTTCTTCAACCGGTTCCAACGTAGCCATCACCCTCAATACCAATCCTGCTGGGCGCACCACGGCGGGGCAACTGGTTCAAGTGCTCAATAGTTCCCCAGTCCTAACGGGCAAGCTGACCGCCCGCGTGGCCGGTGGCTTGCCAACCGCTGGTTTGGGTGTCGCTGCTACTTCGACCTATTCACCCATCGTTGCGCAAAACTCGAAAGATCAGATCATTACACCCGGCGCGGTGTTGATTGGGGACAGCCCCAACGAGAACGAAGTGACCTTGCGTTTCGCGGAAGCTCTGCGAGACGACTTGTATCGCATCGAGGTGTTCGGATTTGACGATCCGGCCGCAGGAGTTATCGGTCTGCGCAATGTATCTACTGATCCTGGAACACCTGGTGATTTGTTCAAGCCGTCGGTCGCTGGAACTCGGAAAGACACGCTCGATTTCCGTCTGGATCTGGGGCCGCAGGTTTCCGCAGTGGTCCCGCAACCGGTCATCCGCAGCGGTTCGACGTTGCAGCAGCAGCGCGACACGATCATGGTCTATTTTGATTCTGACAAACTGTTGGTTGAGAACGACAACTTCGGACGTCCGTCGAGTCGCTCGGTGGAGAACCCTGAGTTCTATCAGTTGATCTTCACAGCCGACACGGTTCGCAATACGGACGATCAATACTTCTTCCCGACTTCGGTTCAGTACAATGCGTTGACCAACACTGCCACCCTGCGATTCCCGGGTGATTTGAACGATTTAGTCGGCAGCAATGCAGGCCCTGCGACCTATCGTCTACGGATTGGCACACGCGAATCGGCCCCCATCGTCCCTACGCGTCAGGAAGGTGCGGCGACGGTTATCACGGATTTGAACACCGGCGGTTTGGCCCAGTTTCGATTTACTGCCCGTGAAACGGGTGAGGGTGGCAATGGCATTCAAATCGCCTTCACGAACAGCCAATCTGGTGTACCTGCTGTATCGGCTGCTGGCCGCTCAATCACGATTGATCTTGGCCGAAACAACTTGACCGCGCAGGAACTGTTGGCATTGGTCCGCAGTTCGTCGGCTGCCACAGCTTTGGTGAGCATTGACTTCGTGACCGGAGCGGACCCTGCGACGGTAGTTGGCAATACCAACCTTGCTTTCTCGCCAGTGAGCCTTTTGGGGCTAGGCGGTACGTTTGACACGGCGATGGATTTGGGAGTTATCGGATCGGGATTGAGGACTCAGACGAGTGTCGTCTTGGCTTCAGCCATTGAGCCGCAAGCTTATTTGCTTGACTTGCCCGGAGCGAGCAACGATGCCGCCCATCGAAATCTGCCGCAAAACTCAGCGGGTGCTTTTGAGAACCACATCAACCCAGCCTTCGGTGCGGATGCGACGGCCGGTGTCACCACGATTTATTACAATTTCCGCACGCAGTTTTCGCAAGATGCGGCTGGCAACACGTTGACCAACGCCATCAACAGCGATCAACAGCAACGGGCTCGCGAAATCCTATCGTTGTGGTCGAGGTACATTGGGGTGCAATTTGTTGAGACGAGCGACCTTGGCCTAACGATTGCCACGGGCGCTTTGACAGGTTTGCGTCCCGTTGCTGGAACTCAGATTCGCTCTCAGGCCCAGCTTGGGTTCGGAGTACGGATCGACCCAACCTTCGACAACTCCTTGATCATCATGTCGGCCACCAATGAGTGGGGCAATGACTACAGCGAAAGTTATTCGCGGACCATGGCTGCAGCTCTCGGCTTGGTCCTGGGCTTGCAGAATGGCGGCGACTTGGGAAGCAGCGAACTGATGCGCTTCGATCCAGAATTCCTGGCTGGAAGCGGAGCCTTGATCGATGAGAATGATGCGCAGTTGGATGCGAACGACGAACGCTTCGAACCGGTCTTTCCAGGCAATCAAGACATTCTGCACGCGCAGCACATGCATCGCCCGGACAGCCGCGATGTGGATTTATTCCGTTTTGAAGTTGACTTTGGTGGCGATGACCGGGTCGGTGTGTTTGTAGCTGAAACTTATGGCCAGCGATTGGCCAACAGCAGTGAACTGGATACGCATCTGCAGCTTTACCGTCAAGTCAACGCGCGCGGTGAGAGCACGTTCAATGTCGCGGGGTTGTTGGTCGAATTTGAATCGCTACGTCCGGGTGTGCAAGGCAACCATTTTCAAATCTTCTTGACTCAAAGCGAGCGAGGCGAGGCGAGCTTGCCCTCGATCAACGTGTTCCCCAATGCGATTAGCATTGACCTGAACTCCACCACGGGTTCAGAGAGTACTGTACAGGAATTGCTCGATGCGATCTCGAATTCCTCGGCCGCCAGCCGCTTAGTTAAAGCCAACGTGGTGATGGGCGACCCGTCCGCGTTGATTGGCGATCGCCTGTTGACACAAAACCCGGTGACCCTCCGCGGCGGCAAATTCGAGTTGGTCGCTCAGAATGATGACTACTTCGGACGCGATTCATTCCTTAGCCAGTCGCTCACCTCGGGTGTCTATTACATTGGTGTCAGTGCCAGTGGCAACGATGAGTACAACGGTGCCATTGCCGACAGTGGTTTTGGTGGGCGTACATCGGGCGAGTATGAGCTCCGAGTAACGTATCGTGCCGCCGTCGACACACGCGACACGATCCAAGACTTGGCGGGAACGTTCACCAACGACCGCGCCACGGGTTTCGATGGTGACGGCGATGGAAGGCCCGGTGGAACGCATGACTTCTGGTTCCAGACTCGACCTTTGAATAGGACGCTCAGTTTCAATGCGGGTGCAAACACTGCTTTGGAAGGCCGAACGATCACAGTCGTGGGCGCCAACGGCACCCAACGCGTATTTGAATACTCCAGCGATGCAACCATTGCACCAGGACGCATTCGCTTGCCGTATACCTCCGCGCAAACCGCTGGCGACTTGGCCAACGCCCTGGCAGCAGCCATCACGTCGCGCAGCGAGTTGGGGGTTACGGCGGTTGCCAACGGAATTCGACTCACGCTGAGTGGCGAGCGTTCCATTGCGGTCGACCCGCTGATCAACTTGATTGATGTCGGCGGCAGGACGATTTTCGTTGACAAGGCAGCCGGTCCCAATGCAGATGGTAGCCTGGCTAGACCGTTCAATAACATCGCCGGTACGGGTGTGGCCAATGCCTTTGCAGCCACGCATCCAGGAGATATCGTGCGTATTGTTGGCAACGGTGGTACCGACAACAATTTGGGAACCGAGGGGAACAATTTTGCCTATGAGATCGGCACTGGCTTGCTGGCCGGTACGACCTTGTCCGACGGTGCCACGATGGACATTCCGCGCGGCGTGACAACCATGATCGATGCTGGGGCGGTCTTCAAGTTGCGAGGTGCGGCAATTCAGGCTGGCAGTGGCAACTTGAACATCAATCGCAACGCGGCCGTGCTGCAAGTCCTGGGGACGCCGCTGTTGCTCGACGCGGCCGGAAATGCACTCCGCATGCCAACCGGCGAGACGGCTGGAGGGCGAGTCTATTTTACATCATGGTTGGACGAGAGCATTGGCTTTGACACCTTCGCTCCGCGCACGACCCCGGGAGCTGGCGATTGGGGGGGGCTCGTTTTGCGCCGCGATGTCGATATTTCGGCAGGCCGCAAGGATCTCGAAGATGAAGGGATTTTCCTGCGATACATCAACCAAGCCGACATCCGTTACGGTGGTGGAACGGTGATCGTTAACTCGATTCAGCAGCCGATCAATCCGATCCAGATGCTGGGGACGCGTCCGACGGTGACCAACAACCGCATTCAATTTGCTGCGAACGCGGCATTGAGTGCCGACCCCGATGCCTTTGAAGAAACCAATTTCAATGAGCCGCGATTCCAGATCAATGGAGCCTTCACGAGCGATTATGACCGGGTGGGTCCTGATATTCGCGGTAATGTTTTGATCAACAATTCCATCAACGGGCTGTTCATCAGTGTCGAGACACCGGCCGACGGTTCCCCACGCACATTGACCGTTCCGGGGCGATTCGATGATACGGATATCGTACACGTCCTGACCGACAACTTGATTGTCTCTGGTGCAGTTGGTGGTTCAATCCTCGATAGCACCTCTCCTTTGGCTGCTTCCATTTCCACTGCGGCCGGTGTAGGCGGAACATTGCTACCAGGCATTTTCAACTACAAGATGACTTTTGTGGACCGCAACGGCTATGAGAGCATCCCCTCAGAAGCCTCGGTGAGCGTCGAGTTGTTAGCCAATCAAACCGCCATATCTTTGGCAGGCTTGCCTGGCGCCACCGGAGACTTTGTTGGTCGACGCCTGTATCGCAGTGCAAGCAGCGGCCAAGGTCCGTACGAACTAGTAGCCTCACTCGACCTCAGCAGCGCAACCTTTCGCGACATTGGACAACGACCTGGTGGCACGCTGTCGCGCGACCGAGTCAATGTGAGCACTGTAACGACGACCATGGAAGGTGCTGGCACGTTGCCGAGCGGTACCTACAGCTACCGGGTCGTTTTGGTAGATGCTGGTGGACGCGAGAGCCTCGCCTCGAATCCAACGGTCTCTATCACCCTAGCCGATGATGACCAATCCATTCGCTTAAGCCAACTACCGCCAACGAGCGCGGGCTATGTCGCGAGACGCATTTATCGCAGTTCGGCTAGTGGCAATGGACCTTATGTATTGGTTGGTGAGCTACTCAACACGGCTCCCGCCAGCACGTTTGTGGACTCAGGCGCGATACTCGGCGGAGAACTGTCGGATGAAGCGTTTGGTGTCAAGCGACCTCGCTTGAGCGCTTCGCTGGTTATTGATCCCGGCATGGTGCTGAAATTGGAAGCGGCCCGTATCGAGGCGCAGTTCGGTGCAAATATCATTGCCGAAGGTGTTGACGGTTCACCGATTTACTTCACCAGTCGACTCGATGACACCATCGGTGCTGGCGGTACGTTCGATACGAACAACAACGCCAGTCAAAACACTCCGGCCCCACGCGATTGGGGTGGCATTTACATGTCACCCACCTCGCGATTGAGCGTGGATCACGCTCGCTTCTCGTATGGCGGTGGTGTTACGAAGCTTGAGGGCACCTTCCGTGCGTTCAATACGATTGAAATCCATCAGGCTGAAGCGCGGATTGCGAATACCATCTTCTCAGACAACGCCGACGGTATGGGAGGTCAGGGCCCGGGTACACGTTTGGGGCGTTTGAGCAATTCGCCATCGACCGTGTTCGTACGGGGTGCACAGCCCGTCATCATCGACAATATTTTCCGCGATAACGCTGGCAGCGCGATTCGTATCGACGTCAATAGCATGACCGATACTTTGCTCGGGGACACAGGCCGGCAAACGGGACCTGCCGCACGCGACCCGAACTACGTGGCCAATCGCGGGCCGTTGGTTCGCAACAACCGCATGGACGGAAACGACTTAAATGGACTCGAGATCCGCGGTGGCACACTGACGACTGGCAGCGTGTGGGATGACACCGATATTGCACACGTGGTCTTCGATCCGATCTTCACCGGTAATATTCAACACGTCGGCGGCCTGCGTCTGCAGAGTGCCCCCACCGAGTCTTTGGTCGTCAAGTTCTTCGGTTACGGATCGAACTTCAATCGCAACTTGGGAGCGGGCATTACCGCCAACGGTCAATTGGGTACCGCCACGGATCGCGTGGGGGGAACCTTGCATGTTGTAGGACAACCCGGTTTTCCTGTGATCTTGACCAGTCTCCGCGATGACGCGGTGGCTGCAGGTCTGCGGCCCGATGGTAGCCCGCAAAACGACACCAACAACGATGGCATTGGTTCGATACCTCAAGCCAGTGACTGGCGCGGAGTGTTGATCGATCAGTACGCCAACGATCGCAACGTGGCGATTGTGCTGGAAGCGGAGGATTTCCGAGCTGCGGCTCCAGGGCCCAACGCAGCACCCGCAACGGCACAGGTATTGGGCGACTTGGCGGCAAGTACCTCGGCGAGCAACGAATCGCTCCGACTGGGCTTTGTCGTGGAGGGAGTCTTAAGCCAGTCGGAAGACGTGGACGTATTTAGTTTTACCGGAGCGTCAGGGACCGAGGTGTGGTTGGACATCGACTACACCAAGCTGAATCTCGATATGGTTCTCGAACTTCTCGATGCAAATGGCAATCTGCTGGCGCGCAGCGACAGCAGTACGCTGGAATCACAAGATCCGTCGCGATTGTTAACAACAGAGCTGATGCCTGATGGCAGCGTTAATCCGCTGAACATTCGTCAACAGGAAATCCGTCTAACAAGCAGTGGCTTGGTCAAAGAAGATGGCACCACCAATATTAAAGATCCTGGCATGCGCGTCCGCTTGCCAGGCAGCGGTGGAGCGCGGAGCACTTATTACTTCCGCGTTCGCAGCGCAGGCAACGATATCGATGTCGCCAACGCGGGACTCAGTTCAGGAGCCTATCAAGTCCAAGTGCGGCTTCGCGAAGCCCAAGAATGGGCTGGCTCCACGGTCAATTATGCGGATATCCGCTTTTCGACCAACGGCGTCCACTTGCGCGGGATGCCTGGTGAGTCACCACTCATCGGAGAAGCGGGCGAAGATGAAAGCGCGGACACCGGTCAATTCACAGCCAACAATGGTGTCGCCACCGGCAACGGGCGGCAGGGAGGCTTTGGCTCATTCTTTGGTGATCCCAACTTTGCGGATGCAGAACTTGGCAATCGCCCGCAGTACATCGGGAACATCCTAAATACGGCCAAGGGAGCCATCAGCGTGGCTGGCACGATCAGCAACGCTCGGGATCTCGACTTTTATATGCTGGAAGTCAATCAAGAAAACCTCGTCGGAGGCATCGGTAACGGCTTCGCCCCCGTCGTGTTCGATATCGACTACGCCGACGGACTGAATCGTCCTGACATTTCGATTAACGTCTTTCGACAAGAACCTTCCAACAACCCCTTTGAAGAGTTCCAATATCGCTTGGTCTATACCGGCAATAGCAGCAATGTCATCGAGGACCAACCGCGGCCTTTGGCTGGCACCGACATGCAAGATCTGTCGCGTGGATCTGCCGGAACCCGCGATGGTTTCATCGGACCTGTGGCGCTCGGCGAGGGAATCTACTTGGTCGCAATCTCCTCGGCCGCCTTGCAACCGCGTGCAGTTCTGTTGAATCCCTCAGAAGTGCAACCGCTCAATTCAATTCGCCGCATCGTCGACGAACGCTCTCAGCCTGGCGTTACCACAGCCGAGCTACCGGTGGTAGTCGACTTCCTGCCACGGACCGACATCGGCGCGACGGGCGAGTTGGTGTCTGCCACGTTCGACCTGGGAGCCTACTCGACAGCCGACCAGGCAAGTATTTATGTCGATTACACGAACCCCGGCGGATCGTTCCAACTGTTTGTTCGTAACTCGGCCGGGGTTGAGACGCTGGTGGCTACCAGTGCCTTCAATCCGAACATTCCCGACCTTCCGGTTGGAAGCCGTTCAGCCAAGATTCCACTTTCGTTCCGCAACTGGGATTTCGCCGGGCAGGATGGACTGCAACTGGTTTTCCGCAGCACGAACCCTCTTACCGAAATCGACAATTTGATCATCGGTTTCGCGGAGCGGGGCGAGCAGGTCACGGTGGGTAACGAACCGTCGCTGCTGACCACTGCGTTTCTTGGACAACTCCAGGTGCGCTCCACGCGGGAGTTCTCTTTGGAGACGTATGTGGCTGGCCGCGAGAATCCCGCCCTGGCGTTTAATTATGAGATCTTCAACGGTAACTTGGATGTATTTGTGGTGCCTGAGGTTGGCTTCCCAACGCGAATTGCGACCTCCGTGGCCGGCGAGCTTGGGGGCACTGAGGTGCTACTGGTTGCCGGTGCGCCGGAGACCGCTCTGATCAGCCTCAATCGTTGGGCCGATGACCCAGGGTTAAGAGTTGAATTCCGGACGCGCAATGACGATCCAACCAACGTGTTCATTCAAAATGCCCATATTCTGCTAAGCGACGGCGCGCGGGTAGCCACGGGCGAACCGAAC
This sequence comes from Pirellulaceae bacterium, assembly GCA_041751975.1. Taxonomy (GTDB): domain Bacteria; phylum Planctomycetota; class Planctomycetia; order Pirellulales; family Pirellulaceae; genus Aureliella. The sequence goes on from JBGSHW010000143.1 coordinate 28,338, forward strand.
TCGACCTTTGCACCGGTCAGCGTTCCATCGACCACGGTCACCACAGGCAATTACCAGTTGGAAGTCCGCTTGGGCGATACCTTCTTCGCGTCGCAACAATTTGGTGCCCCACTGCTGACGCAGTCTTTTGATACTAACGACCGCTTGGCCGACGCGGTGAGTATTGTAGCCCCTGCAGGGGCGGATATCACCGCTGGCGACCGGTTCGAAATCTCCGACGGCGGTACGGTGGTTGTGTTTGAGTTCACTCGAACGGGGGCCGTCGGCTTAGGGAACATTGCCGTCCGCTTCAGCCCGACCGATACGAATTTCGAAGTCGCTCGCAGAATTCGCGATGCGATCAATAACCCAACGGTGCAATCGCGTTTGAGAGTGCGTTCAGCCACGAGCAGCGGCATAGTCTCGGGCACGCTGGGAAGAGATCCCAAGCTAAGCCTGTTCGGCAACGCCACGGTGAAAACCTTGCAGGCAGCCAACCCAGCGGGCGAAGTAGAAGTCATTTATCACACAGGTCGTAGCGACAGCAACGCCACCCGTGACCAAGGGCAAGTGCTGATTCAAAACAGCTTCATTCGACAAGCCCGTGACTACAGCATTTGGAGCGAGCCATCCGCGCGCTTGCAAGACCCTCGGGATGAGCTCGACTTCCTCGAAGCCCTATTCATGCAACCCAAACCGGGCGTGGTGGGTACGCAAGCCGTTCGCAATCTGTTGGTTCCCAATAACAGTGTCCAAGGCGGCTTGCTGCCGGGTGTGGTCATACAGAACAACGTACTGGAAGAGGGCGGCCTGGGCGGTATCAACATCTCGGGAGAAAGCCCCATTTGGATGATCTCCCCATTTTTGATCCCGTTCACCGATGACGACCCAACGGTAAATGGTCCCGGCACCCACTTTGGTTTTTATATCGATGACGGGGATCAATTGGTAATCGATTCCGATCGCACGCGTCTGCGATTTGAATTCGAGGACTTGGCTGGTGGTGGCACCGGTGGTCCTGTCTTTGGTAGCGGTACGGAAGAGGGTAACGGCTATGGTTTAGAAACGACCATTGCCTGGTATCGCGATCAGGGAGGTTCATTCTATCAGCGCCTGCAGGGGGGGAACCTTCAGCCGTTCGCGACCAACGGCTTCGAGACCATGCACGCGCTGCGTGATTCGATCCTCGGGAGCATCCTGGTCACCAACGGCACGACGCAACAAGTACGAGCCACGATTGCGGAGAGCTTGATGGGCCCCGATCCAGGCGCGCCTGAAGGCCCAAGCTTCAGCTATCCCGAGTACTTCAACCGTCCAGCGGTCTACTTGGAGGGTGTTACCAATATCCAATATCTTGGTGGCAATCCGTTTGATATTCGCACGCTGGCTCTGGGAGTCGCCCCGCAACCGCACGCTCGGATCATCAACAACACGATCATTGGGAAAGACGGCCGGGCCAGCTTTAACGGCGAGTCGGCGCTGAACGAACCCAATGACACTTTGCAGGATGCCGTCCAAACCTGGCAAGGGACTGGTCAGAAACCACTCCTCTACAGCGATATTGGTTTCATCGGTGACGGTGGCCAAGCGATTGCAGGGAGTTCGAACTCCAATCAGCCAAACAGCAATAGCGGCGGCGGAGGCAATGGTGGCGGAGGAGGCATTGCGCCCAATAGCTTCGTACAAGGTCGTGCCATTATTCGCTTTGAAGACCATGTCACGATTGCTCAACAAGAGCAGCTCCTGTCGGCTCGAGGTTTGCAAGTTCTACGACGCTTCAATTCGCTCAATGCCGTTACGGTGCAGTTGCAACCACAGCATAACGTGATTAACTTAACCCGCGATTTGAGTCTCTTGCCTCAGGTTCGTTACGCCGAGCCCGACTTCAGCATCGAAACGCTACGAACCCCGAACGACCCGCGCTACAACCAGCAATGGGGCTTGCACAATATTGGACAAACCGGCGGCACGGTTGATGCTGATATCAATGCTCCGGAGGCTTGGGACACGACCGTTGGCTCGAGCCAAGTGGTGGTGGCCATCATCGACTCAGGTATCGACTACAACCATCCAGACCTCGCCGCCAACATGTGGATCAATCCGGGTGAAATCCCGGGTAATGGGATCGACGATGATGGCAATGGTTACATCGATGACATTTATGGTATCGACCCGGCCGAAGGCGATAGCAACCCAATGGACATTGATGGACATGGAACACACGTGGCGGGCACGGTTGCCGCCGTTGGAAACAATGGCCGCGGTGTAACGGGCGTTTCGTGGAACTCCAAGCTCATGGCCTTGAAGATCTTCGACGGTCCTTTTGGCGGTTCTATCACCGCCGCCATTGAGTCGATCGAGTACATGACCATGATGAAGACGCAGTATGGCGTCAACATCGCGTTGAGCAACAACAGTTGGGGAGGCTACGGTTTCTCACAAGCGCTCCTCGACTCGATTTCTGAGAGCATCGATGCTGGCATCCTCTTCGTGGCTTCGGCGGCCAATGACGCGCTCAACAACGACGTGACACCAGCTTATCCGGCATCCTTTCCTTTGGATGGAATCATTTCGGTAGCAGCCTCCGATCACAACGATCGCATTGCTGGTTTCTCCAACTTTGGTTTGACTTCCGTAGACCTTGCTGCGCCGGGCGTTGATATCCTGAGCACCCTTCCTGGCGGTGGTTACGGGTTGCTCAGCGGAACATCCATGGCCTCGCCGCACGTGGCTGGCGTGGCGGCTTTGTTGGCCAGTGCCCGACCGAACGCGACGGTCAATCAACTGAAGGCTGCTATTCTTCTTGGGGCCGATCCCATCGATAGTCTGGACGGCACAACGGTCACCGGTGCGCGTTTGAATGCAGCCACGGCGCTGCGCGCGATCGGCGCTGGCTTGGACGGGCAGCTATCCAACACGGACGTGGATGTCTACCAATTTAAATTGGGAACGGGTGAACGTGCCTTCATCGACATTCTCACGCAAAACAGTGGACTTAACGCCGCCCTGCAGATCTTCGATAGCCAAGGTACACCTCAAACGTTCTTGAACGCTCGCGGTGAACCGGTTACGCTGACTGGAACAGAAGCGGGTATGGAAGGGCTGGAGCCTTCGGCCGATTTCACCGCCCTCAAGCCGGGAGTCTATTACGCGGCTGTCAGTTCGGTTGGCAACACGACTTACGATCCGCTTTCGCAAGCCAATCGCACCCCCGGTAACTCGACCGGTGCCTACCGCATTTCGATCAGCGCTCGCACGCTGAACGACTTCGTCATCACCGCACAAGATGCAACTGCCTACAGTGCTGGCCAAACCTTCACGATTCACGGAATCTCCGACAGCGACGTCTCGGGTTCAACAGGCGTCACTTTCGAATTTGTAATTGGAATCGGTGACCCACTTGACCCAACCCACATTCCAATCAACATCGATCCAGGTTGGCGATATCCGGATGTGGCCCGCGCCATAGCGAAAGCAATCAATGAAGGTGACTTTGGTCGCCCCGCGATTGCCAACGGGCAGCAATTACCCAACGGAAAGTTCGGTACGGCGAGCCCCCTACCACCGGTCCATGCCCAAGCCCTGGGTGGCATTACGGGTGTCATCGATGCGCCACTGACCAACATGGTAGGCGATTTGGCGGACGTCCTGGTTCAATTCTCAGAAGTGGATGAGTTAGGCTCCAATGCCGTTTCCGCTCGCGAAATCGAGCGGCAAATCAGTGGTCCGTTCCATCAGGTCAATCAAGGCTTACAGCTCTTCCCACGGCGTTTCGATGGTTTTCGGACGATTACCACGACGACCATCAGCACGCCGCGCAATGGAACTTTTACCCACACGCAGATTGCCAGTCTATCGAACTATGGGATTGGCCACGACCGCGTCTCAACCACACCATTGTCACCGACCTCACTGGGTAATGGAGCAAGTGAGAAGTTCGTGGTTATCAAGAACGCGGCCATGATCGAAGGGAACGGAGTGGTGCGAGTCAGTCCCGATCTCGACACGAACAACAATTTGGACCAGTTAATTCCTGAGACGGGCGTGTTGGCTACCCGCGGTGCTAGCCCAACCATTCTGAACAACGTGTTCTTTAATGTGCAGACCCCGATCGTTAATGAAGAATCGCGGCGATTCCCATTAACTGGCGGTCCGGCACCTTACGGCACCAACAATCCCAACTTTGTGATCAAACCGGGTGAAGTGATCGTGGGTGGTTCGATTTATCAGTTCCACGAAACGGCTGGCTCAACCACCCGCTTTGGTACGGGCATTGAGACCTCTCCGACCAACATTCCGAACACGGCGTTGGACTTTAATGTGTTGGTGCCTGCCACCACACGTCTGTTTACCAATGCGCAAGCTGGCCAGTACTTGCCAGCCGCTGGCTCGCCGCTGATCGATAGTTCGATCGATTCGCTTCCAGAGCGTCCTGGTTTGGCCGCTGTAAAGACTGCGATGGGGCTCTCGGTATCTCCGGTGCTGGCACCGAGCTTTGACTTGGCCGGCCAACTCCGCGCCGACGATCCGAGCGTTGCGCCACCGAGTGGCCAAGGTCAAAATGTCTTCAAGGACCGCGGTGCCTTGGAACGAGCTGACTTTACCGGTCCAGCTGCCGTTTTATTAAACCCAATCGACAACGACGCACTAGGGATTGACACCGACCCTTCCGACTCGGTCGTACAACTCATTTCGGGCGTCTACCCAGAGTTCCGGATCCAGTTGAAGGATGGCAATGAACCTTCCAATCCATTGCTCGGTCTAGGAATCAATGACGACACGGTTGTCAATTCGTCAGGTTCCAGTCGTGATCTGCTTGGCACTTCGATTGTGCTGTTTGAAAATGGGCGGATGCTCGTCGAAGGCATTGATTATCGTTTTGCGTACAATTCGACGCGGGACGAGATCATCCTCACGCCTCTAGCGGGTGTGTGGAAGAATGGTGCCGCCTATGAAATCACCATTAATAATCGTGACCGCTTTGTGATCGACGCGCCCGCTGGTGACGAAGTCAACGACGGCGACTCATTCACGATCGTGGATGCCAATGGTGGCGTGGTGAACTTTGAGTTCGACAGCGGCTACCAAATCCAAATCCCACAGGGCCTGACACTTCAGATTCCATTGGCAGGTGCCAGCTTTGGTGGAATCGTCGATGGCGAGCGTTTTTCCATCGTCACTTCGCTAGGGCGAACCACCTTCGAGTTCGATCGCAATGGCAACGTTTTGAATGGCAATCGTCCGATTCCTTTTGTTGAGGGTGCCAGCCAAGCAAGTTTGGTAAATGCCGTCATCTCAGCTATCGGTGCCTCGGGGATTGCCGTAACTCCACGTAACCTAGGCGAAGGGCGATTGTTCTTGGCTGCTGAGTCGGGAGTACGACTGGACACAACCTTTACCGTTGCCGATCAGCCAACTACGGCGTTGGGCATTGCCATCCCGGATGAGGGCTTGCGGCTCGTATTTGACGGGGATCTTTTCACGGTCAGCGATGGACGTGAGACCCGCCGCTTTGAAATGGACCTCGATGGCAACGTCGCCATTGGCAATATTGCGGTCGACTTCTCCCTGGCCTTAAACAAACGTGATCTCGCAGCCGCAATCCAACTGGCCATCCAGAACAGTGGATTGAACTTAACGCCCGAGATCATCGGCGATGACGTGGTCTTTTTAGGACTTTCGGTCAACGGTAGCGCCACGATCAATGCGTCGCGACTCTCGGTGGTTGGCGTAGCTCGCACACTCGGAGATGGCCAATCGTTCAGCATTACCAATGCGGGTCTCACCGAGACTTTCGAATTCACTCGAGATGCGACGGTAGCAGCCGGCAACATTCCTGTCCAAGTGTCGATCCTTGATACGCAAAATGAAATTGGGCAGCGCTTGGTAACCGCTATCCGTGACTCAGGACTGGGACTCAACCCGTTGCTCGTCGGCCAAGGCAACATTGCCCTTCGCGGCACGGCGGCTACGTTGGTGGATGTGACTGGTGCACCCGACTTGGTCTTGACTGGTCTGCCGGGAGTGCAGTCGAGCACCACGTTGGCCTTGTCGGGACCATTACTTATCCAATCGGGAGGTGCTGCGAGTATCGTCGATGGCAGCACCTTTACCGTTCGCGGCAATGGCCGGACGGTGGCCTTTGAGTTTGATATCGACAACAGCGGACCATCGCTGCCAGGCAACGTAATTGTGGCGTACAGTGCTCTGAGTTCGGCGAATGATATCTCGTTAGCCATCGCAGCGGCCATTCGCAACGAAGATCTGGGGCTCGACCCAACGGTGCTGGGTGGTGGCTTGCTACAGCTTGGTCACGTCCCAACCGACACGGTAAATGTTCGCGACAGTGGACTAGTCGTCTCCCAAGGGTTGGTCGGCGACGGTGAGTTTTTCACGATCAGCAATGGGACTCAATCGGTGACCTTTGAGTTCGACGACGTCGGTTTGAATAATGGTTCGACCCTAGGCCGCGTCCCCATTCTGTATGGCAGTACTAGCACCGTTGCGACCATCCTTCAAACGATGCAAGCGGCCATCAATGGAGCCGGTCTGGGGCTGGCAACGACCATTGCGGGCGAAGTGCTCTCGCTCAACGATCGTCCAACTTTTACGATCGACGTCACTGGGTCTCCCACCGTGGTGAAAACGGGGGTTCCAGGTGGGGCCACACCAGTCTTCTTCTTCGCAGACAGCAGCTTCACTAGCACCGACATGAAGCAAGCCATTGTCGATGCGATCAATGCTGCCCTAAACACCAACTTGGAAGCTAGCAATCGAGGTGGCTCGACCCTCTACGTTTCAGGGGCTATCACCATCAGCTCCGAATTGGAGAGCTTCTTCTTGCGTGGAGTGGCCGACTTGGCTGGCAACTTCTTGAAGGCGAACCGCGTTAATGGCGAGACCCAATTCACGATCTTGATGCCAGGCGTTGAGCTTGATTTTGGCGACGCGCCCGATCCATTTGGTATTACGCTCGGTCGCTATCCGACCTTGTTTGTTAACGATGGTGCGCGTCACGTGGTTGGCAGTACGGCTTTGCTAGGCAGTGGTATTTCGGCTGACCGAGATGGGCAACCGTCCCCAAATGCAGAAGGTGACCAGTTCGACGATGGTGTCGTCTTCGGTTCGATCTTGGCCACTCCGGGTGTGTTCAATCGCGATACCCTGACGCCTGTGACAGTGACCTTGTCCTCACCTGGCTTTGTCGATGGCTGGATTGACTTCAATGGTGACGGCGACTGGGATGATCCAGGGGAGAAGATTCTGAACTCCGTGCGTTTCACCGACGATTCGTTAACGCAAACGTTCATGATCAGCGTGCCTGCTACCGCCCCAGTTCCTCCGGGCCCAATTCAAGCCGCAGCTCGCTTCCGTTCGAGCAGCGTCGGAGGGCTTCAGGCAATAGGTCTTTCCGTCGACGGTGAAGTGGAAGACTACATGGTGACGATCGTGCCGGGCACGCCACCCACAGCGGTGAACGATGCCTACACCCTGAACGAAGACACCAGCTTGGTTACCAACGATCCAGATGGCAGTATGACCCCTGGCTTCACGATTGACGATGGGATTACTGCCAACGATGGGAGCGTCTCTAGCAGTCCACTTTCGGTCACCCAGGTCACCGGTCCGCAACATGCAGCCGTATTCGATCTTGAACCGAACGGTACCTTCCTGTATCGACCGCTTCCAAACTTCTTCGGAACCGACACGTTTACCTATCGTGTCAACGATGGCGTGTTGGGCTCGAACAACATTGGCACAGTTACGATTACTGTGAATGAAGTGAACGATGCACCCGTGGCCAACGACGATCCGTTCCAGATCGATGAAGATGAAGTACTCGACTTGCCAGCCTCCTCGTTACTGGCCAACGATGTGGCCGGTCCGGACAACGAGTCGTCTCAAACGCTGATGATTACGGGAGTGAGCCAAGTTTCAGCCCAGGGTGGTAGCGTGGCATTGGTGAACGGACGTGTTGTCTACACTCCGCAGGAGAACTTCAGCGGTCTTGACACGTTCACCTACACGATCACTGATAACGGCACCACGGCTGGCCTTGCGGCTCCACTGAGTTCAACTGCAACTGTAACGGTCACGGTGTTGGACAAAAATGATCCACCTCTCCCCGGTGTTGATTCGATGACAACCGTTGAAGACACGGCGGGGACCATTACGACGGCGGCGTTGCTTTTGAACGACTTGCCCGGGCCTCCCGTGGAAGTGGCTGCCGGTCAGGACGTTACTTTTGTGCGGGTCCTAGCCACCAGCGCCAATGGTGGTAGCGTGACGGAAAGTGGCGGCGTTGTCACCTACACCCCACCGGCTGACTTCGTGGGCACGGATACGTTCTTCTATGAAGTGGTCGACAATGGTCTCAGCGGTGGCCTGCCCGATCCACAAACGGCGACAGGTACCGTGACGGTGACGGTGACCAACATCAACGATGCACCACGAATTCTCCAGCCGTTTGGTACCGTCGAAACCGCAGAAGATGCTGCTGCAACGGCCTTGGACTTGGCCCAGTATTTCTTCGATCCGGACGTAGCCAATAGCGGCGACAACTTGAGCTACACCTTGGTCAGCAATGGCAATCCTTCATTGGTTGCGCCGACGATCAACGGTGGTCAATTGGTGTTGGAGTTGCTGGCCGACCAAAACGGTCAGAGCTTAATTGTCGTGCGAGCTACCGACTTGGCTGGGCTGTCGGTCGAGAACACACTCACACTGGCGGTTACTCCAGTCAACGACGCACCCCGTTTGGTTCAGGCGTTGCCTGATCGCACGGTTGCAGAAGATGACGTGATCCCTGGGATTGTGCTCAGCCCAACTTACTTCTTTGATCCCGATGTCCTTGACGGCGACGTGTTGAACTTCCAAGTGGTGAGCAACAGCAATCCGCTGTTGGTCACACCAACGATTAACGGCAGCACGCTCAACCTATCGTTAGTGGCTGATCAATCGGGCAGTGCGCTCATCACCATCAGTGCCACCGACGGCAATGGGCAGACCATCAGCGACCAATTCACCCTGAATGTGACTCCGGTCAACGATCCGCCTGTTACGGTCGCAGATAGCTACAGGGTACCGCAAGGAACTGAGCTGACGACGACCGATCCGCGTGGATTGGTGGGCGGACCGCTAGACGATGGTGTATTGGCTAATGATCGGGATCCCGAAGGTGCTACGCTGACTGCAATTTTGGTCGATGGACCGCAGCACGCCAGCTCGTTCACTCTCAATCCTAACGGAACCTTTACTTACCGTCACAACGGATTATCACGTCAAACCGATAGCTTTACCTATCGGGCTTTTGACGGCAGCGTAGCGAGTGCGGTGACGACGGTTACGATAACGATCGACGCCCCGCCACCACCGCTGCATCAGAACCCAATCAATCCATCGGATGTGAATGCAGACGGTTTTGTGTCACCCATTGATGTGTTGCTGATTGTTAACTTCATCAATGCGAATGGCAATGGTGTGTCGGTTTCGACATTGCCAGCACCTCCTCCTTATCGCGACGTAGATGGTAACAATCGCATAACACCGAATGACATTCTGCGAGTCATCAACACCATCAATCAACTCCGCGGCGGTGGAGAGGGTGAGGGCGCTGAAGTTTGGGAAGACAGCGTACATATCGCATCTCCATCGCTAGCTTCGCTTGCTTGGCAAGATACGGTTTCGCGAGTAATCGATAACGTATCCGTTTCGATGCAAACGATATCGACCAATGAACTTTCGGCCAGCGACACAGATACATTACGAGTATCCGCTTTGGTATCGGAGAGCGATAAGTATTGCCCGAGTGATGAACTGATTTCTGGATTCTTAGACGACATGGCCGAGAACCCCGAAGACTTATCCGAAGCCAGCGACAGGGCTCTATTGGAAATCCTCGGAAAAACGTTCCGCTAACACGGGACTGAATGGATGACAAGCTAATTTACGCGCGGCATAATTTGAGAGTTGATAATTCATCCCCTCCGATGATGCCGCAATCCGCCCACTTCCTATAATGATCGTATTCACTCACCCCCCGCGAGTGAGCTAAAGAACAACAAGCAGAGGATCCTTTGAATGGCTTTTCGATTAAACAAGCTCGCGCAGGAAAGACTCAATTCCAAGAAACGATCCAAGCAGCAGCGGCAAAAACACCTTAAGCTTGAATTGCTGGAGGAACGGCGTCTGTTGGCTGTCGGTCCACAATTATTAGGAATTGACCATGCGAATGGAGTTCTAATCCAAGAGGGAAGTTCACACCAAACTGCACCTGGGCATTTAACATTCCGCTTCGAAGAGGGGCAGATTCTCGATGCCAACGCGCTAGCCGGAATAAGACTAGTTCGCAGTGGATCTGACTATATCTTTGACAACGCCAATGACATAGTTGTTCAACCGGGGTTTGTCGGTCTCGGTCAGAATGCATCTGAAGTCATTATGCGGTTCAGCCAGACACTGCCCGATGACGCCTATCGCATTACGATTTTTGGTGCCGGCCCCGGTGCCTTGCGAAACATGGACGGTTTCGCATTCAATGATTTGACAGACGATGGAATTGACAACGGCGTTAACTTGAACCTGCAATTCAATTTGGCGTTGGGCGCACAGATTATTTCAGTGGTACCCCAGCCCATTGTCCGGGATCCGTTGACTGGAGCATTGTCGCAATCCAGCAACCAAATTGAAGTCTATTTTAATAACGACGAGTTGAACGTAGCTTCTGTTACGAACCCCGCTTATTACCGCTTAATCAACACGCACGACCAGTCCGTGCTTTTTCCGCAGTCAGTGGGCTTTGATGCTACCAAGCAGATGGCCACGCTGAATTTTGCAGAAAACCTGTCGATGGGTACCTTCCATTTGCAGATCGGTGTTTCGGAAGAATTCAATGGTTCAATCGATTCCGCGACCAACTTAGGCACCGTCTCACAGAAAGCCATCTCAGCTACTTATTCAAGTCCAGTGCAACTGGATGCAGACGGAAATCCGATCGTGCGGGCGATTCCAGACGGTACCGATAGTGTCGTTTCCGTGATCTCGGTGTTAGACCCCACGTTCATATCCGACTTAAACGTTGAAGTCGACATCGATCACGCTTGGGGACCGGACCTACGCATCTTCTTACAAGGCCCCGGAGGACAGCGGGTGGAAATGGTCCGCGACCTCGGTTCGGACATTGCCGGAGGGCAAATTTATGGAGTCCGGTTCAATGATCTGGACGGCGACGGGGTTCGAGACCCGAACGAACCCAATTTGCCAGGTTGGACCATTTTCATTGATTCGAATTTAAATGGGAAACTGGATGCGGGCGAACGGAGTACCGTAACGGATTCTCAAGGGCGATACGCGTTTATTGGTCTCGAACTTGACCGTACGTACACGCTCGGTTCACAACCACAAGCGCGTTGGCAGCAGACGTCGCCAGTCGGAGGGGGTGAACAACGCTTGTTCCACGCGGATTTCTCGGATGGCTCCGTCCAATCCATTCGCTTCAGTGGCAATCCACAGCAGGGTGACTTCCGTCTCGGCTTCGGCACTCGCGTCACCGAACTCATTCAATTTGCTGGCCCCACGAACCTCGAGACCACTGCCAGCAATATCCAAACCGCATTGGCGGCCATTGTAGACCCGGGCATCACGGTGACGGTGATCAATATCGCACCCTCACCGCAAACGAACAGCGAATTCCTGGTTTCGTTCCGACGCACTGGGATCAACACTCCCTTCGACCATCCTGTCCTTGGCGTAGTCGTCAACAACCTCAACGTCGGACTGATGAGCATCTCGACCATAGGTGCTGCGGAAGGCTTTACCTCTTTTGGTCCGAACAATCAGTGGAATCTGTCCACAAACCGTGGGGCAGACGCAGGGCACACGGGGCTAAACAGCTTTTATTTTGGTTCGGGAGGTACTTCCACAGGAGGCGGGGCTTACGTCAACAACGCCAATGGGACATTGCTGTCCCCCGTCATTGACTTAACGGATCCGACAATTGATGGCGATGTCAATTTGCGATTCAATCATCTTCTTCAGACAGAATTCGACTTCGACTTTGCCACGGTGAATGCTGTGGTGGGTGGTGTTCGAACGCAACTCTTGCGAACCTCCACATCGACTACTGGCTTTACACCGATTCAACTCGACCTTACCGCGTTTGTTGGACAGCGGGTGCAGCTTGAGTTCAATTTTACATCCGATTCAAGCATTGTTGAAGAAGGATGGTTTGTTGACGATATTCAAATCAGTGCCGTGCGAGGAATGCAGCAGGTCACGCTGTCGACCGGGCCGCAGGGAAGCGTGGTGAAGGACATCAATTTCGGTGGCACGCGGGGCCCCATCGCAGGCCCAGACAGTTTTGGTTACGAAGCCTATCGAGTAACCACCGACTTTGACAATATTTCCACCACAGGCAGTCGCGTCTTTCAAGAATTTGATGGCGTCGCTTATGTCCAACGCTTTGGTGGGACCGGTAACGAGCAAGGGTCTGCAATTACACGGGATACTGCGGGCAACTTCTACGTTACTGGGATGTTCCAAGGTTCGGTGACTTTTGGCCCTGGCCCCGGTGCTGCCACACTCAATAGCGTTGGCAACTCGGACATCTTCATCGCCAAACTGTCCGACGCTGGCGAGGTCTTGTGGGTGCGCCGCGCAGGTGGTAGTCAAGCTGATGCTGCGACGGCCATCGCGATCGATAGTGCCGGTAGTGTTTATTTGACAGGCAGCTTCCAAGGTACCGCCGATTTTGGTCCGGGTTCCGGGTCGCTCACCAGCTCTGGTAACTCCGATGCGTTTATTCTCAAGTTGAGTTCAGATGGCAATTTCCAATGGGTGAAACGTCTCGGTGGAACTGGAGCCGACGGTGGCACGGGCATCGCCATTGATTCTGCGGGCAATATCGTTTCCGCAGGATTCTTCAGCGGCACCGTCGACATGAATCCGAATGGCGGCGTGAATAATCTGACAAGTGCGGGTAACACCGACATCTACGTAACCAAGCTAGACAACGATGGCAACTTCGTCTGGGCTCGGCGGGCCGGTTCGACTGCAGCGGACCGCGCTGCAGGGGTTGTCGTTGATTCCAACAATGCGATCATTGTCACCGGTTCCTACACCGGGACCGTGGATTTTGATCCAGGCCCTACAAATTCCGCTACAACTAGCGCCGGAGGAACCGACGCCTTCGTGTGGAAGTTGGAGAGCAACGGGAACTTTGCTTGGGTCAATAGGCTTGGAAACACGGCGAACGACCGCGGATCGGCAGTTGCCGTGGACGACGATCGGAACATCTACTTCACCGGATCGGTCGCCAACGGGCTTCACATCGCGAGAATCAGTGCGAGTGGGATTCTGAACTGGGAGAACAATTTTACCAGCACCGGCACCAATGCGGGTGAAAGTATTGTTGTCACACCGAACCAAAAGGTCGCCGTGACAGGCGCGTTCCGGGGTACCATTTCACCTCTCGGTGCTCCTTTGCTCAGCTCAGGTGGAACGGACATCGTTTTGCTTGGAATGAATACGAACGGACAACTGGAATTTGCGCGGCAGTCCGGCGGCGCACAGGACGATTCGGGATTTGGTCTAACTTATGACAATAGCAACAACTTCGTGCTGACAGGCGCGTTCCGTGGCTCGGCCTCCTTCGATTTATCTGCAGAGGTCGTCACCTCCGTTTCAGCCGGTTCATCCGATATCTTCATTGCGAAATCGCTCACCGTCCAAATCGCCGACGATGAAACCGTTCATTTAACTGCTGCCGCTTTGAATGGGTTCCGTTTCCCCTTTTATGGCACTACCTACGACGAACTATATTTCAGTTCCAATGGCTTGATCACCTTTGGATCTCCCAATGCCAGTGCCGCCAACACCAACTTGGCCGACCCGCCTCAGCAAGCCAGCATCGCTGCCTTCTGGGAAGATTTCGTCGTTGGAACGTCCGACTTAAACGCCGTCTATTGGGAGGTTACGGGAACCGGAGCCAACCAGCAGCTCATACTACAATGGAACAATGTTGTTCTGAAAAGTCCAACGGGGCTTTCAAACATAACTGCCAACTTCCAAGCGGTATTGAGCGCTGATGGCACGATCCAGTTCAATTATGTTGATGTACCCGGGCCGCAGATTGTCCCGGCGGCCCCAGAAGCGGCGGTAGGAACGTTCACTAAGGGGGACCAAAGTTTTTCCAATGTGGCCGCCGATGCGAGTGGAAACTACATTGCCGTATGGCAAAGCAATGGGCAGGATGGAGATGGGGCAGGTGTATTTGGACGACGCTTTAATGCTGCCGGTAGTCCGCTCGGAGATGAATTCCAGGTAAATGTTACAACGGAAGGTGACCAGTTCGTTCCGCGAGTCGCCAGCAACCCAAATGGACAATTTGTCGTGGTCTGGTCTGGCAATGGCATTGGCGACGCAGCAGGTATTTTCGCGCGCGTCTACGATCCGAGTGGAGCGCCGCTGACAAGCGAAATTCGGGTAAACGCCACGGTTGCCGGTTCACAATCGCGGCCCGACGTTGAAATCAATAGCCTAGGTGATTTCATCGTCGTCTGGGATGGAGAGAGCACCAGCGATATCGAGGGCATTTCCGCGCGGCGTTTTAGTCCGCTAGGTATTCCCTTGGACGCTCAGGACGAGGTGCAGGAAATAGAAATCCTGGGTCCTCCCAACCAGTTCTCCAGTTTCACTCTAGTACATGCGGGAGAAGTAACCGGCGCAATCGTTTACTCTGGAGCCGGGCAGGCGTTGGTAACAGCCAGCAACATTCAAACCGCGTTGCGGGCTCTGAACAACACAGGGAATACGTTGACGGTTACGCCGCGGACAACCAGTGAAGTCCAGACCCTTTTATTCACCGGGAACCCCACCGGTGGAACGTTCTCGTTGGTGTTTGGGGCACAGACGACCGACGATATTGTCTTCGCAGGTGCAGGACAAGGCACGACCACAGCCAACAATATCCAAACGGCTCTTCGCGGATTACCAGCTCTAGGAAACCAATTGGTGGTCACGAGCCTAAGTGACTTCGAATATGAAGTCCACTTCTTGGGGCTGACCGCCAATACGGACGTACCATTGCTCGCGATTGGCACAGATGGCCTCCTACCCGACGCGGCCGGATTAACGGTGACAGAAACGATCAAAGGGGTCGCCGCGGCAGATTCCAATACGTTTATCGTGACCTTCCGGGGGGTCGACGGCAGTCAGAACCAACCATTGCTCGTACATGGCAATCGGGCTGGGGGCGTCACGCACACGCGCATTAGAACGGTCACCGAAGGGTCGACCGGCGAGTACTTGATCAATAACGTGTTGACGTCCGGGCAGAGTCAAGCCAGGATCGAGACGGGAGTTGATGGTCAGTATGTGGTGACCTGGACCAGCAACCTACAGGACGGTAGCTTGCTAGGAGTCTACGGAAAACAACTAGATACCGACGGTCAGCCAACGCCGACCGAAGTCAACGAAATCCAAACGCTTTCCATTGCCCCCAATTCCAATACGGGTAGTCAATTTCGACTGAATTTGGGAGGTGCCTTAACGGGGTTCATTGGATTCGCCGGACCTAACCAGGGTGCAGTGACCGCTGCCAACATTCAAGCAGCCCTGCAACCCATCGCGCCAGGTGTTGTCGTCAATGCCATACCAGGCAACTCAGTCGCTGCCCAGCGGATTACCTTTTCTGGCGCGACGACCGGCGGAACATTCCAGATAGCGCACGCTGGCCTGGAAACCGGCGCGATCACCTTTGCCGGCGCCGCGAATCCAGGAGGCACCGCTACCAACATTCAAAATGCGCTCAATGCGCTGGCAAATCTCGCTGGCACACCGGTCGTAGTCACTCCATTCGGTGCAACCCCCAACGGGCTCGTATTCGATGTGGTTTTTGCCAACTCTGCTGGTATCGCTCAACCTCTTCTCTTTTTAACGAATACGGCCCTGGTTCCGGGCGGCTCCAGCCTGACCATTGCTGAAATCAGCCTGGGTGGGCTAAGCAATTCGGAATTTGCCGTGACGTTCGCTGGAGCTTCTGGGCGCACCAACCAGCCGCTGTTGCTGGAAGCGGGCAGCGCCGGTGGATTCCTCGGATTGACAGTTACCGAGACAGTGGCGGGGAATAGTGCTGAGTTTCCGATCAACACGCAAACGATCAACAGCCAATCGAGTGCCAGCTCGACTCGCAGAGCTGACGGTAGCTTTGTGGTCACGTGGCAGAGCCAACTGCAGGATGGCGATGGTTTGGGTATTTTCGCTGATATCTTGGATGCCTCGGGGAACTCCCTGACGGGTGAGTTCGGCGTCAACACGTTTACCCAATCAGGCCAGCAGGCACCGGTTGTCGCGGCCGCAACCGATGGTTCGTTCGCCATTGTATGGCAAAGCAATCTTCAAGATGGATCTGCGCAGGGGGTATTTGTGCGGCTCTTTACGGCCGACGGAACCCCGTTGGGCGATGAAATCAACGTACCCGAACTTACAACGGGCTCACAGACTCAACCCTCCCTGGCAGCCTTACCTGATGGTAACTACGTGATTACCTGGACGACAGTGGCTGGTACGGGAGGCATCCATTCGAGGATCATTGGGTCCAATGGTGTGTTCGTCAACAGTGAAAGCGATGCCTCAACGTTCGGCGTTCGTTCACAGGCAGCGCCGTCGATAGCTCAAAACGCCGCCGGTGACTATGTTGTCGTCTGGTCCGACACACGTCGCGATAACACAAATTTGCCGGACATTTACGCCCAAGTGTTTGATCGGGATGGAAACGCAAGAACAGGTGAGATCCTGGTAAACGAATTGCAGCGCCGCAGGCAGGCGCGGCCAGAAGTATCGATCGATGACGCGGGCAATTTTGTCGTTGCTTGGACGACGGAAGTCGAAGTCATTGTGAATGGTGTCACCACAGTGGATCAGGATGTACGAGCGCGTCTGTTCGACATCGCCGGTCTTCCTTTAACCAGCGAAATCCTGGTGAATACTCAGACCGCAGAACTTCAAGACGATGCCGATGTCGCCATCAATCCTGCGACGGGCGAGTTCATCGTTGTCTGGGAAAATCTGACAGGCGACGTTCAGGTTCGGGCTCAACGCTTTGATAACCTCGGTAATCCCCAGGGCGCGAATTTCCTCGTTAGCGCTACCACGGAAGCAGGCCGGGTGGGTTACGATGCGGCGGTAGCTAGCAACGCCGCCGGGCAAACCGTCATTATATGGAATGAAGACAATGAATTTTTCTCTAGTGGTCAAATTACCTATCGCCTCTTTGGTAACAACGGAGAACCACTTACTGGGAATCTGAGAGCCTCGGAACTTCCGTCCGCGGGTGATCTCGTAGGCGATGTCGCAATGGCCTCCGACGGCAGCTTCGCCATGACATGGATTGCTGCGGCAGGTGACATTTACTTGCGATTGTTTGACGCTGCCGGTCAGCCTAGTTCCAGTCAAACTTTGGTTAACTCAGGTGGCAGCATTAGTGACCTACCGCGAATTTCTGTTTCATCCACGGGAGAATATACCGTGGTATGGACCTCCTTTCAGTCCATGGTCTTTGCTCAACGCTTCACTGCGTCGGGATTGACGCTCGGCGGAAACATCCTAATAAACACCACCGCACTCGCAGGGACCTCCTCTCCGGTGGTAACAGGACGAACGTCGGGCGAGTATGTCGTCGGTTGGTTGGATGACCGTGCTGACCGTGCTGGCCAACAAGACGGGCTTTATGTACAGCAAATGCGGGTGGATACCTCAAGCGTCGGCATAAAAGCTACCGGAACCCAGCTACCCAACGACAATATTCTTCCCATTTGGGTCGATGGCTCAGCAACCCAACTGGTTGGCGCTGGTGTTAGTACACGCATCTCGCCAAAGATCGTAGTCCCCGAACGCGTCTTTGCGGTTGACGCGAATTTGAATCGGATCGTGGAACTGGATGCAGTGACCGGAAGCACCCTGCGGACGGTACCTGCACCGGGCGTAGCCGGGCCTGATGCCGGACTCGCCTATGCAAACAATACCCTCTATTTCCTGGCCTCTGCCGCTACAACCATTCAGGTCATTGACCCGAGCGATGGAGCCATCCTGCGCTCAATCCCATTACCGAGTCCGCCAGCCAGCAGCGGTCTCGCATACCTCGACGGCCATATTGTCGTGCAAGACGCGTTAACCGATGAGTTGCTGTTCATTCATACTACCACAGGTGAGATCGCACGCCGTGTCGCTCCGGCCGCTTCCATCGTGGGTGGTTTGGTTGGCAGCGGAAGCCGAAACACTTTGTTTGGCGTTAACCCTCAATCCGAACTCGTAGAGATCAATCCACTCGACGGCACTATTCTCCGGACACTGGTTTCTCCTGGCGCCAACCTCTCGGGGCTTGCATTTGTTGCCGGTCAACTCGTGGTCGCATCCCGCGATGGACGAATCCGACGCGTCGATGCGAACAATGGCGCGATCCTGGCAGAATTTCAAGTATCTGCGAACTTGGTTGCGTTGGGAGGCGACGGTGCCGGGGGCGTGCATCAGGCGTATGTCGGTAATTATCAGCCTCTAACGGGAACCATCCTCGACGACGAAGGTTCGGTCTCTATTACCGCGGGCACGGGCCCCTACACGGGGCGATACAGGCCAGTCGAGTCGCTAACCGCGTTTGACCAAACCAATGCGAACGGCATCTGGAGGCTTGAAGTTCAAGACACTCAAAGTGGGGACACAGGAGTGTTAAATGGCTGGAAACTGCGCATTAACGAGCGACAAGATACTCCAGCGGATGTTCAGTATACGGGTTTTATCGGCGATTATGTTCCAGCCGGTGCCGTGGCAGTGAACGACGTTGACATCTATCGCTTCGATGTGCTGGCTCCTGGAACGATCACGATTGAACTAGCCCCTGTCCAAGGCTTGGATGGTGCGGTTCGACTCTTCAATGCACAGGGGGTACAAGTTGCCAGCGCGAATAGCGGATCAACGGGCGAGCACGAGATACTGACGTTTGAAGCAACGGCCGCTGGAAGATTCTTTGTGGGAGTCTCGAGTGCTGGCAACGAATCTTACAATGCGCTCAACGGTTCAGGCGCAACCGGTGGTTCCAGCACCGGCAAGTACGAGATCTTGATCGACTTTAGCACACCGCTGACTGCAACAGACGACAACTCGAGCTTCGCCGACGCAACCAACCTTGGTACGCTGGGAGTTGCTGGGCAGGTTGTTCGTGCGGAGATTCGTAGCAATCCGTCAACTCTTGCCATGCCAGGCGGGAACGACGAACCGGGGCATCGTCATATTCCTGCAGAAACGCACTTGAATGCAAGCGGAGCGGCTCCCCAATTTACTCCCAACCGGCTACTCATTGCCTTTAATGCGACCGCAACTCCGGCCCAGCGAGCACAGTTTCTCAGTGCGCGTGGCCTGAGCGTGGCGAAGCGGTTTAATTTCAACGACACACTGGTGATTGAAACACTACCCGGTGCAGACCTCGTCGCGCAGCTACGTGACCTAAAGGCATCCTCACTCATCAAGTTTGCCGAACTCGATGAACGGGTTCAGTCAACGGCATTATTCCCTAACGACCCTTCATTCTCACAACTGTGGGGACTACACAACGTCGGCCAGTCGGGAGGCACGATTGACGCCGATATCGATGCGCCCGAGGCTTGGGAATTGTATACCGGCGGCACGGAAGTTGTGATTGCGGTGATCGACTCCGGCATCGACTACACGCACCCCGATTTGATCAGCAATCTGTGGATCAACCCTGGGGAAATCCCCGGTAATGGCCTCGACGATGACGGTAATGGTTATATCGACGACATTTTTGGCATTGATACGATCAATGGCGATTCTGATCCGATGGACGGCGATTCACACGGAACTCACGTGGCGGGTACCATCGCGGGTGTGGGTAATAATGGCACCGGCGTTACAGGGGTGAACTGGAACGCGAAGATTATGTCGTTGAAGTTCCTGGATGATGATGGATTTGGCAGCACCGCCGCCGCAATTGAAGCGATTGATTATATGGTCACGATGAAGACTCAGTACGGAGTCAATCTCGTGGTCAGTAACAACAGCTGGGGTGGCGGTGGGTTCTCGCAAGCCCTGCAGGATGCCATTGGTAGCAGTATCAACGCGGGAATCTTGTTTGTCGCTGCGGCGGGTAATTTCGCGATCAATAATGACGTGGATCCTTTCTATCCGGCTTCCTACGCGCTGGAAGGAATCATTTCAGTTGCGGCCACGGACCGTAACGATCAACTAGCTAACTTCTCGCATTTTGGCCAAACCAGCGTCGATATCGCTGCACCCGGGGTTTCGATCCTCAGCACAGTACCAGGGGGTGGATACGCATTATTTGACGGAACATCGATGGCCTCTCCACACGTTGCGGGAGTGGCCGCATTGCTGGCTGGTTATAGCCCCGGTACCTCAGTCATCGGTCTTAAGCAAGCGATCCTGGGCGGGGCGGATGTTCTACCGAATCTCAATGGTACTTCGGTAACCGGCGGACGTTTGAATGCTGCCCAGTCAATGGCATTGATGGGGTCAAGCAGTGGTGGGCCGTTGGGCCGATCGACCGTTACGGCTTTCTATAACTTCCAGGACTTCTATGGCATTTTGCCGTCCGGGGATGTTCCGTCCAACGCAATCACCGAGAATCAAAAAGCAAGAGCCCGAGAAGTCTTTGAATTATATGGGCATTTCCTGGGTATCCAGTTTATTGAGACGGCCAATCAGGGACTAACGGTAGTCACCGGCGACATGCGTGCCATGGACCCAACCATTGCTGTCGGTCCAGGCGGAGTCGCAGGCCTATCCGAAGGCTCGTTGGTCGGCCGTGTGATCATGGACGCTGCCGAAAATTGGGGTGATAGCCCATACGGAGGCGGCTGGTTCCAGGTTGCCATGCATGAAATTGGTCACAGCATGGGACTGGGGCATACCTATGATCTGCCGAATTTGACCATCATGGGAGGCTTTGGGCCAGGCGAAGCTGTTTTCCCAGGCGATCATGATTTAATCCATGGACGCATATTGTATCCCAACCACAGTAACGACATCGATCTTTATCAGTTCAACGTTACCGATGCCGGTTGGTTCACTGCCGAGACCATTGCTGAGCGATTGCAACCAAACGCCAGCCTCGTCAATACGGCCATAACGTTGTACCGCGAGAGCTCCGTTGGTGGAACGACAACTCGGCAGTTGATCGCACGCAATGACGATTACTTCAGTAATGATTCCTATATGCGATTGCGATTGCAGCCTGGCACCTATTTCATTGGCGTCACCAGTACCGGAATTGAGAACGTCGACCCAGTCATTGCCAATACAGGCTTTGGTGGCACCACGGAAGGTACTTACGAATTGGCTCTGGGATTTGAACCAGACCCGATGGGTAACATCCGTGACACACAAGGTGTCGCGCTCGACGGCGATGCGGACGGAACTCCCGGGGGCGTGCTCAATTTCTGGTTCGAGAGTGGCCCGGCCATCATCGTGGATAAACTACACAACCCGACATCCGCTATCGATGGTGATGGTTCGCTCAGTTCTCCATTCGACAATATTCAATCGGCACTCGACGCAGCCAGAACCACGCTGGTAATACCCAACTTTGGTGGTGCGGGTATTGAGGATGGTGAGTCGTTTGTCATTACGGATGGTCTCAACGCACCGGTTACGTTTGAGTTTAACTCAACGGACACAACGCGCCCTGGGCAGGTTGCGATCAACTTCACGGTTACAGATTCGCGAGAAGTGATCGCGGAAGCGATCGTCGCCGCGATTGCGCAACTTCAGACAGCTACCCCTCCACGGCTGGGCGTAACAGCCACCGCTGCAAATGGCTTGGTGCGACTGGCGGGTGCGGCTAGTCTGGATATAAGCGGAGCGCCGGCCCTCCTTTCGTCTCCGAACATTGTTCGCATCGTTGGCAATGGAGGGACCGATGGACTTACCAGCACTCTTGCCGATAACCTTCCCTACTTGGTTGGATTGGATACGAATGGAAACCCGCTAAGTGACGGGTCGACACTCGAAGTACCTCAAGGTGTTACGTTGATGATCGACGGCGGCACACTCGTCAAACTGAGTGCAGCCAATATCGATGTCGGCTCATCCTCATTGGTCACCGATCGTCGTCATGGTGCGATACAAGTCTTGGGCGCGCCCGATAACCTGGTTTCCTTCTATTCCTATCGCGACGATGCAGTGGGTGGAGATAGCGATGGTCCAAGTCTCGGGGCCAGAGGTGGTGATTGGGGCGGCTTAGTGATGCGCGCTGATTCCGACATGGAAGAGAAAGGCATCTTCTTGAATTGGGTAAACCACGCAGAACTCGTTCAAGGTGGTGGTAAGCTAACCGTGGGTTCGGTCGAAGAGCAATTCACGCCGATTTATATGGTAGGTGCGAGACCAACCGTGTCGTTCACCAATATCCGCGGAAGTGCAGATGCCGCCATGTCGGCTGATCCTCGGAGCTTCGAAGATACGATGGGTCGCGCCGGACCTAAGCTCCACGGCAATTTGATCGAAAGCAACACGATCAATGGTCTATTTGTGAGAATCCGCACTGAGCTTGGCAGAGCACTGGACACTTTCGATCTGCCGTCACGCTGGTCGAATACAGAGATAGTTCACGTGGTCACTGAAAACCTGATAATCTCAGCCGCATTGGGTGGCCCCGAGATTGACCCGCAAACAGGTTTGATCAAGGCGCGTCTGGATGGACGACTGGCAATTGATCCGGGGGTGGTCGTTAAACTCGGTGGTGCCCGAATGGAATCACAAATAGGGGCTCAACTTATTGCCGAGGGAACCCTAGAGAAGCCCATTGTCTTTACGTCGATTACCGATGATTCTTATGGTGGTTCCGGAACATTTGATACGACGAACGATGCGGGCAACACGGCTCCGGCTCCTGGACAATGGGGTGGACTGGTTTTTGGTGCTACTGCCAAGGGAAGCCTTGACTTTGCAACCTTGAAGTTCGCCGGGGGTTTGACGCCAATTGAAGGAAACTTCGACTTCTTCAATCCCATCGAAATACACCAAGCGGATGTCCGCATAGCGAACAGTTTGCTGATGAACAATGCCAACGGTCGTGCAAATGGCGATCGGAATGGCCGCGGAACGAATACCGCATCAACGATCTTTGTTCGAGGGGCGCAACCGATCATTGTTGACAACACCATTCGCGACAATGCGGGTAGCGTCATTAATATCAATGCGAATTCGTTGCAAGCCACACGACAAGCCGATTACGGGCGGACGACTGGACCGCTGAACGAATACCGCGAGTTTACCGACAATCGTGGCCCACTCGTTCGAGCCAACCGCTTGCAGAACAACGGACTGAACGGCATGGAAGTTCGCGGAGCCGTGTTGACGACGGAAAGCGTGTGGGACGACACAGATATCGTGCACATCCTGCGCGACGAAATCACCCTCCTTAACCACCATACGTTTAGTGGATTGAGATTGCAGAGCAGTGAGAATGAAAGTCTGGTTGTGAAACTTGCGGGCGCCAACGCAGGCTTCACTGCCAACGGAACACTACTCGACATCGACGATCGTATTGGTGGGTCGCTCTATGTCGTAGCCACTCCGGGGCGACCTGTCATCTTCACCTCTCTAACAGACGACTCCGCTACTGCAGGATTCAACGTAAGCGGACAACCCGTTGGAGATACCAACAACAATGGTCCGAGTACCGGATCACCTGGACAGTGGCGAAGCCTGTTGCTTAACCATCTTAGCAACGACCGCAACGTCGAGCTGGTGCTTGAGCTCGAGCCCGCGTTTAGTGGAACAACGGAGCAAAACGGAGCTCCGGCTAATGCACAGTTCCTCGGAAATCTTGCGCCCAATGAAAAGAGTGGGGACATTAACCGTCGCCTCGGATTTGAGATCCACGGAAATATTAGTGTCGATCGCCCCACGGATGCCGACGTTTACAGTTTTATTGGCGTCGCCGGGACTGAAGTGTGGTTGGACATCGATCGCACCAACGCGGGGCTCGATACGGTCCTTGAACTGATCAATGAGAACGGCGGACTCTTAGCGAGATCGACCGGCAACAAGCCCGAAGATCTTACCGGGCTGGCAATGCCTATCACGAAGGAAGCCTATCTGGGAGGCGATTTCTACACCATCAATCCGCGCGACGCGGGCATGCGCGTCGTGCTGCCTGGCGTCCAGGGCCAATCCTCGACCTATTTTGTGCGAGTTCGTAGCAAGCCTGCCGAAGACCGGCTCGAAAACATCGCTGCCGGTCTCACCCGCGGTGAGTACCAATTGCAGATTCGCTTGCGGCAAGTCGATGAAAAACCGGGTTCGACAATACGCGGAGCCGATATCCGATTCGCGACAACAGGTATCGAAGTGATTGGCCTCCCTGCGCACTCCCCACTGATTTCTGAGAGCGCTGAATCGGCTAACAACAACGAAAATCTAGGCGCCGCCCAGCCCCTGGGTAATCTCCTCACCACCAATCGCAATGTTCTGAGCGTCGGCGGTAACTTATCTGCATCAACAGATGTCGATTGGTACTCGTTCTCCCTGGACTATGATTTGATTCAGGCGATTGCCGGAACCAGTGCTACTGGGAATACTTGGAGTACGATTTTCGATATTGACTATGCGGATGGCATTGCGAGACCGGATACCGTGCTTTCTGTCTTTGACGCGGCCGGTAATTTGATTTTGGTCAGTCGCGATTCGAATATTGCTGACGACCAACCCGGAGCGGGACAAGGGCTCGACACAGATGATCTCTCTCGCGGCAGCTTCGGTACACTCGATCCGTTTATCGGAAGTGTTCAAATGCCGACGGGTTCCGTTGCGCTCAATCCACCAACTACGTATTACGTAGCAGTTTCCTCCAATAGCCAGTTGCCACTTGCGCTGAATGCGACATTTGCGGCCGCGGCTAACAATCCGTTCGTGCGACTTGAACCGGTAAATTCAGTCCGTCGTGTAGCTGAAGACCATATTGGATTTAGTGGGTATGCCACCAGTGTTCCACCTGCCTTAGCTCCCGTAAATCCGACGACGCAACTGTTCAATATCAGCACAGCGGTCAGCCTGGCGACCAACGTGCTTCCATTTTCATTGAGCGATGTGGTGCTCTATGTGGGTAATCCTGGCGCCAATGGATTGCGGACAGTTAATCCGTCCACAGGTGCTGTAGTTACGAACGTCGCCGATCTGCCGAATAATCCCACCGCCGCTGGGGATTTCGTCATGAGATCGGACGGACGTATGTTCATGGTGGAGGGAATATTCGGACCTGGAAATGCTATTGACAATACCGCCGGACGGCTGGTTGAAATCAACCCCAATACGGGTGCGCAAACCGTGATAGGGAATGATAATATCCCGAACTTCGACGCCGCTACCAATCCGCCGAACCCGCAACAATTGACCTCTAACAACATCAATTCGTTAGCGTTCCTGCGAACGTCGGATGCACCAGAATACGATCTTTATTATGCAGTTGAGGGTATTCGAACCGGTGCAAATACGGTTGGTACCGGTTCAACGCTTTATCGCGCCAACCCAGCCAACGGTTCTGCGGCGGTTGCCGATGGGCAGCCTTGGGGGTTACGCGGGGGAATCTTCGAAATAACGCCGGGTGACGTTGGTCGAACCACCGGCATGGCTTTCGTGAACGGACAATTATTTGGCGTCAGCGACACCGGCCGATTCTATCGCATCAATATCGCTACTGGCCGTGCTTTCAATGTGGTAAGCGTCGGTGGTAGTTTTTCGGGACTCGCCTTGGGGCCGCAGAACGTCCAAGGGGGAGCTTACGCCAATCTCCTGTTTGCAATTTCCCCCACAGGTGACCTGCGTGCCTTAGATACCAGTGGTGCTCCACAATCGATATTTGCTGGTGGAGCTACCACGGTTGCTACCGGGGTACCGGCCACGGGGCTTGCGTTTAGCCCGCTCGACTTCAACCTGTGGCACCCCACGCTGCAACGTCGCGCCGATGCGGGACATGGTATCAATGCGAGTTTTGACTTGAGTCGTGGTCCCAGCAGTGTCGCACGCGATATCAATGGTCGCACGGTTTCAGAAGCGGAGGGGGGAGCAAGCTTTTACTTTGGTCTGGAGAATTGGGTAAGCGATCCCACGTCGAGCAATTACTTCACTTATGGGACCAATGCACAGCTTGGAATTTCCTCTCAGAATTTCCATCGCGATTTGACCTCCAATCCGACCATCGGCGGCAATTACAATTTGCCGGGTGGTGCAACGGGAAGCTTGGCCACCAATAGCTTTAGTTTGGCGAATTCAAGCTTTGGTGATAAGCCAACACTTTATTTCAACTACTTCTTGGAGACAGAAAACGCCAACGCGGCAACAAACGCGGCGATGCGCGACAGTGCTCGCGTGCAGATCTCCAATGATGGTGGCGCTACATGGCAACTACTAGCGACGAATAACTCCGTGCTTTCGACAGCTGGAACATTGGCTGAGTTACCGCGATTTGTATCGCCATCGGTAAATGCGTCAACTCATCCGCGGCAACGCGTTCAAGAACTATTCGACAACACAGGACAATGGCGACAGGCACGGGTCGACCTATCTGAGTTTGCGGGAACGGCGGATTTGCTGATTCGCTTTGACTTCGCCACTTCGGGTTCGATGAATCAGGGGCTGGCGAGCGATGCGTATGGCAATTTCAACAATCGCGAAAAAGCCCTTAACAATACGTTTGAAGGCTTCTACATTGACGATGTGATTATTGGCTTTGCCGAGCGCGGTGAAATGGTGACCGGCGCAACGGGACAATCACAATATTTCACAATTCCGCAGAATCCTAACGCGAATGATCCCCGGCAAGTCTTGGTGGGGGATTATCAACTCGAAATCCGGCGTGGAACCGAGTATGGGACCACGGTAACTACAGATGGCGACATAGCCATTGTTCAGACGTTCGACACCAATGCGCGCATGATTCCATCGTTGCGGCGTCTCGGCGACATCAACGCAGTCCGAGAGCAAGGCCAAGTCTTGATCGCTGGAAATAGCATTCAAAACACATCCGTAGCGGGTATTCTGGTTGACGCTGGTGTGCGTGGGGTTAACGGCAACTTGCCGCGACCTGGCTCGGTTATTCGCACCCCTACGATTAACACTCAGAGACTCGTACCCGGAGTCCATATTGAAAACAACTTGGTCACTGAGTTTGGTCAGGCCGGAATCATTTTCAGCGGCGACAACGCCCCCAACCTGCCCTTGGCAGCAGTACCCTTTGGTCGTATCGTCAACAATACAATTTATGGAGACGAAACAGCTCGAGGAACCGGTATTCTGGTTCGTAATAACGCCAGCCCGACGATCCTAAATAACATCGTGTCGAATGCCGTCACCGGCATATCGGTGGATGCATCGTCTGCTTCGACGGTTATCGGCGCCAACCTTTTCAAGGGTAATGGAGCCAACGGTTCTATTGGTGAGAATGCGCTGCTGTTGCAGGCGAACAATCCTCTGTTCGTTAATCCAAGTGCCGGCAACTACTACCTTGCACTGGGTTCTTCAGCAATCGATAGTTCCATCAACTCTTTGGCTGACCGTCCTAACTTTGATGCAGTCAAGGCACCACTTGGCATTCCGACATCGCCTATCCTTGCACCCGACCGAGATCGCTACAACCAGCTCCGGCTGGATGATCCATCGCAAGATCCACCGCCGGGTCTGGGATCGAACATTTTCAAAGACCGAGGTGCCATCGAGCGTGCGGACTTTGTTGGTCCTTTCGCGCGACTCGTTAATCCCGTTGACAACGACGCTTTGGGGATCGACCTGAATCCCGATGCAAATCATGTCCTATTGAATCAACCGATATTGTCACGCATCGTCATTCAGTTGGTGGACCCTGGTATTGGCATCGATGACACAACCGTGACGGCCAGTACTGTTTCAGTGACGCTCGACGGTGTGGCTTTGGTTTCGGGAGTTGATTATGACTTCAGTTACAACGTAACGAACAATCTGATCATTCTAACTTCGTTGGCCAACAACGGACCGGTAAGTAGTACTTATGTCGTCACGCTCGATAACGCGGCGGCAACGGGAATTAAGGACGAGGCCACCAACGCACTAGCTCGCAACGAAGCTTCCGGGCTGACCCGTTTCACCATCGAGACCGAAGTCATCGACATTGCCGAGAATCTGCCTGATTTTCAGATCCCATCGACCGAACTGACGGTGCTTGAGGACAACGAAGCTGAACTAGGTCTCTTGCAGACAGAAATCCCTGATTTTGCCACCGACATTGTCATTCCTGGCAGCGATGGCGCAAATGTCATTTTCTTCACGACGCTCTCGTACTCCAATCCTGGACTATTCGAGGAACCGCCTACCATTGATCCGAGTGGTACGCTCCGTTTCAAAACTGCCCAGGATCGCAATGGATCCTCCGTGGTGATTGTCCAACTGGCGGATGCAGGTCTGGGGGGTACGGCAAGCCCAACTTTCTCTGTACCCAAAACCTTCACGATCAGTCTGACGCCAGTCAACGATGCGCCACAATACTCGATCGGTAGCGTCGCAAATGTCAACGAAGACCAGGGCCTCGTTTCGCTGGTTGGTTATGCCAGTCAGATCTTGCCTGGTCCCGTAACAGCCGAGGACGAAGTAGTTCAAAACGTAGCCTTCGTTGTGGCTGCCGTTGATCCGAGCTCATTCACCGTGCAGCCTACCATTTCGTCTGCTGGTACTTTGCAGTTCCAAACCGCTAGCGATCGTAATTCGGATACCGCGAATTTTGACATTACGGTCTATTTGATCGATACCGGCTCGGACGTTCCGACGAACATCAACCGTTCCGAAACTCAGACGTTGTCAATTATCGTTAATCCAATCAACGATTCACCGACATACACACTAGCGGTGTCGAACGTCGAAGTCATTGAAGATGTTGAGGCATTTGAAAATATCGCTCGTGTCGTGGTTCCCGGAGTGGTCACCAATGCCGCTCCTGGACCGATCACCGCCATCGATGAAATTGGCCAACTGCTCAATTATCAAGTCGTATCGGTTAACGCTCCACAACTCTTTGAGGTCCAGCCGACGCTAACAGCTGGCGGGGCGTTGACCTTCAAAACAGCGGCTAACCAAAACGGCACAGCCCTCGTTGTCATTCAGCTTTTCGACGACGGCGCGACGGCACCCCAGCCGAACAACAATGCTTCTGTGCCACAGACTTTGACGATAACGATAAGGCCGGTAAATGATGCCCCTCAGTTCCTTCTGACGGGTAGCTCTACGACCGCGGAAGACGCTGGATTGGTATCAATTCCTAGTTTTGCAACGAACATCCTCCGCGGCCCCGCCAACGCCCAAGACGAAAGCGGACAAACCGTCAACTTCATTGTTACCGCCCTCGACCCAAGCTCCTTCCAAATCCTACCGAGCATCAGCTCTACCGGAACATTGACATTCCAAACTGCTGCAAATGTCAATTCGCTCAACGCTGATTTACGGATTGCTGTTGCCCTGCGAGACAGTGGAGCTTCCAGCCCACTTCCCAACGCAAATCAAAGTGCGACAGTCACCACCACGCTGAACATTGTGCCGGTGAATGATCCGCCGATTTTAAGCGGGTTCACGGCGAGCGTAACCGAAGACACGCCAGTTACGATTCTGGCGAGTGCAGTACTCGGAAACGCCAGGCCTGGACCAACCGTTGATGAAGATTCGCAGTCACTGTCAATTACATTGATGGAACTGGTTACCAGTTCCGGTGGCTTGGTGACACCTATCTATACAGGCACGACCATCACGTCGTTTACTTACGCCCCCGGAAAAGATTATGTGGGTGCGGACACCATCCTGTACGTGGTCACCGATAACGGAACTCCTAATCGCAGCGCTACGGGCACGATCACACTTACAATTTCAGGCGTCAATGACGCTCCAACCTTTGTGGCAGGTCCAAGTCAGGCCATTGAGGAGGATGCGGCCGCAGTAACAGTTGAAAACTGGGCAACGAATATTCTTCAAGGGCCAGTTAACGCGGTCGATGAATTAGCAAATCAGACTTTGTCTTTCGATGTGGTCACAAACCGTCCTGAACTCTTCGAGCAATTGCCGGCGGTAAGTTCCGAAGGTACGCTGACGTTCAAAGCTGCGGTGGATGCCAATGGAGCTGCGATTGTCACCGTGACTGCTGTCGATAGTGGTCCAGGCAACGCACCTAACGTAAACCGCTCAGTCACTCAAACGTTTACCATTGCGATCGCGCCGGTAAACGATGCACCTGGCTTTACGCCGGGGCCTCATGTGACGGTTGACGAAGACAGCGGGGCCTATGCACAGCCGTGGGCGACGGCGATTGCGCCGGCAACTGGCATGCTGCTAACACCACCGCAAGCACTCGATGAAGCCGGACAAACGGTCCGCTTCGAACTTGTCGTGAGCCAACCAAGTTTGTTTGTGCAGCAGCCCGCCGTCAGTGCAAATGGACAACTCACCTTTGCCACAGCGGCTAACGCATACGGCGTTTCAACTGTCGTGGTCACTGCCGTTGACTCAGGACCCACCGGGGGTACCAACGTAAGCCGCAGCGCGACAACGACGATGACGATTTCGTTGACCTCGGTGAACGATCAACCCGTTGCAGTAAATGACGCTTATAGCATCGATGAAAACTCCGTCCTTTCCGTCGCTAGCCGGGGTCTATTGTTGAACGATCGGGACGTCGACTTACCGAATGACTCGCTTCAAGTGGTGGGTGGCGACCTTCAATCCGCCTTGGGCGCTCAGGTGACCCTCAACGCGGATGGCTCCTTCAGCTACGATCCGCGTCAAGTCGCTAGCATCAATGAATTGACTGTCGGACAAAACATATCGGACTCGTTTACTTATCGCATCCAAGACCGAAGCGGCGCCTTTAGCGAAATGGCTACGGTGACGATCAACGTCAGCGGCGTAGATGATCCGCCATTTGCTGAGAACGATAGCTTTGTCGTCGCAACCGGCACGGCACGTATCCTAAACGTATTGGCCAATGATGTAGAAATCGACACACCCATCGATGCCAATACCGTTACCTTATCGCAGCAACCTGTCTTTGGCACCGTGGTGGTGAACAGCGGAGGTTCCGTGACTTACACACCAGGTCCTGGCTTCCGTGGAAACGATACGTTTGCATATCGCGTCCGAGATATTGGTGGCAACCTATCGAACGAGGCGACTGTCTCGATTGCAGTGAACTCTCCTCCGGTGGCCAACAACGATACGGTCTTCACGTTCAAAAATACGCCGGTCGATATCGACGTTCTGGCAAATGATACTGACCCCGATAGTGCGCTGAATCCGTCCTCAGTCGAGATTGTGGTTTCTCCGTCGACGGGCGGTACGGCCACGGTCCTGGAAGACGGTCGCATTCGCTTCTCTCCAGCGACCGACTTTGCTGGTCAAGTCCAGTTGTCCTACGTTGTCTCAGATAACCTCGGCACGCCATCCAATGTGGCCAACGTCTCAATCCGTGTTCAAAACAGCCGCTGGCAAAACCCCAGCGGATCGTTGGATGTCAGCGGTGACGGCTTTGTTTCACCGATCGATGTGCTGCTGATCATCAATTATCTGAACAGTGGACAACCCACGTTCTTGCCGAATGCCAACGTGACCCCTCCTCCGTTCCTTGATCCATCGGGTGATGAACGCGTTTCGCCGCTGGATATCGTTCTGATTGTCAATTATTTGAATATCCGGGCTGCGGGAGGCGAAGGAGAGGGTGGGTTGACCGCCGAAGCCGAATCGGCGACATCCACCACCTTTGCCATGATGGTCACTCCCACTCAGATGATTGACACGGTGGGTGCAGCGGTTGTCCGTGAAGTGCAATCGCGTCACGATGAATCGTTTGCATCGACTCTGACCAACCCGATGAGAGGCAATGCAAGCGACGACTTGGAGACCATCGCAACTCCGCTGTTTAATAGCGGGCTCGATGAAGATGACGACGAGCTGCTGGAGATGCTCAGTTGCTCGGCCGACGAGTTCAAGCAGCAGTCGCTCCGCTCAGCGGTCGACTCCTTCTTCGGTGAGATCGGTCCCAAACGTCCCAAGTAAGCGCCCTGGTAAACACAGGTGTAACACGCAGCGCCTCGCAGTTTCCATGCTCCGAGGCGCTCGTATTCTTCTCGTAATCGATTGTGTCAAGCCGCAACCAATTAAGCAGGTCGTCAATCAACTTTGGCGTTAGCGGCCACCCAGGATGTTGCATGACGTTCGTGTTGAACGCGTCGTTGTACAAAAAGCTGCACCAACCTGCTTAATGCGGATGACTCACCGCCCGACGCGAGCGTGCACGGCTCACTTGGACATTCTAGCGCCCAAGGGTACCAGTTCGTTAAATCGATCGACTGGCTCTTTGGCAGTCCAGGCGACTCCGCGTAGTAGGATGATTCGGAACAAGGGATCATCAAACGTCCAGTTGTAGTGACCCGGGATACTCACAAAAACTCGACCATTGCCTCGCTCATAGGCCCAAAGCTGCGGCCGGGACTCGCCATCTTCTTCGCTGCTACCAAGTAAAGTCACTTGCCGAGGATCGCCGCTGAGCAACCAATAGCTCTCATCGTAAAGATCCAGCGATTCAAAGTTACGAACAATGGGATGCTCCGTAGAGTGGATTTTCAATTGTAGCGGGCCATGCCGGTAGCGAATGTTTCCACCTCGCGATGCAAGGCCAATGCGTTGCGCAAAGTCCGCTACGCGTTCATCCCCATTGACGGCCCAGTGGATGTAAACCGCCCCCCCACCGCGAGCCAAATATGTGTCCATTTTTTCTTGACGTCGATCATTCCAACTCCCCTTCTGGAAGAACAACAGGATATCGGCTGTCGCCAGTTGTGCCTCATCAGGAAACTCCCAGGCAGCCTGCACATCAACCTCAGGTGCCGCGACCATGAGCTGTCCCCACTGAGTCAGCCAAGCGGGATAATCATGCTCACCGGGACCGTGATCTTTTACCCCTGCAACTAAGACAATCTTCAGGGGTTTGAGTTGGGAAGGGAGCGGTTGGGAACCTTGCAGCATGGCGGCCACTTCACTGGCAGTTCGTATCGAAGGGGCCTGCAGGGGCGAGTCGAGGGGCATGCTTGGGGGTGGCGTCAACAGATAGGTCATCAAATCCCGGCGTTGCTCAGCCGTCAATTTTTCCAGCGTGCCTGCGGGCATAACCGAGGCTTCCGCCGGTTTCATGCTCTCGATCTCGCCCGTGTTGAGGATGGTCTCTTCGCCGAGCTGATTTCCGATGACCGTTTGGCCATCTTTGGTACGCAGCACGCCGGTCAACACGCGTCCATCCTTCATGATGACCACGTGTCCGACATAGTCCGGATTGATCGCGAAGCTTGGATGCACGATATCGCGTAAGACCGACGCATAATCGCGGTATTGTAGGTTACTAAGATCCGGTCCCAGCTTGGCTCCCCCACCCGAGAGCCCATGGCATTTGAAGCAGCCTGCAGCTTCGCTATGAAAAACACGTCTCCCGTGGCCCCACTGACCTCCTTCCAACTCGGCGATTGCCACCGGGACACTGCGGGACTTTGCGTCCATTTCCTCTGCCCCGGAACCCAACCGCTCTAACCATGGGAGGCCGAAACGCTGCGGGGATAGTGGGCGTTGCCGCGCGTCCTCGTTCGTCGATACGCTGATCGCCAGCTTGGGAAGCTCGCCCCCTGCCACTTGCACCTCGAACTCGATCGGCAACCAAGCTTCCGTTCCAGGCGTGAACACCACCGCATGCGCCGCTTCTGAAGTCGCTGCTGTAGAGGCAATAGCTACCTGACCGAACGCTGCGTCCACCTTGACACGCTGGGCGCCCACGACTTGCAGTTGGACTTCTTCGAGCGGCCACTCGTAGTCCAGCACCGCTCCTGCTTGCACAGCGGGACGCAGAATATCCTGCCTGTTGAGATGGGTAGTCAGCCGCAACTTGCCGCTTCCCGCACGCAGTGCCGCGAAAAATTTTTCGTGCTCACTACTACCATGCAACCACTGCGCGGCGATTTCGATATTGGCGTGCGGGAGCCAACAACTAAGTGGTGGCTGGGAAACATCTTCCGCTGCCCACTCCGCCCACACGCCATTCAATGTGAAACCGGTGTCCAGGCGTGGCATATTAACTAACGTGGCAGAGGGGCCCGTAGACCCAAGCTCGGCGATGCTCAGTGGAAGCGTGGTGGCATAGTGCATGTCATCGCGGATTTCATCCGTATGCAAAATGATCGTGCGCAAATCGTTCGTGAGATTGATTCCATGCACCTTCAGTTCGCGTCGCGGCTCCAGCAACTGACGCTGCACAACGGCGTACGGTGGCACTAGGTTTTCAAACGCATCCCCCGCGCGGACACTTGCCCCATATTCGATGCGCACCGTCGACAGCGCGTCCTTAAGCCAAGCGGGGTCAATGGGCTGATCGACCGCTATGCGAACCTCACGTTTCCCTTCTGCCCAGCTCGCAACCACCTTGGGTGCTGCGGGTTGTTGGTACGATATTCGAAACAATTTACCGCTGCCGGTTGGCCCGGTACCCCAGTCGGGCGGCCCGCTGTGACAGGCAACGATGATGTCTCCGTTGGGGGCCAAGCAAGTATCGACGGTCAGCATTTGCAGGCAGGCGATCAATTGCGAAGTACCAACGTAACCCTCCGCCGTTTTAAAGAGTTTGCTGCGATAGAGTTTCCCACGCGATTCACCACACACGATGGCATCGCCGCGCCACGATTCCGGACCAAAGATAGCTTGCCCCCTCGGTGCGTCATTGAAAAACATCCCGCATGTCGATTGATGTTGCGGACCGTAATCGACCACCGAGGGTTCATCGATCACATGCGGATTGTGACGCGGATGCCGAGGTGGAAATCCGTAGTGACGACCGGGGACGATGTGGAGTAGCTCGTCGAGTGGATTTCCGTTGGGTAGCCAAGTGGCTCCTTCTTGATCGGTGCAGAACAGGTCCCCGTGTGCATTGAACGCAAAGGCGACGGGAAATCGAACCCCCGTGCAGACCGTCTCACGCGATTGCATATCAGGAGCAATTCGTTGCACCGTCCCGCGTTCGCTTTGCAAGTTGTAAGCCGCCTGACCTTGATCATCAATCAGATAGCCGTTGGAATAGTCAGCCGTTCCCAAACCAAAATAAATGGCGCCCGTGGCATCCATGGCGATACCCAGGGCATCCACGTTTTGTGGAATCTCTTGCCAACCCTCAGCGATAACCACCTCTTCATCGACCACATCATCGCCATTGCGATCGACCAGCATGGATACCTTTCCTTTGCTGGGGACGAACGCGGCCGAGCCTCGCGGATCATCGGCGGGTGTCAGCAAAAGCCCCAAGGGACCGCGTAGGCTCCCCTCGTTTTTCCAGAAAACAGCAGCCCGGTCTTCGAGTCCATCGCCGTCCGTATCGGATAACAAATGGATATCGCCATTGTAGCCAAGTGTCACCAGTTTACCGTCGTGGCGATAGCGCACGTTGTTGACGTTGGTCAATTCAACCGGCAACTCTCGAACCGTAAAGCCTGGCATCAGCATTTGTATCAACGGAGGATTCTCTACGCGCACGAGCGGCACGCTCTGCTCCACAATCGGTCGATTTGCTTGAAATGCCTGGGTGAGTGCAGCATGTTTGGCTTGTAGCTGGTTGACGACTTGTTGGCGTTCGCTGTGGCTAAGCACACGGTCCCAAGCCAACACCTCCGCTATATCAACGCGAAGGTGGCCCCGAACCGTTTGTTCTCCAGGACCATTGGTGTAAAACCTCGCCCCGAGAGTCCATTCATCAAGTGCTATCGGAATTGCTTTTCTGGGGCGGGCCGCCTGCAATTCACCATCAACGGCCAGTTGCACGTGGGACGCCGTAGGATCGACCACACACTCCAGAATGTGCAGCCCGCCAAATGCAGAGCCTCTTGAGAGGAGGTTCTGCGCCCCGCTAAAACCAGCCCCCTCGAGGTTGATAAATTCCAGTTGCCGAGTTGGGCCGGGTCCTAAGTCGATGTTGAATCCCGACTCATAATCTCGTTTGCCAACCGCATTGATTGCAAACAATCCGCGAAAGTCCCCGGGGTTATCCTGTGGGGCCGCGACCACGATGAGCGTCAAAGCGTCGGTGGTTTTTCCCTGTGCGCCCAGCCCAAAACAGCGCAGATGATGGCTTTGCCCGTCGAAACGGATGACGGGCTGTCCGCCCACGAAATGGAGTTGGGGCTGGTCTTCGCTCTTCGGCTGTACAAAACGATGCCCACTGCCAGATAGATCATCCCAACTGGTGATCGGCTTGGATTCGTTTGCCTTCTCGGTGGTGGGTAGCGTGGTGCTCACGTCCGACCATTTGGCGGCATCGAGATGCAAAATCAATCCGTCGCGCGGCAAATCGACTGCGTGAAGCCCGCCGCCCCAGATCACGAACGCCGACACCAACACCATGCGCAACAGGTACATTTCATCCGCCTTTCAATTCAACCACCGGAAACAATCTTCTCGGACGGTTTAGTCTAGCAGACGAGGTTGTCGGAGTGCTTCTCCCGCTGCGACCAGCTACAGTCTAGCTTTAGAACGAATACTTGAGTTCCGATGGGCGAGCAACTCGCCTATCGTTGAACCATCTTGGGTAGCAAAAGGTAAGTTTTCATTACGCTGAACGATGTCCAGAGATCGACCCAACGATCACTTGATCCACCACTTGTTCTGTGACAAGTTTCGGCTCTAGCGCTTGTTGCCTGCTTCCTGCTGCGGAGCTTGACTCACCGCGATCGGGGACTGGCTCTTCTCGATGGAACTTGGCTCTGACTGCAGGAACTCGAAGCTTGCCGCCATCTGCTCGTCGGCCGCCGCAAAGCGTTCGATCTGATTCCCCCCCATAGTAAACTCAAGCGCCACCCGTCGTCCCTGGTCGTCGGAGAGATGGTTGAAGATCCATTGGATTGGGACTTCTTGCATTTGCCCCGAGATGACCGTTCGCAATTGACGCAGCTTTGAAGAGGTGACGCGCTCGCGTGATTCTTCGAACGCGCCGAAGTTGGCCCCTAGCGACTTCTGGATGTCGGCCTGCATCGCCTCGAGTGTTAGTTGCGTGCCTGGATCGAGCTTGGTGAGCTGGGTGATGTTGCACTGGGCGATGACTACATTGTTTTCGATCATCCGCAAAATGGCTTCTTCGCCGCCATCGATATACGTCCTCCAACGCCGATCGGCAAGCAGTGAGTAGCGGCCTGGTAGCGACTGAATGCGGACCAACCAGCGACCGGCATCTTCGGCAGTCACCAAGTCGAGCAGTTCGGCTTGAGTCGTCTCCAATTCGTTTTCAGCTTCCGCACGAATCATGCGAATTCGGGCAGTGATCTCGAAGCCCGGCACCGAATGACTGATCTCACGCTTTTCTTTGATGACCATACCGACCCATGACACGAACGCACATTCACTTCCAAGCTTGGCGTGGAAATTGCCTTTGATATCCAGCGTGGTTGCGACGCTGTTGGCAGTCGCCTCGAGCACACCTTCGATTTCAACGGTCGCCACCCCTTGCTCGACTTTGGTAACCCGGGCTGCAACGGTCGAGCGATGAACCGCATCCAGGTTAAACAGATTCTTGGCTGCCTCTTTGGAAATCGTCCAATTCGATTCCGGGCGGGCAGGTTCCAGTGGTAGCAGCAATTCCAGGGCGAGTGTGTTGAGGGGCGAACGCAACAATTCGACTTCGCGGGCATCCAGCGGTTGAGTGGGGCAATACTGTTCCCAAGTTCCAGCATTAGGAAGGAGGCGGGTGTCGATGCAGTCGAGGCGCAGTTCTTGCGTGCTCGCTTTCCCCGAGACCCAGTTCTCAGATGTGGCCGTGTTGTAACGCCGCGCGGCGGCAACCGCCGTGTTGCTGGCAAAGGCAATGGTTTCGAAGTAATCGAGGCTCGACTTGCCCTTCACTTCGGCCCTTCGGATCTCCGCAGCTTTCTTCGGATCGGGTTCGTCTAGCTGCAATTCGCCTTCGAGTTCTAGCACCAGCTTACTGCGCGTCTTCAGCAATGAGAGCCCCTCGGGCTGAACCAACAGTCCCGACCGCTTTTTGGACGTGGGCACTTCATCGGCCGCGTGGAGCTTGGCAAATCCGGTAACAAATTGCCCCCCAGCGATTGCGGCCAACAGCGTCCGTTGCAAAACGGCGCGGCGTGAGGGAGTGACGGAAGTTTGTTGTTGATTCAATGCGTCAGATCTGGCCATCATCCACTCCGTTTGCGGTGCGCAGCGGCTACGCACACTTTTCCATCCATGGTTAGTTCGGTTCGGAAGCCCATTGCAGGCCCCCATACTCGTCCTTCGGCAGGGCGGGGGTCGGTCAACCAGTCCACTTCGCGCAGCCCGCAATGTTTATCGGAATCCACCGCGTATCGGAATCGACCCAACTTTCTGCTAGTCCCCTATGTCTCAATGTGAGAGTCTGCCTGTCATTCTTGCAAAAGTACTCCCGTTTTTACAAACTGTCCGAGCGGATCGAAAAATTGGGGGTTTTATCCAGAGCCACCTAAGTGCGAGTGGCGAAACAACTTACACTCGCACTCCGCAATTCTACCTGGCGTCAGTGAACAAACGGCCCTTTTTTTGCATCTTACAAGCAGCATTGCAATCGCTCGAGGGCCAATCTCGCCATGATTTGCCGTACACTGAATGAACTTGAACGATATTCGCTAGCGTAATGGTACTAGCCAACGATCGGTTCAGAGTGAACTGCGGATCGGGGTGAGCTTTGTCGCTCGATCGAGAGCGACTGTGTTTTGGGGAACTCCAGGATGGAGCTCTTACCCAGCCGCGTTTGGGTGTCGGCGGTCGGAAGCCGCAAGGAATGTTATTGGCACTCGCTCGCAAGCAGGGAAAAGTGAACGTTATGCATCAAGAATATCGAGTTGGGTTGCTTCGGGAGCTCCGCGACCAGCAGGTGCGTTTTGCACCGCGTGGCAAGCGTCTGGAGCAAGCTGAGCGAGCTGAGCGGCTGTTGAGTGAACTCGACTTGGCTCGGGATTATCCCTACGAATTTATTTACTACCGCGTTACCGACTATCGGCCAGAGGAAAATTGCCGAAAGATGGTGCGCGGCGAGGATGCTGCGCACGACTTGCGTCTGTTTGTCGAAGACGTGACCGATTCTTTGGATTTAAAGGTTGAAGAGGCCTCAGAGCCAGTCCACACCGTGGAGGATCTGAGTCGTATGTTCAATGTCTCGACCAAAACAATTTCTCGCTGGCGGGATCAAGGTCTGGTGAGTCGCAGGTTCCTGTGCGAGGGGCGGAAACGTGTCGGCTTTTTGCACAGCAGTGTTGAGCGTTTCGTGGCACGCAATCGAAGCCGGGTGCGGCGAGGCGAACGCTTCAGCCAACTCTCCAACGATGAACGGGCCGAGATCATCGAACGCTCCCGCAGCATCGCAGCCAGTGGTGCCAACTTGTCCGAAGTCTCGCGGCAGGTCGCCGAGGCCTTGGGACGCAGTGTGGAAACGATTCGCTATACACTCAAAAACCACGACCGACGCAATCCGGAGCAAGCGGTCTTCCCTGAGGCCCGGGCCATCCTGACAGCCGCCGACAAATCGACGATCTACCATGCGTTTTTGCGAGGCACGGGGGTCAACCAACTGACTCGGCAATACGCCCGTTCGAGGAGCTCCATTGTGCGAATTCTCAACGAACAACGTGGCCAATTGATTTTGCAACTTCCCTTGGAGTTCATCGGCAATCCAGCTTTTCATCGCCCCTCACAGGCGGTGCAGGAAGAGATCCTGGCAGAACTTCCCGAGGCGATTATTCCGCCCCGCAAGGTCCGGCCACCCAGCGGCCTACCTACTTACCTGGCTTCGTTGTACGACGTGCAACTGCTAACCCGTGAACAAGAATACCATCTGTTTCGCAAAATGAATTACCTGAAGAGCCAAGCGGCCGCACTCCGCTCTACGCTAGACGCTTCGGAACCCAGCGTGACGACGATGGATGAGATCGATCGGCTGTATCAAACTGCCGTGGAGGTAAAAAACCAAATCGTGCAAGCCAACTTGAGACTGGTGGTCTCGATTGCCAAACGGCACATGAAGAGCTCCGATGACTTTTTCAGCTTGGTCAGCGATGGCAACATGTCGTTGTTCCGAGCGGTCGAAAAGTTCGACTTTGCGCGAGGCAACAAGTTTAGCACCTACGCCAGTTGGGCGATCATGAAGAACTTCGCACGGTCAATTCCGGACGAGTTTAAGCACAACGACCGCTTCCGCACGTCCGGCGAAGAGGTCTTTATGGCCCATGAAGACACGCGCTGTGACCATTTTGCGCAAGAAATCGCTCAGAAGCAACGCGAGACGCAGATCAATCGCATACTCGAGCAACTGGATCATCGCGAGCAGCAGATCATCATCCGCCGCTTCGGACTCGATCACAACCACGAACCACTCACTCTGAAAGAAGTGGGGGCGGAACTGGGAGTCACCAAGGAACGCATCCGTCAGCTCGAGGCGCGAGCGTTGAGCAAACTGCGAGAAGCGGCGACCATCGCGCACATCGAGCTCTCGGAATAGCCTACTTTCCCCGCCGCTTAGCGACGACGCTCCACGTTTGTATAGCCTTCGCTGGGACCCTAGCGTTTGTTGGGATCTACAATTCCTGCCGGTTGCCGATTGTTTGGATCGGGCAACCGGTAGTTACGGACCGAACCAGTGCTGACGAGAATCAACGGACCCGATTGGGGGCGGCCAGCCGATTCCGCTGTGCGATCCCAAGGGACGGCGTAGGCGGCGAAGGTCCCGTTGGTGACGTCGGTGATGTAGACCAGCGAAGCGGCTGGGCGCGTGTTCGCGCTCCCCGCCCGCACGACAGCTTGGCCGGTTACCATCAGGTACTTGGAGTTCTTTCCGCCACCACCCAACGCTGGCAACACGTTCGCAAAGTAGTGTGCTCCAAACGCACCGGCCCGCGGGTAAAAGACCATGCACTGAAGATCGCCCGTGTTAAAGTCTAAAAAGAAAATCCCCTCCGAGTCTTCGCTTACCGCTCCGGTGGCGATGGCCATCGAATCTCCGATGGCAGAGGCGGAGGCATGCAATTGCGGCAGAGCTGGAGCCGCAGCGATCAACGCAGGTTGACTCTGACTCCCCAATTGCCAACCCAACCATAAAGCGCAACCACTGGCCAGACAGGCCGCCGTCAACACAGCCACCCCGAGGCTAAACCAACGAACACTAAACACGCGGGGGCCCGGCGGACTGAGGGGAGTGGGGGATAAATGTGTGGGCTGGACTGGTGATGCCACGGTAATTCTCCTTGGGTTAGCGTTGATTGGCTGATCGAACCCCAGTATAGGCTTCCAGGAGCTTTCCAGTCACGACCAAAAACTCGGTGGCCATCTTCCCCCTATTCACGCGAGGGCATGCAGCTTTGGAGTCGGTTTGAAAAGGGACTTCCGTTCTTGCCTTTACGGAATACTGCCAGCTGCGAGCAGAGAATTAGATCGGGGGAGGCTCGATCACCCGTTTTGTTTCCCAGCGGCCACTTAGGTAACGCCAGGCGAAAACCAGCCCCATTGTTGAAACCCAGCCGGCAATCACATACCACCACAACATGAGGCTAGCGCCGTAGGTACTCTGCAGCCAAACCCCCACCAAGACGGAGGAAACGGAAACAATGAAGGTGGCGAAAAGCACAAACCAGGTATCTCCGGCTCCCTTGATGGCACCCACAAATACAATTTGCAGTCCGTCGAGGATGCAGTAGATGGCGATGATTCGCAAGAGCGGACTGAGTAGGGGGCGCATCCGGTCAAATCGTTCCGGTTCTGCTCCCATGGCGTAGACGGACATCATCCACTCGGGAGCTAAGCCGATCAAGAGAGCAAACGTCCCCGTGTAGGCCAGCGAGAACCCCAACCCGCACAGTACGGTCCGCCGCGCCAAATCGAGGCGACCTTCAGTCAGGTGCTGGCCGACGAGAACGCCAACGCCGACCCCTAAACCAATCATAGGAACAAAGCCCAACACGTTGAGCCCCAAGGCGAGCGTGGTCGCCGCCATCGGCAACTCCCCCAAATTGCCAACTTGCAACATAATGACGGTAAAGCAGCCCGCCTCGGCTAACATTTGTAGGCCAGCCGGGGCACCGTAAACGACCAGTCTGCGGAACATATCAAATTCCCACGGCAACCGCTGACCGACTCGATACGAATCGATGATTTTTATGTCGCGATGAATGACCCAGTGTGCCAGTGGTATCTTGATCCAAAAGGAGATCGTGGTGGCCAGCGCCGCGCCAACAATTCCCATGGCAGGTATCGGTCCGAATCCAAAGATCAGTAGCACATCTAGACAGAGGTTGAGGAGCGTTGCCACGCAATCGATCGCCAGCACCGTACCCGTGCGACCATGCCCGGTCAGCAAACCGCTTTGCACGCTATAGAACAGCACACCGATCCCACCCACTAGCAGCACGCGCATGTACGCGGTTTCCAGGTTCACCAGTTCGGTGCCGTGGCCCGATCGTGAAAAGACTTCGCGGGCTCCCAGGATCACCAAAATTAACAGCGGTACGAAAGACCAGGCGATCGCCATGGCGTGCTGGTAAGCGACACCAATTCGGTCGACGCGTTCGGCTCCACGGTATTGAGAGACGAAGGAACTGGTGTAGCCCAGCAAGCCCATCGGCAAACAGATCAGCGACCAATACAACGTACCGGCCCCCATCGCTGCGGAGGCTGCCGCCTCGGACTGCCAATACAATAACGTTCGGTCGGTAAACAACGTTAGCGACACGAAGGCGGAAGAGAGCATCAGAGGCAATGCAAGACGAATAAGCGGCCCTGGTCCCCAATCCGAGGTCCACCACCCCTTCAACTCGGCCCAGGTGCCCCTTGCTTGTTTTTCAATCACCACACAACATACTTTGTTCGAACATCGCTGCCGCCACAGTTACCGTCCGGAAATTAGAGCCATGAATGAGCGAACTGGCGAGCCTACGTCTTCCGTTATCACGCTCGACCGGTAAAACTCCGTCGCGTCGCGTGCATCGCTGCGACTGTCATCTTATTAACATCTAGGATCTACACATGCCTAAGAATGTAGTGCTGTGCTACCCCGTCGAACCCAAACATCTTCAAAAATTAACGGATTCACTCCCCAATTATCATTTCATCAATGCGGGCCAAGAAGGGATTGGCGAACGGATATTCGAGGCCGACCTGTTTGTCGGTCACGCGAAAGTACCTATCGACTGGGAGGCGGTCGTTAAGCAAGGACGCCTAAAGTTGATCCAAAGTTCGGCGGCAGGACTCGATCATTGCTTGGTACCAGCGGTCATCAGTTCCGACATCCGCGTGTGCAGCGCCTCAGGGCTGTTTGCCAATCAGGTCGGCGAGCAGACGCTGGCGCTGTTGCTCGGACTCTTGCGAGGATTGCCCGTTTTTTTCCGACAAACGCTTAGCCGCGACTTCACTCGCCGCCCCACCGACGATCTGCACGGTAAGCGGATTGGCATCGTCG
Source organism: Pirellulaceae bacterium (assembly GCA_041751975.1). Lineage (GTDB taxonomy): Bacteria > Planctomycetota > Planctomycetia > Pirellulales > Pirellulaceae > Aureliella. Next base: position 71,842 of record JBGSHW010000143.1, read on the forward strand.
GGCTGGGCGGAAACGGCCGCCGACTGGTCCAATTGCTCGCCCCCTTTCGAGTCAACGTCTGTGCGACCGATTACTTTCCGGTCCGCAAACCGGCCGAAGTAACTGAACTATGGCCCGCTGACCGTTTGATGGACCTAGCGCGGCAGTCCGATATTTTGATCCTGTGCTTGCCCCTCAACCAAGCCACTTATCAGCTGATTTCGCGTGAGGTACTCAAGGCGATGCCGGCCGGCAGTTACTTGATCAACGTGGCCCGCGGACAAGTCGTCGATGAAGAAGCCTTGATCGACGCCCTGCAAAGTGGTCACCTGCGCGGCGCGGGAGTGGATGTAACGCACATCGAACCCCTCCCTCTGGAGAGCCCCCTATGGGATTTACCCAATGTGCTAATCACTCCCCATGTGGGCGCTCAAGCAGCATCGCGTGTCGATGATTCGACCAACTTTGCCTGCCGAAACCTTGCCCGCTATCTCCGAGGAGAGCCATTGCTCAACGTGGTCGACAAGAACCTGGGATTTCCCCATCCCGACGTAATGGCAGCTAATACTTGCCTGTAGGCCGGTGAGTTGGGGAGAACTTACCTGCCGCATTGCTCATCTGGCTGACACCGCTATAGTCATAACTGTGAGCGCAGCCTCGAACAGCGGCAGCTTGCGTCTCCAGGGCGTGAGCCAGCGAAAGCGGCCCCGCCTAACTCTTTTCTGTCCTAAGCGATGCAGCTCAACAAACGACCCCGCGGTATGCACACAACAACCCGGCTGGATGAAGGCAAGACCCAAGCCTTCGTGGAATCCGACCCAACCAATGCCCCCGATTCGCTGATCGACCGCTATCGCGGCTTGTTGCGCAGCAAGCGCGTGCAGTGGACGACCTACCATCGCTTTGAGCGCGAGCTGGGAAGTGGAGGGCAGGGCATTGTCTATTTGAGCGCTCGCAATGGCGCGGATGGTTTCAATCAACCTGTCGCCATGAAGGTTTTCTCCCCCGAGCGTTTTGCCAACAGCAACGCTTATAAAAAAGCCATGGAACGCGTGGCACTTGTCGCCTCGCGCGTGGCCAACATCCAACATGACAACTTGCTGGACGTACAAGACTTCGTCGATCGCAATCGAATTCGAATCATGGTCATGGAATGGATCGATGGCTACGACTTGCGGCAGTTGATGAGTTCCGAACGATTGAAGTTGGTCAGTGAACTGGCCGATGGTGCACGCTGGGAGTACATTGACAGCGTCATCGCCACCTTCGGCCCCGAGCAAACTCGCTTTAAAGCTGGAGTGGCCGTGGCGATCGTCCGCGAATGTTTGGCGGCGTTGGACGCCCTGCATCGCGAAGGGATTGTGCATGGCGATGTCAAACCGGCTAACATCATGCTCAAGCGGACCGGTCATGCCAAGTTGATCGATATGGGCTCGGCCTTCGAAGTTGACGATCCGCCTCAGTCCCGCGCCTGCACCCCCGCCTACGCTGCCCTTGAAGTCCTCGAAGGGGCAACCTGCACGCCACAAAGCGATCTTGCCAGCTTGGGATATGTATTGATTGAGATGCTCTCCGGCCGCCCTTGCGTGTCGGTGGACCTCAATCTGCGGGAGCTACTTGAAGCCAAGCGACGACTGCCGCAGCGACTCGGTGAGATCCTCCCCCCCGAAGTCGCTTGCAACAACCACCTGGTCAACCTTTGTAAGCGACTGATCGCGACCGATCCCATCAAACGATTTCCAACCGCAGAGGCGGCCGAATTGCTCGAAGATGGGGCAGCTCAGTTCCATCGCCAATTGGTATTTGGCGACCTCGCAAGCGAATACGAACACGACATCAAGGTCTGGTTGGAAGAAGTGAGAAGGATCGAGGATTTTCATACCGAGCAATCCGAACCATCAACCGGCACCGAGTGAACTGAGGCAAGCTGTCCTTCGCTCACGTTTCGGGATTAAATCGACAGCCTGCGCCGTGAGGCTGACAAAGCGATTGCCCTCGGTCGCTAGCTTGAGTTGGCGGCCAGTATTCCCAATAGACTAGCATCCTCAATGGACCAGAGGTCGCAATGGAAAAAGTGCGGCATCCTGCCGCTTGAACTAGCAATCGTTGCTAGCAGTCTCCGCTAAGAAATAATTGATGCCTGCCACATCCATGACGCATCGACGGCAAAAAAACTGGCCATCCCTGACCAACAGAATCATCCCTGCCTCGCCGAAGCGGATCCTTTGCTATGGCAAAATGAGCGAAGACCGAGTTGATCGACACGGCGAGCGGCTGACAAAGCAATTCAGTACGCCGTGGAAGCTGGCTTAGCTGCTGCTGAGCGGCAGCACAGACCGGGTAAACAAGATCGCGCATGTCGTAGCTGGAGTCGTTTCGAACGCTTGAACCACGTTGCTGCACGGTTGTACCCTAGTTCAATCCCCAAGCTGCGAAGCACTGTCTGAAGGCAAGCTTGCAAGTTGATAATGGAAATTGACGTTGATAATGAAAATTGACGTTGATAATGAAAATTGAAGTTTAGAGTAGGCTGTGTGAATCGCAAGAACGGTATGACAAGAACGGTATGACAAGAACGGTATGAATCGAAGAGACCGCCTGCGTCGCAACGGAAAGCAGTGCGGTTAACGTTCAATTTCACTGCTACGGATTGTGTGGCTCTGGCTCGCGGTTGTCAAGCGCGGTCCAAATATTTTTCCTTAGCTGGCAACTCGTCGGTCGCGTCGAGCAAGATGTGCTATGTTGCTGGGCAGTTCACGACCCACCAGCGCGTGCGATTGACGCATACGTCCACGACGGGCGGTGCGACCACATGGCCCTGAACACATGCAGCACCGGAAACGCAGGCAAGCTATCCGCTGACGGGCCGCATGCATCACCTTCACACGACCTATGCCATGTCTGAATCCTCGAATTTTCAAGCTGCAGACGGATCCGATGCGAACGTTCACCTAAGTCACTTGCAAGCGTTACGACTTGACCAAGTCTTGACAGATGACGTTTGCCGACGCTTGGGAATCTTTTCCGTTCCCCCAGCCTTTCGTCTGACTGTCGTAATCCCCGTGTTCAATGAGGTGAACACTGTGTTGCACGTAATCGAGCGGGTGCGTCGTACGAGCCTGCCATTGGAGATAATTGTCGTCAACGATGGTAGTTCAGACGGAACGCGTGATAAGCTGAGTAACCTTCCGCCCGCCGGAGATCTGCGGATCATTCATCACGAAGTCAATCGCGGCAAAGGGGCAGCTTTGCGAACCGGTTTTGCCCAGGCCACGGGGACTGCCGTGGTGGTTCAAGATGCAGACTTGGAATATGATCCGGACGATTTCCGTTTCCTCATTCAACCGATTATCGAAGGCCAGGCTGACGTCGTGTATGGCACCCGCTATGGTCACCACGATCGCCCAGTCCCTCCGCTGTGGCATGTCTTTGTTAACCGCTGGATCACCCGCCTGACGAACCTGCGTACAGGACTCTACTTGAGCGATGTCGAAACCTGCTACAAGGTGATCCGACGCGAGTTGATTCAGGCTTTGGAGCCCAGTTTGCAGGAAAATCGCTTTGGTATCGAAATCGAACTAACCGTCAAACTCGCTCGCCAGCGAGTCCGATTTTATGAGCGTCCCATTCGCTATGATCGACGCGGCTTTGACCAAGGGAAGAAAATCGGCTGGCGCGATGGCGTGCGTGCTTTATATTGCCTATTGAGGTACTAGCCAGGCAAACGTTGAAACGCCTATAAAAAGAACCGCTCGTACATGCAGCGCAGTTCACACGCCCTCTCCAACCAGTCCGCCACATAGCCGATGGAAAGCCAAAGATTGAACGACGAAGAAGACCAAGCCAGCCTTGCGCAGATGGAAGGTGAACAACTGTATTCGCCGGCCATGCTGGCCGAACTGCTGCACATCTCGGTGCGCCTCGTCCGTCGCTGGCAGCGAGCCGGGCTGCTGGAGCCCACCGCCACGGTGATGCAAGTCCCCCACTTCAGTTTTTCGCAAATTACGATCGCCAAGCGATTGGTGCACTGGATGAAGCAGGGCGCAACGGTCCAATCGATCCAACATCAACTGGCGATGATTCGCGAGCGTTTGCATGCCCCCGCCTCACTTGATTCTCTCCCCATCGTCGTGATTGGTAAACGTTTAGTCCTCTGCCAGGGCGAGACGGTGATGGAGGCGACGGGGCAATTCCACTTTGGGTTCGATGAGCAAGTCGAGGAGGAGGAGGAACAGCGTCCGGCGACGATCAAGTTCGAGCGCGCAGCCCGTTCGGTTATCCAGCCACTCGCTGTGAAACATACTCAGCCACATGCGCTGGCGGAATCGAGCAATCAACTGGCATCGCTCGAGCACCTAGTTGAACAGGCTGTCGTGGCCGAGGACGCTGACGACTACGACGCGGCCATCGAATGGTATCGCTGCGCTTTAGCCGTTCATGGCCCCAATCCCGACATCTGCTTTCAATTGGCTGAGCTGCTCTATCGTCAGGGTGACCTACCTGCTGCCCGCGAACGTTACTTCATGGCGTTGGAACTGGACCCTGGGTTGGTCGAAGCTCAAGCCAATTTGGGCTGCGTCCTGGCTGAGTGCGGGCAATTTGAATTAGCCATCGCAGCGTTTGAAGGAGCTCTTCAGCAGTTTCATGATTACGCCGATGTGCACTTCCATTTGGCTCGCGTCTTAGATGATATGGGGCAAACCGTACGAGCCACCGAGCATTGGCAGCGATTCTTGGATTTGGCACCGGCCAGTCCCTGGGCTGAAGAAGCCGCCCAACGTGTGCACCAAAGCGATGTCGCTTGGCTCGATTTCTAGTCGTCAAATATTGGCTATTTGCGCGGCTGAAGAAAGTTGGAAACGCCCGCGCGTGGATTGGGCGTATTGATCGTTGGCAGGTTGGGTGTCGCGGGTTGGCTGGTCGCTTGCTCAGCGGGTTCCACGTCGTAACGCACTTGACTGGCCTGTAAATCGACGATGGCCATTGTCCGCAAGTTGAGCGTGGCGGAGTTGACATAGCCCGTCACGGTCCCTTGCAGTGAACTCCCCTCCAGCGACTGCTCCGCGGGGGACTTTCTTAGGAGCGCAGGGGTGCGCCCATCACCCACGATGATCAATTGATCCTTGGCTTGCTCATAGGTCAGGCGATAGCCATTTCCCGAATAATAGTCTGTCTCAGCCCGGCCCTCAAACACCACATTGCCGAGTGCTTGAAAGTTGTAAATACTGACCGCCTGCCCCGCCTGCATCATGCTGGCCGTAGAACTCAAGCGACTGGTGTCGTACACCTTCAGCTGATCGCAGTTCAGCAACATTTGGTCGACAGCCAGTTGCGTCAACTTGGCGAGGTTGATCGTGTCGTCCCAATTTTTGAGTGGTCCGGAAGCCACTTCAACTTTGCCATCAAAGACCACTTCACTGCGATCGATAAAGGCGACCAAACTGTCGCGGAAGCTTAGGTGGGCTCCCTGCAACTGCACGCTGTTTGCATCTGCCGCTGAACTGAGTTGGAGCGACGGATTGACCGCTTCGGTACGCTTCTCCCCCAGGAACTTAGAATTGATCCAGCCGGGGCCACCGCCCTCCAGCTGTTGCTCGGCCACACGATAGGTGAGTATCGGAACGACGATGCGTTCAAGACTCTGGCGATTCCCCAGGAGATCCGTTTGCGCCATGCGCAGATCGACGTTGTCCTGCAAGACAACACGTTCAACGCTGGGGGGCGCCGAACTGCCAGGTGAGTTGCCTTGACGCATGTCGATCGGTTCGGAGAGAATCACATCAAGACGTTGGCAAAAACCTTGCAACATCCACAGTTGATCGGGGCGGCGCACCACTGCGTCAAGCTGAATATCCCCTTCGATACGGATGATGGAACCATCGAAGAGCAGGCGTCCAGCCCACGTGCAGTGGGGCGGCTTGCTCCACTGCAGCGCATTGCCCGCCCCCGCACCCCGGTTCAGTGCGCTGACCGGTAGAGTGAATTCGCCCGGTTGATCCATCCACACAAGATTGTGCCGTTGATCGAGTCGAATAACGGGTCCTTCCAAGGCCCCTTCAGCCATAACCACGCGGGCCGGTCGTCCATCGATCTGCATGTCAACCTGCCCTGTCGAGTTGGTAGCCAGCTTCAATTGATCCCCTTCGATATGCCAAGGTGGTCCCTTCGCTGACATCGTGGCCGTGTCCTGTTGCGGTTCAGCGGTCGGCTGGCTTTGTATCTTTAATGGACCTTGAATGGTGAGCGCATCGACCCAGTTCTGCTCACCGGCCGAAAGCACAGTAGCATTCAAGGAGGTGCCATGGATGGTTACGGGCCTTCCACCTTCGGTAGCTCCAGCCCGCGCTGCCGCTGGTCCCGGCAACCCCCAACCCTGCCGGTCAGCGGGTGCAGGTGTCGCTCCCGGCGGATTCACAAATTGGTACATCGGATTACCCAATGAGTCACTCAACTGCAGACCTTGCGGTTCTTGGGAGTTGGAAGCAGGGACATATACCAAATTGACGAACATCGATTCAACGTGCGCTTTAATGTCTCCGGCAGAGAGGGTCGTGTTGCCGGTTGCAACGATACGATCGAGCTGATAACTGGGCGGTGCAGCCGAGGCGGGCTGAGGTGTCACATTTGAGTCGGCGGGATTGTTACTCAGCTTGGTCGAGACAACGGTCACCGTCGGCGATGTTACCAAGGGTGGTTGCGAATTTTTCTTGAGCCACAGTTGCAGGCGGTCGGCGGCCATAAAGCCGTGGAGTTTGTTCTCCACCAAAGTCTTGCCGAGCAACTCGACCTTCTGCTCGCCAGTCTTTTTAGCAGGCTCCATCGTCAACGATTGTTGCCAGCGGACTTGCGACTCGCCCACTCCCGAGGTGGCGCTGGACACCAGTTCGCCAGGCCCATCCGCTACCATCCAGCCTGCGTGCAGCGGCTTGCCATCGTCTCCACTGGGACTAGCTTCGTAAGCAATGCTCGGGGAACGGCATTCATTCCCCTGATAATTCAGCCAAGCGATTGATTGGGTTGCACTCGGTTGATCCAGTTTTCCAGCCAATTCGATGCGTTGGCGATCGAGATTGACGCGAAGGCGTTTTCCGCGGGCTGCTGCCCCTAAAGTTGGTGACTTAAGCTCTACCCATTTTTCACCAACATAGTCTTGGACCGAATCGATCCCCAAGGCGATGACTTCGCGGATCTTGAAGCCACCCATCGAGACACTTTCTGCTGCGACGGCTTGCTCCGCTGGCGGGTCGATCTTGATGGAAATCTTGTGGCTTAAGAATTCGTCCGGCGGGAGTTGGGCTACTTGATGGCGGATGTGAACGCCGTTAGTCATGGTGGCCAATGATTGCTTAAAATCGAAGGCAAAGCGACCGCCACAGAAAGCCTCCAAGGTAGCCGGCAATTTGGCGAGCGGAGGTGTACCGCTGGCCAGCAAGCTGGGGCTGACCTCGGCCCACAACCCGCCGGGGGGCAAGTCAACTTTGAACTCGTCCACGTGATAAAGTTCAAGTTCATCAAGGGGTCCCCAGGCGGATGGATCTTCCATGCCCCCCTTACCACCCAGCACGTCCCGCCGCAACATCACCCGGAGATCGCGGCCACGAATGAGGCTGTTTCCCCACTGCATGGTGACCGCTTGTTGCGTCGATATCCGACGGCGATCGATCGATAAGTCGCTGGTGTGAAGTCGCCACGGTTTGTCCTCAATTTTTGTCACCGATCGACGGGTGATTGTAATCGCTCCATCCAACTGCCCGCGCTCGATGGCAGGCACGCCCCCGCTGGTTAGGTCAAATGGCTCTTCGAAGTGAATGACGGCTCCTGCCGCCGCCTCGACGACCCACACATCTTGCTCGCTGAAGGCTTGATTGAAACTCGAACTGCGATCTTCGCCTGAGCCGGTTGAGTCGTTAGACTGGGGCAGGATCATGGACAGAGGTTTGAACTTAAACGTCTTGGGACCCATTTGCTCCCAAGTGTTTGCCAAGAGCACACCACGTCCATTCTGGATGATGATTGGCTTCCCGACTTGCCAAGCGTTCTCAGCGAATAGTCCCTGCCACCACTTTTCGCTCCCGAGCACACCGGTGAACTCCGGAAGTTTTATGGCTGGCTTCGCCCCAGGCTCTATAGCCGTGACCACGACCAGCCGATACGCGCACATCGCGAGCAGCACTACGAACAGTGCGCTAAAGTACGATTTTGCGAACAACTTCATGGGTGGTTTATCCTACAGGCCTAGCCGGTATGCAGTGTTCCCAACTGCCTTTAGCCTTAAGTAACCGTTCGATGACTTCCCGCACCGCTCCTCGTCCACCACGCGTTTCCGTAATCCACTTGGCCGCCTCACGCACTTCCTTGGCCGCGTCGGCCACAGCTACTGGCAAGCCAACTTCCCACAAGACGGGTAAGTCTTGAAGGTCATCCCCGATGTAACACACCTCGTCGGCAGTAAGTCCCAGTTGAGCAAAGACCTCGCGCGCGATCGGTAGCTTATCGACTGAACCTTGCCGTACGATATCAATCTCCAATTCGGCCGCTCGCAACTTCACAATTTGCGAGTTACGGGCCGTCAACAGTCCAAAGGTGAAGCCCGAGCGTTGCCACAGTTTGATGCCCTGACCATCCCGCACATAGAATGACTTCGTTTCAACCCCGGCGTTATCAATCACAATTGAGCCGTCGGTAAGCACTCCATCCACGTCAGACAAAATCAGGCGAATGGACTTGGCCAGCTCGTTATCTTTGGATGCCATGGCTTGCCTAAAACATTCAGTAGGTGCAGTTGATTCGAAAATTTCCTAACACTGCCGGGCTGCGAAGAGCCAACTCCATGCAGCTTCAATGGGTTTCACGCACGACACGCAGAACTGGCCGCGACGAAGTTAGGCTGGGCGATTTTTCAATTGGGCCAACTAAACGTTCTTCCAGTTCGGCACTCCCTACGCTCACAACGTCGGTGACATCGACAACCCCGACTGGCATCTGCCGCTCATCCACGACCGGTAATTCACTCAGCTTGCGTTCCGCCATAATGTGTACCGCGTCGAGCAAGAGGCAATCCGCAGTTACCGTGGTGAAGGCGCGCGTCATGACTTGGCTAATGGCTTGATCCAACTGGCTTTCCTGCGAACGTTCGAGCAATCGCGCCAAGTCGCTATCGGTAAAGATTCCCGCAAGTTGACCGATGTCATTGGTTAGCATGATGACTCCCGTGCGACGGCCCGGCCGACTCACTTGCACGAGCACCTCGCGCAGACTCAGCGTTTGATGAGCGATGCGACATTCATTCAGCGGTCGCATGAACTCGCACACGCCAGCGAGCTGCCGACCCAGGTTGCCAGCGGGATGATAAAGCGCGAACTGATCGCGAGTGAACCCCCGTTGCTCACTCACTACCAAGGTCAAGGCATCGCCCAACGCAAGCATGGCTGTGGTCGTGGTCGTGGGCACCAAGCCATCAACACCCGCTTCGAGACACTCACCTAATGGCAAGGTGAGCGTGGCCAGTCGCCCCAGACTACTCGTCGTCCGCGCGGTGATGGCGATAATAGCTGACGCCGTACTCCTAAGGTGTGGCACGATGCGGATGACTTCCTCCGTCTCGCCGCTATAGGAGAGAACGAGGACCACGTCCGCGCCACGCACTCTTCCCAAGTCCCCATGCACCGCCTCGGCAGGATGAAGGAAGTGACTGGGAGTCCCTGTCGAAGCGAGCGAAGCGGAAAGCTTCTGTCCCACCAAGCCGGCTTTCCCCATGCCACTAACAACTACCGAGCCCTGGCAGTTCAGTAGCACTTCAACAGCCTCTGCAAACGTGTCGTTCAAACGACCGGCGAGTTGGCAAAGCGCTTCCCCCTCAGACTCCAAAATGTCCCGCCCACGTAACGTGCGTTCAGCGGAACTCGCATGACATCCGAGCCCGTCATTTATGGGCGTTCGCAATGCGTGACGAGCCATTTGCGATCCTCCGTGACCAGCAAAAGGGATAAATATTCGGTGAATTTTAAATGCGACTTCGCATTGACCAATCGCCTTGACGGAGTGATTCTAGTAAACCGACGCGGTCGGAGCAATGTAATTTGTCTACATTCAAGCGCTCTGACGGCATAAGTTGCCCATAAACTTATCGCTAATCGGACTTTTTGAGAGATAAGCAGAGCAAGCTCGCCGAAAGTCGATGCTATCAACGGCTACCCTCCAGCAGCTCTCCGTTGGACCCTAACCCAAGCAAGACGGGTAGTTAAACTAGCCAGCTTAAATAAACTGATGCAGCTGAAGCCACGCGCCCACCCTTTCCGGCCCACCCTACTGAGCAAAAATGAAGTTTGTCAGCGATCGTCTGAAACACTTTTGGAAACGCATTAGGGATTTCTGCGTCTACAAGATCCTTCACGCCGACGATCCTCCGCACCGCCTGGCTCTGGGGATCGCCATCGGCATGTTCGTTACATTCTTGCCATTAATTGGCATCCAGATGGTGTTGTCCTTTGGACTCGCTTGGCTGCTCCGCGCCAACAAACTCGTAGGCATTCCCCTCGTCTGGATCTCAAACCCATTTACTCTGTGGATCTACTACCCGGCCTATTGGCTCGGTTGCAATCTACTTGGCATGCCAGGGATCGATGACAAATGGAGCGAGCTGAAAATTGAATGGGCGACCCTCGAATCGAACGCAACCGTAAGTTGGGGGGATCGCTTTGGGTTTTGGTGGACGAATTTGCTCGAATTCGTCGGTCCATTAAGCCTCGGTTCGTTGATCGTGGCTGGCGTCTTAGGGACGCTGAGCTACTACTTTTCTTTGTTTGCCATTCGCCGCTACCGGCTCAAGCGTTGGGGGCAACTCATGCCCCCGAGCCTAACTCCCGAGGACGAGGCGGAAGGTAATCTCCTCTCGGGCAAGCCACCTTCTTCCGGCGACGGATCGCAGGCAGGCGAATCGGCCGCCTGAGTTCAACGCGACGTTTCTTTGCTACCCGACGTTTATCTGCTACCGTTCATGGCTGGGAACATTTCTCGCGCCATCTGGATACCCGCAGGTCCCACCAAGACCACGAAGATCCCTGGGAAGATAAATAGTACGAGTGGGAAAATGAGTTTCACCGCAGTTTTGGCTGCTTTTTCTTCAGCCAGTTGCTGACGTCGCACACGCATCGAATCGCTTTGCACACGCAGCGCATTGGCAATACTCGAACCAAATTTATCGGCTTGAATCAGGATCGATGCCAACGCTCGAAGGTCGTCGACCCCCGTACGCGAGCCAAGTTCGGTGAGGACTTGGTTGCGGGTCCGGCCCATTTGCAAGTGCAGATTGCAAGTACCGAATTCTTCCGCAATGATGCGATAGCTTTTCTTCATTTCGGTTGCCACCCGACGCATGGCTTGGTCCAAGCCCAAGCCCGCTTCCACGCACACGACCATCAAGTCGAGCGCATCAGGCAAGCCGAGGAAAATCTGCTCTTTGCGACGCCTGCCCAGGAACGACAAGCCCAAGATGGGCAAGTAAAATCCGATGGCTCCCACCACAAACGTACGAATGCCCGCCGCTGAGGTGAAACCATATAACAACAGCGACATACCACCACCCATCACCAAGAAGGCCAGGGCGAAGATGGTACGAATCGCCAAAAACGTCAAAGGAGCGGATTCCGTTCGGAAGCCAGCTTCCACCAAGGACTGCTTGAGCTTACTCATTTCCGCTTCGGTCGTCGGAGTGAGCGGCTTGGCCAACGCGGGCGAGGCATTCTTCAGGGCGCGGGCAAAACTGTCCGACTTACGCGCGTCAGAATTCGCGCGCTGCCGTGGATCACTGAGTTCTTGCAGACGCTGCTCTGCGCGATCTTCGCGATTGTTAAAGAAATGACTCAGCAACACCCAGGAAAGGGCACCGAACGCAATGAAAATAGCCACTGGAATGATGATCGCAGTGCCCCATGATAGTCCGAGCAACATGTCTAGACCTTGATATTGATAATCTTGCGGATAACCAAAGCACCGATGAATTGAAACACGAGGGCCACGGCGAGCATCTTGCGACCAGCTTCATCGCGGAACAAAACCATGGCGTATTCGTAATTCAGATACAACATGACACAGAACAGCGATGGCGGCAGTGCAAGCAGCACGATCCCTGAGAGCCGACCTTCGCCGGTCAACGCCTGAATCTGTCCGGCCAACTTGAATCGCTCGCGGATCAACGTGCCAATCTTGTCCAAAATTTCTGCCAAGTCACCACCCGTTTGCCGCTGGAGCATCACGGCGGTCGCGAAGAACCGCAGGTCCAAGTTCGGAACCCGTTCGGTCATATCTTCCAACGCTTCATCGAGCGAGATGCCAAGGTTCTGCTCCTCAAAGGCCCTTCCAAATTCCCGTCCGAGTGGCTCGTGCAACTCGCCAGCTACCAGTCCGAACCCAGCGGCCAGGGAGTGCCCAGCTCGCAGCGATCGCCCCAGCAACTCCAAAGCTTCAGGGAGTTGTTTACTGAACTTCGCCATTCGCTTCTTGCGCTTCAAAACTAGCCACATCATCGGCAAACAGCCCGTGCTCGCGGCAAACACAGGTAGGAGGTATTTGGGGACAGGCGTCAACAGGCACACCGCCGCGCCTACCCCTGCGGCGATACCGCAGATCGACAAAAACTTGGTCCCCGACATTTTCACATCGGCCTGCGACATCAGCTTGTCGATCTTTCCAAATCTTGCCAGGAACGCATCGGCCATGGATTTGGTATCGTTCAACGAGCTGGCGGTCAACAAGGTGGCCTGCTCGAGCTCTTTACTACGGACTTTCTTGGTTCCCGTCAGGATCGACAAGCGATCCTCAGCCATGTTGTCTTGGCTGGGACGCAGGGCCATGGCAACACCACCGATGAGTGCCGTTACTCCCAAGCCAACGGAGATGCAGATGATTAATGGAAGCATGGGACCTAACCTCGGGGTTTTGCAATTTCCTTGATGTCTCGGTAAAAGCTCACGAGTACCAACGTCGTTCAGCCGCCTTAGGCTTCCATGATTACCCGCTGACGAAACGTACTAGCTGGCAAACGGACGCCGGCCGACTCAAGTCGATGCATGAAGCTAGGTCGAACACCGGTGCACTCAAAGTGCCCATGCGCGCGGCCATCTTCGGCGATACCCGTTTGGTTGAACTTGTAGATGTCCTGCATAACCACCGTATCTTGCTCCATCCCGGTGATCTCGGTAATGTGCGTAACACGTCGTGGTCCTCCCTGCAAACGGTTGGCTTGAATGATGACATTCACCGCACTGGACAGCTGTTGACGAATCGCCTTGATCGGCAGGTCGTAACCAGCCATCATCACCAGTGTCTCCAAACGCGCCACACCGTCACGCGGATTGTTCGCGTGAATCGTTGTCAATGAACCGTCGTGACCGGTGTTCATGGCTTGTAACATGTCGAGCGTTTCGCCACCCCGACACTCGCCGATGATGATCCGCTCTGGACGCATCCGCAGTGCGTTCTTGACGAGGTCTGTAGCGGTTACGGCTCCAGTCCCTTCGATGTTGGCAGGGCGCGTCTCAAGTCGCACCACGTGATCTTGCTGCAGTTGCAACTCAGCGGCATCTTCGATGGTGACGATGCGTTGATCGTTGGGAATAAAGCTGCTCAGGGTGTTGAGCAGAGTGGTCTTACCCGAACCTGTACCACCGCAGATGATCATATTGAGACGCGCTTTGATGCAACCTTCCAGCAGCATCACCATCTCAGGCGTCAGCGCCTTGTAGTTCAATAGGTCTTCGAGCTTCAGTGGATTCGTTCCAAAGCGACGAATGGAAACGGCCGCTCCATCCAAGGCCAACGGCGGAATGATCGCATTGACCCGCGAACCATCTTCCAGCCGAGCATCAACCATCGGACAGGTCTCGTCGACGCGACGACCGACCTTCGACACGATACGGTCGATAATCTGCATCAAGTGCGCATTGTCTCGGAATTCAACGTCGGTCAATTCCAAACGTCCCCGCCGTTCAACGAACACATGCTTCGGACCATTGATCATGATGTCGCTAATCGAAGCATCTTTAAGCAAATACTCGAGGGGGCCCAAACCAAACGTTTCGTCGAGTACCTCTTCTATAATCCGATCGCGCTCGGAACGATTGAGCAGCGTGTTTTCCGCATCGCACAAATGCTCAACGACCAAGCGAATCTCGCGTCGCAACTGATCGCCCTTCATGTCCCCCACACGACTTAAGTCGAGTTTATCAACGAGTTTATTGTGAATCCTGCGCTTGACCTGTTCGAATTCGTCAGCTTTAGATTGCTCAGGTGTGCGTAGTGGCTGATTGAGAGTCTTCATTGCGCGATCCTGCCAAACGTAAGGGGCCCCGATCGCCTAGAGACACAAAGTGTGTCAAACCGCACCGTCTTCTGCGCGGGTTTAAGCTCTAGGCAAACAACAACGAGTAGGGAACTCTCGCTGTCGAAGCTTACATCACAGTTTGGGCCGACCATGCAGATCGCATCATGTTTGGCGAAAAAGTACTAGTTCGACTTAACTTTTCCCTCACTCTCCAACACGGGAAAGCGGTCGTCCAAGTAGACCTTAGCGGTACGAACCATATAACCGTCAATACCGTAACTTTGCGAACGCTCCAAGTACTTCCGCGCTTGCTCCACGTCACCCACCGAATCGTAGTACAAGCCGACATACAGATCCGCATAAAACAGAGCCGATTGCCGAGCCCGGCCGGGGCTCGAGTTCTTCTCTGCTCCCCGCAGCACCTCCTCAGGCTCAATCTCGGCCTTGAGCATCTGTAGGATACTCATCATCGGTTGTCGACCGTCGCCGCGACTAGGTATGACCGTCTTGCGGGCCGCTTCGATCCCGTCCGTTTTTGCCACGCACAGAAAGTACCAAGCCGAATTTTCGACGTCATCGGGATTGACATCGTGGTGCGTTTTGAATTGCTCCGCCCCGCGACCAAAGTCCCCTACGGAGCACAAGGCGATGCCGCGTTGCCAGTTTCGTGGGGCAGTCTCGGGAGCCAACTCAACTACCCGGTCGAACACCGCCACGCTGTCGCGGGACTTGCCCGACAAGTAGAGCAGCTCGGCAGCCGCTTGCAGCAGTCGCGGCGATTGCGGTGCCTGGGCAGCGGCTTGGCTGGCCAGAGCAGCCGCCTGGTCGAAGGACTTTTTGGCAAGCAGACCGTTCGCATCGACCAGCAGCTGCTCCGCACGCTCTTCTTGAGCTTGTTTGTCCCGCGTCGGCTCAGATTCGGTTTGCCCGTAGGCACTCCCCAAACTGAAAAGGGCCAGGCCCACGTATAGAATGCATGCCAGCGGTCTGCCGCGTCTTGCACATTCGATTGTCCGCAGGTAACGTCGTTGTTCGCTCACAGTCCCACATCTCCGGTTAAAAGGTTGATCCGATGAGTAATCGTCTGCTGATTCGCGATGCCCAAGTTGTCCTCCCCGACCAAGTTGTTGAGACTCACATTCTGATCGAAGATTCCAAGATTGTTGCAGTGGATGCAGCCCGCGACCAGCCAGCAGAGACCGTCATCGAAGCGGCCGGGCTGACTCTGCTTCCGGGGGTCATCGACGATCAGGTCCATTTTCGCGAGCCGGGACTGACCCACAAAGAGGATATCGAGTCGGGGAGCCGCGCCTGCGCGGCCGGGGGCATCACCACCTTTCTTGAGATGCCGAATACCAATCCCACCACCACCACCCTCGAAACACTGGCCTGGAAGCTGAATCGCGCCGCCGAGGTCAGTCGCGTCAATTTCGGATTCTACATCGGCGCAACGGGGAACAACATCGATGTGCTGAAAAACGCTCGGCAGACCCCAGGCATTAAGATCTTCATCGGTTCCAGCACGGGAGACCTGCTGGTGGACAGTCAATCGGCCTTAGAACGGATCTTCGCCGAAACGAGTCTGCCGATCTGCGCGCACTGCGAGGACGAATCGACCGTGCGGGCCAATCGCGCCGCCTTGGGTGAACACCTAACCCTGGAAGATCATTCGCGCATTCGCAACGTAGAAGCGGCTGTCATCGCCACGCGCCGCTCAATCGACCTAGCACGCCGCCATCGCCATCGCTTTCACGTGTTGCACGTGAGCACCGCCGCCGAGCTGCCGCTGATTGCCGAAGCGGTCCCCTACGTGACGGCTGAAGTCTGCCCTCACCACCTGTTCTTTACTACCGAAGACTATCCGCGACTTGGATCTTTGATCCAGATGAACCCCTCGGTCAAGTCGCCCGAAAATCCTCCGGCCCTATGGCAAGCGTTGCTGGATAACCGCGTTCAAGTGATTGCCACCGATCACGCTCCCCACACGCTCGAAGAGAAACGAGCCGACTACCCCAAGTCGCCCAGCGGACTGCCCGCGGTCGAAAACAGCCTCGCCCTCCTCTTGAACGAGGTCAACCGCGGACGCTGCACACTCCAGCAATTAGCTGGCTGGATGTGCGATGCTCCAGCCCGCGTGTGGGGCCTGATCGGCAAAGGACGCATCGAACGCGGTTATGACGCCGACTTGGTCTTGGTCGACATGCTCAAACAAAAAACGATCCGTAACGAAGAGCAGTTCGCCCGCAGCGGTTGGACCCCTTGGGACGGCGTTACCCTTCAAGGTTGGGCCGTGCGAACCATCGTGCGCGGCAAAACAGTGTTCCTGAACGGCCAAGTTCTCGAAGATGTCCGTGGCGCAGCGGCTAAGTTCGATCACACCCGCGGAGGCTACTTTAAGACTCCAAGCGGAATCGGCACGTGACGCACCGAGCCGTGCCAACCACCGCACGGAGCTCGGCAAAGCTCGTCAGCCAACCCACACCAGCCAGGTAAGAACTTGGTGTTCTAAGATGGACCTAGTGCTCTAAGAATCGAACTAGCGTTCTAAGATCGATACGGTGCTCTGCGATATCGGCTGCGGCGTGGGAGGACTAGGTGTGGGAACTGGATCTTGACCGCCATGTTCGCAGCGATACCAAGCCAAATACGCTTCGTCAGCATTCGTTCGAGCTGCGCCCAGCAGATGAAGAGCTGCCGCATATCCAGCAGCCTCAGCCTCACAACCGGGAGGCCCATTGTTGGCCAACACCGGAATGGTGCATGTGTGGATTCCACCGATCGTCTGGAACTGCACCTCTGCTCCCTTTTGGCTGGGACGACCGCCAAAAACGGCACCTGCTGCCATGAGCATGGCAGCGAAGCCCATACCCAAACCAACGGAGTCAAAAATTCGAACCCGCGATATGTTTTGGCCCACCGTCAGATCCCTCTGAGAGAAGTTGCTGCATCGTAATCGCGACATCGCTGAATGCGGCAGCTTGGGCTCCTTCGTCAATAAAGCGTCGTTGACGGAACGCCCGCACTATGTCGGCCTCAGAGTCGCTTAGTACGACGTCATCGACCTTGGGCACGGAACCTCTTGAGAAAAAGATATTGCTCAATACGACGAGCAAGAGCACTCCGGCCAGGGCACAAACCACGCTCGAAGCTCGGATCTTGGATGTGCTGGGCCGCACCGAAGCCACTCTTCCACCCACCAAAATTTCGTCCGCAAGAGCTCGGATCTCCTTTGTCGAAGGGGGCTCACCGGTCTCTTGCAACCGATGCTTCCACAACCCAAACATAACGTAGCTCAGTGGCGATTCGTGGGGACCTAGGTAGTATGGACGACGTTTGTGGTTTATCCGCGTCGACCCTCGTGCATCAGGATGCGTGGGATACGTGTACTCGTGAGAAACATCAACTCGATTGGAATTCATCGCACGCCGACCTCGTGTAGTGAACGTGTAGTGAAACTAAAGTGCAAGGAAAATGATCAACTTTCACTCAATGCACCGCTGCGCGGTGAACGATATCAATGCTGTGGTGCGGCTGGGAATCCAGCTGTACCTGCCCCTCATTGGCATGGACCTTTAGCGAGAACGCTTCCCTGCCTTCGGTGAATCTTGGCCACTGCCTTCTTCTAGGCCGCAAGGCCTAGGACGTTCCTGTCATACCGTGTTGCCCCCACGGTATGACAGACGTAACGTCATCTCTGCGCCGCCCGCCACAATTCCAAGCTGGCTGCCCCATGGGGTTCAGTCCAACCCGCTCGGTTCGAGTGACCGGTAAGTTTTAAGCCAATGATTTAGCCCTGCACACCGCTCAGATTGTAAGGATTAAGCAAAATAACATGGAAAGATTTTACAGAGTGATACCCCATCTCGAGCTCGGTTGCAAGTATTTCAGTGCGTTTGCGGGTGCATCTGTAGGCAGCTTGAGTGGCTGAAAACTGACTTGCGAGACACTCTCTTTGCTGGCCAACGCGCAGAATTCCTCACCAAAAATTCGTCAGAAAAAGTGAAGCCAGTGACATTGTCCTTGTCATGTCGAGCTGGCCGAGCGTATGCTCAGTGTGTGCGTGTTGCTGAGCTTGTTGGCCCCCCGCACTGCATGTGCTCCCTCTCCCCTGCGCGAAAAAGGCAACTCCATGCGACTCGCTCACGCCATCGGCACCATTGCTTGCGTCTGGGTGGCAGTAGCCTTCGCCTCAAACACGTCAGCAGCGGATGTGGTGGTCGTCCGTCCCGAAGCCTGGTCGAATGCCTTGCATGACTGGAAAGCATACCGGCAATCGCAAGGTTATCAGGTCGCCGAGGTCGATAGCTCAATCGGCCGCGCTGCGATTCAAACCGCAATCGCCGGACACGCAGCCAAAAGCAATGGTCGCCTGCGGTTCGTGTTGCTTGCTGGCGATGTGACCGGGCCTGACACCCCTGAGCTAAATGTTCCAACCTTTCATCACACCAGCACCGCCATGGTCCAATTTGGCGGCGACGCGCGACTCGCCTCGGACAATGCCTATGGAGACCTCGATGGAGACCATGCTCCGGAACTAGCGGTTGGGCGCATTCCAGCTAAATCCTCTGAGCAGCTTGAGCGGGCCTTGGCTCGGGTCATCGCCTACGAAAAACACCGCGACTTTGCGGCCTGGCGCCGCAACGTGCATGTCGTGGCCGGGGTCGGCGGATTCGGTGCAGTAACCGATTCACTGATCGAAATGACCACGCGGAGGTTTTTGGCCGATCGCATCCCAGGTTGGTTGGCTTTGACGATGACGCAAGCCAGTTTGCAAAGCCATTATTGCCCGGATCCCCAGCGCTTTAGCGACACCTGCATCGAGCGGATGAACGAAGGGGGGATGTTCTGGGTCTACATCGGCCATGGTCATGTCAAGAACTTGGACTACCTCCAAGCGGGCGCCGAATACTTGCCGATTATGACCAATGACGATGTACCAACCATCAATACCGCCGGGCGACCTCCGATCGCCATCTTCTTGGCCTGCTACACCGGAGCCTTCGACGCGGTCGAAGAATCATTGGCTGAAAAACTAGTGCTCAGTGAGACCGGGCCCATCGCTGCCATCGCCGCCTCGCGAGTTTCAGGCCCCTATGGTCTAGCCATGCTTTCCGATGGGATGTTGGCCAGTTGCTTTGATCGCCAAACCGAAACGCTCGGGGAAGTGGTCATGCAAGCCAAACGCAACTTGCTCGACGACCAACGTTTTAAAGAAAACACCGCCGCATCCAGCCAACTCGGCATGATCAATGCGCTGGCCGACGCGCTGACTCCGACCGACTACGACCTGCGAGCCGAACGTTTGGAACACGTCTGGCAAGTCAACTTGTTGGGCGACCCTATGCTACGGCTCAACCATCCTTCGGATCTCAAATTGTCTGCCAAGGCGCTCGTCGCACCTGGAGAAGTAGTGACGGTTACTGGCGCCTCCAAGTCGGCTGGCAAGCTCACACTCGAACTGGCCCGCTGCCGAGGACAAGTGAGCGAGCAGGTTAAACTGCAGCAGGTCGGTTTGGCGACCGAGGCGGCGCGCGCGCAGTACCAGGCCCGCTACCACGCGGCCAATCAACCGATCGTAGTTGTGGAGGAGGCGCTCTGCGAAGCAGGCAACTTTAGCATGACGATCACCATCCCCCCCGACCTGCCGCGCGGCAAGTACTGCTTGAGGATGTTTCACGAAGGTAGCGGGGGTTGGCAAGTAGGTTACCAAGAGCTCAAGGCCCGTCCGCAGTCAAATCGCCTTCTGCCAGCGACCGAATGACTCCGAGCGGATGCAGGCCCCGCCACGGAATGCTGACCCTCACAGCGAATGAATGATCGACGAGCGGTGGCGATTTGGTGTAAAATAAAGTCTGCATACGCCAAGGCGGCACCTGCTCCCAACTCTCAGATTTAGATAGATCTTTATGCGTCGATTCCTGCCTGCTAGAACGGTCACCCCTTCCCTGACCGTTCTTTGTTTCGCGATTTCATACGCTAGCCTGCTGACGTTGGCCCCAGGGGTGAGCATTGCCCAGGAGGTCAGCTTTGCTACCGACATCCAACCGCTGCTGGCCCGCAAGTGCTATGCCTGCCACGGTCCCGATGTGCAAGAGGGGGGACTCCGCTTTGATGACCGAGCGACTCTCATCGCTGAAGCCGATAGCGGCGAGATTCCCTTAGTTCCGCATGACATTGACGCCAGCGAGATTCTGCGGCGGGTCACCAGCGAAGACGAATCGGAGCGAATGCCGCCCGAAGGCAAACCGCTGGGCGAGTCTGAGGTTGAGGCGCTATCGGCCTGGATCAGCGCCGGCGCGGAGTACACGCCGCACTGGTCTTTCCAACCGATCCGCCGCCACGATCTCCCCGAAGTGGTCGACCAACACTGGTCCAGCCAACCACTCGATCGCTTTGTCCTGGCCAAACTCGAGGCAGCCGGGTTGACCCCGGTTCCGACTGCGGCTCCTGCGGAACTGATTCGTCGCGTCTACCTCGACATCACGGGCTTGCCTCCCTCGCCGGAAACGCTGCAAGAACTGAGCGCGGATTGGAGCGAGCAGACCTACGTGCAGCTCGTCGACCGCTTGCTCGCCGATCCCGCCTTCGGAGATCGCTGGGCCCGCACGTGGCTCGATGTTGTAAGGTATGCCGAGACCAATAGCTTCGAACGGGACAACGCCAAACCCAACGCCTGGAAGTACCGCGACTATGTGATCCGCGCCTTTAACAGCGACAAACCGTACGATCAGTTCGTCCGCGAACAAATTGCCGGCGATGAACTGGACGAAGTAACCGCCGACAGCCTTACCGCGACCGGCTATTTCCGCTTGGGGCTCTGGGATGATGAGCCGGCCGATCCATTGCAAGCACGGTTCGATGAGTACGATGACCTGGTGACCACGACGAGCCAGGGCTTCCTCGGGTTAACACTCAACTGCGCCCGATGTCATGACCATAAGATCGACCCGCTCAAACAGAAGGACTACTACAGCCTGGTCGCTTTTCTGCGGGATGTGACCAGCTATGCAGATCGTGGCGACGGCTCGACGAATAATCAACTGCACCTAAATCCCGAACTCGCCCGAAAGCATGAAACTTTAGAAGCCCGCCAGCGGGAATTGCGTGAAACCACTCAGCGGCTTGAGCAGACGGCAATTGAAAAGATGCCCGCCCCCGATCAACGGGCGACTGAGGGCCCTGAGCGGAGCAAAGTACTCCGTGAGAAGCTCCGCGATTTCCTTGAGCCGACCGTGTGGGACGAGTACCAAACGCTAAAGCGCGAATTGCGGAAACTGAACGAAGAGCGGCAGCAACTTCCCCCCCGAGAAACCGTCTTGGGTTTGGCCAAGCTCGATCCCCATCCTCCCCAAACCCACGTCCTACTGCGGGGTAGCCCACATAACGCAGGCGAAGCGGTTATCCCCTCATTCCCAGAGCTCCTGGGGGGCGGTGTTCCAGTCCTTCCAGAACCAGCCGACGATGCCCGTTCAGCTGGCCGCCGTCGCGTGCTCGCCGATTGGATCGCCTCAAAAGATAATTGGATGACGGCGCGGGTGATCGTCAACCGGATTTGGCTCAATTACTTCGGCCGCGGGATCGTCCCTTCCCCCAATAACTTTGGTTTGATGGGAGAAGTCCCGACGCACCCTGAACTGCTCGATTATCTCGCCAGCGAGCTCATGGAGCAGGATTGGAGCCTCAAGTCGCTGCATCGACAACTGCTCCTTTCGAGCACTTATCGGTTAAGTACGCAAATCACTGAGTTGGCGGCTGCGAAAGACCCGTCCAACAACTTATTCTGGCGGCAAAACCTCCGGCGTTTGAGCGCGGAGCAAGTTCGCGATTCCGTGCTCGCCGTCACCGGGCAACTTAACGAACAGCAGTATGGCGATGTCTTTTACCCGACTCTCTCGGCGGAAGTCCTGGCCAGTCAATCGCAGCCGGGCAAAGGCTGGGGGAATTCCTCTCCCGCCGACCAAGCCCGACGGAGCATCTATATCCACGTTAAACGTTCGCTACCGGTACCTCTCTTGTCCGCCTTCGATTTTCCTGAAACCGACATCACCTGCGAAGCACGATTCTTGACGACGCAACCAGGACAAGCCTTGACGATGCTCAACAGCGATTGGATGCAAGAACAGGCAGCCGCATTGCTGACGCGCATACAACAAGAAGTCGGAGATGATCTGACCGCCCAAGCCGCACGTTGCTTGGAGCTGGCCCTCTGCAAACCGGCCAACGCAGACGATGTCGCCGAGTTGGTGGACTTGGTCAAACGACTCGGCCAGCATGCAGAGCTCGACGATGCCGCGCGGCGACACGCTATGTGTCTCGTTACCCTGAATTTGAATCAATTTCTTTACATAGACTAAGCGATACCCACAATGACCCACTCAAACAAAGCAGCAGCTTTTTGCGGGCGAACCCGACGTGAATTCCTGTGGCAAACCGGCGCTGGGTTCGGCGCTGTGGCACTCTCGAGCATGCTCGGCCGCGACGGTTTCTTTGACCCAGCTAACGCTGCCGACGTCCGCTCCAATCCTTTGGCCGCCAAGCCACCCCACTTCGCCCCGCAGGCCAAGAGCATCATCTTCCTGTTCATGTATGGTGGACCCAGCCATATCGATACCTTTGATTACAAGCCGAATATGATCGGCATGGACGGCAAGAGTGTTGATGTGAAGACGTTTGGTCGTGGCGGTCACCGCAATCAAGGGCGGATCGTCGAGCCTCGGTGGAAGTTCAAACAGTATGGAGAGTGTGGCAAGTGGGTGAGCGATCTGTTCCCCAACGTGGCCGAATGCGTCGATGACATCGCTTTCTTGAACTCCATGACCGCCGATTCTCCCATCCACGGTTCGGCCATGCTAATGATGAACTCGGGCAAGATCCTCAGTGGCTCACCGGCCCTCGGTTCGTGGGTCAACTATGGACTCGGCACCGTCAACGAGAACTTGCCTGGCTTTGTGGTCATGCTCGATCCCACCGGCGGCCCGATCAGTGGCGCTAAGAATTGGTCGAGTGGTTACATGCCAGCGACTTACCAAGGCACGGTACTCCGCAGCCAAGGCAACCCTATTCTCGATCTGCAAACGCCCGTGGGAATCAGCCGCCCCGTGCAACGCGAGATGCTCGACTCGATCGCAGCCATCAACCAACGTCACTTGGCCGCGCATGGCGGCAACGACGACCTCGCCGCCCGCATCGCCAGTTACGAACTCGCCTACAAAATGCAAGAGTCGGCTCCCGAAGCGGTTTCGTTTGACGACGAAGACTCGGCCACGCTCGAACTGTATGGTGTCAACAATCCCAAAACGGAAGACTTCGGTCGGCGTTGCTTGATCGCACGGCGTTTGGTCGAACGCGGCGTGCGCTGTGTCCAGCTTTATAGTGGCGGTGCACACAACGACGACAACTGGGATGCCCACGGCGACTTGGAGACCAACCACAACAAGCATGCGGGCGCTACCGATCAACCGGTAGCCGCCTTGCTGAAAGATCTCAAACGTCGCGGCCTACTCGATTCGACCCTTGTCGTCTGGGGTGGTGAGTTTGGGCGACAACCCACCGCCGAGTACGCAATGGGCTCCGGCCGCGATCACAATTCATTTGGCTTCACGATGTGGATGGCTGGCGGTGGTATCAAGGGTGGTATCAGTTTCGGAGCCACCGACGAACTCGGCTCGACCGCCGTCGAGCGCCCCATGCACGTCAAGTACCTGCATGCCACGATCCTCAATCAGCTGGGACTTGACCCGAACTACCTCAGTTATTTCTACAGTGGCCTGAACCAAAAGTTAGTCGGTGTCGAACATGTCGAACCGATTCACGAGATCATCTCCTGATGAACTCGTGCCCTGCGCAACTTCACAGTGCTTTAACCTGATAAGCCCACCGCTATCTCGTGCAGTAAATCAGAATCTGGGTGTTCATGCACTCATACCCAAGATTTTTGTTGTCGAGAAAGCGATGAAGGTAAACGGAAATTTGAAACGCGGTTTCACCCTAGTTGAATTGCTAGTCGTGATTACGATTATCGGCACTCTGGTAGGGTAGTTATTGCCAACCAACCGCCCGGGAAGCTGCAAGGCGGATGGATAGCTCCAATCGTTTGCGTCAGCTATCTCTGGCTGTCCACAATCATGAGTTCCACGATCATCAGGGAGCCATTCAACGCATCGCTTTGACGGCAGCGTCTTCTCAGAATTTAAGCTTCCCATTATCAAGCAAGATATAGCTTCTTATCGCATCACCGCTGGCCGAGCCTCGATGGAGCTCGAAGATCGCAGCGGCAACCTGTGGTTTAGTATCGACGGCTACGGCGTTTATCGTTACGACGGGAAAACGTTTACACGCTTCACCAGTGAAGATGGCCTATGCAGCAATAAAATCACCCGCATCCTGCAAGACAGGCGCGGAGACTTGTGGTTTGCCTGCATGCAGTCATACCAACCCAAGATGACTGGGGAGGGCGGTGTATGTCGTTTTGATGGCAGGACGCTCGCACGCTTCCCTGATATCAAGGGACTGAGCGAAAACGATATCTACACCACTACGAAGCGGGCTATTGATGATGACAGCTGCACCACAAGTAGGAATCGCCATTTCCCGAGTTTAAAGTTTGGGGGTTACTTTAAACCGTGCGTGCGATCGGGTTGAGCCGTGCGAACCGTACCATTGCACCCCAGCTCTGGATTACACTGTCCACTGGCGACTAGCATATTGCCAGACGGGAGGCCAACGATTCCTAAAGAACAATCGAATTCAAATCGTCCCTGCAAATGGAAGCTCGCATCGGTTACTAACAATATCTTGGGATCACCATAACAACCAAACCACCAAAGATTGTTGGCAAATGTCGCGGTCTGAATACCCATGCGAGTATGTCCGCTGGCGATGACATGCTTTTTCACGAATTGTAAACGGTCGTCGTACTCGTAGACATTATTCTCTTCGACGGTGTCGGGTAATCCTCCAACCACAAAGAAGTGTCCATCGCGCACTCCGATGCCACCAGCGCCATGAAAAACTTCCTGAATCTCACAACGTTCGAGCTCGTCGAGCGATACTGCATCGTAGACATAGACCCACGAGTCGGCATTACCGTTTGGATCATTGAATTTGCCGAGATTGACCGCCACATAAAGCTTGCCGGCGGCATAACACAGATCTCCATGATGGTCGGCCACAGGAATTGCTTTTAACAGCTTGCCGTCCAAGTCGGTCATCACCAACGTGGTCGTGAAACTCCAATAAATTCGCTCCTCGGTTAAGCAAACTCCCTGCAAATGTTTGGGATAGCGACCCTCACAGATGATTTCCTTGTCCACGCGGCCTTGCGCATTGGCTGACTTCAACTTGAGGAGCGTTCGTGGCTCGTCGGTATAGATCCGCTCGACGCCCATCTGAAGTAAGTTGGTCATCTGGGCCGGATCGTTGACTGTCCATGCGCCCATTTCAAGTCCCGCCGCTTTGATTTTTTGAATTTTCTCGGCGGTAATGCCGCGATGATTGATGACCAGAGAGTCGAATCCATGCTCAGTCGCAATTTGAATATCGGCATCGATATCTGTATCCGGCCCACGGTCCCAGAATATCGTCACCGCAGGAGCAAGCCGCTTGGCCTCGGCCATGAATTGCAAATTTCCATCGTTGAATCCAACCCATCGTTCGGCTCCCAACCGCTTAACGAGTTCGATTGTGTCGGCGACACAGTCCATTTTGGGCTGTAGGGAGACACGGGTCTTATCCTGCTTGATCACCAGTTGCAATACATCTTCCAGCAACGGAATGCTTGCGCGCGGGCACTCTTCGAGCGTCTTGCCCGTTCGCCGACGGAAATCGGTGGCCACATCCACGCTGAGCAGTTCTGCGAATGTTGCCTCCAGTACATCTAGCTCTTTGTCACCGACGCGTGCTGTCGTCTTGTCGTGAACCACAACGAGCATGCCATCCTTGGTGCGGAAAATATCTAGCTCAAGCCAATCGACTCCCAGCTCGATACCGCTGACAAAAGCAGGTATAGTGTTCTCGACGAATTCACCGGAGTTGCCTCGGTGAGCGGTAACTCCGTTGGATAGAAAACTCATCGCCCGTGGGGCGGCGCTTAACGGGGCATCTTGCGCCAAGAGGAACGCGCTGCAACCAGCGCAAAAAGAAAAAGTAACCATGAGATCTAACAGCTTGATCACTTCATTCCCTTTAGATTGAGGCGCTAGTGTAGCGTTTGCAGTATGTGCCTGAGGTTTGGGGCGCTCCGTCAAAAGCGGGATCGCCCCTAACTTCTTGCAACTAGTTTTATCTTCACTCAGTCGGGGGGTGAGGGGCGATCGCCAACGGTAAAGATTGAGTTAAACCCACAACCGCTCATGGCAACGTCCGACACTCGCCGAGGGTCGGGAGACATTAGCACAATGGTCTTGTCAGCCAATTTCAACGCAGTGTGAAAACTAGCCCTGGCCACATTCAAGGTGTGTGCGTGCAGACTGTTGTTCAACTGCTGTATGTCCAGCAACTCGAACTGGAAATCTAAACCGCGCCAGTCCACCAAGCGATGGAGTGTCGCGTGGAAGGCGAGCATATCGTTGGGGCAGGTGGAAATACCAAGTCGAATGGTGCGTGGCATAATCTAAACGCGAGGTTGGTTGGCAAACGAAGGAGCCCAGTTTCGGAAATGTTTAAGTCAACGTTAGAACGTTACATTTCAATCTGCGAAAGATACTCTGCCCAGCCATTTGGGAATCATGCCAACAATTGGTCAATGGCCGTACCATCGTTGGCCACCTTAAAGGGTCGTGCGGTGGGGGAGTCGACGATAGCGTCCAGCGAAACACCCATTGCTTTGGCAACCGTTGCGTTTAAATCCGAGGGAGTGACGCCGTTGCTTTCCACGGCAAAGCCTGACGCATCGGAACTACCATAAAATTGCCCGCCTCGAATTCCCGCACCCGCCAAGAAGGCAGAAAACGCAGCCGGATGGTGGTCGCGACCCGCGTTGTAATTGAGTTCTGGGCTGCGTCCGAATTCTGTGGTCAACACGATGAGCGTTTCGTCCAGCAATCCACGCTCGTTGAGATCCTTGATCAAGTTGCCAACCCCTTTGTCCAAAACGCCACCCCGCGCGGCCATGGAGTTGCCGTCGAAGATCGAGCTGTGCATGTCCCAGCCACCACAATTGACTTCGACGCAGCGCACATTGCTTTCGATCAACCGCCGCGCCAGCAAGCAGCCCTGTCCAAATTCGTTGCGACCATAGCGATCTCGATCTGCATCCTTTTCTTTCATGAGATCAAAGGCCTCCAATTCGCCGCTAGCCAACAGCGACGTGGCTTCCGAGTAAAAGTCTGAGTAGGTCTTCACACTGCGGTCATCGTACTTGGTGCGAAACTTCTTATCAAAGCGGTCGATCAAGTTCATGCGGGCTTCGAATGATTTCGACGTTAGGTATTCTGGGATCTTGGTGTTTTCGAGTCCACGATTGGGGTCTGCGATGGGTAAGGGACTAAAGCTTGGGTCTAAAAAGCCCGCGCTGGGATGGCGAGCGGGGGCATTGATCAGCACGGTATCGGGCAGTGCCTTGTTCTGGCGGCCCAGGTGCTTTTGCAGCCACGGTCCCAGCGTGGGATGATTCTCCGTTGCGATGGCTTCGTAGCTGGTGCGCATCAGATATTCACCCGCCTCATGATCGCCGGTTTGAGTGCTCAGCGAGCGAATCACCCCTAACTTATCAAACTGAGTGGCGATGGTTGGCAAATAGTGACCGATTTGGCAACCAGGCACGTTGGTGGCAATACCGCGTGTGGCTCCCTGATTGTCATGTCCAGGCTTTAAGTCAAACGTGTCGATATGCGACATCCCTCCTGCCATAAACAGATAGACCAAGCGTTTGGCTTTAACACCGGACCGTCCTTCAGCGGCGCGCACCGCTTGATCCATGGCGGGGCATAAGCTGACCCCTAAAGCGGCTTTCGCGGCTAGGGATATGAATCGGCGGCGCTCAATTGCATCGAACTGTTGCAGCCAATTTTTCATCGCAGTCACCGACTAGGGTTTGAGAAGTTGTAAGCTACTGAGAAGTTGGAAGCTACTGAATGAACAGGAACTCGCGCGTATTGACCAAAGCCCAAACGACGTTTCCGTATCCGGCTGGGCCATTTTCTTTTACCTCCGCGAGTGCGGCTTCCATTTCATCGGCATCGGGACTGCGGCATAGGACCGTCAGGAAGATGGTTCGAATGCCCTCTGCAATGGCGCTCTTGCGGGCGATGCTGTTGTAAATCGTCGAGTTCTCTTCGAGCAACATGTGCGTCACAGGTCCATTGAACATAAACAAGATCTGCGGCACAGAACCATTCGTAGAGGATGCGGCAATCAACTCGCGATCCGATTGTCCAAAGACTCTTAAAAAGTGGTTAGCGGGTAGAGGCTGCGGTAACTCGGATGCGCGCGCTAAAAGCTCGCCACGGTAGCGGTACTTGGCTTGCACTTCGCCTATTTGACCATCAACCTGTCCCGCTTTCTGCTCCGCCGCCAAAATTTCCTCAGCGGTCATCTTGTCGAGGTCGAGATCCAAATACTGAGTGCGTAGAGTCGCTGGAGGTTCACGATACTCGACTTTATCAACGGCCATGGTGACGAAGGAATCCCAGGCCTGTTCTGCGGTCATGCGGCGCAGGGCTGGTCCGGGGAATCGATAGAATCCAGAACCAGCGGTGTCCAGTGAACTGCTTTGGCGTTGATAGGTTTCGGTATGCAACAGGATCCGCATATACTCCTTTGTATTGAAGTTGATGCGTTTCATCGTAGCTTCCAGGTAGTCCATCAGCGCGGGATTCTCGGCCTGCGTATCGTCCATCATGTCATCCACCGGTTCGATTTGTCCGGCGCCAAAGACCTGTTTCCACAGGCGATTAGCGACCGTCCTGGCGAAGCGCGGGTTGTCTTTGGAGATTACCCAGCGTGCAAACGCCTTGCGAGGCGGTTCGCCTGGACGCACTTCGGCGTCGTTGCCAAACAGCGCCTTCGGTGGAATCACCTCATCGGGCTTGCCGTTGCTGTACTGGTAATCTTTGGGCAAGGAGATGTTCTTTTCTTGGTCGTTTACAATGCGCATGTTGACGTTCATGATGCGGTTGAAACGGTAGGAATTATTGCGGCGATCTTCCTCTTCCTGGACAATAGCGGCATATTCTTCGAGCAGTCGCTCTTTGGGATCTTTTTCCCAGTAACGTTTGTCACCACCGTACGTGCTATTGTGCAAGCCATAGGTGAACGCAGCCATTTCGTAAAATTCACGTTGCGTCCATCGATCAAACGGATGGTCGTGGCATTGCGCACAGCCGATACGCGTTCCCAGAAAGATACGGATGGTGTTGTTCATCACGTCCAGCGGCATACCCGGGTCTCGCTGGAGATAACCGGTTGCTGGATTATCCCACACAAGTCCTTCGGCGGTTAACATTTCGTAGACCATCTTGTTCCAGGGCTTGTTCTCAGCGATAGATTGTTTGATCCACTGGCGGTAGGGCTCTCCGCGGACATCGCTACTCAACGCATCCTTGTAGCGGAGAACGTCAGCCCAATAATTGTAGAAGTGACTCGCATAGCCTTCGCCGCTGAGCAGCTCGTCGATCAACTTGGAGCGTTTGTCGGGTTCCTCGGAGCTGAGGAATCGGACAGTATCTTTGTACGCGGGAATGGAACCGGTAACATCCAAATAGACACGACGCAGGAACTCCTCATCGGAAGTCATGGGGTTTGGTGTGATGTTGTGCTTGCGGTAATTTTCCGCGACTAATTTATCGATCTCGGCAGCCATTTGTTTGACGGCACCGATGGCCTTGGCTTCCACCGGCTTGTTCTGTACGACAAACATGGGTGGCTTGGCTTTTTCTTTGTGTTCCTTGTCTGCTTTCTTTTCTTTCTCATCCTTGGGCGCGTACTGGCGTGCCATAGCGTAGTCGGCCGTGGCAAGTTCGTCTTGCCCAAGCTTTTTGTAGCTAGCCGCACGCGCTTGTAGAGCCTGGTAGTTCTTCGCGTCGAGCTCTATGGCTCGTGTGAACTCTTTCACCGCTCCGGCATAATCTTTCTTGGCCTGGAGAGCGTTGCCTTTGGCGGCAACCAACACTGCCTCGTTGCCAGGATTCACTGCAGACCCCTTATCGATCACTTGCACCGCTTCGTCCAACCGTTCTCTAGTGATCAACTGCTGAGACATTATCACATAGGCGCGAATGCAATGCGGATCCGACTCGATGGCAGCTTTAAGATCGGCCGCGGCCTGCACAAGATTGCGATTGGCCGCCAGCAAGATGGCACGATCGCAAAGTGCTTCCGCCAAGTTGGGTTGAATAAGCAGCGCCTGCTCCAAGTCTTTGACCGCTTCGGGAAGTTTTTTCTTGCCCATGTGCGCAGCAGCACGTCGCTGATACGCCAGAGCCATTTTGGGGTTGAGCTCGATCGCTTTTGTTTGATCGGCGATGGCCTGACCCCAGTTCTCTTTGTTGCCATATGCAAAGCCGCGTTGAGAGTAGGCTTCGGCCGATTTGGCATCCAATCCGATAACTCGATTGCAACTGTTGATCGCCTTGTCCCATTCACGTCGCGCCAAATACGCTCGAACACGATTTAAATGGCATTCCGCATTGTCGTATTTCTCCAGCGTTCCCAGGTAGGCGCTATCGATGGCTGGCAGATATTTCCCTTGTTCGTAAAGAGCCTGGGAGCGGGCTGAATAGGCCTGAGAGCGATAGATGCGAATGTCAGGATGCGATACGGGCTTGGTTAAAGCTACATCGAATGTCTCGATCGCTTTATCGAACTCGCCACGTGCGTTGAGTACTCGACCACGCATCATCAAAGCGAGTACCGAGTTTTCGTCGACCGCAAGTGCTTCATCACAGGCTGCCAGCGCTTGGTCGAACTGGCCAGCCACGATCGACTGCCTGGCGCGGTCCGCCAAGCTCTCGATTTGCAGAACCTTTGGGTCCTTCTTCTCAGAGATTGGCGGCTGTTGAGCCACCAGCGTGCTAGAAAACCAAAGGCAGACAAGCAGCCATGCAAACCACAAACATCGCATACAACGCCCTGTCATCTGAAAAGGTGAGGTGGGTTTGGCAACCCGACGCTCGGCGTCTCAATCGCTCGGGGTCGACTTGATCGATTGAACGAAGAAAAGGTAAAGCGAGCCAACCTCAGTTTACCATTACTTGAGTATTCTTGCTCTTAAGAAATCCTAAGGTTTTCAAACCGCAGCTGCTTCTCCTCCGAGACGTTGATTGCCGCGAGTCTCGGAGGGGCTCGCCTATCGTGGGGGGGCTGTCAAAGGCAAGTTTGCCAGATGGCAGGCGACGGTCGCAGCAAAGCCCTCCATGTCTTCTATTACCGTCGGCGGGTATTGGGCGGCGCGTAAGGAGACATGGTCGGGACCGTCCGCAGCGGCGCAATCGGTCAGTGATGGCAGCCCAGGGGCAGTGGGGTGCGCATCTAGCTGCAGGGGGGCGGAGTTGGATTTTTCCAATCCACTCTCCTCCTCCCGCAGACAAATCGCTGAATCGGGTTGCCATTGCATCCAACCCGATTCCCATGCCGACTGGAGTTTAGAACCAGAGCCTAACGGGACAGCGCCAGGTTTGTGAGCGGCAAGGCACATTGCAGAAAACCGAGCAAATTACGGTAACTGGACACAAATCTGGCGCTGTCCAGCTAAGCTGACCCGATAATAACCGACGTCGCGTCATAATTGAGCGCATGGGGACACACCCCACTGCCCACCCCACTGCCAGGAGCTTCAGTACAACGGGGCACATTCAGGTCCACCTTACCACAAGAGGGGACGCGATCGCGCCGGCTGGGGACACTCCCTTCACGCCGGCTGGGGACACTCCCTTCAGGTCCAGCACGCGTTCGTCGCGGTAGCGATTGACGGCATGCCCACAGGGGGGGTGGTGGGGCAATGGCAAACTTAGGCCCCACTTGTGCCCCCTTCGGCAATTGGCGAGGGGCGTGATAAGATGTCGCCTCGGCAATTAAGATGAATGCCTAGTGGAATAGTAGCCCCCCTTTGAAGTGACTTGGTGTCAGCGACGTGTTGTCAATGGAGCCTTTGTGCAGAAGCAGACGACCGAATCTCCCTTTATGCAGAGCCAGCCGGTGCGGCTGAGCTTTGGCACCATGTTGCTGCTGTTGCTAATGGTCGTTGGCGCAGGAGTCGGTCTGCTGTTCTATTATGCCCTTCAGGTACCTGCCATCACCCAGGAACTCAACGCCTGGCTGGGGCGTCCGGATGCCGTGGTCGACCGGGGAGATGCGCGGAGAGCGCAGGTGACCTTCGCCCTGTTCGTCTACTCGGCACCTTTAGCCCTGGGGCTTTTCGTGGTTGCCGTGCATTACATCGTCAATTGGCTTAACCGCTCCGGTCGGTCGCGAGCGTCCCAAGACGATGAACCGTTTCGAATGGAGTAGTTCTAAGAAAGCCTATATGAAATTTCGCTTCCCCATATTAATCATTGACGAAGACTTCCGTTCGGAAAACACATCGGGACTTGGCATCCGCGCCTTGGCTCAAGCCATTGAGGGGGAAGGGGCTGAGGTGGTTGGGGCGACCAGTTACGGCGACTTGTCCCAATTCGCCCAGCAGCAGTCGCGGGCCTCGGCGTTTATCCTCTCCATTGACGACGAGGAATTTCTGTCGGGTAATGATGGCGAACTGGCCATTGCCAAGCTCCGCGAGTTCATTCAAGAGATCCGCTTTCGCAACAATGACATCCCGATTTTCCTATATGGTGAGACGCGAACTTCGAGCCACATTCCGAACGACATCTTGCGGGAGTTGCACGGCTTCATTCATATGTTTGAAGATACGCCTGAGTTTGTGGCCCGCCATATCTTGCGGGAAGCGCGGGCGTACACCGACAGTTTGGCCCCGCCGTTCTTCCGAGCGTTGGTGCACTACGCCAGCGACGGTTCGTACTCGTGGCATTGCCCAGGGCATTCCGGTGGGGTGGCATTTCTCAAGAGTCCGGTAGGGCAGATGTTCCACCAGTTCTTTGGGGAGAACATGCTGCGTGCCGACGTGTGCAATGCGGTTGAAGAGTTGGGGCAATTGCTGGACCACACGGGCCCGGTCGCCGCCTCGGAGCGGAATGCGGCCCGGATCTTCAACGCCGACCACTGCTTCTTTGTGACCAACGGCACGTCGACGTCGAACAAGATGGTGTGGCATTCGACGGTGGCCTCGGGGGACATTGTGGTGGTCGATCGCAACTGTCACAAATCCATCTTGCACTCGATCATTATGACCGGGGCGGTTCCCGTTTTTCTGACCCCGACCCGCAATAACTTGGGTTTGATTGGCCCGATTCCGTTGGAAGAGTTCCTCCCGGAGAACATCCAAAAGAAAATTGACGCCAATCCGTTTGCCAAAGCGGCGCAGGAAGCGCATCCCGACCGTCGTCCGCGGATCTTGACGATCACGCAAAGCACCTACGACGGGATTGTCTACAACGTCGAGACGCTCAAACAAATGCTCGATGGTCAGATCGACACGCTGCACTTCGATGAAGCTTGGTTGCCCCATGCGACCTTCCATGATTTTTATCGCAACATGCATGCCATCGGCCGCGATCGTCCGTGCTGTGATCACGCCATGCTGTTTGCCACTCACTCCACTCACAAGTTATTAGCTGGCATCTCGCAGGCATCGCAGATCCTGGTGCAGGAATCGAAGGCCACTAAGTTGGATCGTCATATTTTCAACGAAGCCTATCTGATGCATAGTTCCACTTCACCGCAGTATGCGATCATTGCTTCATGCGATGTGGCTGCGGCCATGATGGAGCCGCCGGGCGGAACAGCATTGGTCGAAGAGTCGATTGCCGAGGCGCTCAACTTCCGTCGCGCTATGCGTAAAGTCGACGCTGAATGGGGCGACGACTGGTGGTTCCAAGTCTGGGGGCCGGAGGAGATCGCCGAGTCGGGGATTGGCAAACAAGAGGACTGGATGCTCCGCGGCGATGACAATTGGCACGGTTTCGGTAACTTGGCCGAAGGTTTCAACATGCTCGACCCGATCAAGGCAACGGTAGTTACCCCCGGCTTGAACGTCAAAGGACATTTCGCCGAAACGGGTATCCCCGCCTCGATCGTCACGCGTTACTTGGCCGAGCATGGAGTTATCGTTGAAAAGACCGGGCTCTATTCGTTCTTCATCATGTTCACGATCGGGATTACTAAAGGTCGCTGGAACACGCTGTTGAGCGCGTTGCAGCAGTTTAAGGACGATTACGATCGCAATTTGGCAATGTGGAAAATCTTGCCCGAGTTCTCCCAGCAGTATCCGCAGTACGAAGGAATCGGACTCAAGAATCTCTGTCAGCAGATTCATGACACTTACAAGAAGCACGACATTGCCCGCGTGACGACCGAGATGTATCTGTCGCTCATGCAGCCTGCCATGAAACCTTGGCAAGCCTATGACATGATGACCCACCGCGAGATCGATCGGGTGGAGATCGATGCGTTGGAGGGACGAGCCACGGCGGTCCTGTTAACCCCTTATCCCCCGGGCATTCCTTTGTTAATTCCTGGTGAGCGGTTCAACAAGACGATTGTCGAGTACCTGCAATTCGCGAGGATGTTCAATCAACGCTTCCCAGGTTTTGAAACGGACATTCACGGTTTGGTCGAAACGACCACCGACGGCAAGTTGAATTACTACGTTGACTGCGTGCGGACCATGCGGTAATCGGCTAGCCCACATCGCTTAACTGCATCGATTTTCCGTAACGCTTTAAGGTCTGTTGGACCAACCGCGCCAGCTCAGGATTGGTCAACTCGGGATCGGCGTCGAGCAATTCCCTGGCGACTTGCCGGGCGAGTTCCACCAGTGGTCCATCTTCGACTAAGTTGGCGATGCGCAGAGTGGGTAGGCCGCTCTGCGAGGTGCCGAGCAAGTCGCCTGGCCCGCGCATCTGGAGATCCATTTCGGCCAGTTGAAATCCATCGTCACTCGCCTCGAACGCTCTCAGTCGTTCGTTGGCGGCACCCAAGTTGGCCACGTCGACTCCGGCTCCTGCAAGTGAAGTTGCCGCAGTGCGCGGAGCCGCTGCCGAGGACTCGGCCACCGCACACACAAAACCGGCGTGGGAACCGCGCGAGATGCGTCCGCGCAGTTGATGCAGTTGCGACAGGCCGAGGCGATCGGCATCGAGGATGGTCATCACCGTGGCGTTGGGCACATCGATCCCAACTTCGACAACCGTGGTAGCTACCAGCATATCGAGCCGTCCCTCGGAGAACTCGGTGAGCACGCTCTCTTTTTGTTCGCCCGTCATGCGTCCATGCAGCAAGCCCAGCGCGCGATGCTCGAAGGGGCCCGCTCGCAGCGTTTTGAAAACACCTTCGGCGCTGGCTACGTCGGAGTTCTCCATATCGGCCACGCGGGGCGCGATCACGTAAGCTTGGCGTCCCTTGGCAATTTGATCCTCAACGAACTTCCACCACGAGCCCAGTTGCTCTTTGGTACTGGTGTAAGTGTGCACCGGAGCGCGACCGGCGGGCTTGGTGCGGATGGTCGAGATATCCAGATCGCCAAAGGCGGTCATGGCGATGGTCCGCGGAATGGGAGTCGCGCTCAACACCAAGTAATGCGGCTGAGTCTCGTCGGTCCGCAGTTGAGCTCGCTGCATAACCCCAAACTTATGCTGCTCGTCGACAATGACCAGCGCTAGATTGTGAAAGACCAGTTCGCTGGAGAGGAGGGCTTGGGTACCAACGATCAA
The DNA here is from genome assembly GCA_041751975.1 of Pirellulaceae bacterium. GTDB lineage: Bacteria > Planctomycetota > Planctomycetia > Pirellulales > Pirellulaceae > Aureliella. The sequence continues at coordinate 107,902 of JBGSHW010000143.1, forward strand.
GTCGATGTTCCCTGCGGCGATCGCGGCGAGCGTCTCAGCTCGCGCTGCCCGCGGCATGCTGCCGGTGACCAAGGCCACACGGACGCGGCTGGAACTGAGGCTGCGTTGCAAGGTGGCGGCATGTTGCCGCGCGAGCACTTCGGTGGGTGCCATCAAAGCTGCTTGGTAACCGTGGGCCACGCACAGCAACATGGCGTACTGAGCGACGACTGTTTTGCCACTCCCCACATCTCCTTGCAACAGTCGATTCATGGGCTTCGGCCGAGACATATCGCAGCCAATGTCATCGATGGCCGACAGTTGATCGGGGGTCAGTTGAAACTGCAAGCGATTGAGGATCCGCGAATGGATTTTTCCGGTTGGTTCGCAGGCCGGGGCGACGCACTCCCGCTCGCGTGCCTTGCGCTGCATGGCGATTGCGAGTTGCAGGACCAACAACTCCTGCAGTTTGAAACGCCGCCTGGCCAACTCAGCCGCTTCCAGGGTGGGTGGGAAGTGAATGTGGCGAAGCGCGGTGGCAATCTCTGGAACCTCACCGCGTTCGCGCACTGCCGCCGGCAGGGCCTCTTCGACCAGCGGTATGAGTCCCGGCAATGATTCCCGCATCATGCCGCGGAGCGACGATTGCTTAAGCCCTTCGGTGAGAGGATAAACCGGCAAGGGTTCTGGATTGCGAGGAAGTTCGTCTCCCATCAGAGGCGTGATGGTGGGCTGGACCATTTCCCAATTGAGGACGGTCGAACGGAGCACACCGGTTACCAGCAGACGCTGTCCTACACGGAGGTCATTCTTGCGAAACGGCTGGTTGTACCACAGCAAGCGAACACTGACGCCACCTTCGGCTGCGGTTTGGACACCCAGCATGTGCTTGCCCGATTGCGTGACCCGCTCAGCCATTTCGACGACGGTAGCAACCAGCGAAACGCGGGTGTTTTCGACAAACGAATCAGCCCCTTGCACGGCGGCCACGTTTTCATAATTGCGTGGAAAAAAGAAGAGCAGGTCGGCCGCGCGGCGAATGCCCAGTTTCCTGAGGTACGTTGCCCGCAGCGTTCCCACCCCGGGAAGATGTTCCACTTTGTCCGTTAGCTTTGCGATGGAGGTCAATGGACTGCCTCTACTGAGTTCGCACTCGGTCGTGTGTCTGGTTGATACCGGAACCCAAGTCTTCGCGACTTGGACAGTAGAATGAGTTTCCGGGGGGGAAGCGCTCGAAGCAAGTTGAACGATAGCTGGAATCTTAACCGTTAGCGAAGCGGTGTGGTTGCGAAATACCAAAATGCGTGGATTCAAGAGCCACAACCGCGAAACTTTTAGATTTTTCTAAGGTTTTATTGAGTGGTAAACAAACCCAACCAAACTTCAATCTGCTAAGTTCACAATTCCGCCGATCGACGCTCTTTAGACTGGGTTTGATTAGCCTACTCAACTCTCCACTTCACTAGTCCCCTGTTAGGAGTCTCCTCATGTCCGTGCGATTTCTTAGTCTCTGTAGTTTGGCACTGGTAATGTGCCTTGCATCCAGTTTAGTTGCCCAGGATGAGGGGGCCGGACGTGGTGGTCGCGGCGGCCGAGGTGGTGGTGGTGGTGGTTTTGGAGGCGGCTTCGGTGGTGGCTTTGGCGGCGGTATGATGGGTGGCGGCATGATGGGCGGTGGGGGCGCGATGGACCTGCTGCGTTTAATCCCCATCGAAGGTGTCGACAAAGAGATTGACCTCGATGAAGAATCCAAAGAAGCGCTCCAAAACGCGCAGCGGGACATGATGGGTGATATGCGCGGCATGCGCGATCTCGAACCCGAAGAGCGGATGGCGAAGATGGCGGAGATGATGACCGAAGCCAACAAGAAGGCCAAGGAATTGTTGGACGAAGTCCTGCAACCTGAGCAACAAAAGCGTTTGATGGGCTTGCTCGTACAACGCGATGGGAATCGCGCCGCCACCAATGAACTGATTGCCAAGGAAATTGGCTTGAGCGAAGATGATGTGAAAAAGGTTGGGGAGGCCGCAGCCAAGTCCCGGGAGGGGATGATGGCGAAGTTCGCTGAAATGCGCGGTGGCGGTGGTGGTGGTGAGCGCCCGGACTTCACCAAAATGCGGGAAATGATGGAAGAGGCAACCAAAGAGACCGATAAAGCCATCGCAGACGCTTTGACCAAAGATCAAATCGCTGCCCTGGAAGCACTCAAGGGTGAGAAGTTTGAGTTCCCAGAGCCTCCTGCCTTTGGTGGACGCGGTGGACCGGGTGCTGGTGGACCGGGGGGGGGTGGACGTGGCGGACGGCCCGGTGGTCGACCAGGCGGCGATCGTCCCGGAACCGACAACTAATGAACGCTCGCGGAGCGACATCTGAGGATGGCGGCCAATCCGCAGAACACACTTGCGGGTGACTTGGGTCACTCGCAGGCTTTAGAAGCAACAGCAGGCAGCTCACCCGTTGCCCGCTGTTACCTTCATCATAAAGTTCCTCTTTGCTGTTGCGAGACTTGTTAGGAAACTATGATCGGTCGGCGTGTGATACAAGTCGCTTTCCTGTTCTGGCTAATGTGCAACACATTCGTCACCGCGCAACCGCCGCGCCCCGAAGGTTGGGATAAGTTCTATGATGCTCTAGGGGAAGTGCATCGCCAACTGTTGCCACAACGCGAATTGGTCGGTCTTCTGTGGCGTGAAGAGGTTCGGAACGAGGTGGGGCTGTCGCCGGAGAATTATCAGAAAATTGATCAATTGCGGCTCGACGCATTCACCAAAGTCATGGCTCTTCGCGATGAGTTGAAGGATTTAACGAAAGATGAAATCGTACGGAAAATCATTGACACCCAAGCTCCCATCGATCGCGAGTTGCATGAACTATTGCTTAACCCAGAACATGCCAACTTTGATCGGTTGCTTGGAATCTACGTGCAATCCCGCAGTTTTAGTGCCGCAACGAACGAAACCGTCGCCAAACGCATCGGTTTGACCGGCGATGCTTACCTCGAATACCGCAAGGCACGGGGTGAAATTTGGCATCAACTGATGGACGAAAATCGGGACAAAATGGGGAACTTGATTCGCGAAGGGGATCGCAAGAAAATCGCCCAGCTGTTTGAGGAGGCCGAGAAAAAACTCAATGCCGCACTCGCAGACAAACTGACGGCTGAACAAAGAACAGCATTGCAACAACTGGAAGGTGAAAAATTCGAGCTATCCAAGCAGCCCTTGGACTTCCGCGGCCCGCGTGGTCGTCGCGGTGATCGGGAGCGGGGTGATCGGGAGCGAGAGAGTCCAGCGAGCAATGAGAAAGACAAAGATTGCGAGAAGAACAAAGCCGCCGGCTCACCGCACTAGCGGAACACCTGTCTGCCAAGCTGCGGTAGCAAGCGACCATAGCCAATCAATGGCTGGGGCTGCGGGCTTGCCCTCTCGCACGGACCCGAAGAACTAACTGCGCCGAACTAACCGCGCCGAACTACTCGCTCCTTTCTGAACGACTGACAGCCTGCTACCTCTGACGCACGGAACAGCTTGCTGCAACGCTGCAAACCGCGCATCCACCGCGCGTGCTGCACCCGTTTTCCGCCTTGTCTGTTCCGCAGCCAGGCCCACATCCATGTTCCAGTAATTGCGCAAACTGGCTCTGCTTAACCTCTGCTTCGTAAATCGCAACCAGCGCATTGAGGTGCGACTGAACTTCGGTAGGGACGTCGGACAGAAAGTGGAAGTACAGGGTACGACCATCGAACAGAGGTTCGACTTCCAGGAGCGTGGCTGAAATCTGATGGCTCGCCAGCCAAGCTTCGCAGGCTTCGTGGGCGGCTCCCCCCATGCGTTGCAATTGCTCCCACAGCAGTTGATCTTCGGTAGTCAGCTTTCGCACGATGCGACCGTCCAATCGTTCTTTGATCGCAGCGGCTGCCGTGGGATCCGCCTGTGTCTCATGGTCCCAGCCGCCCAAGGTGGCAGGTCCCAAGACCAAGCCAACTTCCAGTCCTCGGGCGGTGCGACAGACGACGCGATCACCGCGCGATGGCCTACCCGCGTTCAGGCCCTGAAACCTACCGACCTGCCCGTGGGCTCCGACACGCACGAAGCAACAGAGTCGTTGCGGATTGTAATGTTCAGTTGCAGACATGCGAAAAGCCAGAAGAGCGGGGGCCGACATTCAGAAACCATAACTGCCACCATTTAGGTTGGCACGACTTTCGGCTAGTATTATGACCGTTCCACGTTCCGATTGCACTGTCCGATTGCATCTGGATGCAGCAATCCGCTCGGTTTCAATCGCAATTCCCTTTCAATCCTTCTCGCTGATAAATCAATAGTCCATGATTTTCGACCAAAGCTTAGCATTACCCCCTGCAAACCACTGGCAGCAACTGGCCACCCGCGTACTGGATGGTATCCCCGTTTCGGTAGAAGAGGCGACCGACATTTTGTCGAGTTCGAACGAGGAACTGCTCGATGTGCTCGCGGCCACCTATCGACTGAGGCATCGCTATTTCGGCAAAACGGTGCAGCTCTATTTCTTGGTCAATGCGAAGAGCGGCTTGTGCCCGGAAGACTGTGGCTACTGCTCGCAGTCAAAAATATCCTCGGCACCGATTGCCAAGTACCGCATGCTATCGGCAGAGCAATTGTTGGATGGCGCCCGAGTCGCCGCCGAACGGGGTTCGAAGACCTACTGCCTTGTCATCAGTGGTCGCGCGCCCAATGAACGCGAGATGCAAGCGGTGGAAACGGTCATTCCGCAAGTCAAAGAAAAATTCAATCTCAAAATCTGTGCCTGCCTCGGGCTGCTGACACCCGAGCATGCAGCGCGTCTCAAGGCGTGTGGGGTGGATCGAGTCAATCACAATCTCAACACCAGCCGCGAGCACTACGACGAGATCTGTTCGACGCATACTTATCAAGACCGTTTGGAAACGCTCAATAACGTCCGCGCGGCGGGCTTGGAACTGTGCAGTGGCGGCATTATCGGTATGGGTGAGTCCCATCAAGACTTGGTGTCGATGGCAATGGAGTTGCGACAGCTCAACGTGGAATCGATTCCGCTCAACTTCCTGCATGCCATCGAGGGAACTCCCCTGGAAGACACCAACCAGTTGACACCTCAAGACTGCTTGCGAGCCCTGTGCATGGTGCGGTTCGTCAATCCGAGCAGCGAGTTGCGGATTGCTGGCGGTCGCGAAAAGCACTTGCGCAGCCTGCAACCGCTGAGCCTGTACGCAGCCAACAGCTTGTTCGTCGGGGACTATTTGACCACCAAGGGACAACCCCCGGAGGCCGATTACCAGATGATCGCCGACTTGGGTTTTGAGGTCACCGGCTGTGCACAACCACTGAGCATGGTCTAGTTCAAAACTTTCAGCCGGAAACACCCGCTATGCTGCTCTGCCGCTTTGAACATTCCGAACGCGCTCGATGTGGACTCCTGCTGGGGCAACTCGTCTTGCCGCTGGATGACCTGGCGAGTGCTGCTGGCGAAAAGTACTTGGCGGACGCGTTGCTGTCGGGCGAGTTAGAGCGATTATTTCCGATCGATTCGGCCGCTTGGCTCGCTTTGTCGGATTTAATCGCTGAAGTCGGTTCCGATCCTAAGAACCAGCAAGCCTATACCTTCGCCCGGAATGAAGTCAAGTTACTGGCACCCATCGCGCGACCACCCAAACTGCTGCTGCTGGCTGGAAACTACAGCGAGCATGTCCGCGAGCAGGGGGATATTGTTACGCAACGTTCGCAGACGTTTCCCTATGTGTTTATGAAGCCACCCTCGACGACACTCGTCGGCGAAGGGGCGCATGTGAAGTTGCCCAGCAATTCGCCTGACCGCATTGACCATGAAGTGGAGTTGGCGGTGGTGATCGGCCGCAAAGCCCGCGACGTATCTGCTTCCGAGGCGCTGAGTTTTGTTGCTGGTTATACGATCATCAACGATCTATCCGATCGCGGTTTTCGTCCCAACCCCGAGCGACAAACACGACCGCGCGATACATTCTTCGACTGGCTCCACGGAAAGTGGCACGATGGCTTTTGCCCCTGTGGGCCCTGTCTGGCGACTATAGATGAAATTATTGATCCGCAGCAACTGTCACTGGAACTGACAGTCGATGGTGAAGTCCGTCAACAAGGTAACACGTCCCAGCAAATCTTTTCCGTGGCCGAAGTCATCGAATTCGTAAGTTCATGGGTAACCCTTGAACCGGGCGATATCATTTCCACAGGGACGCCGGCGGGTGTTGGAAACGCGAGCGGTAAATTCTTGCAGGCAGGCCAAGTTGTGGTCGCCAGTATCGCTGGTATCGGCAGGCTGACGACTTATATTGAGTCTTGAGCAAACCGCACCGATAGCTTGCATGCCCGACGTGTGCGCGCACATGTCGGGCTGCAACGATAAGCTAGTTCACGTTCAGTTGCCGAGAACTCGCATAAAAGCTATAGATCTGCGAGATAGGACATCAGGTCGGTGGAGGTGACCATTCCCACCAACTTCTCCCCTTCGACAACTGGCAGGCAATGGAATTCGCTCGCAGCCAAGATGCGGGCGGCATCGCGGATGGTTCCATGCGGATCGATGGTCGTCGGGTTCCTGGTCATGACGTCGGTCAGTTTAAAAGTGTGATCAAGAATCGCGTCAAGTGTCTGGCCATCTTGCTTGCCGAACTCGCCAAAGGAGACTCGCATCAAGTCGTTGGAACTAACGATGCCCACCAGCAACTCACCACTTACCACGGGGATATGATGGAGGCGATGCTCATCGAACAATTTGCGCAGTTTGGACAGCGGCTCCGCTTGATGAATGCTAGTCAGCTCACGGCTCATGATCTTCGATACAGGTTCGTTTTTCTTCAAGGGATGCTCTTTCGGGAAAATTGGGGTTATCGTTTCAGCAGCCTACCGTCCCTGCTATCGCTCAAGCAGTTACTTTACGACTGAGCAAACTCATAAGCAAACCCGATGCCAGCCCGTCCGAGTATGGCACGCGAACGCGACGGAGAATTGGGCTGGCGTCAGCAAACGTGCAAATGCATTGGTTTCTGAGCTGCCAATTGCCTTTGCTCTTGCTGCTTTTGGTGGGCGAGTTGCGGTGGGCGTCCACAGGCTGGTACAAACAGGTGGGGTAAAGAGCACACCTGCGCACCCATTCGCTCACGTGGGACCGACGGCTCGCCTTAGCATTAGTACAAGCCTCAGCATTCGCTGTGTGCCACCGGCTTCAGCGTCCTCTGCCCTACCTTCCGCGCCGTGGCACATGGATAGGGGGAAGGCCGGGGAGTCGATCGGTGTATGGAGCCAAACGAACAAACACAGAGGCACCGAGGACACTGAGTTTCCGTGCGGCGTGCTCTGTGAACTCCGTGTCTCTACTGTTTTGAGAGTTAATCATTTTTCGCCATCGATCGCGAATAGGTTAAGACATTGATCGGGCTTGAAGCGACGTTGTGTAGGGCGTTTTTGCTGGCGTCCTACCTAAAGACTCGCGGTGGGCTGCTTAGCTTACAGCTTAAGCAGCCAGTTCATCGCCATTTAAAGCGGGTGCAGGCCATAGCGAATAGATTCAGCACGGCCGCAACGACGGTGACAATGCCCGCATAGCGATGCAGCAGGGCCACTTGCTTTAAGCTCTCGGTGTTTAGTACCGGCAGCATGCTCAGGAACATGGTTCCCGCAGCCGCTAAGCTACCCACGACCAGCAGCCAAGCACTCCAGCGAGCTAACCACCAGCGATGCTCAAAACGAAAGCCCTGGTCGGCGTGAGAAAAGGTTGGCAAATACAACCCAGCGAGAGCCACCAGCAGAAAAGTGAACGCCCCCGCTCCTGCCACGTGCGCCATCAGCACGTAACCCGACATCGGCTTGGATTGCAGTAGTGAACCGAAGGAGGTTACACTTAGGAGCGTCAAAACTGCCATGAAGGCGACGTAAATCAAGCTGCTGAACCAACCGCGTCGTTGAGGCATCGCATTGGTTGCATCATTGGTTGCATCATTGGTTGCATGCGTCACCACGCGTCTGCTACTCAACGAGACAGCCCCCGCTAAGGTGATCAAGCAGGTAACGGCCAGCGCGAGCAAACCGACGATTTTGAATGTCGATCGTCCGGCAAACATCTCGTTCCAGAGACCGAGGCGCTGCATATCAGCTGCCTGAAATAGGTGGCTTGTCACGACGTGAGTTGGCTGATTGGGGAGCAAACCCACGGGCGTAATCTCGGCATTAAAAAAAAGTGCTTGATCGCTGTGGCATTCCGTGCAACCCGTTGCACCCAGCGATTGCTGGGCGGGACGCACGTTGTGCGCTAACGGCCAAGCGTACGGTTCTGCGGCGTTCCCCAGTTGCATCGCGTCGAGTTCTTTGAACCCTATGTCTCCCTCGCGGACAAAGCCTTGCCCACCGCTGATGTAAATCGCTTGGGTGCCCGGGAAGGCGGCTTCAATTGCGGCAAGTCCTAGCGACATGCGTTCTGCGACCTGCGCGGTCCGCATTGTTGCTTCTAGTTCTGCCAGCTTTTGTTTTTCCCCTTCGGTCCAGTCATCCGGCTTGACGCGGGCCCGCTCTTCGCCGATCAGCTTCGCTCGTTCACTGAGCGACAGCTTGACTTCAGCCAGTTCCTCCGTGAAATCACGACGAACTTTGAGATCTTTTCGGACCAGTTCGTAGACTTGGTCCGGATTTAGTACTTGCACGGCCCCATCCTTGAGCGTCCCCCAGTAAGCCGGCCACATCAGTCGATGCGGGGTGTACGGCGATTCACTTTGGACCGTGGCGCTTTCTGTGGCTGTTGTCTCCCAGGCGGCTGGCATAATGACTGGAGCCACGATGCCCGGCAACTCTTGACCGGTACGTTTGACATGCGATCCCAAGCGATGGAGGATGGAGTTTAATTGGTGACTGATGCCAGCCGTCACGGCCGGTCCGCTGTGGCAAGCGGTGCACGTCATCTTTTCGAAGTGGAGTGGCGGCAGCCCTTTGTGCTGGGGCTGCGGTGCTCCGAGCCGCCCGGTAAAGTCAAGTGGTTTCCCTGCTTGCTCACCCACATGGCAGCCTTGACAAGATAGCGATGCGATCGAAGCATCCACCGGACTTTGCTCGCCGTCATAACCCCGTACCGTATGGTGATCGAGCGCATTGCGATGGCAGTCGGCGCACTGAAAGCCCGCCCGCAAATGGACATCTTCGTCATGCAACCAGCGACCACCGGTGACCGAATCGTTGGAGACATTTGAGTGGCAGTAATAACAAGCATTGTTATCGGGCTTGCGCACGAGATCGAAGAAAACCTTCCCATCGGGGCGAAACCGATCGTCCAGATAGCTGAGCTGAGGTAATTGCTTGGCCGACTCCTCAGCCGCTGGATCGAAATCATCCTTCAGACGTTTCATCGTGCCACTCACGGTCGCGATCCCCAAGGCAGCCGCTGGGGCGAATGCAAAATTCTGCTCCTCAATCTGCTCGGTCCATACGAACGGACTGTAGCCGCTTCCGGGGCGGTGATGGCAGAGCATGCAATCGACCGGCAGCGAACCGGTAAGGTGGCTGCGGTCGATTACTTCGCTGCCATTGAACGACTTCACCAACTCCTTGAGGGCGTCACTCGAACCAGGCCCACCTCCAGGGAGAAAGCCACCAAACTTGGCAGCCATTTGCCAACGCGAGATACCAAGCTGATCAGGATCGTGCGTCCCAGCCCAACCGCGATAGGAGAGTGGTAAATGGGTCCCCGTCCGCGGATCGCTCCAGACCCAGGGTTGACCAGGTCGTCCATGCAACGTTTCGTCTACCGAATTGAAGTGCCAACCGTGGGCAATCGTATTGAAGTCGTGGCATCGCCCGCAAGTCGTCGCTGGCGAATAGGGTGGAGGATTCTCGGCGGCAGGGTCAATGCGATTATTGTCCGCATCGTACATTTCGATCCAATGCACGTAACCGCTTAAGTTATCCGATGCGGCATACCGCGACTGCCCGTAGGCCGGGGCGACAGCCGTTACCAAGAACATCCCAAGTACGATGGCGATATCCAACCACAAACGGAGACGGGACGAGGTGTTTTGAAAGTTTAGCACCACAACAATTCCTTTGAGCGATGGGACGTGGAGGGCACATTATGGCCCGTAGTGGCGATCTATCCAAGCGGTTTGCCCTAAGTCGCTGATCGCTCCGTCGATCAGACGCGTTTTATTTAGACGTACTTTTAATCAGAAACGTTTTGATTAGAAAGGTTTTGTAGATTGATCTCCAAGCGGGCTGCGATGTTTTGCTGCTTATTGAAACGGATCGGCGGAGCCATCCGCCACTTAGCCCAACAAGCTCTGCAAGTGTGTGATCGCCTCGTGGAGCTCGCCATCGAGCAACGCGTGCCGTGCAGCACTCAAGGCGACGACTTGCGACTGACGGAATGGGGTGGCTTCCCCAACTTGAGGCGGACAGGGGCAGATCCAGTGGGCTAGTTTCACGATGAGCGCATCGATTCCCGGCGACTCGACAGCGCTCGTGACAATCACCGGGGTCGAGGCGAGGAGCGATGGCGGCGGCATGGCGAGGTCCCCTTTGTTCCACACGATGAAGCGCTCAGTTTCGGAAGCTTGGGCAGCTGCGAGAATTTCCGCGTGTGTGGCTGTCCATCCCACAGTTCCGTCCACCACGATCAGCACCAAATCGGCCTCAGCCATCCGCTGCCGCGCTCGGGCCACTCCCTCCGCTTCGATTCGATCGGTTGCCAAACGGATCCCAGCCGTATCGGTCAAGGCGACCGGCCAGCCATCCAGCGCGGTGAGCGTTTGCAGCCAATCCCGGGTTGTCCCAGGTTCATGATGCACAATCGCGCGGGCTTGTCCTGCCAAGCCATTGCTCAGGCTACTCTTCCCAACATTGGGTGGTCCCGCCAACACCATCTGCCAAGGCGTCACGAGCCGCAACCCCAAACGACTTCGCGCGAGCATCTGCGTTAGTTCCCACAGCACCGTGTCGACCTGCCCCCGCGCGAGTTCCGCTAACAGCCGCTCAAGGGCGTCACGTAGCGCACCGTTAACTTGGTCAAGCAAAATTGCAGCTGCCCGTTCAGATTGGGCCAGCAGCAGGTCCTGCTCAGCCGCTTGCTGGAGCGGGCAAATAGAAAACGCTGTCGGTGAGCGAACGCGGCTATGCCAAACGGTCCACTCATCTGCCGGAAGTACTTGGCATCCGGCAAGCTGCAAATCGGCCAGGATCGCTTGGCAGACGGCCTGTCCACCATGGCAGTGCACCTCGACCGTCACCTCGTCTGTTCGGCAAAGCACCACTTGTTCGCTATTGCCGTTCAGCATGGGCCAGAGTCCGTAGTGGATCCGACCGACGAGAAGTGCTGTAGTATCTATGTGAACAATCTGTTGCACGAATTGCACTGCCGCAACGCCCGTTACAGCGATTGTGGCGATGGCCGCGGGGAGTTGAGCGGTGAGTCGCGAGGCCAGCGCTGGAGCTTGTTGGCTGGCTCGCGCAGATTTCAGTCCTTGATCTTTGGCCATTATCTTTTCAAGTTCAACAAGAATTCCGCCTGTTGCAACAATTCGTCTTCAAACTCAAGGTGGATGACTTTGGCGGCCCGGAGTTCCTCCATGCTAGAACCATGTTCAGCGACGATTTCGCGGACAATTCGTCGAACTTTGCGACGCCCCAGAACCCAGCTGAGGACCACCATGCAGTAAATTGCCAAGGGGAGCAGGGCAAGTATTAAACTGGTCAAGAACAAGCTGGCCGTTGGGTGCGGAAAGTTTTCGAGCTGTTCCTCGCGTCCGCTGAATACATTCCATGAGGCGGTGAAGTATTCTCGGTACAGGACGATGATGGGGGCGGCCATCAACGACCAAAATAGCACCACCCCGAGCAGTGCTAGCACCTGCGTGAGCCAAAATGAAGTCAAGCTACGGCGAATGGCTTGATCAAAAATCGACTGGGAACGGGTCTGCAGTTCTTCAATCCCCAGCAGTCGCATCTTGGTCGACGTCGGGCGCGACAGCGCACGTTCGTCGCGCGGTCGAAGCTTAAGGACGGTCTGATGGAAGCGATCGCACAACGGCCGCAAGCGTTCCTCGACCTGCTGCTGCGTGTGCTGCCTGACACCGTCTTGCACCTGAGTGGTGAAGTCGCGACTCTGCCGCACATTACGCGCCCAAGAAGTCAACGCGCCAAACAAACTGGGGACGCTGCCGGATAGTGCCAGCATGACACGATCCCAGGCCCCTTGAGTCAAATTAAGGGTCGCCAATAGCGTTCGATAGGGAAACCAAATGAGAGCCGTATCGCTAACCAAACGAGCCCGGAGTCGCATGCGGACCCCCGTCTCCAGCACTTCTTCACTCCCCAACAACGTGTCGAGAACGCGCTGCGGCAGTTGTGCAGTTTCGTGAGTCAATTGTTCCACCGCTTCGCTGAGTTGCGGAAGTTCGTTGGCAATCAAGTTCGCCACATCGGTCCGTAGTCGTTCGTTAACGGCTTGAATCCGCAGGTCACGCGCGTTGCCCAGCGCGAGTCGGGTCAGGCCAATTTGGTTCAATCGATCGAGAATCCCACTTAGAAAGACTTGCGACGACTGAGGCTCATTGCCGCTGATCTCGAAGTCGGGCACGCGGATCTCGGTGGTCAATTGGGAACGCGGGGCCATGAGGGTTAATTGTTCGCGCAAGGCACGCACATCGTTACTCAATTGCTCGTCGGCCGCTGCTCCCAACATCTCCTCAGGCTCGACCGAACTGATGACCGGTATGCAAATGGCACCGTCGATTTGACGAGCAATCGTCAAGTTGGCTGCGGCGCGGATTTGATCGCGGGCGATGACAAGCAGTTTAATGGGGGCGAGAGAAAGCGCTTCCTTGGCCAACTTGGCTGCTCGCTGGTCGGCGTCGGTCAGCCCTGGAGTATCCAAGATGACGTAAGGTTGTCCAATTTGTGCCAACTGCTGCGCGTGGCAGGGAACGTAGATCTCGGAATCCAAATCGAGTTCATCCGGAGCGATCGGTCCGATCCACACCAAACGCAGCGTAGCATCGTCAACCAAATCGCCACTGCGGAGCATCGTCTTGATCGTTTCATCGCGGACGAACTGACGAGCGGCCCATGTCTTGCCTTGACCTTTCGCACCCACGATAGCGATCAGCAAAGCGCCGATGCCACGCCCAGACTCGATGTTCGCCACATCTTTGTCGTAACGCTGGCATGCCTGTTGAACGGCAACTGTCAAAGGTGAATCGCCAAACACGGCGGAGGTCGCTTCGGCAATCCGCGGCGCAAAGTGGGTGGAAGTGTGTTTCATTAGCTTAAGGTCAGTCGTCGAACGCCCAGGTGCAATCGATTTAAAGTCTCCGCGTTCAGGCACCACACATGCTGCGCTGGCTGCTGCGTTAGCTTAACAACCAGCCCGCTGTTGGCTAGCTTGCGTGTCTGGCCGTGGCATTTCGATTCAGGCAAATCAGCGGCCGTGGGTCGAGGCAAACCGATCGAATCGCAGGTGACCGCAAACAAGTCCCCCAGTTGCCGCCAAGGTGTTTCGCGCTGCACAATGTTTTCAGTTTCCTTGCCCAGGATGAGAGGGCCTCCCAACACTGCAATGCCGGTAGCCATCAATAGTTCCTTAGTCGAAGCGAACACCAAGACAGCCGTGCCACCCGCATCGATGGGAATCAAGACGGCTGCCAAAAGTGGCGCCAGCACGACCGCCAAGGGCTGCGTTCCTTTCCAGAGTTTATCTTTGAAGGACATCCCCGCCCAGATCTGTTTGCTCCAGCTGTCCAACTCCTGCTCGTCGAGTCGTGTGCGGTCTTCGGCTGCGAAGCGGGTCAGGGCCGCGCCACAGCCACTCATCAGCGCCGCTGGGGGCAAGTGCCGCAGTGCCTCGTGGCGATCGTGGTTGCGAATGCACTCGGCGAATCTTTCAGGCGTCACCACCGCGGCTCCTTCACCGCGACGAAATCGCTGTGAAAACTGCGTCACCGAGTCCGAGACGCCTTGGAGCACTTTGAAGCGGTTGGCTGAGTTGGCCACTGCTTGTTGGAGCTGCCGGGCGGTGCGATCGATCTTCAAGCTGAGCCCCATCCATAGCGGAGCCGTACGTTGCAAGCTTGCTGCCAACTGGGCAACGATGGCTGGCGAGGCTTGCAGCCGCAGCCCGACAACTTTTCCGTCCGCATCCCGTTCCGACATAAAATCGAGGCACGCATCGGCCACCGCCCGCCAGCCATCCCACACCTGTTCGTTGCGTAGCTGCAGGTTGAGTTCCAGCCATTGCATGGATTCGAGCGTCTTCGCTTTAAGCTGCATCACTAAACTACGGCTGCTTTCACGGGCCAGCGTCCCCGGATCGAGCCGCTCACCCAAACTGGCTAAATAGTGCAACTCTTTGTTTTTTTCGGTAGCTGCCGTTTGGGTCCCGACCTCAAAAAAGATGGGCAACGGTTCGGACACATCCAACACCATGGCCGCGGGCGGAGCGGGTACGCGGGTGTGCGCCAGCGAGCTACGAAAATCATACGCCACGTAAACCGAGCCAATCGCAAAACGCTCGAGTAAGCCCCGCGTCTCCTGGTAAACGGTCTCGGGGGCGTAGCGGGCTTTGACTTTGTTAATCGCCAGTAGCCTCGGCACGCCGGGAACCGCATCACGCAAGGTGGACAGTACCTGCAATAAGCTTTCGTCATGCAGGCTGCTCATTTTGCTCACCACGATGAAAGCCGAACAAAGACGCCCGATGCGGAGCAGATGCCCGCGCCGCTGTGCCGCTAACGCCTCGCCGCTGAGTCCCGCGCTGGAGACAAAGCCGGTTTGAATGTCTGGGCAATCGGCCAAGCCGAGTTTGAGTCGGTTCAGTCCATCGTCATAGGCGATCAGCGGCACACTTAAGGGATCGACTGCGGAGGACAACGCAGGACCGTGCGGAGCACTCCCCTTCTCTACCAGCAACGCATTTGACAAGATCTGACCGTTGTACTGCACGATCGCTTCGTGCAGATCATTCGAAAGCAACTCGGGTGGGTGCCCAAAAACGCTGGTTAGAAAGCCGATCAACGTGCTGAGCAGCTCGGGCTCTTTTTGCCAGACGCTAGGTAACCACAACACAAAACGGTGGGTCCCGGCCGCATTGCCAAGGCCACGCAAAACGCGGCCCCGATTCTCTGGACTGAGGAAAGTCGCCAACAGGGAACTCTTGCCGGCATTGAGCATGCCGGTTATCGCCAAGATCGGGCAGCGCGAGATACTCTCGAAGACCGCCAACTGTTGCAGCAAGCCGCTGAGTCCAGCGTGCAACCCCTGGCCGAACTCAAGCTGTTTTTCGTCCGCCGCAACGTCCGCCGACTTCAGAGCTTGTAGAACACTGAGTCCTACGGTCGTGCCGGGAAAGGACTGCTGGAGCCCCGCCGCGGCGTTATCGCCGTCACCATGGCTGTTGAGCAGCGAGGAGATCTCGCGCCAAGCTTCATTGGATGTAATTTCAGTCATTCACGTCGCTCCGAGGCATTTCGGCTGACAGTATCAACAGCCCTGAGCCGTCCGGTGCTGTGCGACGAGAGGGCAGAGCCATAGAGCCTAAGGTTTTCCAACGCAAAGCAACTTGGAATCGCTACGGATGAGAATATAGTCGCGACTCAACAAAGGGGTAGCCCGCACCGTGTCTTCCAACTTGATCGAGCCCAGTTCGGAGAATTCTTCCGTAGCAGCGATGGCAGTCAATGTTCCATCTTCGGCAATCCCGATCAGTTTGTCGCCGGCGATGAGTGGCGAAGTCGATACATTGCCTCCCACACGTTTGCTCCACACCACCTCGGCTTCAGGTAACTTGATGCAACTGACGATTCCGTTGTCGCTCCATGTGAAAAGCAGATTGCCTTTGGAAACTGGAGTTGGGACATAAGGTGCAGCTCGATTGACTTGAAATACCAACTCATGCTTGCCCTGCAACTGCACGGCGAACAAGATGTTGCCGCCACCACCAGAGCCTTCCGTGCCGATCGCCATGTCACCCACAATGATCGGTGACGAGACGGTTCGCTTGGTGAACACCGACTTGTTCCAGAGTTGCTTGCCAGTGGCCAGGTCGAGCGCGAAGAAGCCATCGCCTGTGTTGGTGAACAGCAGGGCATCGTTGCCCGCTTCATCTTTGAATAGCGTTGGCACACCGTAGCAAGCACGCGTGGCCGTGCGCGGTGATTCCCACAGCAACTCGCCGGAGACGCTATTGAAGGCCATGGCTCGGCTTAACCCCGGCTCGACTCCGGGAGGTAACTCTTGCGCCTGCTGGCTGTTGAGCAACACCAACGTTTCACCAAACAGCACGGGGGATGCGCCAAAACCATGTTGGCTGATGTATCGGCCCAAATCGCGCTGCCATATTTCTTCACCCGCGTGATTGAAGGCAGCCAGCATGAGACTGTCGGGCTTCGCCCAAGCCACAAACACTGCGTGTTCGTTTGCGCAGGGAGTGCTGGAGGCGTAGCTGCTCCGCGCGTGCAACGTGTGTGGCTCCGAAGCATAGGTTTCTCGCCACAGTTCCTGACCACTCTTGAGGTCGTAGCACAGGACATAACGTTCGGCCGAGTTGGGATCGGCACTCAACAGAAACACCCGTTCACCAGCCACGATCGGCGAACTGTTGCCTTTTCCCGGCAAGTCGATCGTCCAGCACACGTCCGCTTCGCTCCAAGGTATCGGGACGTTGCAAGTGGCAATCGCTCCCATGCCATTTTCACCGCGAAAACGAGTCCAAGTCGTTTCCTGGGGGTCGCCCCCGATCGCATTCACGGACAACACGAAGCTCACGACAAGGGCGAGTACAGCCCGATGGAGATGTAAAGCGCTTCTAGATAGCAAGGCGCGAGACGGACTAGTGTGGCAATGATGGATCATGTGCAGCAGGCAACTTAGGCTTGGCAGGAGGGAAGCGCGGGGTGCTGAAAAAAGTGGTCGGTCCTGATTATGTCCCAGAACGTCCGATGTTTTCCAGTTGGCCGGACATCTTCATGCAAAATTCAGAAACTTGTGATGACGGCCAGCTGGCACTTGCTGGTCACCGCAGACCACCAATCCGGGTGTGTGCCCATAGTTGTAACATCCCGAATTCCAGATGTTTCACCATTTGCTGTAGATTCGATCAACTGTCTGTAACGATTGTGCCGATTGTTCCAGCGTATCCGCAATCCACGCCTGACCCGTCAACGGGAAGCTGTTCCGTATGCCAACTTGCCCCGTTTTTCGTTGGACAGCTACGCCATGTGCGCAACCGCCAGAAATTTGCGGCCGGGTCGGTCTGGTTACAGGTCCCCTCTCGATCGCACCGACTCCAGCAGCGTCCAGTCATGGCGATGGACTGCGTCTGTCGGTGCAATGAGGCAGCTACACCAGGCCGCCATGCGGTGCGCTGCGGTGGTGCTACTCATGAGCAGTGCTGCGTTTTCTTCAAGGGTCGCCAACGCCCAATCGCTTTCCACCGCCCATGCACCCGTGACAGGTGCTTTCCAAGCCGAGTTGGCTCCCGCGACACAAGTCGATCCCGCAGCGGCATCGCTTGAGGCGCAGGTGGCCCAGCTTCGGCAGCAGCTTGAGCATCTGGAGAAGTTGCGGACCGACGAAGCGAAAAAGGCCGAAGAGGCAGCGGCGGAAAAGCAAGTCGAGCAAGCAGCCGACGAGCTGAAGGAAAAAGAGGCTGCCAAAAATCGCTGGAACGTCAAGCTCGGCGGCCACGTTCAGATGGACTATGTAACGTGGGCCGACACAGACGAGAACATAGTCGATCCGTTCGAAGGCAACTACTTCAGCTTCCGTCGACTTCGTTTGGTCGCTGATGGTACTGGTTACGAGAACTTCGATTTCCGACTGCAGATGACGCTGGAACCTGGGCAAGGTGCAGATGAAAATCAATTTGCATCGCCGGACGTCAAGGATGCCTATTTGTCGATGAATGAAATCCCGCTGCTTGGAAGGATGCGGATCGGCAACTTCTTTGTTCCCTTTAGTCTCGAGCAAGTCACCAACGATACCAACAACATCTTCACCGAGCGTTCCATTCCGACCCAGAATGTTTTCGCCGCGGATCGGGAGGTGGGCCTTGCGTTTTACAACTGCACCGAGGCTAAGGATATCACCTGGACAACCGGTATGTTCTTTGATGATTTGAACGATACGTTCAAAACCCGCTTCGACAACAATCAGGGGTTGCGGCTCGCCGGCCGGCTCACGTGGCTTCCTTACTACCACGCACCTTCCCAGGGACGCTATCTTTTGCACACGGGCGTTGGCATACTGCATACCGAAGACTTTGACGATCGCGTTCGCTTTCGCACGCGTCCGCAAGTGCAACGTGGACCGGTACTGATCGATAGTCGCAATCTGGCTGCTGAACGCTATACCACCGGCAACATCGAAGCGGCTCTTGTTTGGGGACCGGTTACGCTTCAGAGCGAGGCCTTCCTATCTAGTGTTGATATGCTGGCCGAAGATCGCCTGAACGTCGGTGGCGCCTATGCGCACCTCAGTTATTTTTTGACCGGTGAGAGTCGCGTCTTCGAACCGTTTGGGCAGCATGGTCCACAGTTTGCCCGCAATAAACCGTCGACCAACTTCTTTATCACCCGCAGCGGCATGGGCTGGGGAGCCTGGGAGGCAAAAGCTCGTTGGTCGTTGCTCGATCTTTCCAGTGCCAACGCTGGCCAATACAACGATTTGACCGCTGGTTTCAATTGGTACTGGTCCGACCGGACGCGGGTTATGTTTGATTGGATTCACCCGGTGACCGACAACGAAACCGTTTTCGGTTCGACGGAGTCTGATTTGTTGGCCATGCGTTTCGATTTCAATTGGTGAATCAGCGACTATCATGAGAACTCTCACCCGCAATCCGATATTACCCAACCCAAAGTAACTCCACATGACCTGGGAAGTTTGGTTTACGCTGGCCGTCATCGTTGGCATGTTCATTGCGTTGGCTCGCAATATGGGACCACCTGACATTCTGTTCATGGGTGCGACCGCGTTGTTTGCCGTGGTCGGGATCATCAGCCCCACGGAGGCCTTTGCCGGATTTTCCAACTCGGGGATGCTCACTGTGGCGTTTCTGTTCATTGTGGCCGCTGCACTCCGCGAGACAGGTTTGCTGGACATGCTGGGCAACCGCGTATTGGGTGGTGCCCGGACCGAAAGGGGCCTGATCGCGCGACTGGCGATGATTGTCTTACCGGCTTCCGCCTTTCTGAACAACACACCGATCGTAGCCATGTTTGTTCCGCCGCTGTTGAGCTGGAGTCGGCGGCGCAATATCTCTCCATCCAAGGTGCTGATGCCACTTTCTTTTCTGGCGATTCTCGGTGGCACTTGCACACTGATTGGAACATCGACCAATCTCGTCATTAATGGCTTGATGGAAACCAACGGCATGCCGGGCATGCATCTGTTTGAGATCAGCGTCATCGGCGTACCGTATGCCTTAATCGGCTTGGTCTATCTGTTGACTGTTGGCCGACCTTTGATGCCCGATCGGAAAGAGATGCTGGAGCAGTTGGGTGAGTCACGCCGCGAGTTTTTGGTCGAGATGTCCGTGCAGCCCGGTTGTCGTTTGATCGGACAGTCGATCGAAATGGCCGGGCTGAGACATTTGCCGGGCCTGTTTTTGATTGAAATCGATCGCGGTGACAAGCTTATTGGTCCGGTAGGACCCGATGAGCTCGTGCGGGAAAACGACCGCATGATCTTCACGGGTGTAGTGAGCGGGATCGTGGAGCTGGAGAAAATTGTCGGTTTGATTCCTGCCGCCGATCCATCCTACGAGGTTTCGCCGCAGCAGCAGCGACGACGGCGTTTGTGCGAAGCCGTCATCTCCGTGAATTCGCCACTGATTGGCAAGACCATTCGCGATGCCGACTTTCGGGCGTCGTATGGCGCCGCCGTAGTGGCCGTGCACCGTGGCGGAAGTCGGGTGGAAAAGAAGATAGGTGACATTCGCTTGCGACCAGGTGATACGCTGCTCCTGCAGACGCAGCCCCATTTCGTGAGGGCTCATCGCAACGATCCATCCTTTTACTTGATCAGCGACGTCGATGAATGGAGACCCTTGCGCCACGATCGCACCTGGATCGCCCTAGTGCTGTTCATTGCTCTGCTCATCATGATGTCCACGGGCTATGTATCCACCGCCGTGGCTGCGGCCTTCATCGCTGTACTGATGGTCGGCTGCGGCTGCATCTCCGGGGGCGAGGCTCGTCGCAGCGTGGAATGGCAAGTTCTGGTGACGATCGGCGCGGCCTTTGGAGTGGGGTCCGCATTACAGAATTCAGGAGCCGCCAAGCTGGTCGCATCGGCACTATTCAACTCAATCGAAATTTGGGGACACTTGGCGGCTTTGGCGGCGATCTACCTGCTCGCTTCCATCTTGACCGAGATGATCACCAACAACGCCGTCGCTGTCTTGCTTTTTCCTTTCTGTATAGAAATGGCTAAGCTCTATGAGGTCAGTCCGCGGCCGTTTATCGTCGCCCTGATGCTCGCCGCCTCCGCCAGTTTCATGACCCCTATCGGTTACCAGACCAACATGATGATCTATGGCCCGGGCGGGTACCGCTTCTTCGACTTTTTCAAAGTGGGTGCGCCGCTCAACCTGATACTCTGGTTCATCGCCGTGCTCCTGATTCCAGTGTTTTGGAGCTTCTGAGCTGTGGGTACCAGTCCAATTCGTCGGCAACTTCTGCGTGTCCAGGCTCGAAGAGTCCGATGTCGTGGGGCTGCTAACAAGCAACTCGCAGCATCGCCCGTGGGCTTTCAATGAAAAGAGCTGAAGATCGCTGAGTAAGGCACCCGCCGGACACTGAAAGTGAGTCCACTCCGCACTACAAAAAAGCACGCCAAACTTCGAAGGGTTGGCGTGCTTGTGTCGTTTTAAATCGTAAAGGCAAGTTTAGGCTGCTGGGCTGGCCAGCGACCAAGGCCGCAGATGCTTTAGAAGCCGGGAGCCCCTTGCGCTCCAGCGCTGGCGGTTGCCCCCGCCGCTCGCAGTACACCTTCTTCAATCGTCAAGCGGTAAATTTGGCCGCGTGGGATCACCGAGCCCAACACTTGCAACTTGTCTTTACCAGCAGCCTGCTCGATGGCGGAGGTTGCGATATCGAGCATCGAGTTCGGGCTGACAGCCTGGGCGAATTTCAGGATCTGAGTCATTTCCATCACCGCTTCGAATGGATTGGCTGCCTTGGCTGAGGCGGAGGACATGCCATCGATGGCCGCCTTGAGCGACGCATCACCGGCCGCATCAAGCGCCAGCATGAAGGACTTGTCCGCCGTGCCGATCGACACCGTGAGCTCGTTGCCAAAGACCTTGCGGGCGCTTGGGTCGGGAATCTTCACAGGCACTGTTAGACGGTGCAGCGTAACACCTTTGTAGGTCTCGTAATCGAACTCGGCCTTGGGTGTCGACGGTCCACTTGGCAAGCCAGCCACCAAATCCTTGAGTTCTTGTTCGAGCATGCGTCCATCGGCGATGCGACCACCCACGAGAGCTCGCAAGGAGTTATCAGCCACGCTGACGCTACCGGCACCGTCGAAGGTACCTTCGTCGATGGTCTTTTCCAACAACTCTTGCAGTTTGCCAACCAAGTCCATCACCATCGCCTTGGAATCTTCAGCAACATTTCCATCTTCGATTTGCTTTTCGATTTGCTTCATCGAATTGGATAGATTTTGCTTCATGACATCTTTGTCATTTTGCTCGAGGATTTCCGAAGTGGCCCGGAAATAGGCCGACGAGTTCGGGAGCTTGAAGGCGGTGTAATCCGAAGTCAACGACTTCATGGCATCGCATTGTTCAGCCAACTTGGAACCGGCCAAGAATTGGGCGGCACCGTCCATGTAGGTCTTCTGTTCTTTGGAGTCGATGGCCCAGCCGAAAATGACTTGTTCGGTCTCGCTCATCAGTTGTTCGATTTGTGCGAGTTGGGCTTCACCCATTTCGCGAGCCAACTCTTGCTCTTCTTCCGTCTGGTCTCCTTGCTCGGCCAAGGTCCGCTCAAAGCCCATCCGCATTTGCTCGGATGCCATGTCACGCAGATCATCGGGCAATGCTTGCACATTTACCTTGATCGCCAAATCGTACTTTTTTGGAAGATCGCCGAGCAGAGCTGTGGGGTCGGCGGGTACGTTCGCCAGAGCGTCCTCAGATTGTGATACATAAAGCCAGCCGTTGGCATCTTTGGCATATAACAACTGCCCGTTGGCGTCGATTTCGAACAATCCATCACCCAAGTCATCTGGCTCGATGCCCATGCTACCGAGGGCACCAAAGAATTGATCGCGGTTGGAAAGTGGCAAGAAAATGACGGGGACCGGCATTTGGCCGTCCAAGCTGACCGCAACTCCCAACGGTTTAGTGCGGTCAATTCCTTGGGTGTATTGGTTGGTCATCAGTGAAAAAATGCCACCCACCTCCGGAAAATTGGTAGCTCGTAGCATGTACGAGATGTCAGCCAGCAGTCGCTCTAAAGGGGTGATAGAAACAATGGCGACCGGTTTCTGCGATTCCTGCGCTTGGACGGCTGAAGCCATAAAGCCACTGGAAGCTGCCACCAAAGTGGCGCTGAGAACAAGGGAACGGTAAAGACGCATACATAGCTCCTAAGATTCGGATGGAATTTCCGCGCAAGTACGTAATAGGGACGAGGACGCCGTCAGGCAATCGTCAGCCGGGGGGCCCACGCTCCAAGGCTCGAAGCTGAGCCGTCCAGGGCGCTTGCCATTGAGCAATTTGCCAGCAAATCAAATTCCGCAGGCCATCGTCGGCGGAACTCACGCTGGCGACAGGCCTTAAGGCTAACGCTTTCCGGCATGCATGAACAGTTCCCGAGGGGGTGTTATGCCCCAGAAAGAGCAACAAGCATACCGAAGCGACATTTCTCGGCAATTGCCAACGCTTGACCTGCTGAAACCACGCTTAGCAACGCTTAGATATGGTACTTCGGCCAACTGGGCTCGGTTTGCTCCCGAGCGCGGTTGCTTGCGGAACGGGCCAGAAAATCGTCATTGCTTGTGACTTAAGTCACACTAACCAATTAACACAGTCATTTAGCTAACTCCGCGATTTAAGCCAACTTGGCGTAGGTCGGCTTAGCGTTCCCGAAAGACAATACGTCCCTTGGTGAGGTCATAGGGGGACAGCTCGACCCGGACTTTGTCCCCGGGCACGATTCGGATGAAATTTTTTCGCATCCGCCCAGCTACGTGCGCTAGCACTTCGCTGCCGGTGTCCAACTGAACTTTGAAGCGAGTGTTGGCGAGCGCTTGCGTCACCGTCCCCTCAACTTCGAAAGCTTCTTCTTTTTTTGCCATACGTGTTCCTGTGTTTAGGAAAAAAGCGAGTAAACTTGGGCGACCTGGACCGCGAACTCGTCGGCCAGCGGGCAACTCGCCGTATTTGACTCGAAGAATTGCATGTACTGTTATAGATGATCACCCCGCCACTCGTCCAGGAACCTTTTCAGCATCCGCCCCGAATCGGCCAAGAACAATTTGTTTTTGTTGTTTGTCAGCACGGCGCCGAGCCGACGCTCAAGGCGTGCTGGATCGAGGGTTCGAGTCCCTTTCGGCTGGCTTTTTCACGCCCCGGCTTGCTGACATTCAAGTTTGTTGGTCCCGCAGGTAGCCCTCTCCCGGCCGCTCTACCCTCCAGCCTGCCCGAACATTGGCTCGCCCGACAAACCGGCCTGGGCTTGGGGCAAGTGCGTGGTGAACAAGCTGAAAAGTTGGTAGCCGAGGCTCTGGCCATGGCTGGCAGCGACTGGGACGCGGTTCACATCTACCACCGCGACCAACATCTACCCGGTATCCAAGGCTTCGAACCGGGGGGAACTCCTCTGACCGACGAAATCGGCCAAATTTTCCAACGCCTGTGGCTTTCCACCCAAAGCTTACTCTCCCCCGCCACGCTCAGCGAGGCAAACTCAGCCGAGCCACCAACTGAGTTGCCAGTGGCCCTCGAGGCCCAGCCACCGGCCACATCCAAACCAGCCCCCCGCACTCCGCCGTTAGTTAACCAGCCGTGTGAGTTGGGGGACCGCGTGTTGGATATCGTGCTAGTTGAGGTCGATCAGTGGCTGATCGGGCACCACACGGCACGCTTGCGTCACGAGTGCTGGCCGGGGGGAGCCTATCCAGTTGGTCAACCGAGCGAAATGATCAGTCGAGCTTATTTGAAAATGGCCGAAGCGGTCGCCTGGAGCGGTTTGCCGCTGCAAGCCGGAGATGAGGTCGTGGAGCTCGGCAGCGCGCCGGGGGGCGCGTGCCAACGCTTGCTCGACCTGGGGCTAAAAGTGACAGGGGTGGATCCGGCCGAAATGGATCCGCTACTCGTCAAACACGAACGCTTCGCTCATTGGCGGAGCAAGACCTCGGGAGTTCGCCGTAAACTGTTTTCAAAGTTCCGGTGGCTAGCCTGCGATGCCAATGTGGCTCCGACTTACACCTTGGAAATGGTCGAGGATATCGTGCAGTACCCGACCAGCCGTTTCGAAGGTCTGTTGCTCACCCTCAAACTTTCGTCGTACGACCTGGCCGAGCACATGCCGAGCTTCGTCGCGCGAATCAAGAGCTGGGGCTTCGAACGTGTCGTCGTCCGCCAGCTGGCTTCCAATCGCCGCGAGTGCTTGGTCGTCGCGCAGCGTGGTCCGGGCTGGAAACGTCCCGGACGCGCCTTGCTCATGCAGCAAACGGCTTGGGCCAACGCCGAGAAGCGTCGCTTGCGAACCGCCAAAAAACGCGCCCTGCTGAGTGACGAAGAAGAATGAAACCTGCGTCAGGCACCAAGGATTTCTGGTTACTTCGGCAACTTCGCTCCTGGCTGTTCACGCATTGGACCGTAAACGGCAACCTCAATCCACGACTCCGGTCACACTGGCGAGCCAGCGGCACCGGCATTATCCCGGAAAATCCATGTACACCTGCTTAAGGTGTTGCCCCTGTGGCCACCGGACGCTTGGGATCGGCGCACCATTCACTCCACGAGCCGATGTAGAGCTTGGCTCCGGCTAGTCCAGCGATTTCCATGGCGAGCAAGTTATGGCAGGCGGTTACGCCGGAACCACACTGGTGGACGACCTGACTCGGATCGCGATCACCGAGCAACTTGGTGAATTCTGCCCGCAATGCATCGGGCGACTTGAACGCGCCATCCGCCTGGATGTTGTCTTTCCAGAAACGAAGCAGTGCGCCAGGGATATGTCCGGCTACCGGGTCGATCGGTTCGGCCTCTCCGCGATATCGCTCGGCGGTGCGGGCATCGATGAGCTGCAGGTCGGTACTCCTTAAACTCGCCACGATCGACTCCACGACCACATGCAACGCATCGTTGGGTTGCCCGCGGAACTCAGTTGGGGTCGGGGGCAGAGTCGGAGCTGGAACTTCGCTCGTCAACGGCCGACCTTCGCTTTTCCATTTCCCGAGGGCTCCGTCGAGCACTGCCACGCTGCGGTGACCAAGGTAGCGCAAGGTCCACCAGACTCGTCCCGCATAATTGTTCTGGGCTTGGTCGTACACCACGACTTGACGTCCCGACGAGACCCCCAAGCGACTAAAAAGTGACTCGAGCGACTCAAGGGTCGGCAGTGGGTGGCGACCATTGCTCCCTGTCTTTTTTCCGGCCATGTCGTCTTCCATCGACACAAAGTGAGCGTGGGGGATGTGTTCGCGGGCATAGGCGGCGCGGCCAAACGCATGGTCGAGCAAATCGTGCTGGCAATCGAGTAAGAGCCAAGCGGGGTCGTGGAGCTGCGCCTCGAGCTCGGAGGTTGAAACGAGGGTGGTGTGCATGGAGTCGTTCCGCGAGCGGTGAAAATCTATTCCGGGGATTCGCCAGTTTTAAACCGCTGGCGGCGGCTAGCGGCGATACAATAAAGTCAGATGGTAACACATCTATCACTTGGCTCCAGGCGCTCCCGCATACATGTGGTGTTGGCAGCGCGTGGCATTTACAAGCAGACGGACGCTGCTTTCTAACTGACCGGCCTAACAAGAAGCTGTGTCGAGAGCATTCGTTCTTTCGATAAGCCAGATGGGTCTGCCCTGACAAAGGAGTCAGCAATGGTGGAGCAAGCGTTGCTTATCGGAGGGGTCATCGTCGGCCTCATCATCCTGGTTGTGCTGGCGATTTTCGGGAAATGGGGCTCGCTATGGCTGCAAGCCTATATGTCCAGCGCGGATGTGAGCATGCTCAGCTTGATTTCCATGAGCATCTTGAAGATTGACAAGAACCTGATTGTTTCCGCCAAAGTCATGGCCTTCCAGTCCGGAATTCCCATCGATCGCATGACGGGTATGAGCACAGCCAGATTGCAAGCCCATCATTTGGCTGGCGGACACGTGATGGATGTGGTCAAAGCGGTGATCGCGGCCAGTCGCGCCAATATACCGCTTGATTTTGAGCGGGCCGCCGCCATCGATCTGGCCGGTCGCAACGTACTGCAAGCGGTGCAAACCAGCATTCTCCCTGTCGTGATTCACTGCCCGATTAGCTCGGTGCACGGGAAGCAATGGCTGAGTGCGGTTGCTAAAAATGGAGTTGAACTTTTGGTTTCAGCGCGAGTTACTGTCCGCACCAACTTGGAGCAATTGATCGGCGGCGCTACCGAAGAGACGATCATCGCCCGCGTGGGGCAAGGCATCATCACCGCCATCGGTTCAGCCAACTCGCACATGGATGTTCTTTCGCAGCCTTCGCAAATCTCCGAAGGGGCCATGGCCCGAGGGCTCGACGCTAACACCGCCTTCTCCATCGTCTCGATCGACATCGCCGATATCGATGTCGGCAAAAACATAGGGGCCAGGCTGATGATCGATCAAGCCGACGCGGACATGCGCACATCGCAGGCCGAGTCCGAAGGTCGGCGGGCTATGGCCATGGCGGAGCTGCAGGAAATGCGTGCCTTGACCGCCAACAGTCGTTCTTCGTTGCTACTGGCTGAAGCTCGTCTCCCTGCCGCCATGGCCAACGCCTTTCGCGCCGGGAATGTCAATCCCGTTAAACGCCCGGCCGCTACCGCAGTGACAGTCACCGCCTCGCCGCCACCGGTCGCTGGCCCTTGGATCACCAAACTTGACGCTCTGTAAGCGGGTCGCCATGTAACTTTGGGTATCACTGGCTGCCTGACTGATTGACACGGAGGCTACTCGACGCCGAACAGGCCAGCGGGTGGGATCAATTCGCCCCCGATGACTCCTAGCCCAGCTGTGGGGAGGAAGCGGGGTTCGATGTTAAAGTTCAGCGATACATTGTCGCGTCCATGGTCGACGTTGATTCCGACGCGGAGCAGGGCCGTCTCGCCGACGCGGGTCAATGCCAGCGACTGTCCGATGCTCCCTACCTCGCCAAAGTCGAAGGCAGCCCCGCTGGAGAAGATCCACTTTTCGTTCATGCGATAATTGACGAAGCCGTTGAGCACATTGGCGCTGATTGGGCCTTCGATCGACAGGATACCGATGTAAGCGTCCCCGCGTCCGGGACGACTGATCTGGGCGCCAGCGGACGCAGATTTTAAGCCTTGAGAGAAGACATCGAAGTAACCGTCGGATAGGAGTGTCAGGCGATCGCCGACGTGATAGCGGAAATCATAATTAAATGCTCCTACATCTTCGCCGAAGTTGTCACGTTCCGCTTTGGGGAAAAAGACGAAGTCGGTATCGAAGCTGACTAAATCGACGATCCTTTCGCGTCCCGGGAGACCGCGTTTGGTCTGCCAGCGTTGATTGACCCCAGTTCGGAGCTGCATCAGATCCTCGACCACTTCGCTGCTACCGGCGGTTACCCAACGTTGCATACCGCTACGAACCGCGTAGCTCCGTTCATCAAACTCGGGTGGCAAATTCCCCCCAAATGTATTGAATATGAAGCGTCTGCGGAAATGCTCCTGCGCATTGTCGTCGAGTGGATCGTAGAGCGGCAGCCGGTCAATGTCTTGATTGGTATCCGCATAGAAGAACTCGCTTTCGAGCGTTATTTTGTGTGCGATGCCACGCAGATCGAACAGTCGATTCTCAATGTTTGGGTAGACCCGCCAGAACGGGAGTGCTGTTCTTACGCCAGCCTGTCCGGTGAGTCGGGTGACGTCGTCTTGATTGACATCCTCGTTCCAGAAGCCCGCTTCTCCGGAGAGAAACGGTACGATTTTCCAGGCACCCAACTCCAGGGGCAGACTGAGTTCCTGACGGGTGATGGCCCGCACTCCCTCGCTGTCACTTTCCCACGGCAGCAGGGCAAATGTAGCTGCATCCGCCGGGGCCAGCGGCGTGCTGGCTACTTTCTGATGCGCATAGCCAACGTTGGAATGTGCACTCCAAGTAAGGCGTTGGTTAAGTAGATCTTGCCCCAACCAATAGTGATCGACACTCGGCAACCATTCTGTTTCAGTGAAGAAGTCATTGACCCGCGCTTGGCCAAAGAGATCGAACATGCGGTTGCCGTTGTAGCGTCGCAGGCGCGCTGCGGTGGTCATGTCTTTTTCCTGGTCCCACTCTTGTTCAAAATACTGTTCCAAGAAATTGCGATCGCTGATGTAGCCGGTCTCCAGCATCAGTTCGACGTTGGGTGTAAAAAACAGCCGATGGCGCGAAAGAGTTCGACCACGCGTCTTTTCCTCTGGCTCGAGGTTGATCCGATCCAAGCCAAGAATATCCAAACCGCTGTCACGAATGAACCAAATATCCGAAAAGCCCGAACCGGGGACACCGAATAAAAAAGTGGGTCGATCGTAGTCGAAGCGAGCACCCAAGGCTGGTCCACGATCGGAGAAGTAGTCGGTCGAAACCCGCAGGTCGGTTCCCTCCGGTTGTCTCAAGCCCAGCAACTGATAGATATCCCATTCGGCATAGAGCTGCGAACCAAAAATCGAATCGTTCTTAAATTTAAGGCTTTGCAGGTAAAAGTTAGGTTCCGCTAGATTGGTGCTAAACGTCGGCCAGTAACCGATCGGCAGGCCACCGAGGTACACGAAGTTGTTCCGCGAACTGGCTTGCATGTTGGTCGCACGGCTCGCATCCATCGGCGCAAAGACCGACAAATCGGTCTCATCCCGCTCGTCCGAGAACTCAACTTCGTCCGCTTGCATCCAATAACGCGGAACCCCCATACGGCTGCTGGTGAACGCCGCCCCATAGGCCAAAAAGTGCTGGCGATCGCGCTGCTGCAGAACATCTGCCTTGAGCCGCAGTAGACCTTGATATTGCGGCACTGGGGTGAGTACTTCCGCCGAAAGGATCATCCCATATTCGCTCGATACGTTGTAATACATCTTGTCGGCGTAGATCACGCGGTTGCCCTGCGAGAAGACGATATTGCCATCCAGATACAACTCTAGCGGACGATCGGGTGTAGAAGTAAAGCCTTGAAAGACATCTTGGACCGATCCGTTGCCGCGCATCCACATGACAGCGTTTTCCGCCTCCAGAGCGACGTTGCCGAACTCCATCAGCGAACCGTCCGGTTGTGCAACTTGAACCCCGGAGACGACCAATCGAAAACCGCTGCGAATCTGTGCGATGTTCT
Source organism: Pirellulaceae bacterium (assembly GCA_041751975.1). Classification (GTDB taxonomy): domain Bacteria; phylum Planctomycetota; class Planctomycetia; order Pirellulales; family Pirellulaceae; genus Aureliella. Next base: position 137,410 of record JBGSHW010000143.1, read on the forward strand.
CGCCAGTCGTCGGGTCTGGCATAAAGCTGATCTTGGTGTTAGCGCTGCGTTGGAAGAACTGAATCGACTTCGCCGATAGCGGTTGAGGCGTTGGAGCTTGTCGCACGACTTGAGGAGCAGGAGCGGGGAAGGGAGGAGGTAGCGACTCGGCGTCCGGTAGCGGTAGGCCCGCTGCGGGATACGGTGTGGAACCATCCTCTGGGATGACGAGTCCACTCAAGGGGAGTAGTTCGCTGCTTTGAGTGCTGCCTCCCGGCGACCACTGGACCGAGCCTGGCGTAGCCGGAGCTTGACTTGGTACTCTCGGTGCCGTGAGTTGTCCTTGACCGTCGGTGCTGCGGGGCCCCAGCAACGGTGGCACGATCAAGCCTGTCTGATCCCCCGCAGGAGCTTGGTTGTCCAGTCCCAGCTGTTGGCTGAACTGCGCTAGCTGCACCGAACTCGACGACTCGCGATTCCAGTCCAGGTCGGGAATGTCATAACGTCGAACGTCGCGCTGTCGTTTGGTTTCTACGGGATGAACGCTGAATAAGCGTCCCATCCAACGCTGATCGACCAATTCCTGACCATTGCCCCAGTTGGCCGAGGCATTGCCATTCAGGTAGCAAATGATCTTGCCCGGACGCTCGACTTCATCCGGGCCGCTGCGTTCAATCCACAGGATGATCTCGTCGGCCTTGGCGGAGAATGGACCTTGCTCGATGCGGCAGTTGCCATTGAAGGCCAAGACCTCGTAGGCTCCACGCCGCTCCGAGGCCATTTCGACCCCTTCGGCGCGAATCGTGTATTGCGGATCGATCAGAGGAAATTGCACTTCGGCTGCGCGAGTTAGGGAGCCGGTGAGGCCATTGAGCAACAGCCCGAGGGTCAACCACAAGCAACATCGCCAACGCCAGCTCGGGTGCGCAGCGGTAGCCCACTCAAGCGAAACCGCTGAGCTGCTTGCTTTCCAGAGGGTGTTATGGCCGCCGCTGCCAACCACCAAGGTGCTTTCCATGTAAAAAGTGCGCTGTGGATGCGTCGGACGAGACGTTTCCACACTCGCTTATAGGAAAGCAAGCGGAACTGGGCCAAGATCAATCCGCAACTTCGACGATGGAATTGCTAGCCATTGCAAGGCCCCATCCCCCGCCCTTGAGCGATCGCGGCTTGCGGGCCACAATCTTCGAGATAGTCTTTTTGCAAGCTAACCGCTTTACCCACACCCTGCCTGGAATCCCATGAGCACCACCTACGATCGCGATCGTCTGATCGAGCTGATCAAACAGCATGCATTGCAGTTTGGTAGTTTTACTTTGGCTAGCGGCAAGCAGGCGAGCTTCTACCTCGATTGTCGCAAGTTGACTCTCCACCCGCAGGGTGCCAATCAAGTCGCGGCGGGAATGCTGCATCTGCTCGGATCGCAGCCGCCCGATGCTATTGGTGGCATGGCGATTGGCGCCGATCCGATCTCCGCGTCGACGATCACCCTGGCCGGCCAACGCGGAGAGCCATTGCTCGGTTTCATCGTTCGCAAGGAAGCCAAGCAGCATGGCACGGGTCGGCAGGTCGAGGGGCCTGTCGCGCCGGGAATGACCGCCGTAGTTGTCGAAGATGTGGTGACCAGCGGAGGAAGTGCGCTGAAAGCCGTTGACGCAGCCCGCGAATTTGGCTTAAAAGTCGAAAAGATTCTGGCAGTTGTCGACCGGTTGGAAGGTGGCCGGGAAGCCATTGAGGCGGCCGGTTTGCAACTTGAGACGCTCGTCACGGTCCGAGATCTTGGTGTCAGCGGATAGCGGGCTTCGCCGCGTCGCATCGCTAACTGCTTTTGAAAGCCACGGATGGAAACCTCGCTGCATCGCCAGCTCAAATTGCATTACGCGCGGACTGCCGAGCAAACGGAAGTGGTCGTCGATGGTTTTCGCATCGATGCCATCGGTCAACGCGGCGAATTGATTGAGATTCAACATGCGTCGTTGGCCGCTCTCCGCGACAAAACGAAACAGTTGCTCCAGGGGACGAAGCACACGTTGCGGATTGTCAAACCGATTGTGGCTCGCAAACGCATCGTGACATTGACCGAGCGTGACGGCGAGGTGCTGCGCAGTCGCATGAGTCCCAAGCGGGGCGATGTGCTCGATTTGTTTCAACACTTGGTTCACTTCTCCACGGTCTTTCCGCTTAAACGCTTGACGCTCGAAGTGGTCTTGATCGAGGCGGAAGAAGTGCGGGTGGATCGGGTCCTTGCCAAGCGACGGCGTGGCAAGCGGTACATCACCATCGACCAACGTCTGACTTCGGTGCAGGCGTCTGTGGAGCTGCGAACGCTCAAAGATTTACTCAAGCTACTGCCGCTGGACACGCTGCCACCCACCTTTGACACCGCGGAGTTGGCACGAGCTCTCGAGCGACCGCGATGGTTTGCACAAAAGGTAGGCTACTGCTTGCGACAAACCGGAGCTGCTGAATTGGCTGGCAAGCGCGGGAATTCGCAAGTCTATCGCCTGCTCACTAAACGCCGTCGCCCCGTTGCCGCTTAGCGGACGAAGATGTTGGCCAGTTCAAGCGGGCCACTCGGACGGAACCGCAGGGTCCCGCCGCCGAGCGTTTGATCGACTTGAATGGCTTGTCCGTTAACAAGCAACTGAACTGACGTGCCCGTTGGGATGCCTTCCACCCGATTCCATTGGCCAGCTGCATCTAACAGCAGTGCATAGGGGCTTTCGCCTCGCAAGGCAAAAACCAGTGGCTTGGTGAAGCCTGGCACATCAACTGACAAAAACTCAGTTTTCTCTTGTAGGCGGAAATCAAAGAGGAAGCCCTGCAGCGGTTGCTCAAGCGTGGTGTCGAGAGTCGCTTCACGAGCGTCCACGCTGCCGTCGAAGGCCAGCACCCAATCGTTGGCTTTCCAGGCTGCTTGGCCAGCGGAGCTGGTTTTCCAACCCCGCAAATCAAGCCCGGAGTAGAGCGAGGTGAAGCCACGATCTGCGGTGGCCACATACTTGTCGTCCAACGGGGTGCTTGGCAGTTCGCGAATCCGGCCATTTCGATAATGCACCACACCCCCTTCGGATTCGATGCAGATGTAGCCTTTGCGAGGCTTGGCGTTTTCGCCGCGCGTGACCACTTCGCCATTGACGGCTAACGAAATGTTGCCATTGTTGCACACGATGCGATAGTGATTCCACTCAGGACTCGGTTTCGATCGCAGTTCGGTCGGAAAGGCGCGCTTTCCGTTCCTGCCGTTGATAGGCGTCAGGTCGGCACCATGAATGGGGAAAATGTCCCCATGGGTGGTGTAGCTGTCGGTGTTTCCGTAGGCATTCTCGAGGACTTGCACTTCGATCCCACGGTGGAAGGGGACACCGCGGGCGGTGATGTCATCCGCCCATACAAAGATCCCCGCATTGCCAGCTGGCCGCATGTGCCGCCATTCAATCTCCAGTTCAAAGTTGTGATACATGCGATTCGTGCGGATCTCACCAATGGGCTTGCCGGTGCAGATCAACATCGAGTCCTCGAACGACCATGTTTCGCTAGGGGTATTCACCAACGTCCAGCCCTCCAAGTCACGGCCGTTGAACAACGGTTGCCAACCCGCTGCGGCGTCTAGCGTTGCAGCGGCGGTCGGTTCCGCGAATACGGCTTGGGGTCGCGCGTCTTGCCCGCACGACCATGAGGCATGGGATGTGAGCACGAATGCCGCCGTGGCCAGCCGAAGCCAGCGGAGCCAAGTTGCGGTGAGTTTCATTTGCTTTTCTCCTGAGTGTTGGGGCTGAAGTGCCTATCGCCAGCTACCGAACAATCGCTCTGCGTTGTCGGTGGTTTGCTCGGCCAGGACCTTTGCCGATACGCCGCGCACATCGGCTAAATGCCGGAGGGTGTATGCGACCAAGGCGGGATGGTTAGGACGCTGACCGCGAAACGGATGGGGTGTTAAATAAGGGCTGTCGGTTTCAACCAAGATGCGGTTGCTGGGAATCCTGCTGGCAATGGCGCGCAGCTCATCGGCATTTTTAAAAGTGACCATGCCTGCGAAGCTAATGTAGAGCCCTAACGCCAGACAACCTTCGGCCACTGCAGTCGGGCCAGTGAACGAGTGCATGACACCACGCAGGGGACCCAGCGAAGATTCCTGCTGCAAGATCTCGAGTGTCTCTTCGGCACATTCGCGGGTATGAATAACGACCGGCAAAGTGGTGCGACGGCTAAGTGCAAGATGCCGGCGGAAGTAGTCGACCTGCACTTCCCAGGGGCAGTCATCCCAATGCCGATCGAGTCCAGTTTCCCCCAAAGCTGCCACGCGGGGATGTTGACAAAGCGTTTCGATCTTCGCCCAATCGTCGGCGTGCGCGGTACAACAGTTGTTGGGATGCAGCCCCACGGCCGCGCGGATGGAGGGGAATCGCTCAGCTAAGAGGATCGCTTCACGCGAGCTGGCCAAGGTGGTGCCGACCGTCAACATTCCCTTAACACCGGCTTGCTCCGCTTCGGCCAGGAAACGATCGATGTCGGGAGTCAGCGTGTGATCGGTAAGGTGTGCATGCGTATCGATAATCATGGAGTTACATCTGCAAGATGGCGGTGCCCCAGGCTAGGCCAGAACCGAAACCACATAAAAGCAAACGCTGACCATGTTGCAATTGACCTGTCGTCAAGGCCTCGTCCAGCGCCAGTGGAATGCTCGCAGCACTTGTGTTCCCAAAACGGTCGAGGTTCACGAACACCTTGCGGCGATCGATTTCAAAGTCGCTAACGGCCGCATCGATAATCCGAATATTGGCTTGGTGTAGGATTAATAAATCCAAGGCATCGATGGTTGTTCTCGAGTGGGCTAAGCAATCACGGGTGCTTTCAGCGACCACTCGCACGGCCCACTTGAACACGCTCCGCCCTTCCATTTGCAAAAAGTGCTCACCCGCTTCAATGGCGGCTGGAGTCAGCGGTAGACGACTCCCGCCACTGGGGATGCACAGCAGTTGACCTCCGCAACCTTCCGCGCCCAAGGTATAACTCAACATTCCTTTGCTTTTGTCTTCGGTCGGGCGGAGCAACACGGCTCCGGCTCCGTCGCCGAACAGCGGATAAGTCTTTACGTCTTTTGGATTGATGGTGCGGCTCATCACTTCCGCACCGACGACCAAGGCGGAGCGGGCCGCTCCGTTAGCGACAAATTGTCCGGCGGTCACCAGACCGTACATAAAGCCCGCGCAGGCGGCGTTGATATCCATGGCCGGTGCGATGCATCCCAGTTGCTTTTGCAAATGGCAGGCGGTTGAGGGGGACGAATGATCGGGGGTAATGGTGGCGACCAGAATGAGGTCGACTTCGGAGGCGCTCACGCCAGCTCGATCCAAGCATTGCTCGGCCGCTTTGAGCGCCAAATCGCTGGTCGCTTCAGAATCGGCGGCTCGCCTTCGCTGACGAATCCCGGTGCGCTGGACGATCCAGTCGCTATCGCAGCCAAGGGCCGCCAGATCCTCGTTAACGATCACCGTTGCGGGAACGTAGCTCCCTGTCGATGCGATTTCGATGCCGGTGAGTGTCCCCATGCGGCTGCGCCCCGAGAGGCTGGAGGCGGGTAGCTGGCGAGGCGATTGGGGAGCTAACTCGCTGGTGTTCGTTGCTAACGACATCCGCATTTTCTCGTTAAACCAAGCTGGACAAGCAAAACTTGCCCTACATCATACCAAGCTAGGTAAGATCTGGCTAATCGAGGAGCTTTTTGTGAGGCGGGGCTACATTCGTGACCCTCCCGAGAATGTCTGCCATCATGCGTTGCTCCATCTCGCGGTCGCGACCTACCTCGTACCAGCCAAGGGTAACCGGCATTTGCCGCAGCTGATTTTCGTTGCGAACGACCGTCCCATCGTGACGCTGCGCTGCAGAACCTGCAGTGGCGAATTGCGACTGATCGACATCCTCTTGTTCTTTGATGACCTGCACATCAATGGCGTAACCCGCTTCTTCAGGGATAACGCGGATGGTCGCCGTGCGACGGATCGTCTGAAAAGTACTCTGTAGGCGTTCGAAGCCACGCGCGGCATCGCGTCGCCATGGCTCGAAGCTGGTGCCACTGATTTCTGGATAGGTGACCAGGCGGCCTTCGAACCAATGGTTGGCTGAGCGGCGAACCGGTTGCTCATCGTCGATTCGAAAGTAATCGTCTACGGAGTCGACGATTTGATTCCATAGAAACTCGGGATCGGTGGCTGGTATATGAGAGGGGTTGGCCACGGGTACTTCGACCGGCATAACGTTCGCCGGACCGAAACGCATGTCGGGCAGACTGAAGCGGTCCAACGACATGCGATGGCAGCCAGAGCCCACGCTTAAACAGGCAAGAGCAGTTGCCAAACTGGCTCGCACACGCCGCCCGGTTCGCCTCGGGTGGCGGCGGAGGTTGATGCTCCGCTGCTCAAGATCGCATGAGTTGGATGAAGGCGTAGGCGAACTCATAAGCAACACACAGCTCTCATGCGTTAGGCGATGATGTCAAAATGGCGCCCCACCTAAGCCGCTTTAGCTTGTTCGTTGTGCGACGCGCGATCGCTCATGTCGCGGCCCGCGATGTTCAGTCCCAGCACTTCATTGGCAAGTTGTCGATAGTCCTCCGCTCCGTTGCTTTGAGGAGCATACTGGAAAATCGATTGGCCAAAACTTGGGGCTTCGGCCAGGCGAATGTTGCGACGAATGCGTGTCTCAAAGAACTTGGCACCCGCCCAGACTCCATTCCCTTTGGACTGAAGGTCAAGGAATTCATCTACGTCGCGCGTTACTTCAGCGGCCAACCGCGTTCCCGATTCGTACATACACAGCACGACGCCCGAGAGATGCAAGGTTGGGTTCAGGCGTTTGGCAACGATCTCGATTGTTCGCAGCAATTTGCTCAAGCCATGGAGTGCCAGGAAGTGTGGCTGGAGCGGCAGGAAGACCTCCTGCACCGCCGTCAGCGCGTTCAGCGTAAGGACTCCCAGCGAGGGTGGACAGTCGAGTACTAAGAAGTCGAATGGTTCATCATCCAGTTCGAGCTTATCGCGCAGGATGACTTCGCGTCCTACTTCGCCAGCCAGTTCGAGTTCAGCTGCGGCGAGGTCGAGGTTTGAAGGGACCACTGCTAGGTTATCGTTGATCCAGTACCGCGCGTCAGCGATCGAGGCATCTCCGCACAATACATCGTAGATGTTGGTTTGCTCGCTCATCACCGAGATACCCAGGTGGAGCGATGCATGGGCTTGGGGATCGAGATCGAGCACACAGACGCGGCAACCTTGTTCGGCCAGGGAAGCGGCGAGGTTGACGGCGGTGGTCGTTTTGCCTACGCCACCCTTTTGATTGATTACAGCCATTGAGCGCATGATGACAGCTCCTCTTCACGAGTTCTCGGAGCGTGGTTGAACCACGATGCCCGGACTATAGAAGATCCCTGCCCTACGCTGCTAGACCGAATCTGTCTCGTACTCAACACGCTAGCGGTCTAGCAAGCAATAACGCTAGCTTTTCGGTTTTAGCTTGACCGACTTGTTCGGCCAGAAGTTCATCCACGAGCTGGAACTATTGCTGGCAAGGGCTGCGGCGGCCTCTTCCTCAGTGACCGGCGTTTCGCCGTTAAGCAATTTGGCCAAGTTCTGCATGGCCAGCGTGATCGGCGCCTTGGGGGCCTGCTCGAGCAGAGGTACTCCATTGTTGCGGACTTCGACCATCGTCCGATAGTCGTTCGGAATCTGGGCGAAGATTTCGCGGCCAATCGTTTCTTTGGCCTTCTTCATCTTAATTTGTCCACTTTCGAGCCCAACGCGATTGACGACAATCTTCACTTTGTCGCGCAAGCCATCGATCTCATCGAACGACATTTGCAACCGCACCAAGTTACGCAGGCACGGCAAATCAAGCTGGACGACCATGAGCACTTGATCTGCGAACTCGAAGGCTGCCAGGTCGGTTTCCGTGAACCCCTTGGAGACATCGATCACGATGTGCGAAAACGTAGCCTTCAATAGCCCGAAGACTCGACGCAGCGATTCGGGGGTAATCAGACTCACATCTTGCAATTGCACAGGCCGCGGTAGCAAGTAGAGCCCCGAGCTGTGTTTGGTGAGTGAACGTTTGAGCAATTGGAAGTCAAGTCGTGCGACATTCTGGGTGACGTCGATGAGGCTGTAGTCGGGGATGGTGTCCAAGAAGACGTCCGCATCTCCGATGGCTAGGTCAAGGTCGACCAGGGCGACCGTGTTGGCTGGATTGGCTGCCAGCACGCAACCGAGGTTCACTGCCACGCTGGTACAGCCGACGCCACCCGAAGCGCCGCATACGGCGATGATCTTGGTGTTGCGATTTTTACCGCCAGCCCCACCGAACTTGGCTTCGGAGATACGTCCCAGCGCAGACATCAGGTCATCCAGGCTCACTGGCATGGTCAGGAATTCGCGAGCACCAGCTCGCATGGAACGCAAGATCAGCTGCCCATCACCGCTAGAGCTGACGGCAAGCAAGACACACTCAGGAGCATCTGCATGCAATCGCTCTAACAGCGAGATCGCTTTTTCTGGATTTGCATCGAGGCTGATCACACCTACATCGGGAGTGGATTGTGTTATGACATCGGGGAAAAATTCGTACCGCGAGCATTCAGCTTCCAGCCAAACGACGTCCATCCCCAAGAGCATTTTCTTGAGGGTTTCCCTCGACGCGTCTTGCGGATCGACCAACGCTAGTCGAAGAATGTTACTCATAGATCGTTACCTTTGGTCAGCCGAAGAACCCTTGCCGAATTTAACAATATAGTGGATTTGATTTGCATTGCCTGCACGAGCTAGCGAAACAGCTTGAAGCCCGACGGCTGAGGTGGCTTCGAAGCGGTGTTAGGCGACTCGGCGGTGGTACTTGTTGTGGGTGCACCCTGAGATTGTTGAACCAGCAACGGAGCGTTGGGGCCGACGCTCATCGCTGCTGGCGATGGAACGGGAAGAGCCGGTTGTGATGGTGAAACTCCGTGATCATAGCTTTGACTTGGGGAACCGTCGAAGGCGTTGACAGGTGCGTAGCTTTGAATCAGGCCGTTTCCACCGAAGCTGCCGTCCATACACGCTTCATTGACTGGCGTTTCCATGTAACCCCGCCAATACAATTCGCTGTCGGTCGGGCTATCGGTAAACGTGCCAGGAGCCATGGCTGGCACCTCGCATGGATCCATGGGGCCTGCGAAGTTTGGCGTAACCGTAATCAGCAGTTCAATTTCGTTTTGTTCTTCCCGCGTCGAGCGGAAAAGCGCCCCCAGGTAAGGCATCTCGGAGAGTCCGGGGATACCAATATTGATCGTTTCGCTCTTGACTTGTAGTAATCCAGCAAGTGCCAGCGTTTGCCCCGCACCCATTTCAACTCCCGTTTCCAAGAAGCGACTGCGCAAGCCCGGTACACTCACCCCTTGAATTGTCACCCCGCGACTGGGATCGATTTCGCTGACGTAGGGTCGTACCTCAAGCCAGATGCGTCCATTGCCGCGGACTTTGGCTACGTAATCGAGTCGTGTCCCGAACTCTCGGTACTGCACACCAACTTGTCCTAGACCGGCTGGCACAACAATCGGAATTTCACCACCCGCGTTGAAACTGGCAGGCCGTCCATCAACGGCCGTTAAAGTCGGACTGGCCAGTACCTTTACGAGACTGTTTTCGCGAAGCGCCCTGACGGCGGAGAAAAAGCTACTGCCATTCTCAATCACACCCACGGTAAACGTCTGGTTACCCGTTGGATTGAAGGCTGTCCCCTGGGCAGATATTAGACCAGAAACCGTTGAAGCAATCGCGTCATCACCATTGGCAAACGCCCAGTCAATGCCCAGCGCGCGGAGTTTGGTCCGCGAGACTTCCATGATTTGAGTCTCAAGCTGGATGGTGTGAATGCCAGTCACCGAGACGCGATTAATCACCACCGGAAAATATTGATTGGCGATCTGGATCACGTCCTGAACATGCTCGTCGCTGTTGACATATCCATTTACGATGCAGCCACCTTGGATCGGAATGATCGCCAAGTTGGCTGACGGAAACGTCTTCCGCAGAATGGATTCAAGTTCACGAACATCCCCAAGAACCATGATCTCGATCGTGTGAACCGAATCATCGGCACCTACCAAGTCGACTTGCGTTACCCCCGAGGCGAGGGCCGAGAGCTGCAAGCGATTGCCCCCCGGTAGCGGCAAAGCGGATAGTACTTTGGGGTTTTGGATCCGCACCGTCTTGAAGGTTTGATCAGCCGTTATCTCGCGGCTGGTATTGACTACCATTTCGATCGTTTGACGCTGGGCGCTATCACGATCGAGATCCACCGCTGTGTTGCTGAGCGACCACTGGCTCGCAACGGGATGTTGCGCAGAACCGTGCTCTGCAGCGGGATTGGCAAGCAGAGCCACCGCGCCGAGTAAACCTAGGGTGAAAAGCTTACGACATCTGGAGCGCGGGCAAACACGCCGAGTTGGAACAGCCATGCGCTGACATCCTTGTACGTTGAAATCGCGTTACCCAACAGTCATCCTTGACTAGTTGTTAGCAACGCGATGAATTCACAACTGCAATCTTTATAGTTTTAAGCAGAACTAACCACTCACCGGCAGTTCAGCCACTTGCCACTGTGCAAGTCGTCAAGCTTAGTTGACCACGCTGCTTGGTGGTGCACCGGCGTCAACCGGCGTTGACGGCCCTGGAGCGGCTCCGGGCAATCCCGACGGTGCGGTGCTTGTAGGATATGTCGGCGTATAACCTCCATAACCTGAAGTAACATTAGCAGAAGAATTCCAGGGATTAGCGGGAATGTTGGAAGAATCGTTAGAACCCGCAGATGCCAAGGGAGCCACTTCGCGAGGGAATTCCTGGTCTGAACTCCATTCGTACTTAGTGATGCCATTGGGCGTAATGATCACCATCTGTTTGGCAGGTGACGGTGCCTCTGGTTCAGGAAAGACGTTCTGAATCGAGCTGTATATTTGCTCGACAGATGCGGCGGGTTCAGCCGCCTGCGTATTGGTGCTGTTGAGCCAAGTGAGGAAGACATCGCCATTGTCGGTGCTGGACATATCATCCCCTTCACCCAAAGGCCGTAGATTGATCTGGAGCTCTCCGACCGTGCGGGCTGTGGTTAGGGCTTCAAGCTGACTTTCTTTGACAAGCAGTTGGAAGGTCGTTCCTTTCCCACCCGCTTTCAACGCGTCTGAGTCTCGAGTTGTAATGCCGTTGATACCAATGACTTGGATATTCCTAAGTACATTGCGAGTTTCTGGGGTCGATTTGGGGCCGTGGAGCCGAAAGGTGCCGGTGATGTCTACGCGGTCGCCCGGCTTGATATAGCCAGCGGTGCAGTCGATATCAAACACGCGATAGCCGGGCGGTATGTTCGTGGCCAAGCTTTCCCGCGACTCCGAAATCTTCTTGGCCAGAATAGGCTCATTGGCGAAAATTCCCTGGTTCGTGAATTTTCCCTCCATCTGTGCAAGATTCGTGAGCGCCCCCTCGGGCAAACGGTTCTTGGGCCATTTCTCGAGCTTGACGCTTTCGGCGGTGATCAATTGTGCCGTCTTGATTTCCTTTACCGCTACGAAAATCTCCACGGTAGCTTCCGCTGCCTGCGCGTTACCCTTGTCCATAACTGTCTTGCTGACAGCCACGGCTGCGATCATACCGCAACCTAAAGCGATGACCAGAAGTACTAACGATTTAGCTCGCATAGCCAGTTTGCCTTAAATGCTTACCAGGGATGCGGCGAGTCGCTTCCTGCAGACACAGACAGCACGCATGATGTAGGGAATGCCCTTGGATCCATTTTTCGGGCGTATGCAGTCGGCTAGAATTTTAGCCGTCCTTGTATTAGCTATCATTGGCGATATTGCTGCTTACTATTGAAAGCAAATCCAGTTACCGAAAACGCTTGCCTAATTCGACAATTTTACCGTAACCTAAGAAAGGAGATGGAGTGCGTACTCCACTGAAGTTGCTCGACTTGTTTTTATTCGTCAGTATCTCCGCCTCAGCAACAACGTAATCGATCAAAATGGCTTAATCGCTAAACTCGTTCACCCTGACGAGCTATTCGGTCGTCAGTTTCCCTACTGCGGATGCCAGTTAGGGTGGCTAGATGTTGGGGTCGATTGTGCCACCTCACGATCGACTCGCGCTGCGTGGCATGCGGGCCGTGAGGCGCTCGTTGATGGAGTACGCACATGGATGCCTGCGATGAGTCACAGCAGTCATCCTATTTACAGGAGGCCTGCGAATGCAAAGTAACCGATGGCAGCGACCGTCATAGGGATTCCGTAAGGGAGCAAACGCATCCGCGGTTTTCGCTCCTGAGAAATCTCATAGAGCTTGTCAGCGTTCCGCACTGTCCAGATCTCTCGTAGGATTTCGTGTGCTTGAAACCAGTGCTTTTGCCAATCACCGCTAAGCGCGATTTGGAGCATGGCCATCACCGCACCTACTATGGTGGTGGCGATAAAGATGTACCAGGTGTGTTCGATGTGGACGAAGGCGGCGATACCAGCCAGCAACTTGACGTCCCCCGCACCCATCCCTCCGATAAGGTGCAATCCGAAGAGGAGTGCGAGTCCGAAAAAGGTGGCGGCCAGACTCCAGCCCAGGCCTGGCAAACCGCCGACGGCCGTGCTATAGATCCAGCCCGAGATGATGAGCGGGTACGTGATCTTGTTGGGGACTTTCAAATACATGCCATCGATGACGGCAGCAACTACCAGTGTGACTGAAACAGCCCACATGGCCCAGTTCTCGAGCAAATGTGAAAGAATTGCATCCATAATGTTTAACCCAACAAGTCGGCCCGTGTGTGTGCGATGTGGAGCTAACGTGCTCCCCGATAAAGTTGACCCAGCGGTCGGCCGACTCTGCTAGCGTAGGCTGCAGAACCAAACCAGTAGTGTGGTCAGTAGCGTACCTGCCAAACAGACCATTTCCCACAAGCCGGAAATCGACTCGACTGGCAACAGACAGGGTGTCATGGCGGTCTCCTTGACTAATAAAAATGGTTGTGAGTGAATCTGCCAAAAGATTCGTTTGTCGGACGATAAGCAACAAGCCGGGCAATCGCTGATTCGTGAATCAAGATTGCTCCGGCAATAGGTTGCAAGTTGCGCTCAGCATCTGAGCGTCAACCAGACTTAGCTAGCAGTGCCACCGAGTTGGTTGGCAACGTCACCAAACGTCTTGTTAGCGTTGGTGCCGATCGAAGTGATCGCTCCCAAGCAAACGACGACGATCAGAGCCAACATAACCGCGTATTCAACTGCGGTTGGGCCATCTTCCGATTCCAAGAAACGTTGAACCTTGAGCGCGAAATTCTTCATAGCATCTCTCCAAATGCGAGACCCGTGAACGGGCATAACAAGAAACAAAAAATGTGAGCCTCTGAGTCGGGGCTTCGCCACCGCCGATCGATCAAAGAGCGTTCACAACGCTGCTACCGAACGGGAGATTCTGTCGAGAACCAACGTTTCGGTATGCTCTTGAAATCTAGGACAGGTTCTACAACTGTCAAATTTTGCGGGCTAGGAAAGCTGGTGGATTGATGGAAATATACGCAGTCGACCTGAATCGGGCGCTCCGTTGAAGGTTGAACGGCGTCATAATCGTTGCAGGCATCATGGTCTGCCATGGTCCGCCATGATTCGGTAATCACTCACGGGGCTAGCTGTAGTAATGCTCATTCGCCACATGAAGCTCGTTCGACGCCGTTACGGCTGGAGCCTAGGAGTCATCGCCATCGCGGTCAGCTACCTTCCCTTGCTGCTCGCTCCGAACTTTGTCGCCATCACTGTAGCCTGTCCGCTAACGGTCGCTTCAATCTCACAGTGCCTATTGCAGCGTTTGACGACTCAGCTGTGGCTTGCGGCCCTGGTCATCACTATGGTCGCTGCCTTGCTTTCGCACCTCACCTTTCCGGAACTTTCGCTAACCAACCGCTGGTCGCTGGTTGCGATCTTATTCCTTGGGCAACTTGTTGCGGGAGCAGCGCAGGTGAGTGCGGTCCGTGGGGCGTGGGGGGCCCTGCACGCTAAGAAACGGCTTAAACGGAGAATTCGTAGACAAACCGAAGCGCTGCAAGTGGCCATCGCTAACCAGAACGTGAGCCAGCAGACTGTGAAACAATACGAGTCGGATCGCCGCGCGCTACTGGAGCACCTGCCAGTCCACATCGTGCAAAAGGATTTGGAGGGACGCTTTACGTTCGTCACCCAGTCGTTTTGCAAGTTGGTAAACAGAAGTTATGCCGATGTCATCGGTCGCACCGACAGTGATATTTTTCCGCACCAAACATCATCCAAGTTCATGGAGGATGACCGGTGGGTGATGCAACATGGCAATGTTTTCGATGACGTCGAACAAACGCAACTTCCCGACGGTACTCATAGCTACATGCAGGTCCGCAAGGCTCCCCTGCGCGATGCGGATGGCAGCGTGCAAGGAGTGCAAGGGATTTTTTGGGACGTGACCGAAGAGTACGCTAGTCGTAAGGAGCTGCAGCGTATCGAATCGTTGGCACATGCGTTGATCCACGCGGCTCTCGATGCGGTCCTCATCGTCGACGTGGATGGAAGAGTTCTGGAGGCCAACCCCGCCTCCGAGAAGATCTTGGGCTATACCCAAGATCAAATTGCCAGCCATCCTCCGTTGGGATCGATCATGCATCCCACGGTAGAGGAGCGAGGCCAGCGCGTATCGGACCCCGTTGCCCGCGAACAATTGTATGAGCGGAAGGTGTCGGTCAGCACCATGCTACAGTCGGCTACCGGTAAACGGATCGAGGCTCGCCTCCGTCGCAGCGACGGGGCTTGGTTCGAAGCAGAGATATCCACCCACCCATTAGCGATCGGTAAATCCGAAGGTTGGGCGATGTTCATCCGCGACATCACCCAACGCAAGCGGGCAGAGCAAGAACTGCGTTCCGCCAAAGAACTGGCGGAACGCGCCAACGCCGCGAAAAGTGAATTTGTGGCGAACGTCAGTCACGAACTGAGGACACCTCTAACCGGTATCATCGGCTTGCATGAGTTACTTCAACGTAGTGATCTCGATAGCCGTCAACAGAATTACCTGAAGTTAGCCCAAGTCTCCTCGGGGAATCTGCTCAATCTCATCGACGATTTGCTTGACTTTTCCAAAATTGAAGCGGGGCGTATCGATATCGAACAAACCCCCTTCTCACTGATCGAGTGCATCGAAGAGGGGACCCTGTCCTTGGCTGCCCGCGCGCAACTGCGCGGTCTCGAGCTGATGATGGACCTCGCTCCCGAGCTTCCCAATATCGTCATCGGTGATTCGCATCGCATACGACAAATCTTGTTGAACCTGCTTGGCAACGCGATTAAGTTCACCGAAAAAGGTGACATCCGCGTGCGGGCTGCCTTGTGCCCTGCACAGCCCGATCCGCAAGCCGCGCGGGTGCGTTTCGAAGTGCTTGATAGCGGTATTGGTGTTGCTACCGACCATCGCGAGTTGATATTCGATGCTTTCCGCCAAGCGGATAACAGCACCACGCGTCGTTTTGGAGGGACCGGACTGGGCTTGACGATCTGCCGCGATCTGGTCGAAATGATGGGGGGCCACATCGGGGTCGCAGATGCCAACGTCGATGCAGCCCAAGTCGATGCAGCCCACGCCTCGGAAGCCAAGGGGATGGGAAGCTGCTTCTACTTTGAATTGCCCCTGCGCCTTCCCGAGTTACTCCCGGCCAAGGGCGAGACGCAAGCAATGATCACGCAAACAATCGCCGCACGGCATGCCGAAGTAATTGTGCTAGTGGCCAGCCCATCGAGTTGGCGTGAGCTGCTGTCAAAACAAATCAAACAACTCGGCTATGAGCTGGTCGTGATGTTGCCCGAACAGTTCGCTCGACGCCAACCTTCAGAACTCTTCGCCGCCGGTAACCATTCGATGGTCGTTGCCGACTATCGCGAGTTGACTTGTCAGAATATCGGTTCCTTTCCGGTGGTCGTACGTTGGATATTGCTCAGCCCGTTAGCCAACGCTCATCCGATCACCGCGCCAGGTTGGCTCAATTATGCTGACGTCAAATGGCTGTCGCGGCCGCTTCGGCGTGGCGAACTTCTGAATGCGCTTAACCGCTCACCGGTGGAAGCTGAGCAACCGCCCGCAAACAGCCAGCTACCTGCCCGCTCGGTCTCGGTGTTGCTCGTCGAGGATAGTCCGGTCAGCCAAACTGTGTTAAGCGATATGTTAGAAAGCCTTGGACACCGCGTGACACTGGCCAGCAATGGCCGCGAGGCGATCAGTTATTGCCAAGCACAACACTTCGACTTGGTGCTGATGGACATACAAATGCCGGAAGTCGATGGCTTGGCGGCCACCAGAACGATTCGCGAGCATGAGGGGGAGCAGCCGCAGCAGTTGATTTATGCGCTGACCGCTCACGCAAGCAATCAAGATCGGGTGCAGTGCGAGCAAGTCGGTATGAATGGATTTTTGGTTAAGCCGATTTCATTGGATGCACTGCGGTCGGCGGTTGCAGATGCGACCAACGAAAGTATGGGAGAGCGACGCGACTTCGTGGTCGCCAGCGGTCTTGATGGTGATCATCGGATCTATCAGGAGCTTGACCTCCAGGAGGCAGCCGCCTCGGCCCAATATGCCACCGGTACTCGGGGGAGTACCGAATCGAGAGAAGCTCAGCCGCTTAGCGAGCCACAACTCAGCCTCGAGCAACCGCTGCAAGATGCACCCGACTGGCCCCAACTGATTGCGCTGATGAACGGCAACGAAAAATTACTTCGCGATGTTTTACAATTGCTGGTGGCTGAAGTCCCAAAACTAAGTCGCCATTTCTCCAAAGCGGTAGAGGCACGCGATTTCAGAGGAGCTCGCCGGGCTATTCACACTTTCAAGAGCAATGTGCGGCATGTCGGCTTGTCACGGATCGGAGTGTGGGCGGAGCATATGGAGTATCTGGCCCGCGACGAACGATGGGAAGTATTGCACCGACTTGTGCCTGAGCTGGCGGAGCTGGCCGAAGTCGTTGCCGACTGGGCTGAACAACTGGCCGCCGCTCATCGCTTGGGATAACCAGTCTGCCGCTGGCCGCGCGCGTTGCCCTGCCTGAAAGGCTATCAATCGGATTGTGAATCGCCACCAAATCGAACTTTGTTACACAGAGTAAACCAGGACACAGAGTAAGACTTCAATTCAAACACGTTGTGATCTCACTGCCTCGACTGTAGCTACTATATCTACTGTCTCAAAACTACAAGCACGCGCCAACGAGCATAAAGTAAGCTACCGCAGAAGTTCGCAGAGTGATTCTTCGAGTTCAGGTAATTGTTCGCGCGTATTGGCGTCCAAGCACGCTCGCAATGATATTGCATGTTGGCTTAGCGCTTCAACAACCTGTGGGCATCGGTCGGCGATTTCGCTGACCTCCCAGCGATCGTCGGGCTTGACATACAGTTTGACCTGGCGACTTTCGTTGTCAGCCGTCAAAGCATGCAGTTCGGTGGCGATATCAATGTCCCAGACAACGCTCCAGGCTGGTGCTCGAAGCCAGAGTTGCTGTTCCGTGCGGACGATGGCCAAGTGGTGTTCTTTCTGCCAGCGGGCAGGGATATCGCTCGGGATCCAGGTGAGCAAACTTCGCCCCCAACCGGTGCTAGCTGGCTCGGCGACATTACAGCATTCGCGGATAGTCGCGGCCAGATCGGGGAGTTGACACAGTTCGGCACGTCTCCAACCGATGGGCGCCGCTGGAGCTGGGCGAACGATGGCCACGCAGTGCAGTTCTTCACCATGCAGTTGCGGTTTGCCCCAGCCGACGCGTTGGTGTTCACCCAGTGGCACTCCCCCAAGTCCGACGACGCTGCAGGCCCAAGCATCCGCATCCGGGCGGCCAGCCAACATGGCCAACAGCATGGCCAGACAATCGTCGAGCATTGAAACTTGAGCGGCAGCAACCTGTCCCCAGCCCACGATAGCATCGGGGTCCGTATCAGGGGTCACTTCAAACTGCGGGGGGCCTACCTCAGGGGGCGGAGGTGGATCTTCCGGATCAGTGAACTGGGCACGCAATGCCAGCGGTGCGTCCCAGGGTAACTGCAGCCCACTGCTGTGAAGCCATACAAATCCGGCGACAGCTGCGTCCCCCAATTCCTCAGCGGCATTGGCAAACAGCGCCACAACTGCACTTTCATGAGTGCTAGCGGCAACCTGCTCAACTTCAGGCGGCTGGACGAAGGTGACTTGTTCGCAACCCGCATCAGCCGCCCATTGAGCGGCGGCTAAGCTGTCGGTCAAGAAACGGGCTGGTAGCTGAGCTTGCGCCAAGAGCTGCCACAAGCTGAGTTCTTGGGAAGCTGTTTGCAATGCATGCCGACCGGTCGCCAGGCTGGTTAGCTGTTGCGACAAATTTTGTGAGTCGAGGAAGCACTGGTCGAACACAATCCCATGTGCTGCCAAGGCGTCCAGCGCTGGTGTTGCGCCGAGCTGAGAGCCATAGGCACCCACTAAGCCAGTTCCTAATCCCTCGATCGTGATGAACAGTACTCCGCGCATGCGCACCAATCATTCTAAAAGTCGTAGGTGGTAGAACCGTTACTGTCGATTGGCTTTACCGCTGAAAAAACCTACTGCCAAAGTTTACTGATGACCTAGGTTTAGGTGAACAAGTCTACCACGATAACCGGCCCGAACTTGCCCATAAACTTGTGAGCTACGGTAAGCACGCTTCATGAACACGAATTTTCCCAGTACACCGGACACGATGGGAGCAGATACCGGCTTTTTTCCGCTGGTCATTCCTTCCCAGTCGCCAGCCATCGCCCTACCTAGCGTTCGTCCTCCGGCGACAACCCATGTTTGGGGAACAAATTTCGCGCAATTGAATATGGCCGAAACGATCGCATTGGCCGACCGCGTTGTGCAAGCGCGTAAACCCGAATACTTTGTCACCGCCAATCTCAACTACCTAATGCTCACCGAACAGTATCCGCGGCTGGCCGAAATCAACCAACACAGCCTGGCTGTCTTGGCCGATGGGCAGCCCATCGTACGGCGTAGTCGCCGTGAGCAGCAACCGTTGCCATGTCGCGTGGCGGGTGCCGACTTAATTGTTGAATTGGCCAAATTGTCAGCCGAAAAAGGGTACAGGATTTACATGTTGGGGGCCGCACCGGGAGTTGCGCAAGCGGCTGCCGATGAGCTGTTACGGCGGTTTCCAACGATGCAGTTGGCTGGCTGTTCTTCACCGCCCTTTCGCCCTAGCACGGCGGCTGAACACAGCGCGCTGTTGGCTGACATCCGCAGGTCGGAGACCGATATTCTGCTGGTTGCCTTTGGACAACCCAAGGGGGAATTCTGGATTTATGACCATTTGCACGAACTGTCGGTTCCGTTGAGTATTCAGTTGGGGGCCTCGTTTGACTTCTTAGCTGGGACGGCGCGGCGCGCTCCAGCCATTTGGCAGCGGATGGGTATGGAATGGCTGTATCGAGCGCTGTCCGATCCACGTCGGTTAGTTCCTAGATATTGGGCGAACATAAAATTTCTGATACGGCGGGAACTACAGGAAACCTTGCGGAGCGCTGTGGCTGCTTGCCCCGGCGAGAGGGAGAACTCATGAGAATTGCTCTGGTAGAGCCCGATGAAGTTTTGGCGGATCTTGTCTCATTTCGACTCGAGCTGTTGGGCCACGAGGTCATAACGTGGACCTCTGGCGGTGAGATGTTGTCCGCCCTCGATCGCGAGCAGGTGGACTGCATGATCGTTGATACCTTCCAACCCGACATGCAGGGCTGGGAAGCTATACAGAAAGTGCGTAAACGATTTGCAGCCGAAGTGCTCCCCATTTTGACATTGTCCGTGGATACCGACTTAAGTCTCGTTGAACAGGCTTATCGCGCGGGGGCGAACGACTATTTGATCACTCCGTTTGATCCCGCCAAGCTTCAAGAAAAAACCGATGCCATGCTCATGCGTCGCCGTAAATTGACAAGCACCAAATAAAGCATGTACCAAGATAGTAGAGACGGAGAACGACGATGGTTGCTCGCTTAGGCGATATTTTATTAGACGAAGGCTTTCTTACTGAAGAGCAACTGACAACGGCGATTCGAGAAAAGAAACCGCGCGTCATGCTCGGCGATTGGCTGCTGCAACGCGGTGACATTACCCGTCCACAACTGGGGCAAGCACTCGCCCGCCAATTTGAAGTCCCCTATGAAGAGATCGATACCAACGCGATCAATCCACAGATTATTCGTCTGTTGCCTGAAAAATTCGCGCGCACTCGAAAGATCCTACCCGTTGGGTTGAAGGGACGGGGACTGCGGCTGGCCATGATCGCCCCCGATGATATTGAAACGATCGCTGAAGTTGAATTGATGACGGGCTATTCGGTCACGCCGGTCATCTCGCAAGAAGCGGAACTGATGTTAGCCATCGATCGCGGCTACGATGGTCGAGCCGTCGCACGACAAACGATTGTCGACATGAAACTCGAAGAGCTTTCCAAGATGGAAGCCGAAGAGGTCGTCGTCGAGGCGAATGTTGTAGAGGATGAGGAAGCGCCGGTGGTCCGCCTAGTGCAAGGTATTCTCTCGGGTTCGGTAGACGCCGGGGCCAGTGATGTTCACTTGGAACCCTATCATCCCGAAATGCGCGTGCGATATCGTGTCGATGGTCAACTGCAACAAATCATGACCATTCCGGCACATATCGAAGCAGCCGTTGTCGCCCGGATCAAAGTCATGGCCGAAATGAACACGACCGAAACCAGGCGCGCTCAAGACGGACATCTAACGTTGATCGAGAACACCAAGAAGGTCAACTTTCGTGTTAGCAGTGTTCCCACCATCGGCGGCGAAAAGCTGGTACTGCGTCTATTGGACGAAGGCTCGAAAACTTTCACCCTGGAAGCTCTGGGGATCTCCGAAGAAGACCTGCTGCGTCTTAAACAAATCGTCGATCGTCCTCACGGAATGTTCATCGTCACCGGACCAACCGGTTCGGGTAAGACAACGACCCTGTACGCCATCCTAAGTCTGCTTAACGATATTCATCGCAACATTGTGACAGTCGAAGATCCTGTCGAGTACCGTTTGCAGGGAATTAATCAGATCCAAAATAACAACGATTTTGGACTCGGGTTTGCCAATGCGCTGAAGTACATCATGCGCCAGGATCCGGATGTCATCATGGTAGGTGAAATTCGCGATAAAGAGACGGCTTCCGTTGGTGTCCAGGCCGCCTTGACGGGACACTTGCTTATCAGCACCCTGCACACCAACGACGCGCCCAGCGCGATCACCCGTTTGAATGACCTCGGGGTAGATCACTTTAAACTGGCGGGAGCGATGATCGGTAGCATTGCCCAACGCCTGTTGCGGAAACTCTGCATTCACTGCAGGACGCCAGCCACAGCTAATGCCGAATTGCTCAGCCGCTTGGGTTTGGCCTACGACTCCGGTCAGCAATTCTACCGAGCCGTGGGCTGCCCCAAGTGCCTGGGGACCGGCTACTTGGGACGCCAACCGATTTTTGAAATCATGCGAGTTTCTGGGGCTGTGGAAAGCGCCATTGAACGCGGACTACCGGTCTCCAAGATTCGCGAATTGGCCATTGAAGATGGCATGACTGAGTTGCTGCAGGCGGGCCTTCATTTGGCCGAAGCGGGAACCACTTCACTTGAAGAAGTTTACTTTAAGACAATGAGTTAAAGTCAAGAACATGGCCTCTCCACTTAGCAGCAGCAAAACTACCAACTCTCCCGTGCAGACCGGAATGCTGGCGCTGCTTCACCGCGAACTCACTGCGGATCGAAGACAGCCGGACAAGGTGCACATGAGTTCGCGCGACTTGGCCAATACGCTTAACATGTTGCGCACACTGCTCGAAAACGGCATGCCCTTGCAGAAAGCGCTGTCGGCCCTGGCGGCAGATCCATCGCTACGCAAGCACGGCAAATTGCTCAAACGCTTGGCGAATCGCTTGGTTGAGGGGAGTGCTTTTCACCAAGCTATCGCGGCTTTCCCTACCGCGTTTCCAACCCACGTCGTGCAGCAAATCAAGCTGGGTGAAGCCTCCGGAAATCTGACGACCGCCTTGGTTCGGATCACCGAACAAATCGAGGGTTGGCTCACGATTCGCAACAATCTGTTCCAAAAACTCTCGTACCCAGCTTTGGTGATTCTCGCCGGCAGCGGTTTGATGGGGTTTATGCTGACCGTCGTGGTTCCCCAGTTCGAGACGATCTACGCTGAATCCAATGTGGAATTGCCGTGGGTGACCAGTGTGGTCACCGGGCTCAGCCGAGCCTTGGGCAGCTACTTCTGGTTGGCCCCCTTTCCGCTGCTAATTGGTATCTGCATATTCCTTTACATTCGCAGAAACCGCGAGGCCCGGCGAAAATTTGACAAATTAATCACCCAAGTACCGATCCTGGGGGCCTTCATTCGCGATATCGCAGTGATTCAGTTTCTGCGGAGCGTGCATGCATTGAGTGAAGCAGGCTTCGTCCCTATCGATGCACTTTCCCAGGCTTGTCACACCGTCACCAATCGTCACGTGCGGGCGGAGTTGGAAAAGCTCGCCGTTGCCCTCGCTCAGGGGGGCAAATTGAGTACGGCCATGAATCACATCGAGCATCTGATTCCTAACTCGGTACGACAGCTGATCATGGTCGGCGAACACTCAGGTAACATCACTCGATCGTGCGAAGGGTCGTGCAAGTTCCTCGAGGGACGCTTGCAACAACGCATCAATGCGATGATGGGACTCATAGAACCTGTGCTCACCGTCTCGTTGGCCACCTGTATCGGCTGGATCGTGTTGGCCGTTTACATGCCCATGTTCAAAATGTTTGACGTGCTCGATCACTAGCTTCAGGCTAATGGGAATTCTGTGGCATGGATGCGACCAGAGACCAGAGCCACTGCAGATTTACAAGAGGGAAAAGAGATGCCGTGTCTAAAGTTGCGCCGAGCGCTAACGCTCATCGAAGTCATCATGGCCATGGCGTTACTGACCGTCATTGCGACTTCGGTTCTATACTTTTCTAGACAACCCGGCGAACAGGTGAAGCTGCACACGTGCGAGCTGCATGCCAGGCGTCTGCAGGTCGTGGCGCAACAGTACCGTATGGATTATGGCCAGTGGCCAAGTAGTTCCTTGACCGAGTTAAGTGCGGCAAGGTATCTAGGCGAATCGCTCCCTAGCTGTCCTGTCGACGGGCAAGTCTATCGCTTGAATCAGGCCACGGGAGAAATCATCTCGCATGTGCACGTCGCACCCTAAATGGGCCAGAAATTGACACTTCTCTAGTTCCAAAGGGACTTGCGGAAATGCAAATCCACTTCAGCCAGGCCACTTGCACGGAAAAAAGGAAAAAAAATTTCGGCATGCGTTCGATTGCCCAAAATGCAACCTATGTTTCACTAGAAGCGCAAGCGATCGGTTTTCGAATTCCTTGTGCAATCTAATGAAAATTTACTAGGTACTCGCTAGACACCGGTTGAGTGACCGCAGAAGTTACCGCCCCATTTTTTTAAGAGGTTTCTGAGATGCAGAAGAGAACTAACCGTGAACGCAAAGCATTTTCGCTGATCGAAGTTATTGCAGCAGTCATCATTCTGGCTGTGGTTGCAACCGCGACCGTTGCGACGATCGCCCCCATGCGTGAGAAATCCCGCGTCAAGCTGGATCAACAAAACATCGCTAAACTCGACGGCTTATGCCAAGCGTACTTCATGGAATATGGCACCTGGCCCAATGCCAGTTTGACCCTTTTGCACACACGCGGCTACACGAGCGCTAGTCGGACCGCTACTCCGTTTGGTGGCTTCTACACGTTTGATGCCACGACTCGGCGAGTTGTTAACACGTCCGCTCCAAGACTCTAATCGTCTAAACGCAGATGATCGATTTTTAGAGGGTGGCAGGACGCTTTGTTTTGCCACCCTTTCTTCCGTTCTTCTCCGTACTCCCAAAAGACCCTGGGGCCACCTTGCTAAACCGCTTGCATACAAACGCCTTTACGCTGATGGAATTGGTCGTAGTGATGTCCCTGCTGGGACTCATCGCCGTGGTCTCTACCAGCATGTTGGTTGGCCCAAACGTGATCCAGTCGATGGCTGCCCGTGAGGAAGCTGAACTATTGAAAACGACCTTCCGACTGGCCCGTACAACTGCCATTACGAATGGCAGTGAAATACGTTGCACCGCCCTCAGTCAAGGTGGTTATCGGGTTACCGATGCCAGAGGCGAACTTTTGCAACCAGAGCATGTTTTCGCATCTGAGAGCGTTAGTAAATGGTCAGACGACTCGCTGGTGTTTCTGCCGAGCGGAATGTCGGATCGTTCGCTAAGCGTTGTGTTTGTGGATGCGACACGCAGTTGGCAAGTGGATGTTTTAAGCGGTTCTGGGCAGGTCTTGCTGCGGGAGCACCGATAACCATGAGGGACCGTCAAGCACAGCTACGATGTCGATGCGCGTTTTCTTTGCTGGAAGTAGTTATGGGGATGCTAGTCATCGCACTCATCTTGGTCCCTACGACGGCGATGATGTCCGACGTACTGCGTGGTGAAACACTGCGGCATGAGCGCGGTGAACTTCTGCATTTGGCACGTGGCAAGCAAAACGAATTTGCGCACTTAGCCCGCGTTCGCTTTCAAAATCGCGAGCAGGCAGGGGCTTTCGTCCGTGAAGGGCATCCTCGACTTCGCTACTCCGTGGTTGCTTCGGACGAGTCGAGTCTCGGGGGGATTCCAGGGCGACTGCAAGCCATTCATCTCTTCGCCTGGTATGACGAAAACGATGATCTACGACTAAACCCTAACGAAACTCAAGTTGACTTGTGGACCGCCGTTTCCCGCGCGACCCCTTAGAATCGAGCGACAAACAAGCGTCTCCTCTCGCTCCAGGCAACTAGCGTTTTACCAAATCCTGCGTGGAGCGAAGGACGACAAGCGATGACCCCACGATGCTTAGCTCGCGTTGTTGCTTAAGCTCGTGTGGCTCAGTTTTATTGAGAGAAAACTCATGCCTTTAAGAGATCGTTTGCCTCAATTGCGTCGTGGCCTCAGCTTGGTGGAGTTGGTCGTCTCCATGGGACTGTTGTCTTTGATGATGCTTCCCATCGTAGGGCTAATGGCGACCTCGTTCAAAGTCTACAACGCCGGGAACACAAGTCGCGATGGTGCCTATGCGCGCCAAGTCGCTTTGGATGCGGTCAGCTTCCGCTTGAAGGGTTCCCGACAAGTCGTGAGAGCCAGGTCGGGGTATCTCGAAGTTCGCTTGCTGAACGGTACAACTGCCGCGCTCGAGTTGGTTGACGGCGGGCTGTATTGGACCGAAGGGGGCGCCCGTCAAATGTTGGCGACTGGGATCACCCATGCCAGATTCAGTGCCGGCACAGGCAGCGGTGCCACGACCAGTGCCGGTGAATTGTTATTAATTGAAGTCGCCTCGCAAGCCAGCACGGAACCGGTCGAGAAGTGGTCAAGCACCACACTTTGGCTGCGTCCCACGATCTGAGTAGGCAGCGGTCGAGCCGCTGAGACGACAATCACTAGCTAGCAAACTCCCACAAGAACACGAGCTTTCCCATGCAGTATCCACGAAGCGGCAAGTGCCATCGATTTTCAAAACGACTTGGTCAAAGCTCTCGTGAGCGGGGCTATGTGCTGTTGCTCTGCTTGGTTGTGATCGCTATCAGCAGTTCGATCGTAGTCACCACTTTTCAAATACTCAAGCTGCACACAGCCGAAGCGAGCGCGCGACGCGACCTGGTCAACGTGGCTGCTATCCACTCCGCCGGTACCGAGCATGGTCTGGCCCACCTCATCGACCAGCCTGCGTTTCGAGGGACGTTGGGTCCGTTCATGATCCCAAATCAAACCGATCAAAACTATCGGATACAGATCGGCGATGTTGGGGGCGATATTCAGATTGAAGTGGTCGCTGCTGTTGGCACGCGCTTGCAAACCATCACAACGCGAATCCGAGTCGCTGAACTCGACGCTCGTCGGCAAGCACTGGGGTTAGCGAAACCAACCGAGTCGGCTCCAGTTCGACCGTCAGACGCCACCCAACAAGACGCCAAACAAGAAGACGCTAAACAAGAAGACGCTAAACGAGGAGAAGCAAAACGGGAAGAAGCTACCCGAGGAGAAGCAAAACGGGAAGAAGCAAAACGGGAAGAAGCAAAAGGGAAAGAAACAAACCGGGGTGAAGCAAAAAGGGTTATTCCACCTCGCGGTGAAGCAACCCGAGTTAGAGCGCGTATGTCAGCCGACGGCAAGTAGTTCTATTTTCGTTCGACAAGAAGCAGTCCGTTCCGATGGAAACTCCTGGGTTTTTCCGACCATTACGGTTGAGGTGGAAAGCCAGGGAAACCAGGAGGCAAACCGCCCCCCGGATTCCCAAAAGCTGGGGCCGCAGCTGGCTCGGCTGTTTTGGATCCAATCAATTGTTCACGTGAGAGCGTCAGCTTGCGATAACCGCTGTCGCTGACGATATAGTACCAGTTGGCAAAACGGGCATTCAGCTCTTGAGCCTTCTTGCGTGCTTGGTCCTTCTTTTCCTTCTGCTCGTCAAGCTTGCGCTGATTCTCTTTTGCAATGGTCGACTGCACGAACTCGAGTCGTTCTTCGAGTTCTTCGGCTGTCTCTTGGGGGGCATCGGTTGGAGGAGCGGTAGCCGGATCCTGCGGAGTCGTTACGCTGGGTGCTCCCTGCTCAACAACCGGATCTTGCTCTGCATCTTCGGCCTGGGGACCGCATTGATTCAGTTGCTCTTCATCGTTGTTCGCGGGAGTCTCTCCGTCGTCTTCAGTAGCTGGGTCTTCAGTAGCTGGGTCTTCGTTCGCTGGGTCTTCGGTGGATTCAGCGGCGTTCTCAGCGGCGGGAGCTTCAGTGGTTTCATCGGTCGTCGCTGGCGGATTTTCGGGAGTTGCTTCAGCGTCGGTTGCCGCTTCGGATCCAGTTTCCTCGGTAGCTGGAGCGACCGGAGCGGCGGGAACTTCTGCTGGAACTTCAACGGGCGCCGGGGCGGCGGCCCGTTCGGCTGCCAACATCTCCTCCACCGTCTGAGGAACGTGTTCCAATTCGGGTGGTGGAAATTTGCTCTCGTCAATCGACGCGGTTACGAGCAAGTAGCGCTTCAGACCGCTGTTCTCTTCCTCGTTTTGCTCATCGTCATCTCCTGAACTGCTGGTTATGGACTCCCCAAAGCGAAGCAAGTATTGCACGCCGTCCTTGGTGCCCACCAAGGTTTCGCCGCCGGTGGCGTAGATTTCAATTCCGTTGTCCGTCTCCCCAGGGAAAAATCCTTGTTCCTGGAGACTTCTGAGCGACTCTTCATTCTCCAACAAGGCCGTTTCCGCTTTGAGTTCGGCCGATAGACCACTGGGTTTGCGGCGTACCCCAACGATCTTCAGATCTTGTACGGCAGTTCGCAGGTCGTTAAGGGCTGCGTTCTGAAGCTGCTCGTCTTCCGTTAACGCAGTCTCGGCTGTGTTGGCTCCTTCGTAGGTCAACATTTTATCCAATGACCATTTGCTCGTCGTTGAATCGAAGCTGACATTGGCGTCAAAGTTCCTGCGTACTTCCAGTCCGCGTTGGGTTGGCAAAACAGCATAGTTTCTCAGGCCGATGTTGGTGATGTCGAAGCCGCGAACGCCCAGCAGCTCACCTTTAATCCACTTGGTGAAATCGGTGGAGAACGGGGTTGTATCTAATTCGACGATGTACACCGCGTCTTCGATAGGGTTGCGGACGTAGCGTTGCCCTTCCACTTGTCCAACTTCCTTGCCGACGATCAGGCTGGCGACGATCTGGTCTTTGTCATCTTTAACGCGGACGAGCATACCGACACCGGTTTCCGCAGCTGAGAGCGCCTCATCGTCGGGATTGATCACGCCATAGAGCGAGTGGTCTCCCCGATCGAAACTGGCGATATCGAGCACGGTCAAGCCAATTAACGGAGTCGTTGCATCGCGAACTTGTTCGGCGGCATCGGCAGGATAATCGTCGTAAGAGGGGAGACGCCACATATTTGCTTCGCCGTCACGGGCAATCTCGAAGCGGCTCAGATGTCCAAGTTCCTCATTGAACTTGACGATCTGAAAGGAGGATGCAGCGCTCGGGTCTTCGAACGAGGCGAATACCGGATTGCCGATGATTTCACCTTCGAGATCGCGTTCGGAGCTGATGGTCGCCGGACGCGACCACCAAGCTAGGCCGAAGGAAGCGGCTGCAACAGCGGCGAAAATGATTGTCGTTCTGCCTTCGTTCACGTCGAAAACTCCTGAGTCTTCTGCAACTAAACCTTAGATTTTTAATGCTATTTGCGGTCCGCGAGCAGTGCCTTGGGAGGCCTTGTGCTCGCGGATCGGGTCTCTCGAGTTGGCCGGTAGGCCATCTAAATTTTGCGAACCGTTAGCGTAAGCGATTCTTGGAAATGCCTTCGCGCTCGCGGACCCGCCGAGTAACAAACACGCCAATTCCGACTAGCAGCGGTGGAATGGGGGGAATGGCAATGGCCATGAACTTGTAAACGTTTTGCAGTTTCAGCACTTGCGTTTCTGCCTCGCGACGACTTTCCTGAATCTGCGCATCGCGTTTGGTAGCTAGTTTTTCACGGCGAATAGCCAGTTTGCGATCCAGCGCCCCCTTCTTTTCCTGGAGCTGCTGGATGGTGCTGATTAGCTCAGCCTGTTTGCTTGGGCTGGTGGGACCATCACGCCTAAGTTGTTCCACTTTATCTTGGAACTTGGCCACAGCCGTTTGGATTTCTTCTTCCGCTTCTTGAATCGACTTGTTGAACTCTTCTTGATACATCTTTTGATTTTCGATTTCAGCCATACGGAATTCTTCGGCGCTGGATTCAATCAGCTTCAAGGTGGCATGCTGCGGCTCGTGGCTGCGGATGCGTGGATAATCTAGCTCACCCGCCAACACGTCAACGATGTTGAGCACGAAAGTAATGTTCTGCACTCGCAGATCGTAGTCCGCAAATTGCTCGGGGCGCTTCCGGTTTTCGCTAAAGACACGCTCCATGAAATCGACATCGGCCACATACACGGCTTTGATCGGTCGGGTGCTGGGAGTGGCTTTTTCTGAGTCGCCTTCCGCAGCGGGAGTCGGGGGACTCCCGGCCGAGTCAGCTGCCCCTTCGATGTACATGGCAATGGTTTGAGCGCCCGTAGGTGGGCCTTGCAACAACTGCATTTGCGTAGCCGACGTATCGCGATTCTGCAACTGATTCAGAATCGCTTCATAGGAGACTGTGCCAGCAACTTCGCGCGTTTTGACGATCTCCTGAAACTTCAAGTCGTCGCGACCATCAGCAGCACGCACGGCGCCAGCGTACAAGAACAGGACTTCTCGAAGCCCCGCCGTGATGAAACTCTCTTCGCTAAGATAGTCCGCTTCGTCGCCGCGCGTATCCATCACGAACAGCCATTGGTCGGTTGTGTTGGCAATCGCTTGCAACTTGGGATGCGGGTTGAATTGTTGCCAAACGAGATCCGGGTTAATCCCCTGGAAGCCGCTGGCGACCGGGATCTCAAGGCCTAGCGCATTCCACAGTTGCTGAATGTCTCCCTTCGGTTCCGGAGGTTGCTGCATCCCCATCATTCCCCCGGCCGGTTGTTTGGGAGCACCGGTGGCTGGTAGGTCGCCGGAGGCGATCGGGAACGGATCTTCGAAGATGGCCGTTGGTACCCCCGCTTTGACCGCCGTCACCAAGTTGCTCAGTTGCTGCGGATTTAGGGAGGAGGGTTGAACAGCAAACAGCACATCGTATTGATCGGTCGAGATGGGAGTGCTCGGGTCGACCCCTTCGACTTCGTATTGTTTCTCGAGTTCGGTCACAATGGGCTGTTTGGGGATCTGCTGAAAGCCTCCCCCGGCCATGGAAATGCCTCCCATGAAATTAGCATCGGTGTTGACGATCCCCAGCTTCAGTCGTTTGGGCTGCGCCACGGTACTAATGGACCGCACCAATTCGTATTCAACGGGAATCCCCGTTTCGAAGAAGGGAATCACCACCTTTGATAAACCGCTGCGCACCGCCGCTCCGAGCAAGACTTCTTGGTCCTTGTAAGCACCCCGTTCGCGGACCCGGACCACTTGCGGCTCAATGCCATACTGTTTCCTGGCCCGTTGAGCCTCTTCACCCGAGGGTTCGAGGTTGTCGAATATTTGAACGCGCAGCTGAACTTTTCGGCTCGAGGCTAACGCTTCAAACTCTTTGAGGAGTGTCACCAAGTCGTAGCGCGTCTTGGCATATTGTTCGGGGATGTTCGAGGAGATGAAGGCATCGACAACGATCGCCCGCTCGGGCTCGAGTTGACGGATGACTTGACGTGTCGTTGGACTCAGCGAACTCACTTGGCCTTCCGTGGCATCCTTGCGGAGCCAGTCATTATTTCTGAGGAAATAGCTGAGTCCGAACACAACCACGAGCAAAAATAGAACTCGCCCCAAGTAGTGCAGGGACATGGTGTTCCCATCTTTGCCACCACTCCAATGCCGCCTGCCAATGAGGACCATACAGCAGTAAAGTCCAAAGGTTAGTACCAACAAGAAAAAGGTGGTGGGGGCAAGGCTGATGACACCACGACCAAAGTTATCAAACTGTTCGCGAATACTAAACATCGAGACCACCCGCGCCCATTGACGATCGGGGATAATCACGTCCGCCACTGAGGCAAAGGCCAGCGGTGCATTGAACAATGCCCCCAGGATAAAACCGACCGTCAAATTGGAAGTGATGAACGACGCGACCATGCCGATCGAAATCATCGCTAAGCCGATCAACCAATAGCCCATGTAATTTGCGAAGAACAAACCGGTGTCAACTTCGCCGTTCGACAGAAAGAGCAGGACCATGAAGGTCGAGATCTGCGAAAATACAAGAGAGACGGTGTAAATCGAAGCAGCCGCTAGGTACTTGCCAATCACAATATCAAAGTCGTCCGCCGGCAGAGTCAGCAGCAACTCGTCGGTTCCCTGTCGCTTTTCCTCAGCCCAAATGCTCATCGTGATGGCCGGGATAAAGAACAACATGATGGTCGGAAACCAAAAGTTGAGTTGATCGAGGTTGGCCAAGTTCGAGTTGAAGAATTCGTGCGGCCAGAAGGCAGCCATCGAAGTCAACAATACGAACAGGCACAAGAACACGTAGCCGGTCGGATTCGCGAAGTAGCCGAGGAAGTTTCGCTTGAGTACCGCAAAGGCAGCTCGTTTTCCCTTGGCCAAAAGAATGACCAACAGGAAGGCCACCAGTCCGATGACCAAGTCGTACATGAGCAGTAGGAGGAACCGCGAAAGCATGTTGAGTAGTTCTGCTGTCATAGCTTGCGTCTATCGTCTCACAATTAAGGCATCAAAAATAGGTTGGAAGGTGCGGAGTGGTTTGTGCCCAACCGCTCGGCTAATGAACGCCGGTTAGCTTGTGGAAGGCTTCATCGAGATCGGCTTTCACGTGTCGCAGCTCGTCGACGGTGCCGTCGAATACCTTGCGGCCATCATTGATCAAGACGACCCGGTCAGCCATCGCCTCGACTTCCTGCAAAATATGGGTCGACAAGAGGATTGTCTTTGTCTCCCGCAGCTTCCGCATCGTCTTGCGAACTTCGCGAATTTGATTCGGATCGAGACCAGCGGTCGGTTCGTCCAGGATCAAGACGTCGGGCTCGTGGAGCAGGGCCTGAGCCATCCCCACACGTTGCTTAAAACCCTTCGACAATTTGCTAGTCGCCTTGTTGGCCACCGTGCTCAAGTCGCACAGGTCGATAACCGCTTCGATACGCTCTTTCTTTCGCTTGGGATCCATGCCGCGGGCTTCCGCAAAGAAATCGAGCATCCCGACCGGAGTCATTTCCGGATAGAGCGGACCGTTTTCGGGGAGATAGCCGAGATGCCGGGAACCAGCAATGCGGTCTTGGAACATGTCGTGACCGGCGATCCGAGCAACCCCTTCGCTGGGTGCGAGGTAGCCCGTCAGCATCTTCATCGTGGTGCTCTTGCCTGCCCCGTTGGGACCCAAGAAAGCTACCAACTCACCTTCGTTGACTTGAAAGCTGATGTCGCGCGCAGCCGCGAAAGGCCCGTAAAACTTGGACAGTCCAACGGCTTCGATCATCGGCCGCTTGTTCGTTGCGTTAAGTTGATCCACCATAAGTGCCAATATTCTCCGTTTGAGCCAGTTTCGGTCTGGTGAGCCTGTTTCGGGTAGGTGAGCCTGTTTCGGGCTGGTGGTAGGCGGTTATTCAGAAAGGGGGTTTAGGGCCATGATTTATCAAACGCCAGCATGAAAGACTTACGAATCGCTGCAGCCAACGGTTCGCCCGCCCACACTCCCTCTGCATTTTCTTCGCAACCGCTAGGTTTTATCGCCGATCCAGTGGGTTACAAGTGGTCGCGACTGGGTTAGCAAAATTAGGTTGAGGCAACCGCCACGTTAAATTTAACCAGACTAACTCAGGGAATTGCCCTTAAGGCGAGCAAAACGACTTGCGGATTCCGGGAGACGTCGATAAACTCCGGGGCTTGATTCCGAGTGCCAGGACTGTGTAGTAGTGGTATTTCAACTCGGTGCTCATGACCGGTGTTTCGGAAATGACTTTTAACTAGTCACGGATCTGTCAGTTCAACCACCATGACATTGTCTCAAAAAACCACCCTCGCCAAACCCAACGAACTACCGAAAAAGTGGTTCCATGTGGATGCCACCGACCTCGTGCTTGGTCACCTCGCGAGCGATATTGCCATGATTTTGATGGGCAAACATCGTCCGACGTACACACCGCACGTCGACACCGGTGATTTCGTTATCGTCACCAACGCTGAAAAAGTGATCATGACGGGCCGCAAGCTCGAACATCGTCACTACGCTTGGTACAACGGCTACACCGGCCAAAAGATGGAAAGTTACGCCGACCGCTTGGCGCGTAAGCCAGAGGATTTGATCCACCATGCAGTGCGTCGGATGCTTCCCAAGAACAAGCTGGCCAGGCACATGCTCGACAAATTAAAAATTTACGCCGGGGCTGAGCATCCTCACCAAGCCCAACAAGCCGAAACAATTGAATTGGGAAAGAAGAAGGCCTAGCCGATGGTAGCTGTCAAACGAGATAAAATTAATGGTGATTGTTTGGGAACTGGCCGCCGTAAGAGTTCGGTAGCTCGCGTGCGTCTCCGTCCCGGAACCGGAAAAATTGTGATCAACGGCAAGACGTTGGAAACTTTTTTCCCAACCGCTCAACACCAAGTTGCCGTGACCCAAGCTCTGTCGCACGTCGGTGCGACCGGCACGGTGGATATCATCGTCCGCGTTAGCGGCGGTGGATTGACCGGCCAGTCGGGAGCCATCCGCATGGCCCTCGCTCGGGCTTTGGTCTGTCACAGCGAGGATAACTTCCAAGCACTTCGCGACGATGGCTTCTTGACACGCGATTCCCGCATGAAGGAACGCAAGAAGTACGGTCTGCACGGTGCCCGTCGTGGTACTCAGTTCAGCAAGCGTTAATGCTCGGCGCTTAATATCGTAATATCGAATTCCATCGCAATAGCCAGCTTTCACAAGCTGGCTATTGTCGTTTACATGGCAGCTTAAACATTCGGCCGCGTAAATATGTGGCCGCGTAAATTAAACCGACAGCCTGCGCGTCGCCGAGCAACGCTCAGCGCAGTATGATGTGCCTAGTCACGACGATTAGGATGCAATTGGTTAAGGAGCGTTGGATGTCGACCCGGAAATGGACCTTCACCCCGCACGATCGCGCCGCAGTCGAGAGCTTTGCCCGCCGCTGCGGTATCTCGCCGGTCGTGGCTCAGTTGCTACTCAAGCGGGGAATCAAGGACCCGGCGGAAGCACAGCGTTTCTTAGAAGCCAAATTAACCGACCTACGGCCTCCCGAACAATTGCCTGGCCTACCGGCGGCCGTCGAGCGAATTGCCGCTGCCATCGCAGCAGGGGAAGAGATCGTCGTGTATGGCGACTACGATGCCGACGGCATGACCTCGACCGCCATCTTGTTTCGCTGCCTAACGTTGCTCCGCGCGAAGGTCAGTTATCATCTTCCCAATCGCATGGAAGAAGGTTATGGCTTGCATCTCGATTCCATCGAGAAGCTCGCAGCTCGGGGCAAGCAACTGGTGATCACCGTTGACTGCGGTATCGCTAGTCTGGCACCGGCTCAGCGGGCTCGTGAACTGGGGCTTTCCTTGGTCATTACCGACCACCACCGCTTTGGCGACGAATTGCCCATCGCTGACGCCATCGTGCACCCAGCCTTGCCGGGTACCAATTATCCGTTCACCGGTTTGTGTGGAGCCGGAGTGGCCTTCAAGTTGGCCTGGGCCCTTTGTCAGCATCATTCGGGCTCACCGCGCGTCGCAGACCACCTACGCGAGTTCTTGCTGCAGGCGGTGGGGCTCGCAGCCATCGGGACGGTAGCCGATGTGGTCCCGCTCTTGGATGAAAACCGCGCCATCGTCCGCAATGGCCTCAAGACCCTGTTCAACAACCCGCCACTCGGATTGCGGAAATTGATGGACATCACCAAGTTAAGTTCAAAAAGCGAGTTAGGATCTGAGGATATCGGCTTTACGCTCGCCCCACGACTCAACGCAGCCGGGCGACTGGGTCAAGCCCAGTTGGGAGTTGAACTCTTGGTCACCGAAGACCCGGCCCGCGCCGAAGCCCTGGCGGCCTATATCAACGAACTGAATGAGAATCGCAACAAGCTCGAACGGAGCATTCAACTCTCCGCCTCTAAGCAATTGAAAGAAGAACACTCGATCGACGATGACCCTGCCTTTGTGTTGGCTTCTCCCAACTGGCATCCTGGGATCATCGGCATCGTGGCTGGCAAGTTGGCGGAGAAGTACTATCGTCCTGTGGTGCTGATCGCGCTTGACAAGTTGGGTACCAAGCCCGGTACGGGTTCGGCCCGGAGTCCCAATGGGGTGAATTTGCACGAGGCTTTTCAAGAGTGCTCCGAGTATCTGATCGGCGGGGGTGGTCACGCCGCTGCGGCTGGTCTCAGAATCGAAGAGACTCAAGTTCGGGCTTTTCGCAGTGCCTTTCTCGAAGCCGTGGCAGAACAATCCACTGAACTTGACGGAACGGTCGAGTTGGAGTTCGACGCCGAGGCCGCCTTGGGGCAACTCGATCTAGCGACCGTAACTCAGATCGAAAAGCTGGCTCCGTTTGGGATGGGGAACCCGCGTCCGGTGTTCTTCGCACTGCAGGTTAGTTTGGCTGAGCCAGCCAAGATGCTGGGCGATAGTGGCCGGCACTTGAGCCTGCAACTCACCCAGCACGGTTGCCGCATGCGGGCCGTGGCCTTTGGTCAGGCAGAAGAGTGGCTGCCGAAACTGGAGCAAGTGCAAACGCCAATCGACTTGGCGTTTCGGCCGGTAATCAATGAATTCCGAGGATTTCGTAAGGTGGAAATGCAGTTGGTCGATTGGCGACTGCAGGCGGACGAAGCGGAAACGCTCGCCTCCGCCACGAGTGTCCCCGGCAGCGCATCGGCCCTCGAAGCTTGAGCATCCCTTGGGCAAGCCAAACGGGGACAACTTAAACCAGCGGTAGCAACCAAGCGCCCAGGATGGTCACGGCGAAACCGACGCAGCCCATCAAGGTCAAAGCCGCGGTGAAGGTTTGCAGCGTTTGAGTGGTCGACATGCCGGTCATGGTAGCCACTTGCCAAAAGCCACTGTCGTTCATCCAGGGGAATGGTTTCGAGCCGCAGCCAATGGCCAGCGCCACGTACACGGGATGGAACGGTATGTCGATCGAGCTGATCACGGGTGCGATGATTGCGACCGAAGTGATCATCGCTACGGTGGCGCTCCCTTGTGCGGCTCGGATAATGGCGGTCAGGAAAAATCCGGTCATGAGCATGCCCCAGGGGGTGGTGAAGCCAGCGTAGCGGTCGCGAAGTGCGTCGGCCAATCCGAGTTGCTGCAAGGCGGCACCAAAGGCACCCCCAGCGCAGGTGAGTAACACAATGGTTCCCGCGTCGGTCAGCCCCCGTGCGACCGACTTAGAAACCGTCTGTCGATCGGTGTAGTAACGGAGCACCATGATCGATAGCACGGCGGTGGCAATGAACAACAGGTTCGGGTCGCTCATCACCGACAAAGCAGGCCCCACAATTGCGAGCGCACTCACGAAGGAGCCAGAGAGCCCCTCCGCACTCGATGCTGCACTGGAGGTCGTTGCCGAGTTCGTTGCCGAGGTCAGGTATTTGACGATCTCCGAGCTGCTGAGTACCAGCATCGGGAGCGCGATCGGCAGCGGGGCAATCCACAACGAGACTTGCCGCGGGTGCTTGGACGGCGACTCGTTATTTTTATCACTATTTTTCTCCATTTTTTTATCGGTGGCCTGATCTGGCGAGAGGCTGATCCACCGCGAGCAGAGCGAGCCATAGGCTAGTCCGGCAGCGGCAGCGATGCTTCCCACAAAGCAACCTCCAAGCATCATCGCCCCGATACTTACACCCAACTCGGTCGCGACCAATAGCGGACCGGGGGTAGGCGGGACCAGCGAATGCGCCATCGTCGCTCCGACGATAATCGCCATGACCGCCGTCAAGTAAAAAGTGGGACGCTGCCGTCCAACGGCTTTAGCCAGCGGAAGCAGCAAGTAAAAGACATTGTCGAAGTAGACCGGCACTCCCAGCAAGAAACCGCTGACCGTCAGGGCTGGCGCAGTACCGCGGGCCCCCAAGAGGGCCACGAGCGCACTCACCAATCGCACCGCCGCGCCACTCTCCAAGAGGCAAATGCCTACGATCGCCGCCATGGTGACTGGTATTCCCAGACGTTGAAACGTCTTCGAAAAACCATCGGCCAGTTGGCTCCCGAGTTGTTTGTAACGGCTGCGCTCTGCGGCATGGATGGCTGCAGTCGGGAGCAATTCAAAGTGAGCGTTCTTTCCATTGGAATCGCGCAATTCCTCTATCGACGAAAACCAACTCTGCAGCGAGTCGGACCCAACCGAGTACCAAACGAGTTCGCTATTGGCGACCTCCGGCTCCGCAAGCAATTGCTCCGCAGTGGCTCGGCGCAGTTCCAGCGGCCGTGCCTCGGTCAGCGAAGTCCCTTGCCTGCGGACAACATAATCGCCAGGGAGCAGGTAGTGAGCAAAGCCTAGCAACTCTCCGCTTCGTTCCAAGATCGTATATTGGAAGGGGCGCAGCTCACGCTCGATCCACACAGTATTAGGTGTAGCTGCCAGTAGGAACAGGGTGCCCAACAAGAGACCGAGCAAGGGATGGAGTCGCAATGCCAGAATTGTGACTAGCACGATCCCCACACCGATCCAGGCAATCGCCAGCACACTCATCAATAACCGCCTTCCGCCACAACGCCCATTCTCAAAGCGTTTGAATTCGTGAACAATGTGTCGGCGTCAAGTTTAGCTCAACGGCGCGTCCCCCGCTGAATCGTGCGCAAGAGGTAGGTTTCGAAAAGCAAAACTTTTGCGGACCGCTGTTGTCATTCCCGTTCGTATACTTTGCTCACGAAGAGTCACCATGACCGAATCGGCACCAAGTTCATCATCGCGTGATGCCAGCCAACTGCGGAGTTCGCGTTGGTTCGCACCCGACGACCTACGTTCCTTTGGGCACCGGTCACGTTTGAAAGGAATGGGGCTGAGCGATGCCGATTTTCGCGACAAGCCTGTGGTAGCGATCCTCAATACTTGGAGCGACCTGAATACCTGCCACTCGCATTTCCGCGAACGGGCAGAGGATGTCAAACGCGGCATCTTGCAGGCAGGGGGCTTTCCGGTCGAAGTGCCGGTGATGAGCTTGGGTGAAATGTTGATGAAGCCCACCGCCATGCTGTATCGCAATCTGTTGGCCATGGAGGTCGAAGAGGTGTTGCGGTGCCATCCCATCGATGCAGCTGTTTTGATGGGTGGCTGTGATAAAACGGTTCCCGGTTTATTGATGGGGGCTTTGTCGGCTGATATCCCCTCGATCTTTATGCCCGCCGGACCGATGCTCAAAGCGCGGTGGAAGAACGAAACGCTGGGGAGTGGTTCCGACGCCTGGAAGTATTGGGCCGAACGCTCTGCCGGTAACTTGTGCGATGGCGATTGGCAGGAGATTGAGAACTGCATCGGTCGTTCGGCGGGGACGTGCATGACCATGGGCACCGCCTCGACAATGGCCTGTGTGACCGAGGCGCTTGGCTTGACACTCCCCGGTGCTGCGTGTGTGCCTGCAGTTGTCGCCGAACATCGCCGCCTGGCCTCAGCCACCGGGCGACGAGCGGTTGAGATCGCGTGGGAGAACCTTAAACCGAGCAAGATGATGAGCGTCAAGTCGATTGACAATGCGATCATGACGCAGTTGACCATTGGTGGTTCTACCAACGCGATCGTGCATATCATCGCCCTCGCTGGTCGGGCTGGGCTCGCGATGTCGCTCGACCGCTTTGATGAACTCTCAAAGAAGACTCCCGTGCTGGGCGATCTGCGCCCCTGCGGTCGGTTTCTCATGGAAGATTTTTATAACGCGGGGGGACTCGGTGCCTTGCTCAATCGACTGGGTGCTTTGTTGAACTTGGACTGCCCAACCATCTCCGGCACCACACTGGGAGAACAAATCGCTGGGCAAGAGGTCATCGACAATGAAGTCATTCGGCCGCTCAACAAGCCTCTGTGCGAGACGGGAGGGACTTTTGTTCTCCACGGGAACCTTGCTCCAGAGGGCTGCGTCATCAAGTCGGTTGCCGCCGACCCCAAGTTGCTCAAGCACCGTGGACCGGCCATCGTCTTCGAGAATTACCGCGAGCTGAAAGAGTGCATCGACGATCCTGATCTGCCCGTGACCGCTGACTCAGTGATGGTTCTCAAGAGCGCTGGACCGCTGGGCGGCCCAGGGTTTCCCGAGTGGGGTATGTTGCCGATTCCGAAAAAGCTGTTGGCGCAGGGGGTACGGGATATGGTCCGCATCTCCGATGCGCGGATGAGTGGCACCAGTTATGGCACCTGCGTACTGCATGTATCCCCCGAGTCGCACGTGGGTGGGCCCTTGGCTCTCGTGCAAACCGGTGACGAAATTGAGCTCAACGTGGCCGAGCGATCGATTCAGTGGCACGTCTCGCAAACTGAAATGCTGCGGCGGCGGAGTTTGTGGAAACCACCTCAAGAAAAATGGAAGCGTGGTTACCAAGCGCTGTTTGCCAAGCATGTGACGCAGGCTCATCAGGGGTGCGATTTTGACTTCCTGGCCGGTCGCACCCCGGGCGAAGAACCGGATATTTTTTAAGCGGCTCGCCGCTGAAATTGAAGCGTTTTGCTTGAATTCCTGCGGGGCCGGTCGGCCGAACAGGGCGGTTAGGAAAACTCTGCGATATCCAGCGGAAACGCGCGCCTAATTTCTCTCCCCATGTGCCGCTATAATCAAGCGGGCCAGTTTCAGTGAACGAGCCGTTTGCCGCTCACTATTCATTTACCGGCGGCTAGCGCCTTGCCGCTCACCAGTTAACAGTAAAGACGATAAAAAACATGGTTCGAGGCGACCACATCTACGTAGCTGGCTCGTTGCATGGCATTCCCTTCCAGCATCATGGGATCGACATGGGGGACGGAACCGTGATTCACCTGGCTCCGGCCAGTGGCATGCGGGTCGTGCTGCGCGATGCAACCGATCGTTTTGCCGTTCGCCGCGATTCGCTGGAAATGTTTGCGTTGGGTCGTTCGCCCAAGGTGCTCCGTCATGAACAGGGGTTGGACCTCGAGGAAGTCGCACGGCAAGCCGAAAGCTATGTTGGGAAAACGGGCTACAGTTTACTCGAGGGGAACTGCGAGCACTTTGCTGCGTTGTGCGCCACCGGCGCTTCGCGCAGTCAGCAAATTGAAATGGCTGAGGCGACCGTCTCTGCCATGACCTCGATGGCCACCAAAGCGGTGTGGGCCGTCTCAAGCCGTATTGGCGCGAGCCTCCTGATGCGTGGCGTGACCAAGGTCCACCCTGCGATGCTGCTCGCTGATGGCGTTGAGGTTGCGGCCTTGGCCATCGGCTGCCGACGTGGTTTGACGGCTGAAAAGTCGCGGCAGGTGGCGCGGATCAGCGGTAGTTTGGCGGCGGTGGGGATCGGTGGCGTGCTGGGCGGCCCAGCGGGTGTGGCCATCTCACTTGCTGCCCACTCCAGTTCAACCGCACTGGCCGAGCGATTGTGCAAATCGTTGCGACGCGTTTTGTCGTAATCGTTTTGCCATAGTCGTGGTCTCACGGTCGTTTTGTCATGGTGATTGTGCGTTACACTAGGGGGTCTTAACCTGTGCTGTCCGCTTAAGCCCCTTTCAGTTGAACCTCTTTGATGCCGCGCTCCGACCTGTCTTCCTTTAGTCTGGCCAATGAGTTGTTGGCAGCCATCTCGCGCAGCCAGTCGGCTGCTGAGTTTCGTGAGCAGGCGCTGACGGTCGTCTGCGATCATTTGCCCGGCGCGCGCGTGGCTTGGGTCCACCAGCAAGAAGCGCACTGGGAGGTAGCCGGATCGGCAAGTTCACTCACGCAATTGCCTATCGATTTGGCCGCGACGGCGTGCGATGATATGGAAGTCACCCAGGGGGAAGGCTGGCTTGCTTCGCCCATCACCGGTCGGGCCATGCCGGCTGAAGTGTTGCTGGTCAGTCCCCACAAAGTGCTCAGCGCCGATGATGCCGTGTCGCTGGCGCAAATGTTGCGTCACGGTTTATTGATTGCTGATGAGCAGTCGAGTTTGACCGCTCGGGTTGAGCAACTGCAAAGTTTGCTTGACCTGACCGCCACTTGGGCCCGCAGTCAAGACTTGACGGAACTGCTTAACGGCATGGCGCAGGCGGCTGCCCGCGTGTTGCGTGGTGATCGCGCGAGTATTTTCTTGTGGGACAAAGCCAAAAGCGAATTGGTTGGGCATCCGGCAATGGGAGTCGAAGGTGGT
Organism: Pirellulaceae bacterium; assembly: GCA_041751975.1. Classification (GTDB taxonomy): domain Bacteria; phylum Planctomycetota; class Planctomycetia; order Pirellulales; family Pirellulaceae; genus Aureliella. Next base: position 178,353 of record JBGSHW010000143.1, read on the forward strand.
CCCTTGCGGATTAGCGACGATCAAGGGATCGCTGGGGAGGTTCTCAAGAACTTGCTTCCCAAACGTTGGGATGACACCGGGGATCCGCATGCCATCAATACCAAAGTCGGTAAGAAGCTAGGCTATGCAACCCGCTCGTTGATTGCCGTTCCGCTGCTCGATCGTCGTAACCGCCCCTTGGGTGTATTCGAAGTTCTCAATCATCGCAGCGGACTTTTCTCAGGCGAAGACGAAAAATTCTTGGTAGAGTTGGCGCGCCATGCATCGGCGGCCGTAGAGAATACCCAGAAGATCAGTGCGCTGGTTCAGTCGCGCGATCGTTTGGTTGAGACCGTGTCGCAGACCTTGAAGTTGGTGGGGAGTTGCCATCAGATCAGCGCCCTCCGCGACACCGTGTCGCGGGTGGCTGCCACGGAGCTGGCGGTGCTTATTCTTGGCGAGAACGGAACGGGCAAAGAAGTTGTCGCGCGCAGTCTGCATTTGCAAAGCAACCGCCGCGACCAAGCTTTCGTCGCTATCAATTGCGCGGCGATTGCCGAGTCGTTATTAGAGAGTGAGTTGTTTGGACATGACAAAGGGGCCTTCACCGATGCGATTGCGGATCGGGCGGGCAAATTCGAAATGGCCTCCGGGGGTACGCTTTTGCTGGACGAGATCGGCGAGATGAGCCTTGCTGGGCAAGCCAAGATGCTGCGCGTGTTGGAGGACAAGATCGTCACCCGGGTTGGGAGCGAGTCGCCGATCCAAACCGATGTGCGGATCATCGCCGCTACCAATCAAGACTTGGTGAAATTGGTCCGCGAAAAACGTTTTCGCGAGGACCTCTATTTTCGTTTGACGGTCGTCACACTGCAAATGCCACCACTTCGCGAACGGGGACAAGATGTGCTAGTGTTGGCCGAGTATTTTCTTGAGCAATTCGGGCATCAGATTGGTCGCGTGCCACCCAAGATTTCCGAGCTAGCCAAACGCCGCTTGCTGGCTCACTCATGGCCAGGTAATGTCCGCGAGTTACGCAATCTGATGGAGCGCATCGCCTACTTGACCAATGGTCCGGTCGTCGAAGAGACCGACTTGGCATTTGTGCTCTCCCCCAGTTCTTCGGGCGATGTGGGGAATGTCCCCGCGCACATGACCCTGGGCGATGCGACCGATGTGTTTCAGAAGCAGTACATCCAACGGCATGTTGACGCCGTCAACGGGAACTTGGCATCCGCCGCCAAGCAGCTCGGTCTGCATCGTTCGAACTTGTATCGCAAGATGAATCAGCTAGGGATGAATGGTTAGGCTCTAGACGCTCGGGTCGGGTCCCACTGCTGCTGATTTCAAGGCTAGGAGCATGGTCATGTTATTGCGATGAATGACTTCTTCGTACGGGCATTTGCCCAGCACGGCGGCGATCGCCGGGGAACGTAGGCCGCAGATTTTCACGAGGTCGGCGGCGGCGTAGTTGCTCAGTCCCCGAGCGATTTCGATTTGGTTTCCAGTTGCTTCGACCACCGAGATGACATCACCTTTTTCAAAGCAGCCGACGACTTGGGTGATGCCAATAGCGAGCAAGCTCGAACCTTTGTCTTGAATGGCTCGCACGGCACCTTGGTCGACATGCACGGACCCGGTGGCTTGTGCCGTAAAGCCGATCCACCGCTTTTTGGGAGCCAACCCCCGAACTTGCGGCAAGAATAGCGTTCCAATTTCCTCACCATCCAGCAAGCGTGGCAATACGTTGTCCACCCGTCCACCGGCGATCACTACCGGGGCCCCACTTTGAGTTAAGAACTGGGCCGCTTTGAGTTTGCTTGCCATGCCACCTTTGCTGACCGTTGAGTTGTGTTGCACGGCCAGCCCAAAAATCGACTGATCGACCTGCGGGATGGTGTGTAGTAAGCTTGCGCCGGCTAGGCTAGGATCTCGATCATAGACCCCTTCGACGTCGCTGAGGATGATCAGTGCCGGTCGGGTGAACAAGCCAGCTACCATGGCGGCCAAGCGATCGTTGTCACCAAAGGTCGTCAACAATTCGTCGACCGCCACCGAGTCGTTTTCGTTGATCACCGGGATCACCCCCAACTGCAGCAGTGCATGGAGGGTATTGCGAACGTTGAGGTATCGTACGCGGTCGTCCAGATCGTCGGCGATTAGCAGGATTTGGGCTGCATGTCTGCCATGTTCGGAAAAGTAGCGTTCGTAGGTCTGGATCAGGTGGGCTTGGCCCACGGCCGCGACTGCTTGCAATAACGCCAAGTCGGTTGGTCGTCCGGAAAGGCCGAGTTTTCCGACCCCCGAGGCGACCGCTCCGCTACTCACTAATACCACCTGTTTGCCGCGATCGGCCAGTTGGGTCAGTTGTCGCGATAGTGAGGCAACGCGGTTGGAATCGAGCCGTCCATCGGAGCCGGAGAGGACACGTGAACCGACTTTGACCACCACGGTTTCCGCGGCGGCGATGAGTTTTCGACCAGCGATTTCCATACTCGAAGTTGATTTTTGGGGTGTCTGGCAGGGATGGGGACGATCCGTTTGTTGATGCCAACAGCGGCCAAGAGCTGCTGGGAAATCGGGCCGTCGCTAGATTATCCACGTTCATTGGGACTTCGATAGTGCGGTGGGATTTTCTGCTGGAATATCGATCGATTCGCAGCAAGATAGTTTTCAAGCCGGGGAACTCGTTTGCTGAAAACTAGAGCTAAGGTAAACTAGAGGGCACATGGCGGGTGGTTCGCCAGGGTTTGTTGGGCGGCTTGCCCAGTTTGATCGAACCTAGCGCTGGCGGCAGACGATTCGTCGTTGTTGCTCGGCCTCTCTCAGGACCTGGAGTCCCAAACACGATGAGCGAACTGCATCACGAGTGTGGCGTAGCAGCGATTTATCACCTGCCCAGTGCCACCCCCAGCCCACTGTGTCCGGAACAGGGGCCGCAGGAAATTTCGCGACTTCTGCCGCGGATGCTACAGGATATTCAGAATCGTGGACAACTGGCGGCAGGGATGACCTCCTACTCGCCCGACCGACCCAACCTCCTCGACACCATGAAAGACATCGGGACGGTGGCTGAAGTCTTCCGACTGTCCCATCGCGGCAAGAGCGAAGCGCTCATGCAAGAGTACGCCGGGAGTGCGGCCATCGGCCATGTCCGCTACGCGACGTGCGGCAAAGACGATCGCAACTACGCTCAGCCTTTCGAACGCCAGCACATTCACAAGCACAAGTGGTTTAGTTTTTGCTTCAACGGACAACTTGCCAACTACGCGCAGTTGCGTTCGCGTCTACTCCGCGAGGGCGAGCATCACTTGGCCCGCGATACCGACACCGAGATCATCATGCATGAACTTGGCCGGGAACTTTCAGCGGGGCAGCCGGGCCGCGACATCGCTGAGGTCTTTACCGAAGTGGCCAAGCTCTTCGACGGCGCCTACAGCTTGGCGTTTCTCAACGCCCGCGGCGAGTTGCTACTAGCCCGTGATCCACTGGGCATCAAGCCACTCTGCTATGCGCTCGAAGGACCGTTGTTTGCCGCAGCCAGTGAGAGCGTGGCCCTGCTGAATCTAGGCTTTGAACCCGATAGCATCCGTTCGTTGTTGCCCGGGCATCTGGTGGTCGTCCGACCGGATGGTGTCAAGGTCAAGCAGTTCGCCAAGTCGACGCGGACCGCGCACTGTTTCTTTGAATGGGTTTACTTTGCCAACGTAGCCAGCACCTTGGATGAACGAAGCGTGTACCTGTCGCGAACGCGTTTGGGTGAAGAACTGGCGCGGATGGAAATTGCTGACAACCGTGTGCCGCTTGATCGCGATACGATTGTCGTGCCCGTCCCCGATACCAGTAAAGCGGCCGCAGATGCGATGGCTTACGAGTTGGGGATTCCAAGTCGCGAAGGTTTGATTCGCAATCGCTACAGTGGACGGACTTTTATCGAAGGTGGGCGAGCTCGACTGGCCAAAGCGGCCAGCAAGTACACTCCGCTACGTGAAGTACTTGAGGGCAAGCGTGTTTTCTTGGTTGAAGACTCGATCGTTCGTTCAACCACCATGAAGGTCTTGCTCGATCGCATCCGCGAGCAGGGCGGTGCCAAGGAGATTCACGTCCGCGTCGCCTGTCCTCCCATTGTCGCACCCTGCTTTTACGGGATCGATATGTCGACGATCGATGAGTTGTTCGCACCGAAGTTCCTAGACCAAGGTTTGCTGACCGAAGAGGGGCAGCGGCGGATGGCGGCCACGCTCGGTTGCGATTCGTTGCGTTACTTGCCGATCAGCTCCATTGCGCGGGCCATTGACTTAAGTGAAGAGCAGTTGTGCCAAGCCTGCATCACGGGCAACTACCCGACGGAGCATGGTCAGAAGTTGTACAACATCGCCTTGCAAAACATTGGGATCGCCAGCGATGATCCGAATCGGGCGCGAACTTATGAAAGTGTCATTTCAGGTTCTGAGACCGATATTGCTTAGTCAGTGTCGAGCGATTGTCCCCAATCGCTTTAGAAACGATTGCGATTGTCCCCAATCGCTTTGGAAACGATGGAGACAATCGTTCGACACTGTTCCTGATCTTTTCTTTATGTTTCGCGAGTCGCTGCCTTGATCATCCTCGTTCTCGATAATTACGATTCCTTTACCTATAACTTGGTGCAGCGGCTGGGGGAGATCGATCCTTCCGTCGATATCCGCGTGGTCCGCAACGACAAGATTTCGATTGAAGAAATCCGTCAGCTGCGGCCCGATCGGATTTTGATTTCGCCGGGCCCCTGTTCACCCAGCGAGGCGGGAATCAGTGTCCCCATCGTGCAGGAATTGATTGGTGAATTCCCGATTCTTGGAGTTTGCCTGGGGCATCAATCGATTGGTCAAGCGCTGGGGGGGAAGATCGTGCGGGCACCGGTGCTTATGCACGGCAAAACCGATCGCATCCACCATGACAATCGCGGTTTTTTCGCAGGCTTGCCGAATCCCTTTGTGGCCACGCGTTATCATTCGCTGGTGATTGAGCCAGCCAGCCTGCCGGCGGAGCTGGAGGTTTCGGCTTGGGTCGATGACGCCGATGACTCGCGGCAGATCATGGCCGTCCGGCATCGCGTGCATCCAGTCGTCGGTTGGCAGTTCCACCCCGAAAGCTTCTTGACCGAGCCTGGCGTCGAATTGCTGCGTCGCTTTTTGGCTTGGGAAGGTCAGACTACCCAGCGCTAAGGCGATGGGCTATTATCGTGGCTTCACGTATCGTGGCTTCACGTATCGTGGCTTCATGTATCGTGGTTACATGTATCGTGGTTACATGGGCAAACGAACGTCCAGTGCTTCTCTTCTTGCATGAATTAAGTTCTTAATATGCTCTGCGTGACGATCGGTCGAAGTCGACATAAGTACATGATTGCCGAGTACCAAAGCTTGGCGGAACAAGGGGCAGATCTGGTCGAGATGCGTCTTGACTTCATTGGTCGCCATATTGACTTGTCGCGTTTGTTGGCCAATCGCTATTGCCCCGTGGTGATTACCTGCCGCCGTCGAGAAGATGGCGGTCGTTGGGAAAAGACCGAAGCCGAACGCTTGATGATCTTGCGGAGCGTGATCGCCAGCGGTGTCGACTTCGTTGATTTGGAAGAGGATATCGCAGGGAGCATTCCTCGCTATGGTTCGACCAAACGCATTGTCAGCTTGCATAACTTCGATCACACGCCAGAGGACTTGGAGGGCATTCATGCTCGTTTGGCCGCCCTGGATGCGGACGTGGTTAAGATTGCCACCATGGCAAATTCGTTTTCCGACTGCATTCGCATGCTGGAGTTGGTCAAGAACGCCAAAGTGCCGACCATCGGCTTGTGCATGGGGGATATGGGAATTGTCACCCGCATCATGGCCTTGCGGTACGGAGCTCCCTTCACCTACACGACCCTCTCGGCAGAACGCAAGATTGCACCTGGCCAAGTGCCCTTCGACAAGATGAAGAATCTCTTTCGTCCGTCTGAGATCGACGCCGATACGAAGTTGTTTGGGGTCGTCGCTGATCCGGTGGCCCATTCGTTGAGCCCCTTGATCCATAACGTGGCGTTCCAACACAACAACTTGAACTGTCGTTATCTACCGTTTCGCATCCTGCCAGAGGACCTCAGTTTATTTTTGCAGTGGTGCAAGGGAGCTGGGATTCATGGGTTGAGCGTCACCATTCCACATAAGGAAGCCATGCTCGGATTAGTTTCCTCGGCGGAGTCGGCCGCCAATGGCATCGGTGCGATCAATACGGTGGCGATCCGCGGTGAGGATGCGACTGGCTACAACACCGATTATCGGGCGGCCATGGATTGCCTGAACGAAGCCCTCAAGACTCAGAAGACCGTGCAAAATCTGACTGCTCGCGATGATGATTTGTTTCGCGGTCGCGGGGCACTGCTGCTCGGTGCAGGGGGGGTGGCCCGCGCGATCGGCTACGGCTTGAGGCAACGGGGCGCGGTGGTCGTCGTGAGTAGTCGCACTCCAGAGCGCGCTGAACAACTGGCCAGAGACATCGGGGGACGCGCCTTGCCGTGGAATGCACGTTATGAACTCAAGCCCGGGATTCTGGTCAACTGTAGCCCGATCGGGATGCACCCCGACATCGATCGCTCGCCGTATGACAAAGACAAGCTGCTACCTGATACGATTGTATTTGACACCGTCTACAATCCAGAACAAACCGTGCTCGTCAAGGATGCACGCCAAGTGGGTTGCTTTGTGATCAACGGCTTGGACATGTTCATCCGGCAAGCCGCTTACCAGTATAAGTTATTTACTGGTCTCGAACCTCCCACGCAATTGATGCGGGAGACGGTTAAGAGAGCAACATCTGTGGTCACCTACGACTGAAGCAGCTTGCTGCCGAATCGTTACACTTCTCCCGACACTCGGAACTACTCAACGTAATTTGCCCCACATTGGATAGTTTCCGAGTGCCGGTTGCCCCGAGAAGTAAGCGCCATGTGCTTAAAATGTTCGGGAGGCAGCGGGAAATCGCTGTCGGATCTGCTTTGCACGAACTCGCCCGGAGGGTGCTCCCTGCAAAACAGATTCAGCACTTGTTTGGCGTAGATGGCCTTGGTGAATCCACCACAACAGCCTCAGTCGCGGGTTTCCCGACGCTTCACTGCTGTTTTCTATCGGCGACCCCTGATCTACTTCTACGTACGGAAACCCGCAAAAAATTGAGATCGGGTTGGTCGAATCGTACCTTTAACGCGTCAATTACGTCGTATCCCCCTAACTTTAGGGTGACATCCGATGTTGAGGATACGGAAAATAGCTCCAGGATCCTTGATCGCTCTTTTTCGATAAGTCGCTCCGAGACCTCGAGCTCCAGGGCGATTTGCTTCGTCGATAGGCCGCGGACGACATGGTGCAGTACCGTTTGCTGTCGCTCGGTCATTTGTTCCAAGGAATGGTTCACCGCTGCATACAAATCATCGAATTTGCACTGTTTTGCATCACCGTTGAAACCGGCCTCGACATAACTACGCAGTGAGTCGACTTGTATCGGCTGGCACATCACCGTCAACGCTCCGCGTTCCATGGCCCGCACAGCCAACGCGAGCGGCGGGTCAACGCCAACCAAGATCAGCGGCAAAAGCGTGCCACGTTCATGCAGTGCGCGTTGCAGCTGCTCGACTGCCTTGGCACCTACGCCGAGGTCGCACACGATACATGCGGGACGCTGGAGCGTATGCAGAAGTAGGAACTCTGAGGGCTGCGAAAAACGGACAACCTCTAGTTTTTCGCTTAGCAGAAGCTCTCGATAGATCGAATCGTTAGTTGAGCCACCATCAATGAGGTACAACACGCGGGGCGGAGAGTCTTGTGTCGTCATAGCGTTTTCCTGACGCGCGCGTTGATCGCGTTGGAGTGCTCAGCAGACCTTCGCCAGCTTCAGGGGTGGTCGGGCTACCACATGATGCAAGTGCGCAAAGGTTTATGCATTGCAGTATTAAGGAAGGCTGTGTGCAGGGTCTCAGTATAGAGCGTGGATCCGGCGCGCTGTTGCAACATCGCGAAAAAATATTGCGAACAGGCGACGGCGCGCTGCCTTGAACCGACGAAGCGTCACTTGCTCGCTGGACGAGAAGAGGCCGCGTTTTGTCGAAATCTTCGTCACGATTGCCCGCTCCTACCCAGAAGGTAGGCATAGCCTAGGCCCCAAAGTATCACCGAGGTAGCGCCAATGCTATGTTTAAGTGGGTCAGTGCACGTTGTTCGCAGCGGTCCGCAAAATCGATCCAATCATTGCGACTCATACGAGTGCCCGAGGATTCGCGACATGCAAGAGACCCCTAGCCGTAAGCCCGAACTCCACCCATCTTCATCCTTGATGGCAGCCCTTCAAGGCTGGTTTCGAGCATTGGAGACCGGCCGGCCGGCCGCTCCGCAGCCGTTAGACCTCCACGTTCTCGAAGATCGCATTCTGTACAGCGCGACTCCCCTGCCTGTCGACCAGCCAATCGACCAAGCCGTCAATCAGCCGGCGGATGATGCCAGCACGATGCCAGCTGAAGATGCAGAGATGTCGGCTGAGCTCAGCGTCTCCATCGACGCAGCACTGAGCGATCTGGGGGATGCACTGCAACTGTTGGCGGATGAAAGCCTGCTGGACGGACTGGCTGCCATTGTGGAGACGAATGAAGGTGAAGTACTCGCCGATTGGCTGGAAGCCCATGGGGATACTGGCGATGAAGTCTTGTTCGTCGAGCCGCAGGCGGCGGTGGGCGCGACGAATACAGGAGCCAAGATCGCCGAAGGTTCTTCGGTGGTCATCACCCATGCCATGCTCAACGGAGGCGAGCCCGACAACTCGGACATGGGCGTTACCTATCGACTTCGGTTTGATCTCGAAGGTGGTTCGTTATTAGTGAATGGCGCCGCGCTGACTGGCGATAGTACCTTCTCTCAGGACGATATCGATTCAGGGCTGGTGGTCTATCAACACCTGGGTGGTGAGGCTCCAACAGAAGTCATCCAGTTAGAAATGTTCAATTCCGGAAAGGATGGAGCCAAGTCGGTCGACGTCGATATTAAGATGACTATCACTCCGGTCAATGATGCACCCGTATCGGCCCACGACCCGGCAGGTATAGCCGTCAGTCTAACGAAAGATCCCGCTGCGGTCATCTTTTGGCGACTGGGCGAAACGGTAGGGACCACCAAGGATGCAACCACCAGCAACCACACGGAAACCGATTCCGGTGTGAGCCTTGAGGCCAGCGGAGCGACCAGTGACGGCAACAAAGTGGCGGACTTCAACCGTAGCGAATCGTACATGGATCTGGGGCCCCTGGATGTGAGTGGCAGCGGTCTAACTTTGGCCGCCTGGATCCAGCCCGATTCGTTTGCAACGGAAGATGCACATATCATTAGCAAGGCCGATGGCAAGGACGCGGCCGATCACACGTTTATGTTGAGCACCACGCAGGTCGGCTCAAACTACTATTTACGACTTCGTATTTCGGCTGGTGGCCACGCGGATACGCTCGTCGCCCATGCGGCAACGCTGACTATTGGCGTCTGGCAGCACGTCGCTGCGACTTACGATGCAGCCACCGGTCAGATGTCGCTTTTTCTAAATGGCCAACTGGTCGAACAAGGGACTCACAGTGTGGGTGGCCCGCTCGACCAAGATTCAACGGGCAGTGTGTGGCTCGGCGATAATCCGGATAGTAGTACATCCTTTGATGGCAAGATTGACGAAGTGGCTTTACTGTCTCGCGGCTTGACGGTCAACGAAGTGGCATTTGTGGCTGATTTAGATCCAGTAGACTACTCCGTGCTGGAAGACAATACGCTGAACGTCTCCGCCGCCAATGGCGTTCTACGGAATGACAGCGACGTTGATGGTGATCCCTTAGCGGCTGTGCTGGTAAGTGGCCCGAGCCAGGCGGCAGCTTTCACTCTCAATGCCGATGGCTCGTTC
>JBGSHW010000144.1:0-5039 GCA_041751975.1 Pirellulaceae bacterium
CACCGCCGAAGGGTGAAGTATTGCGGCTGCTCGCGGCGCGGCGGCGACGTTCAGCCTCAGCCGCTTGTTGTTCGGCGATCCGCTGGCGGGTTACTTCCCGCTCGGCTTGTTGCACAGCCGACTGGGCAACGGTGGTGGCCACGCGAGCCAGCTCCAGCACCACACTATAGTTCCCTTGCTGCAGTCCTTGACGGGCCCGCTGCAGCTCTTGCACGCCGGGTGAACCGAGCACGCGAACTCCATACGCCCCTGACCACTGCTCCGCTTGATAAACCGCCTGTGACGCCAACTGGAAGTCAGTGAGTGCCTGGCTGGCATTCTGTAGCTCTCCACCCAACAAGTCGGCAGCGGCGCGCAACTCGACTTGGATCCGCGAAGCGTTGTCGTCCACGTTCTTCCAACTACCATGTGGCGCATCCAACTCATGTTGCACGCTGACCAGAGCACGAGCGAGCGTCAGAATGCGGCCATTGGCATCGACCGTGATCTTGCTATCGGGTATGCCATCAGTTTGTGAACGTCGCACCAATTCTTCGGCCAACTGCAATTGGCGATCGGCACCCGCCACCGCTCGGGCTGCTTCCGCATGCGCTTGGCGATCGGCCAAGCATTGCGCCTCGAGTTTCACCAGCGCCTGTTTGAGGCCGTCCAAATTCTGCGCGACTTCAAAGGGATTGCGAGCCACGTGGCTGGTCGCTAAATCGCGCCGCCAGCCTTCCAGCGATTGACGCGTTTGTTCGATGGACGTAAGTGTCGGTTGCATCACCAACGGATCGCGACTCGACTCGAGTAGGGCCACACATTGATCGACCAAGCGATTGAGTGCGGTTTGATTCTCTCGGGTTTGGGTGGCTATCGATTGCAAGTGTTGTTGAACGTGGTCGAGCCGTTCGTGTGAGTGCATCAACGCCACAGCCGCGTCGTGCAACAGATCTTCGGCCTTCAAGACTTGGGCGCGACCGTATTCATCGGCAGCTTGATTCAGCCAAGTTTCGATGGGCTGGATGGGGGCTGCCGCCTTTTCGAGCATCGCTGCAGTGCTAATCAGCGGTGGGCTAATCAGCGGTGGGCTAATCTGCGGTGGGCTAATCTGCGGTGGGCCGAGTTGTGGCGGATTGCCATCGGTGTTGTCGGTTTGGCTGTCGAACATGAGGAGTGCGGAGGCTTCGTAAGCAGCCTGCACCGGCTCGACTTCTTGTCGGACGCTGGGGAGGCGTCCCCTCAGCCGTTGTAGTTCGCCGCGAGCCTCTTGCTGTCGCTGAGCGTATGTGTCGGCGGCGGACTGGGAAGCCGCCAAGATTTGGTCGGCCCGGGTCGCGGCCGATTGCATGGCCTCCAAGGCGGATGCCACCACTTCGTTGCGTCCCAGTTCAAGTGTCGCTCGCGCCGTTTCGAGATGTTTACTTGCCGCAGCGATCCAATCATCGGGATCACGCTCGACTTCATTGAGCACCAAGTCGACGGAGACCCCCAGTTTATTGGCCAACGTCTTGCGTCCCAGTTCCACTTTGTCGCTGAGCGCTTTCAGGGACGGAGCCAGCTTCGCGTCGATGTCGCGCGCATGCCCAACAGCTGTTTCCACCTTGGTCCGCACATGCGCGAGCTGTGCTGAAACGTCATCAATTTCGGTGCTGATCGAACGCCCCGTGGCGGTCTCCATGAGTTGATTGGCGGTTAGAGTTATAGCGCGGAGATCGTCGTCAAGCCAAGTCGACGCATAGTTTAACTGCTGCAATTCGTTAGCGGCGGCTGTCAACCTAGGAAATAGTTCTTCGCGTGCACTGGACAAACATTCAGCCAGTCTGGTCGCCTCGGTCAGTTTACGGCGGGCTGCAGGGATGGCCCCTTGCATGGCTTGCACGGCATCGAAGGCAGACTGCCCTTCGGCAGTAGTGAGATCCTGTTGCACGGCGGGAATGAGCTTCTCAAAGAAGTTGGGCAAGTTGAAATAGTGATCTGTGGCGGCGGCTTGCATCAGCTCCTTTTCTTGAACCGTCACCTGCTGCAGTTGTCTTTGCAATTCATCAAGCTCGCTCCCCACGCCAACTAAAGAACTTTCAATCGTGTCTAAGGCTTGCTGTGCATCGTCTCCTCGCTTTTGAAAGGCTTGAAAAACATCTTCAAACGTCATGGAAATCTCATCCGGAAGTGTGCCATCACTTTTTAGCCGAGATTGATCGCGCAGCACCATCGGTAGACCATTCGCGCGATTGAATTGCAGCGGTTTGCCACTCACTTGATTGACCGCCTGCTGATAGCGCACGCTACTGACGAGATTGACAGCGCGACCGACTAGGCTACCGGGGTAGACTAACTCCCTGGCTTCGCTGACGACACGACGGATCTCCCTGGACATGATGAACAGGTCATCTACGTAATCGAGTGCTTGGTTGCTGGTCTGTTGCGTGACCCCTTCGTAGCCTCTCTTCTTTAATTGCTCGCGGCTCCCCAGAATGTCTTCATTGCGCACCAAGAGCGTGTTGATACCGTCAGTCTCCTCTGCGACCGAAGCTTCGCGTTTGGCGAGTTCCTGTTGAGCCTGCAGCATGGCTGGACGACGGCGACGATTAAGCAGTGCCAGCAGTCCCAATACCGCTAGCGCGGTGAGCACCAGCATGAACAACACGGTCCGTCGAATCCACAGCGCCTGCATAGCGGCGCGCTCTCGAGCAGCGGTCTCGTTGGCAATTAGCGATTGTCCCGAGTGCAAAACCGCATCGGCCTGAGCGAGCGCATCCTCGATTCCCAATTCCCCCACGACGGCATATTTTTGGGCTTGGCCCAACAATTCTTTCGCTTGGGTGATCTCCGTGGCGGCGACATTACCGGGCGACTGACGCAGGACTTTCAACTGCTGCTCGATCGCCTGCTCTCGCTCGTCCAGTCCATGGATGGAAGCGTAGCCGTTGAGTTGTCGCTCGACCGCATCATTAAGTTTCGCCAGCCGTTGATCGAGCTGACGAGCCGACTCGGGAGTAAGGTCGGCCTTAATCGCCGACAATTCGGACAGCCAATCGGCCAACGGTGGAACGGCCAGTGGTCCCGTCGCAGCGGGTTGTGCGAGTCGAAAATTGGCTGCCGCCAGTTGAACTTCTTCGACTCGTTGCCGCGTCAGTTCGACACTGCGGTTGACTTCCTCTGCGGCCCGCTCGCGCTCGCGCTGCGCTCGCTCGGCCGAGGCCGCTTCGGACTTGATGGCTTGTTCGAGCTGCGCATCGATCGTGCGGATAGTGTCGCGGGCGGCATCGATGATCCGTCCCCCATTGCGCATCGCGCGGAAGGCAGGTTGGTCCAATTCCCCCATCCAATTCGCCTCTCCCAAGCCGCGACGATCTTGGGCGTCGGAACCGAAGTAACTAAATTTCCGTTCCTTCAAGAACAAGACAAAGATCGCACCATCGCTTTCCCCTGTCTGAGGATGTTCCAGATTGCCAAAGCCGGTACGATTACTCAAGCCATTTCCCAACGCGTGTTCCACCGCGTCCAATTCTCCATAAACGCGACCATCGGCGGCTCGATACCGTTCGTTGTCTGCCGATTCCATCAACACAACCGTCCAATGCGGTGCGTTCTTATCGATCCAGATTTGCAATTCCTCAAGCTGTCGCTGGCCGACACCCAGTTCTCCCTTGACGAACACGTGCTGGCTGGGCTGCCAAGCCGCTATGACATCTTCAATGTTTTCAAAACGGACCACTCCCCCTCTGAGTCTTAGATCAGGAGTTTGTGCTTGACAGATAGTCGTAAGCAGCAGGCACGCGTAAAGCGAAGCGTGTAGTTTGAAGGGCGAAGGCATGAATGTGAGTTTTGTTTAGGGAGAGTAGGGGAGCGCGATGCGAATTATCGGTCGGTTAATTTAGCGCCTGTGGTTCACAAAACCAGCGATCCGTACGATGACCATTTACTATTCTAGCGAAAGTTGGCGTATGGCTCAAAGGACCAGTTGCCAGTGAGCCAACAACCACCGCACCAAACTCGCGCTGATCCGACGTTGCCGCAAAGTTCAGTCTGCCATAAAATCGAACAAGCCATTCACGAGAAATCTGGACACTTCTCGCTGAACGCCAGCGTCGACGAAGGTGAAAAGTCGCGGGGGTGTAACCGGCAACCCGTCTGTAAGAAATGCCGTATTTCGCACAGTTTGTAGATTGTAGCTTTGTAAAAGGAGGCTCTCCGGTTTGTTGAGCTGAATGGGATCGGATGTTATTGAGACAGAAATAATGGAGGCAGAAAAATGATTGATTCTTATTTTTCTGCCTTCATTCTTCTGCCCTCATTCTTCTGCCGCTCGTGAAAAATCGATGCTACCCCCTGGAAGTTCCTGCATATTTGTTTTTTGAATGAATCCATCTATCAATTTCTATATGCGAAAGCATCGACTTGTGGCCTATAGTTGTGGAACTCGTGTGATATGCTGTCGACCTTGTTAGTTGTAACACGGAAGCCCAAGCCCCAATGACCTCAAGGAGAGCATGATTCGAACCATCGACGACCGTGTACTGGATGTACTGCGCCGCCTGGGAGTCTGCTTACAGGTAGCGGTCGACTATTCCGAGTTGGACCTAACGGACGTTTCTAAGCTTGATCGAGCCGACGAAGGGTTGGGGTTGCTGCAGGCGGGTGCGCGACGGGCAGGGATTTTTGTTAAAGAGGCCCACCTGGATTCCCGGGAGGTCCAATCTCTACTGGTCGAGGGTTTGCCTGTCGTAGCGGCACTGGCGGATGGCTCGTTTTGGATCTTGGAAAAACGGGTCGGCAAGAATGTCGAAGCCTGCCAAGTTGAGGCGGGGGTGAGCTTTACTGTCCTGTCACCTAGAAAACTGCGTGGCCTGCTCGCCAAAAAACCGCGATTGTTCGTGGCGAAGAGAGAACTGGAGTGCAGTTCGTTATCCACCGCCGCCGCACATGCCAGCCATCAGCACAGCCACGCTTCGCATCCAGCCCATCCCAAACCGCTGCGCCGCGTCTTAGCCCTATTGCGACTCGATTCACGCGACGTGTGGACAGTGGTGCTGTTCGCATTGGTCGCTGGAATTCTG
>JBGSHW010000145.1:0-88058 GCA_041751975.1 Pirellulaceae bacterium
TGAATCTCGGACATCATAGCGGACTTTGCGCAAGCGACTGGAAGCGTGTAAAAGCTGCCAACAATCATCGCTTAAAAGCCCCGCGGGCGCAACTCTACCCATATTGCCTATCTATCTCAAAGTGCGCGTTGGCCCTGGCTACCAGGCCGAGTTGATGGAAACAGTGAGCCGCCTTTGCTTGCTACTCCCAGCGAGGCTGTAGGGGTGCAGACGCAGGCGGCCGCGCGGCTGGCGCGGTTGGTCGACAACATCGATGCGCACACTCAGGCGGTGCTCGAGGAGAGCGAGTATGCTCGCGTTCAGTTCCTCAACATGGGGCTCCCCCGCGACAACCGGGCCGACGGCAAGAATGCGATCGATACGAGCAGTCCGGCTGCGTATCAACAAACGACCGAACGCTTTCGTCAGATTTTTGTGGATGAGGTGATCGGAAGTTTCGCAGAGCCGCTGCTCGAGCCGGCTCCGCGCTCGCGGCCACATCTCTCGGGTCCTGGCTGGAATGGCTACGAAGTGGTCCTCGATGTCTTTGAAGATGTTTTTGCTTACGGTGTTTTGCTGGTGCCCGATGATCTCAAGGCCAACGAGCGGAGGCCGGTGGTCGTCTGCCAACATGGACTGGAGGGACGTCCGCAAGACACGATCACGGGTGATCACTATGCCTATCATGACTTTGCAGCCCAGTTGGCCAGTCGCGGGTTTATCGTCTTCGCTCCGCAGAATCCATACATCGGTCAAGATGCCTTTCGCACGCTGCAACGCAAGTTGAATCCGCTTGGCAAATCGCTCTTCTCTGTCATCGGTCCGCAGCACCAGCAGATATTGAATTGGCTGAGTTCGCTTCCCCAGGTCGATCCCGAGCGAATTGCCTTTTACGGTTTGTCGTATGGTGGCAAGTCGGCGATGCGTTTGCCCGCCATGTTGCCTCAATATTGTCTCTCGATTTGCAGCGCTGATTTCAATGATTGGGTGTGGAAGAACGCTTCCTCGCGTTCGCCGTACAGCTATATCGGAACCGGTGAATACGAGATCTTTGAATACGATTTGGGGCACACGTTCAACTATGCGGAGATGGCCGCGCTCATTGCCCCCCGCCCGTTCATGGTCGAGCGCGGGCATTACGATGGTGTGGCGCCGGATGATCGGGTGGCTAAAGAGTTCGCTCGCGTGCGGTTCTTATACGCCGCCCGACTGGGACTTGCTGACCGATGTGAGATCGAGTGGTTCAACGGCCCCCACACGATCAACGGGCAAGGGACGTTTGATTTCTTGCACAAACATCTCCGCTGGCCTGTAAGGTGATCGCGATGAGATGACTGCGATGAGGTGACTGCGCTGCGTTCAGCCCAGCAACCAGGTCGCGAGCCCGAGGTAATAGAATAGGGCAGCCAGATCGGTCATGGCGAGCACGATCGGCCCCGAGGCCACTTTGGGGTCGCGCTGCACCGTGTGCAATACCGTTGGAACCAGCAGACCCAGGGTGGCGGCCGTGGTCACGGCGAGCAGCATGCTCAGGAACACCGTCAAAGCGACCAGTCCCATTTGCTTCCAGGCCAACACCACCACTCCGACCAAACCACCGCAAGCCGCACCCAGCATGAGTCCCTGAGGGATCTCCCGCGCGAACGCCTGCAACGACTCCTTCCACTCAAAGCGATTGCCGTGATGCGATTGCA
Organism: Pirellulaceae bacterium; assembly: GCA_041751975.1. Classification (GTDB taxonomy): domain Bacteria; phylum Planctomycetota; class Planctomycetia; order Pirellulales; family Pirellulaceae; genus Aureliella. The sequence continues at coordinate 1,674 of JBGSHW010000145.1, forward strand.
GCACGAGACTCAACGTCTGAATACTGACACTCTCCGACACCGCGAGCACCACGGGAATGAACAGCGACAGCACGATGACTTGATTCAGTATCCCCTCGAACTGCGCGGCCAACACCGCGCACGCCAGACCGCCAAATACGTTGCATAAGAGCCAGGGAAAGCGATTGGCAAAAACGGTCCACTGCGCCGCCTTCTGCACACTGGCCAAACGCACGCCGATCAACTGGAAGATGTCTTGGCTTTCCTCCTGCCGCACGAGATCTGAAATTTCATTGGTGTACAGTTCCACATCGACGACCCCCAGCATCCGCCCTGCGTCGTCGACAATGGGCAACGCCAGAAATCGATGCAGGATGAACTGTTCGCAGGCGTCGAGCAACGTGGCGTCGGCGGGGAGCGTCACCAACGTCTTGACCATGATGTCGATCACCTGCGTTTCCGGCGAGCTCAAGAGCAGGCGGCGCGTGGGCAAGACCCCCACCAGTCGTTCCTGCTCGTCGATGACATAGAGGTACAGGATCCGCCCGGTTGGCTTATGTTCGCGGACGTAGTTGAGCGCCTCGTCCACTGTTTCGTTGACTGGGATTTGCACAAAGTCCCTGCGGGCATGTGCGAGCGCTTTTTCTTTAAGGTGATCAGAGCGACTAATGGCTACCACTTGGGGAACTTGTCTCGTACGTGCGTGTTTTTGGCGATGGATGAAGGAGGCGTATTGTAACGGCCAAGTTGATCGGTCGTCTACCTACCGTTCACACTGCTACCTACTCTCGCACAGATAGTTGCTCATAGCAGATCATGATCGCCCCGTGTTTTTGCTTGGCTACCGTGGTGCATGCAACGTTGGTGTGCAGGTAAACGCCCGGGAATATTCACGCAGTGATGCATGGAACGCTTTTAACAATCGACTCTGAAAGCGATAGGAGTTCCAGACGGCCGCAATCGTCCGCACGGGCTTGGCCCCGCTCATCGAGCGATAGATCCGCTGAGGGCTATCGTCCTGTCGTCTGGCCATCTCGGGTATCAACGAAATCCCGTGATTGATAGCGACCAACTCGAGCACCGTCGCCAGTTGACTTGTCTTCTCCAGCGAGACGGGTTGGAAGGCGCGCTGGCTGCAGAAGCCGAGGATGTTCTCCGACAGGCAATGCGCTTCGGCGAGCAGCACAAAGGGCAAGGCCCGCACGTCGGCCACGTAGAGTTGTTTCTTCACCCTCAGTGGATGGTCATGTGCCAGGACGACAAACAGCTCCTCACTGAACAGCTCCTGCACCTCTAAGTATTTTACGGGGATCGGTAGAGCCAGGATGGCCACATCGATATCCCCTTGCTTGAGTCGTCCAAGAAGGGTGTCGGTGGTATCTTCCTGCACCCATAAATTGGCTCGCGGATACTGCTGCGAGAATGCTTGCAACAGGCCGGGCAAGAAGTAGGGAGCGATCGTCGGAATGGCGCCGATACGCAGGCGCCCCGATTGTCCGTCGTCATTGATCTCTAACTTCGCCTCACTGATCAGCGCAAGCACTTGCCGCGCTCGAGGCAAGAACATCTCTCCGGCTTCTGTAAGTGTCACTTTGCGACTTTGCCGTTCAAACAACGGTTGGGCGAATTCTTCCTCCAAACGCTGAATGGAACGGCTGACCGCCGGTTGCGAGAGCGACAGCATCGCAGCGGCTCGCGTAAAGTTTTGCGATTCGCTCACCGCCAGAAAATGCTCGAGTTGTTCGAGGTCCATCGGCCACCTGCCTGCTATGCGTAGAGTGCATGGTTACTATGCATAGCATGCATGGCTGGTGGGGCCTAGTCAATCCCCGGCCCCGCTCTAACTGCGAGGCTTGGGGAGGAGCCGAACTCCGATCCCCACCACTGACGCTCGGCCTGGGGGGTTACCAGGGTTTCAATCGCCAGCCTACGAAAAAGCCGACGGCAAAAAGAACTCCACCCGCGACGCCGGGCCGCTTACGGCAATAGTCCGAGACAGCGTTACCCAGTTCGCCCATCAGCAACTGCAGATCTTCCGGTGATTCTTCGTGCGGCTCCCGCGGTGGGTCGTAGTCTCGGTCGGGATTACTGCTCGTCCGAGTCGCTTCCGATTTAACACTGCTCATAGTTCGTGCTCTCACTGAAAAAACAGTTGATTCCACTCGATTCGCGTTCGCTAGCTTTAGCGGCGACGTGTCATGGAGAGTCCCACGACTAGGCCCGCCAACAGGCCTGCTCCCAGCGCGATGGCGACTGATTCCATGGGCCGGCGCGACATGCTTTTGACCGTGTAGTTGTAACCGCGCTGCGCCCCTTCGGCCAAATACTCGTAATTCTCGCGAACCGCCTCACCGGCTTGGGTTGCGTATTCGCCAGCCTTTTCGCTCATGTGGTGCAGCGTGTCGCCAGTCGTCTTGCAACAGTCGCTAACAAAAGCTTCGATTTGCTCACGACTCTGGCCTGTCTTGCGCTGCAGCAGGCCCACAAGTTGCTCGGCGTTGCCCTGCACACGCTTCAGCTCATCGCCGTCGATATCACCGAATTTTTTGCGAACGGCGCCAACGAGACTGTTCCAATTGCCTTCTATACGTTCTTTCGAAATCATGTTTTGTTTTCCTTAAGCAGAACTAGCGGTTGGTCCCATCCGGGAATTTGGCTCTATAGACGCCGCACGCTGGACGTCTGCCATTGAGACTCATGGGATGAGTACGCAAAGCCGGTGCCAAACTCGACCAATGGCCGAATCGGTGCCTAAACGCGCATTAGCTGACGGCACGGGGCTGTGAACATGCGTGTTTTTGATACAGGAACGGACGCATCGAACGCTTGAGTTCCAACGCTAGGGGATCTTTAGCAAGATCCACTACACCCTTAGGTACATGCCTTGCTTTTCAAAGCTACGGATGAAAAGCCAAGTGATTAAAAAGAAGAGACCCAGCGAGCCGTAGGCATACCAAGCGGGTGAGTCCTTCGGTACAAACGCTTGAACCGCATCACCGACCAGCGAGTGCAATACATAGGCCAACAAGGCATTGGTGCCGAAGGTCTGAAAGAAACTGAGACGGAGTTTCCACAGGTCGCATACGATGTAAAAGAAGATGTACACCACCAACGAGAGTCCAGCGGTGAAGGTCAAGTAGGAAAGCGATCCGGCCCGCTGACTCATCATCCAGTAATTCCACTGCCGCTCTTCGGCTGGCGGAGGTGCCACAAAGGGTGGCTCGGCCAAGTACTTCGCCAAGCCACCGGGTTGCGCCCGCTTGGCTGCGAACTGTTCTGGTGAGGGCACGACTGGATGGGCCGCAAGTTTTTCGGTCGCTTGATTCTCAGTGGACTGCGCGCTTTCTTCAGACGGGATGACGTCGTAAAAGCGAGTGCCACAGGACATGATGTAGCCCAGCAACATAATCGCGCAGCCCCAGGCAAAGGTCTTCCAGAGCGACGGCGAGCCGAGTTGCAGTTTGTCCCGCGATTGGGCAAACACATCGTAGGCTAAGGTGCCGATGATGGCTGGCACCGACCAGGTTAAGAAGCCGAGCGGGCCACCATCCACACCACTCGGTGGAGCATTCACCCAGTGAAAGTTGAACCAATAAGAGAGCCAGACGTGCGCTAACGCCGAAAAAATCATCCAGGCGACTCGCACTGAAGCCCGGGCATGCACAAAGGGCAAAATCCACAGCGAAGTAACGGCGATATGCATCAGCGTTTGAAACCACTGACGCTTGAGCGGTTCCTGAATCGCCCCCCAAAATCCCATTTCTTGCAGCGCTTCCCAGGTCTCAGCCCGCTTGCCAACGCTATAGACCACCAAGGAGACCAGCATCAATCCCAACAGTCGCCGCACCATCCGACCATAAACGGCCGCGCTGCCCGCCTGAGCCAAGCGTTTGCTGAGACTCAAGCGCATGGCGAAGCCCACCGCAAACAGAAAGTGCGGCATGATTGTATCGGCATAACTGTTGTAGTCGTGTGTATGCCGCAACACCCGCGGGCAAACAGCGAAGCTGCCAAAGTAGTTAACGAGAAACATCCCGACCACCGTGTAGCCACGGAACTGATCGAGGGAAAGAAGCCGTTCGCTACTACTGGTAGTTGCTGCTTGACCCATGGCGCATCCTTAACGGTAACTGGTTCTAAGGGAATCGTCGTATGACTCACGGCTTGTGCCGCTCACGGGAGTTCCTTTTGCGTGGGGGCGAGGGTCTTGCCGAGCCTTCATGGGCTGCCCACTGGCGCCCACAAGCAATCGTTGGAACTCGGCTGGCTTGTGGACGCTAGGAGGTAGTCCCATAAAAAGCTCGGCAGGAGCCTCGCCCTCCCGACTGCATATTTCATTTGTTAAATCAAAGTGAAACATGTTTAAAGCAGGAGCTTCGCCCTCCAGGTCGCTGCACAATATCTGCCTAAGGTGCTAGGACGTCGACGCAGACACTCCCCGTAACAGGTTCTGAAGTCGCGAACTATTTGCCAAGGGGATCCACGGCGAAATCAAAATTGTTGGCTTCGCCCGACTTCACGCTGACGCTCAATGGGCTTTTCACAGCATCGTAATACTTGGTCGAAATGCGACTTTTCTTACCCGCCGACATGTCAACCCAGTCGCCGCCGTCGCTGATGTAATCTTCTCGGGTATGCCAAGTATCCTTGAGCGATACCTTATGGCTGCCCGGTACGGCGCCTGGTTGGGTTCGATCATCCGTTTGCAGGGTGAACTTGCCACTGGCATCTGTCTTGCCAAACGAGCGCGGTCCGACTTCTGGCCAGAACTCGACATGTACAAACTCGAGTGGTTCGCCCTTAAGCGTTACTACACCCGTTACTTCCGCAACTTGCAGCTTGTCGCCGCAGCCAGCCATTGCGGTGAGCATGCAGCAACACGCAGCCAGCGAAGTGAATCGACCGATACGCATCCGGGGTCTCCTGAGAACAATGGATAAGAATATTTGGTAAAACAAAACTAAACGAGAGATTGTCAAGGGCCTGGAGAGCCGCTTGAAACCTGCCCACAACGCTAAACGACAAGGCGACAGAAACAACTAATTTGTGTCTCTGTCGCCTCAAGAATCAACATGACCAAGCATTAAACTCAGTCAGGCATTGAGAATACTTCGCCACCGGCACGGGTCCCCATGGCATTGAAAGTGATCGGCGAAATCGAGTCGCTCAGGAAGCGGACCGAACCGTCTGCCAAGGCGACCGTGCAGCCACCGGTGTGCTGGCTACCGAAGGCATTGATGCGGTCGTCGTAGCGAATTGGGTCGGCGAAGTCTGCGCATGTGCGCATGCGATAGTTGATCGGCACCCCCGTACCCAAGAAGACATTTCCTTCGGCCCCAAACCAAACCCAACCCCAGTTACCAATCTTGGTATTGGAGGGCGGAGTGTTTCCTGGGCCGCAAGAATCGAAGACAGGATCAAAGAAGCTCCGCTCGCCCAGCATAATCGTGTTGCTGGAACCGTCCGGAATATCCTTGAAGCCGAAGGCGATGCAGCGGCTGAACAAACCATTGGCACGAGCACCTGCTGCGGTGCCCCGGCCTCCCGGTGGACGTGGGTAGTCGGTACCCGGACCAAAGGGATTCCACAAGCTCGGACGGGTATCGTTGAAGCCAGGATAGCCCCGCTGGCCAGCGCAAGCATAGTAATCGGCTCGGGCATAAACGCCATTGCCCGTTGGGCTGTGGCTTTCATTCCACTCGCTACCCGGATTCGATGGGCAACGCAGAACGCCCGACAGACGTTGACCAACAGCCGCGGTGCCGTTAGTTGGGTCATTAGTCGTTCCATCTCCACCGTACAACACATTCGAAATGCGATTGTTGTTGAAGACCAATTGGTCCCAGTTGTTCCAAAATGCGCTCTGCTCGGCGAATGGCATCAATTGATGCATCAGAGCATAACGGCGGCTCTGAGTAGGTGTACCGAATTCTGGGTGCCCCCACCCGTTGTTATCCGAACGCAACATGCCGATCGGGAACTTGCGATTGGCGTCATGAAAATTATGACAAGCCAGAGCGTGTTGCTTGAGATTGTTCGAGCAACTCATGCGACGGGCTGCTTCGCGGGCAGCTTGAACTGCGGGCAGCAACAGCCCGACTAAAATGCCGATGATTGCGATAACCACCAGCAGCTCGACCAAGGTAAACCCTTGCTTGAGCCTAGATTTCCTCGACATCAGAACCCCCTTATTGGAAGTAAGAAAAGAAAGTGAGTTGGGACAGCGTAGTCTCAAATCGAATACTGGAGAGGATCTTCAGCGGCAACGGCCCAGCGGGCAATCGTGCTTTGAATTGGCCCGCATTATTTCATCAATTTATAACTAAGTCGTTCAGATGGGTGTCGTAGACTATTTTATACTGATTGGCTCCCAACCCGACGCATGAGCGCCCAACCCGAGGCGTAAGCGAGGGACGACTTGTCCATTGCAAGGTGAGTGCCCTAATCCATGCCAACCAGAAACTCAGAACATGTCTTGGAACATCAGTCGCTGACGGCGGATGTGGGGCTACCGTTGGTCAAGCGACTGTCGGTGGTCCGTTCGCATTCCGCCGACCGCATTACCTGGCATGCTCATACATGCTATGAGGTGTTGTTGCTCGGTGACGGGGCGACAGCCTACGAGTTTAAGGAAGCCAGTGTCGCGGAACTTTCCGGTGGTCAGTTTCTCGTCCTGCCACCGCATTTGGTCCACCGTGGTTTGAACGATGTGCGCAAGCCAGCCTTGTTATGCGGCATCATGATTGAGGCGGGGAGCAACGACGCGGCTTGCCATACCCCTTTTGCGGACACCGATCTCACGTGGATTGGGCAGCAACTGGCCAATGCTTCGCTCCGTCCTCGCAAAATGTCGCCGGAATTGCAACTGCATGTAAAAAAACTTCCTGGATTGATCAGTGAGTTCAATCCGCATTCGAGGTTGTCGGTAATTCGTACCCGCATCAAGATCTGTGAGATCATCTTCGAAATCGCCTCGCAGCTGGACAAAGTCGTGTCGGTCGAAACGACCGATGCGGTGGAGGAGGCGATTCGGCTAATGCGCGAGCGCTTGGACTGTCCGATTTCGATCAGTCAACTGGCCCAGAAAGTAGGCTGTAGCCGCGCGAAGTTGTTTGAGGTCTTCAAGGAATCCACGGGGTTGACCCCCAACGACTATTGGCAACGCTTGAGGATCGAGCAGGCCCACCAAGCCGTCTTGGACTCGCGCGAATCCATGACCAACATCGCCCTGAATTATGGCTTTTCGTCGAGTCAGTATTTCTGCACGGTGTTTCGCAAGTACTACGGAGTCAGTCCACGCGATTGTCGTATGGGGAATAGCAGTCGGCCGCTGAATATCCCAACCAGGTCGTGAGGTTGGATTCCGGCCCAGATGCGGATATATTGGAGTGGCTTAAGTTCAATTCGCCACCCTCCGACCTCTTTAAGGATCAACCAATGGCTCTTCGCAATGCATCTCGTCGCGACTTTATTCGCACCACCGGCGCGGCCGCCGCCGTGGGTGCCTCGATTCCCTACTTCGCGTGGAGCGAAAAATCGTTCGCCAACCAGTCCAAAAATGATCGTCCCAACATCGGTTGCATCGGCGTGGGAAGCATGGGGACCGGCGATGCCCATGGTCACTCCAACTTTGGTGACATCATTGCCGTCTGCGATGTCGACAAGAATCATTTGGAAAAGGCACAGAGCGATCCGAGGATTGGCAAAGGAACTGCCGACGCTTACGAAGACTATCGCAAGATCCTGGAACGCAAGGACATTGACGTGGTTAGCATCGTGACCACCGACCACTGGCACGTCAAAATCGCCGTCGAGGCGTTGGAAGCTGGCAAGCATGTGTTCTGCCAAAAGCCCCTGACGCTGACACTCGAAGAAAATCAATTGATTCGCAATGCGTGCAAGAAGTATCCCGACTTGGTCTTCACCGTCGGCACGCAGCAGCGCGATGCCAAGGACTTATTCCTTCGTGCTGTGAACATGGTCCAAAAGGGGCTGCTTGGAAAAATTCACACTGTCACCTGCAGCATCGGTGGTGGCGATACGACCGACCGCGATTTTTCGAAAGAGGCTCCCCCGGCCGCGCTCAACTGGGATATGTGGCTCGGCCAAGCACCGGAGGTAGACTACATCAAGGAGCGGGCTCATTACCAATTCCGTTGGTGGTACGAGTACAGCGGTGGCAAGTTCACCGACTGGGGCGCACACCACATCGACATCGCCACTTGGGCCTTGGGCGAAGATGGTGAAGGTCAAGGCCCGATCGAAATCGACGGCACCGATGCCAAACATCCGGTCCCCTACAAGAACGGTCATGCCACCGTGGATACCCGCTACAATACGGCGCACGACTACAACGTGGTCTGCAAGTACGCCAGCGGGGTCAAAGTCAATGTGACCAGTGGCGGCAACAAAGAGGCCGATGCCGATTCGCCGCGTTCCGTCGGTAACGGAATCCTGTTCGAAGGAGACAAGGGACGGATCTTTGTCAGTCGCGGCAAGATTGACGGCAAGCCAATTAAAGAGAATTGGGATAAAGACAGCTACACCTCCGAAGATGTCACGCGTTTGTTCAAAGGCAAGCCACACGAGGGGCACAAGAGCAACTTCTTCCGCTGCGTCCGCGAAGGTGGATTGCCGGTGAGCGATGTTTACTCCCATGTGCAAGCCATGGGGACGTGCCACCTGGCCGCCATTGCCGCCCGCTTGAATCGTGTTGTTAAGTGGGATCCGAAAGCCGAGAAGTTTATCGGGGATGACGAAGCTCAGTCCTTCTTTGCCCGCGAACAACGCGCTGGATACGAGATCCATCGCGTCTAGGTCTGCCCCGCGGGCGCCGTTTGGTACTTAAACTCGTTCCCAGGCTAAACTCGTTCCCAGGCTCCTGCCTGGGAACGCATTGAAAGTTATAAAGCCCGGTGAGCTACCTGAAAGACGATCGCTGGGACAATGACGATCCAGACGATCATAGTCCCTACGATAATGATTCGTACGCTAACGATTCGTACGGCGCCGAAGCGGACGAATCGACGACGGCCTGCCCGTTTTGCGGTGAGGACATCTACGATGACGCCGAACGCTGTCCGGAGTGTGGTAACTATATTGCTTGGTCCGATGCTGATGGCGATCAGCCAACCCCCTCGCAATTTACCAAGCGGCCACTGTGGATCATCGCAACCGCTGTGCTTTTGATTTATGCTATGCTGCATGCCTACGTCTGGCCGATGATCGTTATATGGCTGCGAGGTTAAACAGCGATACAGATTTTTTGGGGTTGTTAGCAGATCTGGATCCGAAGATGGTAAGTGACCGATGACGCCAGATAACATAACAACACGGCGCACCCGCAAGGTACTCGGTCGACGGCACGTCCGTTACGAGAGCTTGCTGGAGTTGTTGGCCGATGCCGAGCGTCAAACGGAGTCGCAACCCCGCATGCTGGGCAATTGGTCTGAAGGGCAGATCTACCGGCACTTGGCCTTGTCGGTCCATGCGATGATCGATGGCGCCCCGTTATCGATCCCGGCTCCCGCGCAGTGGTTGATCCGGACCTTTCTAAAACGTTGGCTGTTGAGTCGCCCGCTTCCCGCTGGTTTTACGTTGACCGGAAGAGCGCGGCAGCTGCTCCCCGACGAGACGACTGCCGCTGCGGGGCTGACCGGTTTGCGCGAGGCAATCGTGCGGCTTGAAAACGCTTCGGTGCTCGCGCCCCATCCGGCCCTCGGCGTTTGTAGCCGCGCGGAAAGCATGGCGTTTCAATGTCGTCATGCCGAGCTGCACATGAGTTTCATGGTGAGCGACGATTCGTTGCAGGGATGAGGAGGACGAAGATGAAGTGCTTGAATCGGTGCGCTGCGTGAATCTACAGCAATGGTTTCAAAAGCTGGCCGTTCTTTCGCCCGCTGCGGTGGAGGAGGGGCCAGAGGTTGACAGCGAAGCGCCTACAACTGCTGAGTCTGCGAGGCATCGTGAGCCCATCGCAGAGCAAGCAGCCGTGGACACCTTGTTGCTGACGGTCGCGCAGTCGGCCATGGCTTGCGAGTTTGAAGTGCTAATGAACCAACACCAACATCCGCAGGGTGCCGAGCGGGCCATGGAGGCGCTGGAGGTGGTGTCGCAGCTTGAGCGGCTGCTGAGTGTTTACAAGCCGCGGAGTGAGTTGAGCGTGCTCAATCGCTTCGGCGGGCAACGACCAGTTGCGATCTCGCATGATACGCTCAGGTTGCTTGAATTGGCCCGAGATCTGCATAAACTGACCGCTGGAGCGTTCGACATCACCGCCGCCCGGCTTAGCGAAATCTGGGGTTTCTCGCGTCGGGAAGGGAGCGTGCCTACCCAAGAGGCTATTGAGGTAGCCTTGCAGCAGGTGGGTGGGCAGTATGTGCAGACGAACGCCGCTGACAGGACCGCTCACTTCTTAAGAGAAGGAGTGCAAGTCAATCCCGGAGGTATCGGCAAAGGCTACGCGCTCGATCGCGCCATGGGGCGACTGATTGAACAAGGGATCGAGAACTTTATGATCCATGGGGGCTTGAGTTCCGTTGCGGCCCGCGGGGATCGCCAGCATTCGGCCACCGGCGGCGGCTGGCTGGTGGCGGTCAAACATCCGTGGCGGTGGGAGGAAAAAATCGGGACGGTGCGACTCCGCAATCAAGCACTCGGTACCAGCGGCTCGGGAAAACAGTTCTTTCATTTCGGGGGTGTGCGTTATAGTCACATCATCGATCCGCGTAGCGGTTGGCCCGCGCAGGGGATGATGAGTGCCACGGTGATCTGCCCGAGCGGCGCCGTCGCCGATGCGTTGGCTACGGCGTTCTTTGTGATGGGGCCTGAGTTATCGCGTCGGTTTTGCGAACAGCATCCACAGATTGCCGCGATTCTAATTTACAGCGACCCCAAGTCGGGACGCCAGCACATCGATACCTGCAACTTGACAGACGGCATGTGGCAGGCTGGCAACGCTTGAGACCAGACAACGCTAAAGAAATCGTAGGCTGTTTTCTTGTTCGAGCGCTGCAGCTCGCTCGAGGACTCTGGTAAAGTATACGATCCCGCCCGACCCTTCATCCTTTTCCCTGCCTGGAGACAACTCATGAGTTTGCAACACGTTTCTATCCGTAGTGTTTTAACGGGCCTTGTTTCGCGCAAGCGAAACGCACATCGCAATGGGCGGCCGTTCGCCTGCGTTTTGGCTGGGTGGCTTTTGTCAAGCAGCATGACCACTACGAGCTTGGCGCAAGTCGCGGTGCCCAACATTTTCAGCGACCACATGGTACTGCAGCAAAAGCAGGAAAACCGTGTGTGGGGCACGGCCGCTGACGGTGAAAAAGTGGTGGTGACGCTGGCCGATCAAAGCCACGAGACAACCGCCAACGATGCGGGACTGTGGAGTGTCATGTTGAGTGAACTACCGGCAGGTGGCCCGCATGAACTGACCATCAAAGGGACCAACGAAATCAAGCTCAGCGATGTCCTGGTGGGTGAAGTTTGGATCTGCTCCGGACAGTCGAACATGCAGTGGAGTGTGGCTGCCTCGAGCAACGCCGATCTGGAAAGACTGACCGCCGACTACCCACAGATTCGCATGATCAATTTTCCGCAGGTGGGTTCGCAAGAGCCGATTTGGGAACACAAGAATTCGAAGTGGATGGTCTGCTCCTCGGATACCGTTTCGAGCTTTTCCGCCGTCGGGTATTTCTTCGGTCGCCAAATTCACAAAGCCATCGATATGCCCGTTGGCTTGATCAACAATGCCTGGGGTGGTTCGGCTTGCGAAGCGTGGATCCGCCGCGATCTGTTGGAACGCGAAGGGAAATACGGAGCCATGCTCAAACGCTATGACGACATGGCCGCTCAATACGCGGAACTGTCACAGAAGACCGAACTGAACGATGATGAGAAGAAGCAATTGGCTGGTCTCCGCAACAACCTGAATGGCAACCATCGCCCTGCCAATATTTACAACGGAGTGCTCAAGTCGCATCTCGGTTACGGCATTCGTGGAGCGATCTGGTATCAAGGTGAATCGAACGCCGGGCGGGCTTATCAATACCGTCATCTCTTTCCACTGATGATTCAAAGTTGGCGAGAAGAATGGCAGCAAGGCGATTTCCCATTCTACTGGGTGCAACTGGCTGATTTTCGTGATGAGAAAGCCGATCCAGCAGAAAGCGATTGGGCCGAACTGCGGGAAGCTCAAACGATGACCACCAGCCTGCCGAATACCGGCGAAGCGGTTATTGTCGACATCGGCGAAGGCTACGACATCCATCCCCAAAACAAACTCGAAGTCGGCAAACGGCTCGCCCGCTTGGCCTTGGCGGATGTATACGGTATCTCGATAGCCAGTCGCAGCCCAAAGTACAAGTCGATGGAGAAGCAAGGTGGGAAGATCGTGCTCACATTTGAGCATATCGACGGCGGTTGGCGGCCGTTCGACACCCGCCAGCCCGTGGGCTTTGCCGTTGCCGGTGAGGACAAGAAATTCGTCTGGGCCGACGCCACCATCTTGCCGGACAATCGTATCGAAGTTTCTAGTGCCAGCGTGGCCGATCCCATGTCGGTGCGCTACGCCTGGGCCGATAACCCGATCTGCAATATGTTTGATGCTGCCGGCTTGCCCTTGACGCCGTTTCGCACCGACGATTGGCCCGGTGTTACCGTTAACAACGAGTGATAGTTAACAACGAGTAACACTTACCAGCCAGCCAACGCAACGGAGTCCCCCTGCATGCGCATTGACAGTCATCATCATTTGTGGAATTACACCGCAGCCGACTATGAGTGGATCGATGAGCAGATGGGGGTACTCAGGCGCGACTATACCCCAGCCGACTTGCAACAGGTGATGCAATCGGCTGGCATCGACGGGACCGTGGTCGTGCAGGCCCGTCAAAGCTTGCAGGAAACGGAGTGGTTGTTGGAGCTTGCCAACGATCACTCCCTGATCCGTGGCGTAGTGGGCTGGGTACCACTAGCAGCCGACGACGTCGTGGCCGATTTGGAACGCCTCAGCACGGCGAGCAAACTCAAGGGGGTGCGGCATGTGGTACAAAGCGAGCCGGATGATCGGTTCCTTTTAAGGGCCGATTTTAATAACGGTATTGCCCAGCTCGAACGCTTGGGGCTGGTGTACGACATCTTGATTTACGCCAAGCAGTTGCCGGCCTCGATCGAGTTCGTGGATCGGTTCCCCAATCAAACGTTTGTGCTCGATCACATTGCCAAGCCAACCGTGGCTGCGTCATTCGACTCGACGTGGAGCAAGCATTTAACTGAGCTGGCTAAAAGACCGAATGTGAGTTGCAAATTCTCGGGGGTGGTCACCGAGGTGCGCGCGGCCGAGTGGTCGCTCGATTTGCTGCGACCGTATTGGGAGGTCTCATGGGAAGCCTTCGGTGCTGAGAGGATGATGTTTGGCAGCGATTGGCCTGTTTGTTTGTTGCGCAGCGACTACCCGCGCTGGCTGTCGACGGTCGAGCAATTGACGAGTGAACTCAGCGACACAGAACAAGCTGCGTTTTGGGGTGATAGCGCGCGGCGCATCTATCAACTTTAGGAAATCATGGGTAACGATCAGACGCTTGGGAAGACAGCGCTTAAGCTTCCGAAACTTGTTTTTGGAGCGACAAGTTTGGGCAATTTGTTTCAACAACCCTCCGATTCAGAAAAGTCGGCGATTGTTCGCGCTTGGATGCAAAGCGGTTTTTCTCCGGTGGTCATCGATTCGGCTGGCAAATACGGCGCGGGGTTGTCGCTGGAAGTCATTGGTCGCGAACTGCAGGCGCTGGGGGTCGAGCCCCATGAGGTGGTGATCAGCAATAAACTCGGTTGGCGAAGGATCCCGCTCTCGGGACCGGAGCCAACTTTTGAGCCCGGGGTGTGGATTAACCTAGCGCACGACGCTATCCAAGATATTAGTTATGATGGCATTCTGCGTTGTTGGGATGAGGGAAATCAACTGCTAGGCGGTTATCAAGCGGGTTTGGTTTCCGTGCACGATCCGGATGAATATTTGGATGCGGCCAGCAATGCACAGGACCGAGAGCAACGTTTGAAAGATATCGTCGCGGCCTATCGCGGCTTGTGCGAGCTTAGGGATGCTGGCAAAGTGTTGGCGGTCGGGGTGGGTGCCAAGAACTGGAGGGTGATCCAGGAGCTGGACCAGCATTGTGATTTCGATTGGGTCATGTTTGCAAATAGTTTCACGATCCTGGAGCATCCTAAAGAGTTGGTTTTACTTATCGATCGCTTAGCTGCGCGTGGCGTGGCGGTGATCAATTCGGCGCTGTTTCACGGCGGCTTCTTGCTTGGGGGGGATTTCTACAATTATCGCCCCATCGCCCCTGACGATCCCGCCGATGCCCAGCGGCTTTTGGCCCGCAAGGCGATTCAGCAGGCCTGTGCGGAAGTAGGGTACAGCATGTTTGAAGTGGGTGTTGCCTTTGGCATGTCACATCCCGGGATCCGTTCGGTGGCGTTGAGCTCCAGTCGGGCAGATCGCGTGGCCGATCACGTCGCAGCGGTCGACATCGAGTTGCCGCAGGATGTTTGGAAAAGGCTTCGCGATGTAGGGGTAATTCAAGCCAGTTAGACTCATCATTCCGTCGATGCAAACCATGCGAATATTCTCTTCTTTCAGTCGTCGCGGCGCATCGATAGAGGACTAGCAAACTACTTCGACCTGTTGTTGAAAAAGTTCTTGGTCCTTTTCTGTCGTAAAGCACCATCCCTTGTTCTTGTGAGGACGCATTTGGACGCGGTTAACTGCTCCTAATTTAAACCGATGGGAATGGGGGTGGTGGGATTGGGTAGATTTACCGAGTTTTCTTGAGGGAGGCGGGAGCCTCTATGCAGGCATGCCCAGGCGGAGCCTGGGCACGAGCCTGGGCACGTAGGCGTGTCTCTCCGAGACACGCAATGTCCAGGACGAAGTCCAGGACGTCGCCACCGTGTCCGTCTCGGAGAGACGGACCTACGTGATTTGTCAACTTGGGCCGCAGCAGCGGCCGGGGTGAACGAGTGATCGCCGATTTGATTTAATTCTTTCCGCGCTCAACTTTATGCGGCACTGACGGGCTCAGTCCCCGAAAATACAATTCGACCGTTCGTCGAAAAGCGACTAAAATGAAGTACGAGCAGTCTAAATGTCGTGTGCACGGCCGTAAATCGATATTCTTAGGTAGGTAGTTATGAGCACCATCGCCAAGCTTAGTGGAAATGATTTCGACCGCATGGTTTTGCGAGGGGCCTTTGTCGAACTTGAGCCTATGAAGGTGGAGTTGATTTACGGGGAGCTTCGCTTTATGAATCCAGCAGGGCCGGTGCATGAAGCAGAGATCGAGTACGTAACCAATTGGTCATATGCCAATACCAATCGCCAGGAAGTTTCCATTCGAGTGCAGTCCAGTATCAATTGCGGCGACCATCGTCCTGAACCAGACCTTGTATGGTCTCGCAGGATGCCAAACAAGCGAATTCGTCCGACGCATGCGGACGTTTTGCTATTGATGGAGGTCTCTGATTCCAGCACGGAACAGGATTTGGGAGAAAAGGCCAGGCTATACGCCGAGCATGATATACCCGAGTATTGGGTCATCCATGTCCAGGCGGAACAAGTTCACGTCCACCAGACTCCTCGTCAAGGAAAGTACCAGTCGATCCAGTCGTTCAATAAGTCCACCCTCATCAGCCCGCTTTGCCAGCCAGTCGCAATGCTATCGCTGGCGGAACTATTCGACCTCGATTCATAAGTGCAGGCGCTTGATCCCAATACCAACGGACATCAATACTGACTTGCTGTTCAAGGAAAATCCAGTTCAATAAGGCCGCGACGAGACGATCCCTGCCGAGGATATTGCGCGCCTGCACTACTCGACCGTTAACTCATGAAGCCGTCGAATAGGAGGCAGAGCAAAAATGGCTCGGCAGGAGCCTCGCTCGCCCGACTGCATGTTCTATTGGTCAAATCACAATGATAAAACGATCGTTGAGCCCTCGGAGATCCCGCTGTGGAAAAAAATGCATTGCAGCGCAAAATTCTACGCGACTACAAGTACTTCGCCAGCGCATCGCCGCGGGCGGCACGGGCATCGACTTTGGCCAGAGTGCGAGGGTCTTCCATCAAACCCGGGGCATGCTGTGGTTTGCTGCGGGCATCGATCACTAAACTTCCCGAACAACCGAAGTGTTTATGTTCGATGCGAGCTCCCAGCCCCCACACATCGACGGCCGGATTGCTCCGCGTGAAGGTGTTCCAGACAAAGTTGTTCAGGTTACGAGCGGCAAAGTCGCTGTCGTCGACCACCACGATCCATGGAAATCCGCGTAGAGAAGTAGGTGTGCCGTGGTTGTCGCATTGTTGCTGGAGACTGCTCGTTGCCGCCGCTCCCGTGTGCTGCGGACCAGTGACTACCAACACGCCGGGCATGGCCAGTTGGGGCGCGTGCCAATCTGTTGGCAGATGCAAGTCGCTTGGCACCTCGGTCGCCAGCTCACGCAATTTCTGAGTCCCTGTGGCAATCACGAGCTTCGAACCTTGATTGAGGCCATCCCCGGTGTAATCGAGTGTATCCATCGTGGTGCGGGTGTGGAAGTGAAGGTCGCGGGTCCAGTCGATGCGCTCGAGCACGTAGCGAAAGAAGGCTGCCACGTCGTCCGCTCTGGGGGCAGCTGGATCGCTCCCATCGATGATCCACAAATACTTGGCCAGCGACAGTTGACCTTGTCCGAGCAGCGCCGAGGCTTGCGTCAATAACTCCTGAGGTCGATCGACGCGGCGGTACGGAGTGTACCGCTCGCTGCCGACAGCCAGCAACAGGGGATGCACTCCGGCCGCATCGACCGCGTTGACTTGACGCACGCCGGGAAGCACCGTGGGAATCACCGGCTCGGTCAACTCGTGAATCAATTCGCCAAAGGTCGTATCCTCCTGCGGTGGTCGACCGACGACGGTGAACGGCCAGACCGCATCCGGACGATGGTAGACTTTGGCGATCTGCAGGAGAGGAAAATCATGCACGCGGGCGTAGTAGCCCAGGTGATCACCGAACGGACCTTCCGGCTTCAACAACTCGGGCGCAACCTGTCCCACCAAACAGAAATCGGCATCGCCATAAATGGGCGCTTGTCCGGCAACACAGGCTACGGGAATGCGATGTCCAGCCAGCGCGCCCGCAAAGGTCAGTTCGCTCATTCCTTCGGGAAGCGGCATCACGGCGGCCACCGTCATCGCTGGCGTTCCTCCGACCGATACATTGACAGGAAAGGGCAAGCCCAACTCCAAGGCCCGCGCATGATGCACACCAATGCCGCGATGGATCTGATAATGCAAGCCACACTCTTGCTCGGCCACGTAGTCGTTACCGGCCAGTTGCACGCGATACATACCCAGGTTGATCCCTGACAGCGAGCTATTGCCGGGGGCTTGACTGAGCACTTGAGGCAGCGTGACGAAGGGACCGCCATCTTCGGGCCAACACACGACTTGGGGTAGTTCGCTCAATTGACACTGCTGGGCCATCACGGCACCCACTCCCACCCGACGCGGACGCATGCGGAGTCCAATGGCGGGTGCCCGCCACAGCTCCCACGGGCGCTTCAGGGCTTCGGTTGGATTGGTCTTCCAGCGCACTGCAGCCCGGACTGCTTCAAATGTATCGCGAAAAATGAAGCGGGCGCGGTCCAGCGTGCCGAACAGATTCGAAGCGACTGGAAAGCGGCAGCCGATCACGTTGTTGAACAGCAGGGCTGGGCCACCGTTGCGGTAGACGCGACGGTGAATTTCAGCCAATTCCAAACGGGGATCGATCGGTTCATCGACCACCAGCAGTCGCGCGTGGCGCCTGAGATCATCGACCAGTTGCCGAGTGCTGCGATACTTCATTCGGGGATTTCGAGAGTGAGTTTAATTGAGGTCGTAAATCGACAAATGTCGGTAGTAGACTTCTAAACAATAGAGACGTAAGCAAGTAGTGTACAAACGCCCCCCGGCACCCTCGTGTAAATCGCGGGCTGGATCCCAGCTCCCTTTTTCAGGACCACTCTTAACCTGAGTGTCGGGAAGCACCCTTTTCATATCATCGTTCCATACGTCCCACGCTCGACCACCAACATGGTGCAAGACCTGCGTCGCATAGTACCAATAGTAAACGCTCAGCTCCTCTTCTTCACCCGATGGTCTGGTAGGCAGCAGGTCTTCTTCGATTGCAGTTAGCAATGCCCGCTCGGACTTTGACCAGCCCAAAATGATCCGGCACAGCAAGCCCTCGGCGGTCATGCCGAGGCTGGCGGGATAGGCTGGAGTATAGGCGTACCGCGAGTTGTCATCGTGCGACACGGAGTCGAGGAACTGGTTGACGCTCTGAAACTTTTCTTCGTCCACAGCCAGTCCGCACATTTTGGCGGTGGCCATAACCATCACGAACCAACCGGTTACAGAGACATCCGCATCTTCCCGAGGTTGATAGCGCCACCCTCGCAAGTCACTCTGCGACCATTCCGCAAAGCGAACGGCTGCCTCTGCGGCAGTTCGCAATTCGGAATCGCCGGTCATGCCGTAGGCCTCCAGGATCGTGATCGATGCCAAGGCTTGTGCGTACATCTGCTGACGTTCGGGCTCCCGCTTGGCAAAAAAGCCGTCGGCATCTTGCTTCTTTAACAAGTACTTGATTCCAAGCCGGATTTCGTTGCTGTACTTGCCCTCGCGCGCGGTGTAGCCAGCACCGAGGAAGGCGTTGAGTGCCATGGCAGTGGCGGCAGTTGTATTTTCGTTAGCCCCACCGTTGCTATAGGGGCCTCTTAAGCTCCAAGCTCCATCGCTCTTCTGTTGCTCGACCAGCCAAGCCAACCCCATTTCGACCGCGTCTTCAGTTGCCGCCGTGCCGCCGAAGCGTTTAAGCAAAGCCGCTTTGGTTCTGCCCGTGCGGCCACTCAAACCGTTCGCCAGACCAAAGGGAATGTTCTCCATGGTCGGCGGGGAAATCTCGCTCATTTCTGCGACAGTCGGCAGCTTAACCAACTCGGTCAACTCGCTCCGCAACAGATCCGTGGCGGTTAAAGGCTCAACCTCGGGCAACGGTTCGTCCGTACTTTCCGCAGTCGGTGCATCGGCCGTCGCCGACAATTCGAACTCCGCGATCCCCACCGGTCCCGAGTCACCTAAAAACAATGTTAACGGACCTTGTACCAACTCGCGCATCGGGATGATGGCTAGAATCAAGATGCCGAGCAAGTGCACAATGAAGCTGACCATCCACGAAGGCACTTTGCGCCGTTCGGTGGAGACATCTGCCGGTGCTGCTACCGCCTTCTGCCGCTTCGATTGCTTCTTGTGCGGCTGCATGCTAGGCGGAATAGCCAACGCCGGTTGCGGTCGACTTAATGCGGCAGTTGCCATTGCGGGAGCTCGCACAGCCGCTGGTATTGCTGGAGCTGGCGGTGCAACCGGTGGGCGTGGAGCCGGTGGTGCTGTAGTTCGCGGTGGTGCAGCCTTGGCTGGCGGTTGAGGAATCGAGCGCCCAGCCGCCGATGGAGGCCCGGGAGGTGGTGGCCCGGGAGGTGGTGGCCCGGGAGGTGGAGGCCCGGGAGGTGGAGGCCCGGGAGGTGGAGGCCCGGGAGGTGGAGGCCCGGGAGGAGGAGGAGGAGGGGGCACGCTTGGCCGTGCTGGAGTAACGCTCGGACGAGGCGATCCGGGTGCCGCAGCACTTGGCCCTTGGGGCGGCGAAGCCACCGGCAACGCAGCTGATGGCGAATCACTCATCGATTGTTCGTTGAGCTCAGACACGCGCTCGTCTTCCATTCATAAGTAAAGTTGCCCAAGTCAGGCTGTCCCCGACCCCATTCTACCCAAAAGCAAACTGTGAAGCTTGGTCTGAAAGCCGATCCTCCTCGACGGAATTTAAGGCATAGCGCTGGTGATCCGCTGCTGCCACTTGGGATCAACGGCCGGGTACTGACCATAAAAACGCTTGATGAAGTGCCTGCCTGGCCAGTCGTGGCAGTGCTTTTCCCATCCCCAGCGCTGGAGCACACGGTCACTGATGCGGGCATTTGTAATTTGGCTAACGATCGCGTCGGCACCGCGCAGTCGAGCGACTTCGTCTAGCACCAAGCCAGCCGCATAGAGTGTGGCCATGGACGTCGCATAACCGGAATGAACGTAACTGAGCGTCACAAATGCAGGGGACGAAAGCGACTGGTGATAAAACAGTTCACAGCGATCCGGGGCTACCGTGCGAAAGTTCATATCCCACAAAACCTGCATCAAATTACCAAGATGCGGCCACCAACGACCATAGATTGCATGCAGTCGGCCTCGCTGAGTCACGATCGTACCGTAGCGACGTGCTTGCAGCAACGCAGCTTGCTGTGCAATGTGCGTGACCGGGCGTAAACCAAAACCTGCCCAACCACCAGCTAGTAGCCGCCGATTCCCAGACCTGTTTTGATCAATCGCCAAATCCACAACAATGCTCCCATCATGAAAACGCAAGCGACCACAATTCCTAGAATCAACGCTCCCAGCTCAAACACGGGCGCCGCCCATCCGGTCCAAAGTGCATTCCAGTAGACCAACAACAGCACGGTGGCGGCACACAAATAAGGTCCGTACGGGGTCAAGCTATCGCCAGTGATCAGTGTCCGTGCGATCACAAATAAAATTGCCACCAATGGCGCGATGAAGAAGACCAACAAACTAGGTTGCCAACCGATGTAGGTTCCGATCATCGCCATCAGTGTCACGTCGCCAAATCCGAGCGCTTCGACCCCCAGACCGTAGCTGGCTGAAAGTCGGACACCCCACGTCACTCCACCCGCGAAGGCCAGTCCCAGTAGGCTGCTGAGCAAGAACTCCCACCGCCCGAGCTGCAACTGCCAGCAAACCGCCACGAACAGCATCAGGCTAGCGGTTACTCCCACGATTACTTTCCAAAGCAACGGATGGCGAAACATCCGCGCGAAAAAGTATTGAATTCCCTTGGCGATACCGCGTCGCAAGATGACCCGGCGTTCTAACAAGGCAAAGCCCCAGACCAGTAAGATGGCCAAGGCAATCGCCAGCCCCCACCCACCATTTAACCAATTGGGCCACGCTGCCGGAGTCGCGGCGTTTAACTCCGAGGTACCGAGCTTGGTGATATTAAAGGGAAGCCAAGCTGGGGCAAATGCAGCCCCCACGATTCCGATGATCGTGCCGGGCATCGTTACGTAATCGGGAATCGATTGTTCATCAAAGTCGATAAAGGTGGCGATGGCCATCAGTGCGAACAACACGAAATGTCCAACGAACTGCCAATGCATTTGCGGCTGTAGGGCCAGCACAGCGGCGCGGTTGGGCAACGCGCCGCCGGTGACATAAAAATGATAATACCAGGCGAGGGCAACTGGAAAAAACACCTCGATTAGCAACGGTCGCACCCAGTACCATCGACCATGCTGTTTGCTCTCGCGACGCAATTGCAGCCACCCCACGATCGGTAGCTGGTCCAACCACGTGCGTTTGGGAGATTTTTCGGTCGGTTGGCTCCATGGTCCCAACGCGCGACGATTATAGGCCCAGCTATAGATCGCCCAGTTGATGAACCTGGCAGCCAACAAGGCCAACAGCCCTACGCACAGTAAGCGCAGTGGTAACGGTAACGCGATGAATCCGGCCAGCGTTCAGGTCCTTCGTGCATACACCCAGGCCTCCATACGCGAAATTGAATTTGTCGCATCCATCGCGACCGCAGAGATCCATTCGAGTCAACTTGAGCAACGTCAATTAGCGGTCGGGTTGCATGTGCTCAACAAGCACCCGTGAGGTCTGTTCTTAATAAAAGAGACTTGACCCTTTGATCCACTAGTTTGCCCAATCGACAATCTCTGCCACTACCTCATCGGGTGTCTTCCCTTCGGTCTGCACCATCTTTTGAGCAAGTTCCCGGTAAAGTGGTTCGCGTGCCGCCAGCAGCTCGACAACTTCCTCAAAACCGCCACGATCGGATAGCTGGGGCCGCCGCTCAGTCGTTGTTGCATCGCCACAGATCCGGCGGTAGAGCTGCTCGGGGGACGCCTGGAGCCAAATGCAGCGACCGCTGGACGACAAGAGCTGGCGATTCGCAGGGCGGAGGACCGCACCTCCCCCGAGTGCCACGACCGCCGGTAGTACTCGTGAAGCAACCTCGGCGATAATCGCTGCTTCCCGCTCGCGGAAACCCGCTTCGCCTTCAGCCGCAAAGATCTCGCGGATACTTTGGCCACTGGCCGCTTCGATGAGTTCATCGGTATCGATGGCGATGAGACCGAGCCGCTGAGCCAGCTCGCGTCCCACCGTCGACTTTCCACAACCGCGGTAACCGATCAAGTACCAATGCTGAGGTGTAGTTTTAATCGATGACATCAACGGTTGTGCTCTTTGGCGCTTTAAGTTTTGGTCGAGGGCTGGTCGACTCTTTACGCTTGTCAACACCGAGTTCAGCCAGCAGTTTGGCTAGATCGTCGCCGTGCGTTTCCGTGGCTACTTTATCGAGCACGGCCAGAATCGTTCCGTTCTTGCCAACCACGAAGGTAACTCGTTCAGCCGCATTGCCTTCTTTCCGCAGCACTCCGAACAGGGCCGCATTCTTCCCCTCTGGATCGCACAGGATCGGATAATCCAGTTCCAAACTCTTGGCGAACTCGGCATTCTTTTCCACCGGATCGGTGCTGGCGGTAAAGTATGCGACTTCAAAGCCCTTGAGCTGCTCTCCCGCATCCTTCAACGATTTGCACTCTTTGGTGCATCCACCAGTGAAGGCTCTTGGGAACCAAGCGATGATCACGGCTTGCTTGTCGACAAAATCCGTAGCGGCATATTCCTGCTCATCACTCCCCTGCATCTTAAAGTCGGGGACTTTGTCCCCAACCTTCGGCCGCTCGTCCGCAGGGCTTGCAACCGCCATCAAAGCCACCAACACAAGACAGACGCTGCGTTTCATTTTCAACATGTTCTCACCTCATAAAAAGACAAAACATCGGAACTCAATACATCGAGAGCAATTTATAACACCCGTGTTGCGAATTTTATCAGCTTTTTAACTTTGTTTTTCACCCATTTGCTGGCGTCTAGCGGCTTGTTGATTACATCCCAACCCGAAGCGTTAGCAAGGGACTGTTTGCCCCCCCGGCTCACGCTTCGGGTTGTGAACCGACCACCAGAAGCAGGCTACAGCTTACATCAATAGCCATCGCTGTATCGTTGCCTAGTTCACGCCAATTCATTACCGCCCGAAAACTAAATCTCAGGCCTCCAAGTCCCGCGGTTTCCACACCGCCTCCAAGTCCCAGCGATGGGCGGTCAATGCACCGCACCAGTTGGTTGCCGAGCTGCTGAAGAGGGCGACCGCTGCAGTTGGGAGCTCGATCGGACTGCCGCTTAGCTGCGACGCCAACACGCTCAGCCCCGGGTTGTGCCCGATCACCACTGCGCGATGCCACGAATCATGCAAGCTATGGATCTGCCTTGTAATCTCATCAGGACTGGCCAAGTACAAGCTAGGAACCGTCCACACCACCGCTTCCTTTGACCATTTCTCCCGCAACCATTCTAGCGTTTGCTGAGCCCTCACGGCGGAGCTGACCAAAATGACATCAGCCTGCGACGCTTGCTCTGATAGAAATTCAGCCATCATGGGGGCGGCGCGGCAGCCGCGGGCGTTGAGTGGCCGATCGTGATCGGACAAGCCGGGTGTGCTCCAGTCACTCTTCGCGTGTCGCATTAACATCAAAGTTCGCAAAACCCTACCTCCGCTACGACGTTGTGGCTCGATCTCGATCAGCTAATCAACTTGCCCGAATCAACTTGCCCGAATCAACTTGCCTAAAAGAAGCTCGCAATGATAGCTTGGAAGCGCGTTCAACGCTCCGTGAAACTCGGTCCACAAGTTCGACCGTGCAATTCTTCGAGCGATTTTTTTGTGGCGACGCGGCGCAACGAACTCAAATTGGTTCAGCCCGCCCAGCGCACATTCCGATCTTAAGCGGCAGGGGGGCTGTCCTACGCTGTAAAGCAATGATTCAGCCCCCCGCCACAAAGCCTTGAAATGCTAGCATTCTAGCAGCTTTCAGCCCATAAAACGATTGGTTCCCGTTGCATCCTCAAGCATGCTTCCAGTACACCTAGCGCCACGGTCGGCGCGTGCGGCCGGCCCACGTCGGCACAGGAGAGATCACGGATGATGGTAGTCAAAAAACGCTTGGTATTCGGATTTGCCTGCCTGTTGGCAGTCTCCGGCTGCCGCGGTTACAAATATGGTCACATCGTCAAGGACTCCAAGCCCGACATGGTCGGTAGCCATTCCGCGGGCTCGGAAGTCTACACGCCGTTGATCGAAGAGTCGGTGGCCAAGCTGCTGGGGGCTTGCGAGACCTCTCCGGCGGCGAACATGCTGGGCCCAGACGGGCTGCCGCAAGCCCGGAAAGTTTGCTTTGTGGGGGTCGAGAACAAAAGTTCAGAAGAGCTTGGAGATTTTAAAGAGCAGATCTATGAGTTGATTGATACTCAAATCAATCGTTCCCAAGCCTTTGAGGCGATCAGCCGCCGGATGGTCGACTCCGGTTTGATGGAGACTCGGCTCCGCCCCGATCAATTGCTGGTTCCCGACAACATGCAGTTGTTCACTGCCGTCATGCAACGCAGCGGTCAACCGGTCGACTACCTGCTGTTCGCCAAGTTGACCAGCGGCACGACGGAACGCAATTCTTCGTCGCAGCGAGATTATCTGCTAACTTTGGAATTGGTCGACACGCGCACTGGCGCCTACACTAAGGAGCAAGCCACCATTCGCAAGGGGTACCACAAATCGCCGCTTGGGAAGTTGGCCAACTACAGCTTATTCCCCGCCGGTCGATAGGGTTGCCTGCAATGTGTGATCCCCAAGCCTCCCGACTGCGCTGGCCATTGCGGCTGGCCACCGGGGCTGTATGGGGGAACCCCTTTGCCATGAAAAATCAGAAGTCGCTGCGACTCAGAGTACTTCAACTCAAAGCACTACGAATCAGCGCACTGCGAATCGCAGCTCCAAGCGGACTTAAACTACTTTGGCTCTGCTTATTCATCCTTGCGTGCGGCTGTTCAACCCACGCGCAGCGCTTGATGTCACCCCGCCAAGCCTTCTATTCGAATCAACTCGACCAAGCCCACACGCAACTGGCCAAGCTGAACACAAAACCCAAAGGGGATGAGTCGGTCGTTGAACTCGATCTGGCGTTGGTCGAACTACTCCGCGGTGATGCCGCCTCGGCCGAGCAGCGACTGCGGAAGGTGCGCGATCAATGGGATCACTTGGAGCAAACCAGCTTGGCGGAGAAGGCCACCTCGCTACTGACCGATGATCAACGCGTTCAATATAGCGGTGAAGATTACGAGAAGTTGTTGATTCGCGTTTTCTTGACCCTCTCGAGTCTTATGCAAGATGGCATCGATGCGGAGAGTTATTCACTGCAGGCGCTGATGAAGCAACAAGACATGCGCATCCGAGCCCAAGAGAAGTGGGGTAAGGAAATCCCCGAGTCTTACTGTGTACCGCCGGTTGCTCCCTACCTGCGTGGTGTATTGCGCGAAGCGACCTTCTCGAACTACGACGATGCAGCCCGCGCCTATCAACAGACCCTGCAGTTGATGCCCGACACACCGTTCCTGCTTCGAGACTTGGAGCGGGTCACGACCGGAGTTCATAGTGCACCGGGCCATGGTGTTGTGTATGTAATCGCCATGGTCGGTCGCGGTCCGTATAAGGAAGAGACGGAGCAGCGAGCTACCCAAGAGGCGTTGTTTATTGCCGATCGGATCCTCTCGGCCGTTGGGAAATACAGCGTCCCGCCGACTTTGGCACCCATCAAGATTCCGCAGATCGTCAGTCCTGCCAAACCGTTCGAAGTGGTCGGTGTGGAGCTAAACGGAATACCGGTATCCACCACGGTACCGCTTACCGACCTGCAGCAACTTGCAGAGGATAGCTATGCGGCGAAGCTCCCCGATCTCATGGCCCGGACTGTGGCCCGCCGCGTAATCAAAAAAGGAGCTGTGTACGCTGCCAAAGGTCAACTGGAAGCCACCTCGCCCATGACTTCGCTCGCGCTGGATGCGGCCGGTGTGCTGTGGGAAGCGACCGAGTCAGCGGATACGCGTTGCTGGGGCCTACTGCCGCGCGAGATTCAAATTCTAAGGTTGGAACTACCTGCCGGTACTCATCAACTCAATCTGGAACCAGTCACGCGGGGGCGTCCGGTGGCCAACAAGGCGGGTTGCTTGGTCGATGTCGTCGACGGTCGCAACACGTATGTGCTATCCTATTGGCCTGACCTGCGCCCGATTGGCGAAATTCTCGTCAGTGGCTCGCGTTAGGTTTTGACCCTCGCAGCGAGCTCGTCCGATGCATACTCTCAGTGGCTGGACGCAGGTGAAGCAATGTGTGCTTTGCCTCTTCGTTTTTACCCTCTGTTTATCGGTTGCGTCCCTAGCCGCGGCGGACAAGGTGGTCAGCGGCGCCAAGTTCGACCCCGAAGCGAACGTGGCCTACCCGCCCAGCCATGCCGTCGTTGACGTGACTGCGGCTCCTTACTTTGCCACCGGGGACGGAGTCACCGATGATACAGCAGCTCTTGAGCGGGCGCTGCTTGACGTCATGGGGCAGCATAAACTGCTGTACTTTCCCAATGGCACTTACTTGGTAACCCGAACACTAAACTGGACAAAAACGAACTCGGCTGGCAAGGCAGCGTGGGGCAAGAACTTTCTGCAAGGTCAGAATGCAACCAAGACCGTTATTCGACTGAAAGATGCGACCTTCGCTGATGCGACTCAGCCTGCAAGTATCATGTGGTGCGGTGGCTTTGGTTCGGCCGATTGGTTTCACAACTACGTCCAAGACATCACCTTCGACGTGGGACGGAACAATCCAGGTGCGATCGGCTTGCAGTTTTATTCGAACAACTCCGGCGCGGTGCGGAACTGCCGATTCCTGGCCGACGCAGGAAGTGGAATGATTGGGCTGGATCTCGGCCACCGTGATATGAACGGACCGCTGCTGGTGCAGAACTGCGAAGTGGTCGGGTTTCGTCGAGGCATTAGTACCTCACACGGCGTGAACAGTCAGACGTTCGAGCATATCACCCTCAGGGGCCAGACCGAATTTGGAATCGACAACGAAGGGCAAGCGATCAGCCTGCGCGGGCTGCGGAGCCAGAATGCAGTCCCCGCAGTTCGCACTTACGGCGTACTTTGTTTGCTCGAAGCCGATTTGGTTGGCGCCGCCGCTGCCGCGCAGTGGCCAGCCATCATCAATTACAACGGTGGCCGAATTTACCTGCGCGATATTCGGACCAAGGGTTATGGCCGCGCAGTGGGCGATGTCACGACCCCCGACTGGTTTGCGGCGGTGCATATCCAGGGGAAGGACAAGCCGCGGAGTGCTGGCCCGCATGTTTCCGAGTATTGCTCTCATCCGACGTTCAGCCCATTTACCTCACCGCCACTGTCGCTGCGGCTGGATATCAAAGAACCGCCAGTACTGCCAGCGGACGACCCAGCGACTTGGGCCAACGTCGATGATTTCGGGGCCGATCCAAGTGGAGAACGGGACTCATCGAAGGCGTTCCAAAAGGCGGTCGACTCCGGTGCAACCACGTTGTTTTTGCCGGGCTCTTACAACTTGACCTCTACAGTGATCATTCGCGGCAAAGTCCGTCGAATTGTCGGGGTCGGCGGCATGGTGGACTACTTTAGCAACGTCAAGCCTGACTTTCGAATCGTCGATGGGGAATCGCCCGCGGTTGCCTTCGAGCACTTTTCCCACATCCATGGGGGCATGCTCATCGACACCTCACGCACCATCGTTTTCCGCAGCGTTTCCGATTGCGATCTGAAGATGACGGCCAAGGCACAAGGGGGCGAGTTGTTCTTTGAGGATTTTGTTACGCACGATCTTAAGTTGACGAAGCAAAACGCCTGGGCTCGGCAACTCAATGTCGAAAATGAAGGGACCCACATCGTCAATGATGGCGGGAAGTTGTGGGTCTTGGGCTACAAAACCGAACGGGGCGGGACGTTGTTGGATACTCGGCGGGCCGGGCAAAGTGAAATCTTGGGCGGTTTTAGCTACACGACCACCGCAGGCAAACTCGCTCCCATGTTCGTCAATCACAACTCCGATGTGTTCACTTTTTTCAACGAAGTTTGCTACAACGGCGACCCGTTCGAAGTCTTGATTGAAGAGACGCGCGGCACGGAAACCAAACGGCTCGCACGAGATAAAGACAGTGCGCACACGACTCCCTACGCGGGCCGCAAGGCACCGCGTTAATCACTGGCCTAAAAATTGTTGTCACTTTATTCGATTCGTCAACACTATTTTTTAGGGCAACGCGTTAGTGGATACTTTTGGTAAGATCAGAAAGCGGCATAGCTT
The DNA here is from genome assembly GCA_041751975.1 of Pirellulaceae bacterium. Taxonomy (GTDB): domain Bacteria; phylum Planctomycetota; class Planctomycetia; order Pirellulales; family Pirellulaceae; genus Aureliella. Next base: position 30,077 of record JBGSHW010000145.1, read on the forward strand.
CGGGACATCGTTACTTAGCCGACTTCGTAGACGAACCTTAAGGTGCAACTGAGCTGGCGAAAATCGGCGTTAATATTGGCTGCAGTAGGCTCGTCAAAGCCAACGCGATCAGGCACGCATAAGTGATCGGCCGCAGCCAGCGATCGCCCAGTGCCGTACCGAGCTTGAGGCCGAGCGTGGCGCCCAGCAGCACAAGCGGCAACGAGAGGGCTGCGATCAGGGCCGAGTGCAACACGGCGTTGCCGAACCGCCACCACAGCAGCAGTAACTGCGGAATGAAGTTGCTGATATACATCGCAAACAGAAACGCACGGGCCCGGTCAGCCCTGTAGCGTTGGCCATGCACCCACAACACCATCGGCGGACCACTCATCCCGGAAAGTCCTTGCAGAATGCCGCTGCCGCCAAAGGTAATCACCAACCAATGCAGCTTCTTGGCACTCTTCCATTCGATCCCGACCAAGGCTTGAATGGCTACGGCCAGTAGAATGATGACTCCTACCAACTGGTTGATACCGGCCGCCGACCAAGTCATCACGACCGCCAAACCGGCAACACCAATCGGTAAGGCGCTAATCCGAATCGCTGCTGGCAAGACAACTTCGCTGTAGTCGATGCTGTGGCGCAATTTCCAAACTGCCAGCAGATTCTGCGGCAGCATGGCGGTGATGATCATGATCTGCGAAGCGACCAGATTGTTCCCCGCCCAAAGCATCAGCGGCAATCCGAACAGCGCAGCGGCGAACCCCACGGTGGCTTGAACAAACGCGGCCAGGGAAAGGATCAGCAGGCTTAGAACGATTTGGGTAACGACCGGGTCGAAAATCGCTTCCATTAACGTGCGATCTCGAACCACACTTGTGGTTTATTCTGTTCGTCAAAGCGAAACACCTGCCGCGCCCGAGGATCCACAACCACCACTTGATCGTTGACCAAAGCCATACCGACTGGATTGTCGAGTGGCGCGCCTTCGAACCAGATCTCGGGTGCACTGCCTTGCTTCACTTTCCAGATCGCTTTTTTGTAGCCATCGCTGACGAAAGCTTCCCCTGCTGAATTGACGACAACTTGATGCGGGAATTCGAAAACGCGGCTATCGACAACCACTTGCGACTCACCGCTATCCGACACGATCTGCAACTGCTGCGCATTCTGAGACACGACCCAAACTTGTTGCTGGCTGTCAACAAAGACACCGCGCGGATTCACATCGGCAACTTTTTCGACTTCTTTCGTTCCGGCTGGAATGCGAAACAGCGTCCGTAGTTCCGCGTCGGCCACATAGATGGTCCCATCTGCCTTGACCGCCAAGTCCATCGGAATGCCGATCTTGCCCCCCGTGATCGGCTCCGCTTTCCCCTCGGTGACGCGATAGATATCGCGTGTGGCTGAATCGCCGACCAGCACGTTCCCGTCAGGGTCGACCGCGATGCACCGCGGGGCATTCAAAGGGGTACGGTACTTCGCTGAGCCCTCAAACAAAACCGACAACTGATCGGCTTCCCATTTCCAGACTCCGTGCATACTTCGATCGACCACATACGCAACTCCTTGGTTATCCACGGCGATGTCCAACGGATAAATCTGGAGCTCTAGAGGAATTTGCGGCTTGGCTTCGGCCGCCGCTTCCTCCTGAGCCAACGTGACCTGAGTCGCGGGGATGAGAAGCGTAGAGCAGGCGAGGAGCAAGAGCAGGACGAACTGAGCAGGGGCTGGCATTTTGGCTTTTTCCACGGTGGCTGGTGCTTTAGGCAGGCGAAATCCATTCGCAGTTAGACTCATAATAGTACTAGATTTGCAGTTCGAGTGAAGAAGACGCCGGAAGAACCCATCGCAGCCCGATGCCAGCTTAGCAATTTTTAGCGTATCCGCTAAAATCGGAGGGATAATCGCAGTTGGACGCTGGGCCTGCGATCGGCACGAAAACAAGCCCGGCGATCTGCTCCGCAAGATCAACAACTTTAAGTCGCCTGAATTAAATGAGTATACAACGCAATCCCACCCGCTCGGTACGCATTGGCTCGATCGAAATTGGCTCGGGACATCCCATTGCCGTGCAAAGCATGACAGCCACGCATACTCAGAACATCGATGCCACGGTCGAGCAGGTCAACGCGCTGCATGCCGCTGGTGCCGATGTCGTGCGCATCGCCGTGGATAGCGACAAAGATGCGGCTGCTTTGGCTGAGATTCGTCGTCAGACAGCCGCTAACCTTTCAGTCGACCTGCAAGAAAACTATCGCTTGGCCGAGAAGGTTGCCCCGCATGTCGACAAGATCCGCTATAACCCCGGGCACTTGTACCATCACGAAAAAAACCGACCTTGGCAAGAAAAAGTCGAGTACATTGCAGCGGTGGCTGTCGAGCACGATTGCGCCCTGCGGATCGGAGTCAACTGTGGCAGCGTTGATCCAGCCAAGAAAGCCAAGTTTGGTGCAGACGACATCAGCCCGATCTTGGAAAGTGGCCTCGAGCATTGCGAGCAGCTTGAAAGCTTAGGCTTTACCCGCTTTGTGGTGTCGCTCAAAGACAGCGACCCTGCCAAAGTGGTGAAGATCAATCAGCTCTTCGCCGAGCGCCGACCGGATGTCCCCCTGCACTTGGGAGTCACCGAAGCGGGATTGCCTCCCGATGGCATCATCAAGACCCGCATCGCCTTTGAGCAGTTGATTGGTCGCGGTATTGGCGACACGATCCGTGTCTCACTCACTGTCCCGAACCCTCGCAAGCCCGAAGAGATTGCAGCTGGCCGACAAATCATCGACGACATCTACGCTGGCCGCTTGCGAAGCGTGGTGGCGCTTGACCCAACGGCACTGAATATCATTTCCTGCCCGAGTTGCTCACGCGTGGAGAACGAAGCCTTCGTGGAACTGGCGCAGCAAGTTAAAGAGATGACCACCTATGCCAAGCCGTACGCGATCACCATCGCGGTGATGGGCTGTCGCGTTAACGGACCGGGAGAGACCGACGATGCCGACCTTGGCTTGTGGTGCGGTCCAACCCGAGTCAATCTCAAGAAAGGCGAACTTTCGCTTGGTGCTTTCACCTACGACGAAATCCTTGGAAAGCTCCGCGATGAATTAGACAAAGTGATCGAGGAAAAACGCTCGGTCAATCTATAGCCCCCTCAACCCAGCAGTATTACACGATGACCAAACAATTCAACATTATCCCGACCGCCGACGAGCTGGCCGCCATTGGCCGCGACTTGCGATTCCATCCAGCCACCACAGTCGAACCTCAAGTTCTGACCGCCGAGCAGGTTGCCCACTACAATGAATTCGGGTACGTCGCGCCGCTGGATGTCTACGACGCCAAGGAGATCGGAGCGATTCGAAGTTACTTCGATGAACTCTTGGCTCAAGTGATGCAACAAGGAGGTGACAGCTACTCGATCAGCTCGGCCCATCTCAAGTACGGACCGGTGCATGACATCCTGACCAACCCACGGATTGTGGCCTATGTGGCTGATTTACTAGGAGAAAACGTGATTGCTTGGGGCTCGCACTTTTTCTGCAAAATGCCCCACGATGGCAAAGCGGTTGGTTGGCATCAAGATGCCAGTTATTGGCCATTGTCGCCCTCCAAGGCCGTGACCGTCTGGTTAGCCATTGATGATGCCGATGAAGAGAACGCCTGCATGAAATTCGTCGCTGGTTCTCACCACATGGGACATTTAACCTACCGCCCAAGCAATCCCGACGAACACAACGTTCTCAACCAGAGCATCGATAATCCGGAAGCCTATGGGCATATCGTCTTGGATGAGTTGCGGGCCGGCCAAGTCTCTTTGCACAGCGATTTGTTGTTGCATGGTTCGGAAGCCAACAATTCCGCTCGTCGTCGTTGTGGATTAACGCTCCGCTACTGCGCGGCCGATGTCCAAGCCGAGCTTGGGTGGAACGAAAAAGGGGTCCATGTCCGTGGTACCGATCTTCGCGGCCACTGGTCCAATCAACCACGTCCAGTGGGCTAATACCGCTCGGCATTCTATATCGGAGTGCACGTTATCACCGTCCGTCCGTGTCGTCGTTCCGCATTCGGGTTCGCTCGGCGTCGAGCAATTTCAATAACTCCAATTGAGACTTGCGATGCACTTCCAGCTTCTTTTGGAGCAGATGAAGATTGGCCAATGCAGCGACCATCGCTTGCATCGATTCTTCCGTGGACTTCTCCATCTGCTCTAGTTCCAGTCTGGATGCATTCAGAATCGCCAATTGCTCGTCAAGTTGTTGCAACGGGAGGGGCTGGCTGGTTTTGCTAACGTCGGTAGTTTCCAAACGCGCCCCCTGCTCAGCGATCGTAGCAGGCGTGCGGATTACGGAGAGTGGAGAGTTTAGTGCGTTGGGCGGGGGCAGCGCCGTCATGGGCTTGGCGATATCCGTATTGGCTAACTTGACAACATTGTGCTGGTCAACGGCACCCTGCAACCGGGCGAGGAATTCCTCTTTCAATCGGTCGTCTTCTGGCAATTGCAACTGTCGTACGTCGTTCCAGCTGTCTTTGTTGACAAGATACAAGTTGCCGAGTGCGTCACCGGCGACGACTTGGGCGGTTCCGCTACTGAAAGAGACGCTTTCGGCCTGATCGGCGACTTGATGTCGACCGAGCAACAATTCGGGCCCTTGCCATGTAGCGAAGGCTCTGGTTCGCCCGGCCACAGCCAGCTTGCCATCGCGGCTTTCCAAATCGAGAATCGCGCCGACTCCTCCATCCCAGGAACTTGTCAATGTTCCATGATGCATATTCCATGTGCGCACTTGAGCATCTTCGCCCCCCGATAGCAATGTCTCACTCGTCGTATCCCAATCGACTTCGTTAACCGGACCGATGTGGCCGCGCAGCCCATGGAACTCTTCGCCCGTTTGCGAGTTCCAAACAAACAAACCACCAAAGCGATCTCCGCTTGCCAAGAGCAGTCCATCGGGACTGAACCGCAAGGTCATTACCCAGTCGGTGTGTTTGCGGTGCGTATGAATTGTTTCACCATCTTCGATGCGCAGGACTAGTACTACTTTAGCCGGTCCACCCAAGGCAATGGTTTGTTTATCAGGTGATATATCAAGCCCCAGAATGGTATCGTTTTCATCGGCTAGTTCAAACACGCGTTGCCCCGTCTCCAAGTCGAAGCCGATCACGCGACCGGTCAGCCCCGCCACGCCTCCTGCGGCGACTAGCCATTGCCCGTCCCGGGAAAATTGAATCGCCGTGACATCGCCTTCCGGAAAATTGAGTGCCTGCACGAGTTGTCCAGTCTGCGTGTCGATCAGGACGATTTGTTGATGTCCGGCGACGGCAGCCAGTGGTTGAGTTGGATGTCCGGCCAGGGCGGTGATCGCAGTCGCCCGAAACACGGGCGCTATTTCTACGAAGCCCAACTTCGCTTGGCGAAGCTCCACCCTCGCTACGTCCGGGCTTGAGGGGGGAACTACAACGGAAGTCGCTGGGCTCGGTGTTTCGGTTTCCATGGCTGCGCCCGATTCCAGACAACCACCTTCGATCCAGCGACGCAGCAGATCCAATTCACGAGCTGGAATCGGTGGGCTGTTGGGAGGCATAACCGGGTCCTCCAGATGAGCAGCCGTCTTGTAGAGTGGGCTTTGGTTGGGTTGCCCCGCCATCACCACCGGACCTGAAGCTGAACCAGCCAGGATCCCGTTCAAGTCTGCAAGATTTAGATCACCGCGCATTTCGTCGAGGTTATGGCAGGTCACACACCGCTTCCGCAGGACCTCGCGAACGCGATCGTATCCCATCGCTTCGTCCGACGCGGCAGCCTGTCCGTTTGCCGCTTGCGTCATTTGCGCATTGACCGGCGATATGCCCCAAATCGACGATGCAGACACGATGAGCAAGCCTGAAAATAGACAACAAGTACGATTGGAGAGATATGAGGACATAAAAAGTTTCTTGACTTGGATGGTTCAACGCCAACGTCTAGTTGCTGGCTGTCGGCATGATGGAATGTTAAGTTCGAGTAATTAGGAATTCATCGTTGGCTAAATCGGCGTAACCGCTGTAAGGGTCTTGATTAGTCATAAACCGGTGACAAATACAGTCGGGAGGGCGAGGCTCCTGCCGAGCTTTTTTTTGCTCTACCGCCTAACGTCCACAAGCCAAGCGAGCCATGCCCCTTGCTTGTGAACGGCAGGTGGCGGCCCATGAAGGCTCCGCAGGAGCATCGCCCTCCCGTTTCCTATGCAATAGTCAGAGTCAGAGCCATTTGGCTGCCACACTGCCGCTGATTTTTCGTAACCAACGTCTAGCATGTCAACGCTTTAGTGGTTGAACACGAACTCGTTGGAATTGAGCACGGCCCAAAACAGGTCCACCAATTCGGCATTCAAATCGCTTGCTTGACTGAGTTTTTCTTCGATAGCAGCTCGCTCTTGTAGATTGGTCGATCGAGTCAAACAGGTCAGGTAGATTTGCTCGACAATCGCCATAGGTGGCTTACCCGCCGACAACTGGTTCTGAATCAGCCCACCTTCCAAAATCTTGCCTGATGTGTTTTCTCCATTGAGCAAATGCAAAGCTTGTGAGAGCGTGGGAGAAGTGCTGACCTCGCAAGAGCATGGGGTGTTGCGCGAGGCTCGGCCAAATGTCTCGAGAAAGTAGTTGCTCGAACTGCTGTCCGGAACTTCGATCGCTCGGCCACCCAGCGGTAAGCCACTGAATGTGTCTGACGTTAGCGTTACCTGACTAATGCAGTCCAGCAGCACCTCGCCGCGAATCCGTCGTATGCGCGCATGGCTAAAGTTGCGGTCATCCCATGCGTTCCAAGCGTTGGCTTGTGTCGCAAGTTGGTAGGTCTTGGATGTGCAAATGTCGTAAGCCAAACGTCGCACGTCAAACTGGTATTCGACTAGCTTCTGCGATAGTGCATCGAGTAGTTCCGGGTTGCTAGGTGGATTGCTAATGCGCATATCGTCGACTGGGTCAACGATGCCAATCCCCATAAACTGTGCCCACAGGATATTGGCAATATTCTTTGAAAATGCTGGATTTTCGGCACTTGCCAGCCAATTTGCAAGCGACTCACGCAGGTCCTTCTCTGGCGCGTGCTCCACGTACTCACCACCCAAGAACTTCGGTCGCACTTCGCGTCCGGCAACGGGATGAACCAGGTTACCCTCGCCGGCATTGTAAACCGTGATCTCCCGTGGATCCTTCGCTTGCTTGTAACCTACTTGACTCACAAAAGATGCAAAGCCGTAATAGTCGTCCATGGTCCAGCGATCGAACGGATGGTTATGGCATTGAGCGCACTGAATACGCGTTCCGAGAAAGGCCTGTGCGATATTCTCGGCCAGCAGTTGCGGAGTCGTTTCGGTTTGAAAGTAGCTCGTGGGTGGGTTCTCAAAGGTACTGCCGCTAGCGGGTATCAATTCACGAATGAGTTGGTCTACTGGGACCCCTGCGTGAACGGTCTCGCGCAGCCACTGGTCATACAAACTGAGTCCTTTTGCCGTCAGACCATTGGCCCGTCGAATCTGTAACAGCTCGGCGAGTTTCATGATCCACAGGTCGAGAAAGTCGGGTTGATTAACTAACTCCTTAACCAATCGCTGTCGTTTGTCACTGGTCGTGTCGACGCGGAAGCTGTTCACCTGTTCGAGCGTGGGAAGCTTGCCATTCAGATCGAGGTACGCACGCCGCAGGAAGACCTCGTCAGCGCACAACTCCGATGGATGAACGTGAAGATCCCGCCAGCGAGCCAAGGCAAGTTCATCGATGTAATTTGCCGGCTCAAAGGTTGGTTCTGGATAACTTTTACCCGATCGGACGACAATCGGCATGCCCGCTGTAAATTGATCGAAGCGCGACATGATGAAGCCCGAGCCGGGACCGGTACTGGTCACCTCTCCTGCAATACCAACCGTCGCAGTGGCTTCGTTGTTGCTGAAAAAAACGGCTAAGGAAGTTACGTCGCGGATTGAGCCATCGTCGTACCTAGCCAAGACAAGCATCTGCTGCGTTTCGCCAGGAGTTGCGAGAACTGCCTTTTGAGGAAAAACATCGATGCCAACCGGTAATGTTGTATCGCTTGGGTCGGCTTGCGCACCATCTGCTATCCAAGTGACCAGCGTGCGATAGGCTGGACTTCCTAGTTCAATCGGAGCCCCGCCTGTATGAGGCACTTCACCGATGGCTTTGTGGATCAATAAGGAGCGATCGGGAGCAGCCAACTGCAAACGTCGTCCGCTCATCTCGCGGGTGATGCGATAGAAATCACCTTCAGGGTCGAAGCCATACAGGCTCAGTCGGAAACCATCTTTGCCTGACGCGGAACCATGGCATTTGCCTGCGTTGCAACCGGAGTGGGTTAGCAACGGCAAGACATCATTTCTGAATCGCAACGGCCGTTCCATTACGTCGGCCGATTCAACCGACGTTGTTAACTCGGTCGTAACTCCTTCAAATTGAATTTCGATCCGTGTATCGCCAGCTGAAAGTGGTGTAAGCGTTGCTCCATCGACCGCGACCACGTGCGGGTCTTCCACCCGAAGCGCAGCGCGAGTGGTGACATCTTGCGTGCTGCCGTCGGCGTAGACGGCTTGGACTACGAGTTGCTGGCGATCGGACAAGTAGCGCAATCGCACCGTCTCGGGATAGACAACCAAGCTCAAGCTCGCTGTGCTGTCTGTCGCGACGATAACGGCGGTCGCTCCAGCTACCGCAGGATTGGACGATCCGACCAGCGATGGAGCTTTCAGAGGTTCGCTTCCCCAAGTGCTTTGCGAAGATGCGATACAGGCCCAAACCACCAAGAACCTCAGCCATCCAGCCAAGGAGCTTCGCAACGCAGCACAGAGTTCACTGTTGAACACACGCATCTTCACAGGCTCTACTCCAGTACTGGGTGTCTTTTATTCGAAAAGCTGAATCGAGGTTAACTGGCCAGCGCCAGGTTTGTGAGCGGCAAGGAGCTATCCGCCGGTTCTTCCCTTAGGGTTTGGGGGTGGCATCGACCGGCGCCTGCCGCCGCAATGCTTCCAGCGGACTCAGCACTTCGCCACTTTCGCTGCGGAACAACTTGCCGGGCGGCATCACGAGCAAACGGGTTTCATCCGCCACCACAAAGCTCACTTGTTGACCTTCGATCTCACCACTCAAGCGACACTGAATCCCGGAAAACTCTCCGAGCGGGGCATCGCCTTCCAGCCGAACGGTGAAATGCACCTGTGAATCACTACTTGAGATTTCCACTGGTTTTACGTTGACACGATTCGGGAGTCCTTCGAGCACTGCAGTCATCGTTTTGGGTAGCTCGGCGGTTCGTTCCATGGGGCATGCGATGTCGATCGTCGTCCCTTGTTCTACGGCAAGCAATCCAAGATGGCCGTGGATAGGGGCGGTGGCGACGGACAGACCGACGATGTTCGAAGCGACCTCGCGGCCATCCAAATCACGGGTATCGGTCGTGGCGCTAATTGTGTCGATGCGGGCCAGTGCGACCAGTGGCCAATCACGCACGCTGGCTTGTGGGAGGGCTTGCAAGCGGTACAAGCCGGAATCTTCTCCAGCCGGAATTACAAAGCTCGGCTCTCCCACGACCCATGGTGGCAGGCATGGGAATTCAATTTTTAGTGGTCCAGCAAATTCCGCTTGGCGATTCACTGTAACACGTATATCCAGCGAGCCGCCCACGGAAAGGGGCACGGTCGGAGCAACTAAATCGACTCCAAAGGGGACTGGGTTCGTGACCGCCACTGGCAAGCGGTTGACGTGTGCGGCGTTGAAAAGTCGATCTGCGGACTCGGCTACAAGATCAACGACTTGTTCAAAACCGCCCACCACGGAACGATCGCCGCTCCGTCCCTCTGCCACCACATTTACGAGTGCTCCGCCTAGTTCTGCCTCTGCGGATGCCTCAAAAACGACTGGCACCCAGAACTGGTCGTCGGGAATGATCGACGGTGAGGCGTGAACGCCAGCAGGGAGATCGGTGAAGGCGATTGAGACATCCGAATCGGCCAGATCGCGGCGAACGCCTAACCTCGCCATAGCTCGATTTCCTACGGGTACGGAGATTGTTTGCGACACTTGCGAAGTGCGGTTGACGCGCGGCAAGAAGGCAACGACGGTTGGCTCAAGTGGCGTGATCTCCACCCGATAGACCGCAGTGCGGCTTCCCGTTCCCAATTTGTCAGTCACGACGAGCGCGTAGGTTCCGCTTTCTGGCGGGTAAAAATCGAGGCGGCTATCGTGCGATTCCCAGTCATCGTTGGAAGCCAGAACATTGGAGTGTTGGTCGATCACTTTGAGCAAGGTATCGCATGGCGAACCAATACTATCTGCGAATGCCTCGATCCTCAACGGTATTTGAGAATCCACTTCAATGGCGAAAGAATCGATATCATTCGGCTCTTGAAGAGCGCCGTTAAACGCAACGGGGGCCGTCGCAGGCGAGAGTCGCTCGGAGGGTACTTGATTTGGTTCCACCTCCATAACATTTGCATGCGCCGTCAAGCGGAACGGAACAGGAGTGGGAGTCTCGAAGCCGCTGGCGAGATTGAAAAGTCGAAAGCCGCTAACCGCATTGGAATCTGGTAGCTCGACCGTTTGTACGGGAGTCTCAAGGTCTTTATCGCGAAGGAATGCAACTTCGAGCGTTGAGCCAAATTGTCCACCTGCTGGATAGGCAACACCCGGCGGAGAATAATCGCCAACATGCAACAGATAGTAACTGCTGTCTCCCCCTTGGTAATTGGATTCGTGAACCTGGATCTCGTATCTGCCCGATGCCGGTGCAACGAAGCTGATCAATGGGTCTTGCCGAAAAAGCGAGTTATCATCGTCGCGGGCCATAAGTTGCCGATCGGGACCAAGCACTTGGATTACCATATCCAATAGTCCGTGACCCAAGCGGATACTCTCGACCTCAGCCGTCAGCCGTTGCCCCTCAGTCAGGTTAACTTGATATCGGTCGCTCGCTTTCGATTTGGCGACGTTGCAGACGGTAATATTTAAGTGTTCCAGGAGCAGGCTTTGCTCTTTGGAGCCGGATGGCGCCACCAACACCGGAAAGGGTGTGATGCGAACGGTGTGCATTTCTGAGTAACCATCGCTGCCGAGAAGACGAAAGGGGATGTTGTCCAACGGACAAGCACGATCCGCGTTGACCACCAAGTCGATTTCGTATTCGGACTTGGGCTCGATCGCTGCGTATTCGATATCGGGTGAGTAAAACAGTACCGAATGCACGTTGTTGAGATTGGCACCCTGTAGAGTGAGCGTGAATAGTTTCCCGCGCTGTCCCACGGGTGGCGATACGCTCTCTACCGACGGCGGCGCGGCTAGCGCAAGCTGTCCAAGCCCACATAAAATAACGATCGCGCTCCACGTACAGTTTGTGAAGCGTGCGTTAGCTAGTTCTCGCGTTTTATCACTCATGCTGATCGGACTCGCTTCTGGACGTTGGCAACGTATCGCTGAATCTACGCAATTAGGCCAGCAATTCATTGACGACTTGTCCGTTCATGACAATGGCCTGAGGTCGATCGCCCGGTGACATCAGTTGTTTGTTCGCGTCAATTCCAAGCAGGTGGTACAGGGTTGTTGAATAATCTTCGACACTTAATGGTCTATCCGCTGGCTCGGCGGCCAAGGCATCTGAGGCACCGTAGACCAGACCTCGTTTTACGCCACCACCGGCCATAACGATGCTGAACACGCGCGGCCAATGATCGCGACCGCCGCCTGCATTGACGCGCGGCGTGCGCCCGAATTCACTGGTGATCAATACGAGCGTTGAATCTAGCAGCCCACGTTGATCTAGATCTGTAATTAGTCCAGCAAACGCGCGATCCAGGTCAGGCATTTGCACTTCGATTCCGCGGTAGTGATACGCATGCGTGTCCCATGCGCCATAAGAGACCGTGACAAACCGCGTTCCTGCTTCCACCAAGCGGCGTGCGATGAGAAAGCTTGCTCCGGCCCTGGGCCGCAAGACAGGTCCCCACGGTTCCATGCCATAGAGTTTTTTTGTCTCTTCACTTTCGCCGCGAAGGCTAAACGCTTCTTTTGATTCTTTGGATGCCAACAGCTCGTAGGCTCGTCCGTAAAACGAATCCATGGTTGCCAACTTGTCATCGCGTTCAAGGCTGGTGAAATGCGAATCGACCAATTGCTTCCACGACTTGCGACGTTCAAAGCGTTGTTCGTCCACTCCTTCGGGCAAGCTCAGATCTCGGACGCTAAAGTTCGGTCGTGCCGGATCCGCTCCCAATGCGAAGGGGCCATAGGCGTTGCTCAGGTACCCGCTACCCAGAAACTGGCTACCCTGGTTGGGGACGACGACATAGGGTGGCATGGCCCCTTGCGGGCCGAGTTCGTGGGCTACTACGCTACCCATGCTTGGGTAAACCAACGCTGGGCTGGGTCGGTAACCGGTGAACATCGAATGCTCACCGCGATTGTGGTCCACCTCGGTATGCGTCATGCTCCGCACAACGGTTAGCTTATCGGCGAGTTTGGCGGTGGCTGCCATGTGACTACTAAACTGCACCCCTGGAATGGCGGTGGGGATGGCACTCAAAATCCCGCGATACTCGATGGGAGCATCGGGCTTGGGATCGAAGCTATCCATGTGGGCAAAACCACCTTGTAGATAGATGTGGATAACGTTTTTTGCCTTCGGCTCGCCAGGTACCCTGCCTTTCTCAGCGCCACCCTCAGCCGCTTGGCTTTGCAATTTAAAGTAATCGCCCAGCGTTATTCCGGCGCCGGCCAACCACCCTACGTGCAGGAAGTCACGGCGCCGAGGGGCGAAGTGCGAACGATCTGCCTGCCAAGTTCCTGGAGCGTGTTTCATCTTCTGTATTTCCTATGATAAAGATCGGCCATACCCAAGCAAGTTTGACGCGACTAGGCGTTCGAACGGCAGAAACGAATAGCCTCGACTACTTGGAATTCGAAGATGAAACCGTCGTCTTCTTCGGTAGCTGTTCCCGTGGGCGATATCGAACCTCTAACTTGGGGCGTTGCTCAAGCTTGTCAAACTCAGACACATAAAAGTCCCAGCCATTACCGCCAGTGTTCAAGAAGACCCAGCCGTGATTGGCCTGCCCATTGACCCAAGCTTGAACGGTGTCGGTTACATCAAACACGGCTCCCGACGTACTCGCGGCGATCTTTCCAAAGGTAAAGCCGTCTTTTTGTCGCGAAGCTTCGTAGCCGTCTGCGGAGACACCTGCAACAAGACTGTCCCATGTCGCCGCATCGTCAAAAGGGACCAGCATCCGATGTAAATTTACGGTGGTTCCTTGGTCAAACGCGCTCACGATCAGGCGGGCAGAAACGATTGCCGCTTGGGTTGGGATTTGACGGGAGCCGTTCCCAACAATGCCATCGAACCGCATTAAGACTTGGCTCTCGCCGCCATCATTGTCCGCATCGCTCGACGCATTCGGATTCGCGTTGAGAATGGTCTTCGTCGCTAAAGCCCAGATCTCGGTATCGACCGTACCCTTGTAGCCATCGATGCCCTGCTGAAACACACGCAAGAGAGGAGCGGCTGAGGGTTTGTCCTCAACCGCTTTTTCCGCAGAACTCTGATCCTCCAGAGATTGTGCCAACACGGTGCCATGGCTGGCGAACGTTGCGAGAGCCGTAGCCATCGCAAGCCGACAAACGAATTTTGCGATCCCAGAAAGGCCGTCAAGCAGATAACCCATAGCCAAACCTCTGTCGCGATTGACTAGCAAAAAATACTTACAGCCGAATTGTATCCTTCTCGACAGCGGCTTTGGTTAACAACCTGCTAAGATCACGTTAAATTCATTCTGAAGGTCGATGTAACAACGACCTGCACGTAGAAAGCACAGGCCATTGTTTAGCAGGGCCGCAGACAGCGATGATGGACGACAGGGACGCTTGCAACAGAGGACAGCCAGCAACGCTTACTTGATTGGTACCGCGACCGGTTCCAACGCCGGTTCGAGTGGGCGCAAGTGCTGCGGTACCTCGGGTTCGATTTCGAGCAGTTGGTTGATCGCGCCGGGTTGCTTGTGCAATTCGAAGGCGTCGTACAAGTCGCCGATGGCCGTCCGCGCTTCGAAACGTAGTTTGTTACCATCAATGTTGACAACTTGATAAAGCTGCGTATCCTCAGCCAAGCGTTTCATGAATGGTTGACGCTGGTTATTGTACATCTTGGGGCCACTGACTGAGACGACGTAGATTGTGCCTGTCACTTCATCGATTCGCTGCACGCCGGTAGGGACATTTGCGAGCGTTACGGGCACTTCGAAGCCCGTTCGACCGTAAGTGTGGTCATGTCCTTGGAGCACCAAGTCCACCTTATACTTGTCGAAAATTGGCTTCCATAAAGCTCTCAATTCAGGATTGTCCCGATCCTTGCCTGTCGAGTAGATCGGATGATGGAAGGAACAAACAACCCAAGGGGATTTGTTTTCCGCCAAGACTTGGTCGAGCCAATCGCGTTGCAACTCTTGTTGTTCGTTGCTGTTCAAGCCAATGAATCGCATGTTGTGATATACAAACGTGAAGCAGGTTTCTTCAAGTCCTGCAGGACCATTGGTGGGAAGCTCGAAGGTTGGTTTCCAGTGGTGCGATAGTCGTCGCGTTCCATCTTCGAGTTTGGCTTGTTCATGATTTCCCGGTACGGCGACGTTAGGCATCATGGCGTTGATCCACGCGCCAGCGCCAAACCACTCACCCCACTCCGCATCGGCCTCGGCCGTGTTGATCAAGTCACCTGCATGCAATAGAAAGGCAGCTTTGGGTGCATCGGAGTAGGCCTCGCGAATGACCCGCGACCACATCGAGCGGACATTGTTCTGTGCATCGCCAAAGTAGATAAAACAAAAAGCTTCGTCGGTGGCGGCCGCCGTCTTGAAGTGGAACCACTCGCTCCAGTTGGTTCCATCCCCAACGCGGTACACATACTTGGTTCCTGCCTGTAGATCACTGAATTTCACGGAATGAAAATGCGACGTGTTGATGTCGGTCTTCAGGGCTTGGCTGGAAGCGTTAAGCTGCTTGGATTTCTCCGAAAAATAGGGGCCCCCCTCCGCTTGGGTGATTTCGACCAGTCCATGTGTCACCTCCGTCGAGGTGCGCCACGTTACGGCAGCGCTCGTCCGGGGATCACCAATAAGGGTCAGGACGATCCGATCTGGCATGGCGGTCGGCGCATACATTTCAGCCGGTTTGACGGCGATGACCTTGTGTTCAGGGCCATCGTGCGCCATGGCAGCAGGTAAGCCGAATTCAGCACCCGTCAGCATTCCGAGTGTTGCAAAAAATAGCCGCTGGTTGAGCTTCATCATCATAGTTCCTGGTCGTTAAAACAATTAGTATATTGTAGTGGATGAGGCTACGAGTCCCATCTTTACGTCGTCTAAACAATTCAAATAAAAATTCTAAATTAAACCATCCCGCCATGGTCCTGTAATGGCCAGCGTCACACCGGGGGTTTGGATGTTTACAAACAGCCACTTGCCATCCAATGAAAAGGTCGCACCGGCCCATTCGCTCGAGCGAAAATCCCCACGATGGCCGTGAATGCCGTCGATTCATCGATGACCTCGCGGAGAGGGCCAAAACCGACCTCGCGCGCATTCTCACATGCGGAAACGCGTCTATCAAAGTGCATAAACGCGCTGCAAAGTGCTGCGGATGCTCCACCGCTCGCAATGCTGCGCATGAACTCTCGGCGTGGTCGCTTCATGGGAACGGCTCCTGTACATCGCGTTGTGTTGGAAGATAAATGTGTTCAAAGTGGGGCGTGGAATTTGGAAGGGTTCAGCTTTTAGGATCTTTAGCAAGATCCACTACGGGAGTCGGGATCTTTAGCAAGATCCACTACGTTAGTTGGTTTCGCCTTTTGACGCGCCTTTCATAAACTTGAACTCGGGTAGCTCAACGTGCTCGCGCCATTGTTCGATGGGAACGGCCCACGGGATTTCGCGAAATGGCTCGCTCAGGGGTACGATCCAGCTACGAGCGCCAGACGCACGCAATGGCTCAGCAGCAAGATCGATATTTGGGTCAATCATC
The DNA here is from genome assembly GCA_041751975.1 of Pirellulaceae bacterium. GTDB lineage: Bacteria > Planctomycetota > Planctomycetia > Pirellulales > Pirellulaceae > Aureliella. Next base: position 46,106 of record JBGSHW010000145.1, read on the forward strand.
AATTGAGGCTTTCTGCCGTTAAGCGAAGCCAATACAAATGCATAGACTTGAGGGCGACGATCCATGTCTTCTTCTGCTCTGTTGGCGATAAAGTGAGCCATTTGCAAGATGAGCTGTGGATCGCGAGGAAACTTTTCTGCCTGTTCGGCATCGATGAACTGCTTGTGATCTACATTGGCAACACGCCCTGTGGTCGGATCGCTGACGGCAAATCCAATTCCCACCTCCTTGGCTCGTAACATCATCCTCCAGGAGAATAGGTGCCCCCGCTCCGTCCAGCTTGTTTCCTCGGCAAAAAGTCGGCTTCGCAGCGGCCAAAGACAATGAAACGTGACATATACAACAGCAAATCCGCAGAGCAGTTGCTTGGCAAGTGTCCAGTGGAATGGTGCGCCTTCGACGTGCGCCTTGTCAGTCGTAGCCTCGGATTCAGAATTCCCCTGTGAACCACTCAACAGGCGGCGCGGCCAGTCGGGGGCAAAGAAGATTGTGGTGGCGGCAATCATAAACCATGGAAATACATGGATTTGAAATAACGCCGAATTGCCCAGATGAAAGGCAACGCACATGAGATATGCCACCGCTCGCGTTCTTTTCCACAGCAAGGCGGGAACGATCAGCAGATCGAAAAACAGACCGTACCAGGATAGAAGTACTCCCGTCGCTGGCCACGAGAGCCATGGGCCGACCATTGGAAAGTCAGCTTTAGTCTGCAGGAACATCCCCATGGGTTGCCCCAACATCCAGTCAGGAGTCAATTTGGCAACCCCGCCGAAAAAGTAGGGTAGGGCGATGTGGAATTGAATGACCCAATAAACCCAGGCCGGTACCGTTTGCGACGCCATCCCGGGCCGCCGCGCATCCATGGCCACGTTCCGATTCAACGGCAACAATGGCATCAGCCAACTCACCAGTGCCATTAAGTAGTAGTGATTCTGGTAGTTGGTTCGTTCCAAAAGGAAGAAGTATGTGAAGCAAAGTGCAAATGCCATCGACGCCCAGCGGTAGTACCAGCCTGCGGCAATGAACAGGGACAGCACAAGCATGACGATGAAGTGGACATACATACCGACTCCGGACCACGGCGCTAGCCATTCGAAACCCGGGTAGGTGAAATGAAATTGCGGCACTACGTACAACCGTGTTACACGGCCTGAAGTAAGGTAATCCCAACTCCACGCCGCAGTCAAACAACCGAATGCAATTCGGAAGAACGTAACGCTGGAATTGTCAGCGGGCCGCTCGGCGAGTCGCATCAGCTGTTGAAGATCAGATGACCAGGTGCGAGGCGAAGTCCCCTCGGACTTTTCACGCAGGGGTTGGTCAATCATCCTCGTCGTCATCACGGTTCCGTTCTTCCGCCTTTTTATCTGCTAGCGTAGCCTTCTTGAGCTGTAGTTCAAACTCATTGGTCTCACCCTGTTTGACCTCAACTTGCATTAGGTCAACTTCCGAGTTCATGGCGCAATCACACACAGCCTTGCCACGTCCGACCCGTACGCGGTGCATTCCGACAACTGCCCCATCTCCTTTTCCAGGATTGTAGGTGGAGATATCGAATCGTCCTGCGTCGTCCGTGTACGAAAACCCCTGCTTGCCGACCAACGCTGACTTGGCCCCCGCAGAAGCAATTGGCTCGAAGTAAACCATGGCTCCCACGACAGGCTTGCCATCACAAATCACAACACCAGTGGTTTTCGCTGTTCCAAATTCTCCGGACCTGCCGCAGCCATTGAACGCGATGCAACAACCCAACAACACGCCAAACCATCCGCAGCGAGCGAGCATCTAACTCTCCTTTTAAACAATATTACTGAGTGCCATGGCTAACAGACGGGCTCTGCCGTGTGCTTCGCCCCAGCGCCCTACCGGCCAATCGATCGACGTCCTATTGACCCCACTGACCGAGTACATTGCCATCGCGACGGTCATGCAGATTGCAGTAAGTGTCTGACGAGATGTTATCGCTAATGAAATGGACTGAGCCGTCGCCGAACGCAAACTGGGCGCCACCCGTGTGGTAACTAAACGCACAGTCGTCGTTGATCGCACGGATCATTGAATTAGGATTGCACTGACAATTAATTGGAGATTCCGTTCGACCGTTTACGCGGACCGTCTCGTCACCACCTGATCCAAAAGCACCGATCCAAGTTGGCCAATCTTTGATACCTGTGCTGCCCGTCGCCGTCACGTACGCGGACTCGGCAACCACGATCGTATTGCTGAGGCCGTCCGTTACGTCTCGAAAGGCACAACTACTCGGTCTTTCACGTAGCTTATGCATCATGCCGAAATCGCCATAACACGAGCCACCTGCACCCTTGTAGCTCCCAATCGCGGCCCCAACCGCCAGACCTTGCACGGGATCTAGGGTCCGCACGATCGTGTCCCCAGGAATGGTGAAGTTGGGTGGCACAAATTCCGATAGAGCCATCGACGGGCAGCGGTAGCTGGAAACCATAGTCGCAGCGCCAGGATGTGGATTCGGGACCCCTGGATAGAAGGCATCGCGGACTTCCTGCCGGCCCAATGCTCCTGGTTGACCATTGGGATTGATCTGGTTGTAAAGATTTTGCTGTTCCATAAACGGCAGGATCGCAACCATCCAGCCAAAACCGTCGTCATCATACTGACTTGCAAAAGGGTTGGCGAACAACGCGGGCGGCAGCTTCTTGAACGTACTCTCGTAATTGTGAAGAGACAATCCCATCTGCTTGAGGTTATTGCTGCACTGCATGCGTCTGGCTGCCTCACGGGCTGCCTGTACAGCCGGGAGGAGCAAGCCCACCAAAATACCAATGATTGCAATGACAACTAGAAGCTCGACGAGTGTGAAGCCAGAGCTCCGTTTTGGTGTGCTGCGCAGACATACCTCTCCATTTGATGAACGAAAATCAACGAGTCCAAAAACGCTGAACTCGCAATCGCTTGAATCAGTGTCAACTTTTAGCAACGTGAGTCCTTGAATTCATTAAGAATACGTAAGTGCATCATTAAGGATTGGTTAAGAATCGGATTGCCAGTCAAACGCAAATTAGGGAGCCAGTGTCCGCTCGAAGAATCCGACCTTCAGAACTCTCAGAAACGGAAGCCTTGGAGCGATAGTTTCGAGGGCCAATGCGTTTGCATCGGCAAACATTTGGAAAAACGTGACCTGATGCGGTTGATGTCAGAAAACGCAACGTGGAAGCCGCGTTGGGTTCAAGAGAGTTTCCCATGGGGCAAAGCAGTATCGTTTGGTTCCCCCGCCAATCGGCGATTAAAGTGATTGATGATTAGTAGGATATCTAAAGGACTTACCAAGCCGTCCTGTGATATGTCGAACCATAGGTCGCGACCATTGATGGGCGATCGGACTGCGGGCAGTCGACGATTGAGATCTTCGTTCAGGCGATTGATGATCAACAAAATATCAAGTGGCGTTACCCGGCCATCGTTGTTCGTATCATATTGACTTGCAGAATTGTGCCATGGAAACGGATTCTCTTTGATCTCAACGACGACCGATTCCCTCCAACGTAGGTCACCTGCGGCATTGGTCGCGATGACCTCGACAAGGACTCCGCCCTGTTCATTGCTCATTAAGTGCTCGTGCGGCTTCAAGGCCACTAAGTTGTCCCGCATCTCGAATCTCGCGTCGGAGAGTTCGACTATTAAGGCTTCGCCCTGGAATAGCAAGGGAATTCCAATCGCTCCCAGCGAGAGGCCGGCCTCTCGCTCGTCCACCGGTAGGTAGGCAAAACGATGGAAATCGATGTTCGTCGTTTGAGCATGGTCTTCGCGGAAGTTGAATTGCGCGGCAGCATGCGGGTTTTCAATGCGAAAATCGATCTTTGAATCCAGCTCATCTCCGACAATTTCCCAGCTTAGCAATTCCCGCAGCGGATCCAGGTTAGAGGCTGTTGTAACGAACGAAAGCTCTAGTTCGGAAGCGAGGCCACGAATCGTGGCAAACGAACTTGCGGTAAGATCGGCAGCAAGCCGCCCGCCCTCACCCAGCAACTCGATCAAGTCGACCTGTTCGCCTGCGACCAGACGGAGAGCCATGTCATGGGCGCGAATCGCCTCGATACCTCCGGCAATCAAGAAACTCCGTCGACTGATGATCCGCCCCGAATCAGGAAAGGCGGGATCGGCAAACGCTTCGACGCGGAGATTGCGGTGGGAGGCATCGGCTGTTGCTAATGTAGCGATGATGTTCCCGCCGTTGCTCTGCACCAAATCCATCGAACTGGCCTGGTAGCGACCTTCGATAGCGTTTGGTTCTGTTTGACGACCACGTCCTTGTCAGTTGCCTTGTCGCGAGGATCATTGTTGCCGCTAACCACTTCGATCGTGTAGTTAATGTTGACGTGATGATCGGCAGGCTCAGAAAGTCGAACCGTGATGTGGTGCAGCGTATCTACATCGGTTTCGGTGAAGGTGGCTTCGTCGACGTATAGTTGTGCGCCACACGCTCCCGGTTTCAATGCATGATCGGGGAGAGTGACAGTTCCTGATCCATTTAAGTAGGTTATCGATCCTCGCAAGCAGCCAAACGTATCGATTGCCCCTCGAGCAGTAGCCAGCTCGTTGCGACCGAACATGAGCCTTCCAGAAAAATTTCCTTGGAAGTCAACCACCGTGGAGCCCAACGTCCCGGTGAGTGAGAAGTCGGCGTTGCCCGAAATGGTTCCAGCTCCCAACGGGAACGGAAACGAGAAAGTCAGATCGTTGGCAGCAAAAGCGAAATCCCCGGTTGAAGTAAGTGTCCCTAAAAAGCCCGCCTCAAAGACATCAAAGAGATCTGCATTTAACGTGGCTTGGGCTTCGATGCCTCCCACGCGCTTGAGTCGATCCGGTTCATCAGTAGCACTACTGTATCCGGGAGAATACCAGCGCAGAGTACCCTGGGCATCGACAAAATCCTGACGTAACTGGTCAGGGAGATTGAGTTGATCGAGCAGGCCAATCGCTTGCTCGGTGTCCAACGTCACTTCCGCCTTGGCTCGCGGAAAAGAAACCGTCTTCTTGTTGATGGTTCGTTCATCCATTGATGCGAGAACCGTGATCATTAGACCCAACAACGGGTCCTCAAGTTCAATTTCGAGGCCTTTGGTAGTACCATCCACGCGAGCTTTGCCAAGGGAGATACCCAGCAATTTTCCTTCCCAAGTCCCTTCGACATACGCGTCCGAGACGATCTCTTCGATTTTGTCCGTGTCGCGCAGGATGCGAAGCTCTTCATTACAATCGTCAGGTGCGATCCCGTCACATGGGTTTTCCAAATTCAAAGTTAAACCGGCAGCAATCGAGGGTGCAAACAACTGAAACTGACCGGGAGTATCGATTGTGGAGAGTGCAGTGACGATGTTATTGAGCCAGCCCGGATAGCCCAGAACCGACTCGGGTACTTGGAGGTTCAGCAAATAGGGCTGTAGTTCGCCGCTGATCGTGATGGCTGGATCAGCGATCTCAAAAAACGTCTCGGCCGATGCGAGTATCGCTTTCTGAACGTGGTAGGCAAACGCTGCGTAGATTTCCTTAGAATGTTCGGCGGCTCGATAAAGGGGTTCCAGGGCAGTCGTCGCTTGCGGCATACTCGGCCATTCCTGAGAAAGATTTCCGACCGGTGGCTGATAGTAGTTGATTGGCAGCGTCTCCAAGAGGTCGGTGAGCTTGCTAAGAGCATTTCCCTGGTTCATCTCGTTCAATTGCACAATTCGCTCATCGTCAGGCTCGAGGCTTCCCATGAACCGCGTGGCTGCGTCCAGTAGGCCTGAAATAAGGGACTCGGTCAACATACCTGCCCTGGATGGAGCGCTTTGCAGTAGCGCTTGGATGCGATCGATGAGTCGCTCGCGGTCAATCGCTACCGCGCGTTCTTCGGAACTTAGCACATCGTCTTCATTCTCATCCACAATGATGTGCAGCAGTTTTGAGGGGATGTCGCGGCCGCTGGTTGACCATTGACTTGTCGCTTGTCGCCGAACACGCTCTGATTCTAAAACGGCAGCCAGTTCGGTGAGCGCGGCATCAAAGATGGCAGCCCCGAACTCGATTGAACCATCCAGCAAGTCGCTGACAAATTGGGTCATGGCGGCAATGGCCGCATCGGAAATACCGGTGGTCGTTAGTTGTATGCCCAGCTTGCCCTGTGCAGGAAACAGCATCGCCAAGGGACTACTGGTAGTTCCTGGCATCGCAAATGCCGTGTTGATACTGGGTGCTGAGGGCTCGCCGTTGCTTAGACGAACGTGGCCTGTGCCAGCAGATGTGGTGCCACTTCGCAACTCGGATTTTCCAGCCGACTTGTTCCAATCGATCAAGGCTCCCTCGGCGACTTGCCAGTGCCCCGCGCTATGAAAGCTGCCGGAAACGTGGATCGTCCCTACGGATGCTTCGACACGGGCTCCGGCTTCGAGTTCCAGCAGATCGAACTCGAGAATCGCCGCGCCGGAGTTGGATGACTTGCGAAGGATACCTCGATTGATCAGCTTATCGATCGATTGTGCATCGGTGTCATCTAAGAAAACGTTGGCGATGTCGAGTACACGCGTGGGCTCGTTGATAATCGTGGCCCCACCGTTGATTTGCCAAGTGCCCGCTGTCCACCGAGTGTTAGAGTCCAAGATCATCGTGCGGCCCGTGAGTGCTCTACTACCGGATGTGATGCTCAGTCCACCTTTGAGGATGATATTGCCACTGGATGATGTACCAGTGATCTGTCCCCCACGCCACTCCATGAGGCCATTGACTTCTAGTTCTGCGTCACCTGTCAACGTCCCGGAGGAGAAGGTCAACTGCTGAATTGATGACGCTTCGGCAATGGAGAGGGTCGCACCAGCTAGGACTAGCGGTTCTTCGCTCTGTATCGATTTGAGACGAATTGTCCCCGAGCTTGGTAGCAGGACGGACGCGGTGTTGGCGAGCTGCGGTATGATGACTTCCGCGTCAAGGCCGGGGACTTGTCCACTTTCCCAATTCTGTCCATCCAGCCAGGTCCGTCCGTCGCCATTGCCGACCCAGATATCTTGTGCCAGCATGCGTCGATCTTCGAGAAGTTCGACCAGGCAGCGGCGTCTCGCGTTTTGCGTCGATCCCGATCGTTTCTTTCGGGATTTGTGCATTCCATTTGCAGGGAAGAGCGACATGTTGGATTTTCCGCGTCAAAGAGTCTTGAGTAAAGCAGTTCGAGTGAACCCCGAAAACTCGGCCGATGGTCAATAGATTCCATTTCCGCCTCGTTTTTTCCACGTTGATCAGCAAAATCATGCGAAAGCGACTTTTGTCGAACCCCTTGTTACAATGAATATTGCGAATTCCGTGCGGCGACGTGGAAAAGTTCGTGGGTTCGATGTATCCAAGGTCGTGTGGCGAATGACTAATCCAGAACTCGAAGAACCTCAGAAGATTACGGATGACCCTCGGCTGGCCGAGATGATCCGTGGCGCACTGAGCGGAGACGAAAATTCAGAGAATCAATTATTTTTGGAGTTGCGGACCTACGTAATGTTTGTGGCAAATGAACAGATGGATAGTTCATTGCAGGGTAAGTTCGGTCCCTCCGACATTGCCCAACAGTCGATGCTCAAGGCGGCGGAGCAGCTATTGTGTTTTCGAGGTTCCACTGTGGCCGAGTTTAAAGGTTGGCTCCGGCAGATTGTGGTTAACGAAGCAAAGCTCGCGAGACGAACCTTTCGGGCCGATAAACGCGATGTTTGTCGCGAAGTAGCCTTGGATGCAACTGAGCGAGACACACCCGAGATTCGCGCGTTGGAGTCAATGGATAACTTGGCCACCCCTTGCACCCACGCTTTGATGGATGAAAGGGCAGACTTGGTGCGAAAAATCATTGGTCGACTTCCGCAAGACTATCAGACAGCCGTTCGGCTGCGGAATTGGGAATCGCTGTCCTTTGAGGAGATTGGTGAGCGGATGAACATATCGACCAGCGGCGCGGCCAAGATTTGGTATCGGGCCCTGATTGAAGTTCAACGTTTGTACCAACTACAAAATGAATTCCGAACTCAATAAGCACCAGCCCATCAACCGACCACTCGACAACCCTGGGCTCGACAACCCTGGGCTCGACAACCTTGGGCTCGACCCAGTGCAGCTCGCCATGCACTTGGAGCAAACGCGGAGCTCCATGGATTTGACCGCCGAACAGACTTCATTCCAAATCGGCGGATATGACCAAGTGGATTCTGCGGAATACTTGGCCGCCATGGCGGGTCTTGAGTTGATTCAACGGACCGCGGATTACGAACGACTTAGCGAGTCATCTAGAACTTTGAATACCGAATCAAACACAACGGTGTCTGAGGCGGGAACGTCCGCTTTGGGTCTGCACGATACGCCGCGCAATGAACAACGGCAAGTCGAAGTTAACGCTTCGGAATTGTTACTTCAACGTATGGGTGGATGCAATGTACTTGGAAAGTTTGAGATTATACGCGAGTTGGGCAGGGAGGTTTTGGTGTGGTTCTGCTCGGGCGCGATCCTCAGCTCGGACGTTTGGTGGCGATCAAGGTGCTAAGGCCGGCAGCGATGCTGGATTCTGAAGCCAGACAACGCTTTGAACGCGAGGCGAGGCTTGGTTCGCTGCTGAGCCATCCTGCGATTGTGCCAATCTTTGAAACGCGCTCGGACGGACCGATCGCATATATTGCGTTCGAGTACTGCCGAGGAAAATCGTTGGCGGATTGGCTTCTCAGCCACGAGCGAAAGATTGCACCGGAAACAGCAGCCCGGATCATAGCGCAGTTGGCTCAAGCGGTTCAGTATGCGCATCAACGGGGTGTAGTCCATCGCGATCTGAAACCCAGCAATATTCTTCTCGACTTGGATGACCATCAAGCCACTGATGAATCTGCGGTCGTTTCAGCATTGCGCATTACCGATTTCGGCTTGTCTCGCTCGCTTTTTCAGTCGGAAGACTGTTTGACACGTGATGGCGCGATTGTAGGAACCCCCGCTTACATGGCACCCGAGCAAGCATCCGGAAAGCTGGAATCGGTCGGCAAGTCGGCTGATATCTACTCTCTCGGAGTTATCCTTTATCAATTGCTGGCTGGACATCCTCCCTTTTTAGAAGACACAGACCTAGCGACGCTCCGCGCAGTTGAATCGATGCCTCCTCCTCCCCTGCGCCGCAGCCGTCGAGCGATTCCAGTCGATTTGGAAGCCATCTGTCTTAAGAGTTTGGCAAAAGAGCCACGCAACCGTTACGATTCGGCTTACAATTTGCAATGCGATCTGGAGAGATATCTCGCGGGTAGTCCCGTGCGGGCGCGTCGAGCCACACTGCTCGAAAAGGGATGGCGTTGGACACGCCGTAACCCAGCCTGGACGGGTGCGATGTCACTACTCCTGGTTGGTTTGTTCGCAACTACATGGCAATGGTGGCGTGCAGAATACCACGTCGAGCAGGCAAACCATTTTCTGTCGGAGTCTCATTCCCACTACGCCCGCGCAGAGCGTAACTTGCGTCGTACCGAACAGGCGATCGATGGCATGTTGAACGAACTCGCGGACACACTTCAACATGTTCCGCAAATGGAGTCCCTGCGCACTCGCTTGCTGCAACAAGCGCTTGATCTGCAGCAGCAGCTGGCAGCGGAGCAGACCGACATTCCCGAGGTGCGTTTTCGGACGGTTGTTTCCCAACGCCGCATGGGTGAATTGCTGCAGGCCTTGGGTAAGTTCGATGCCGCCCGTACTGTCACCGAGTCCGCGATCAGCGCAATCAGCCAACTGGAAACCCATCCTGCTCCATTTGAATGGTCGTGCGAACGCGGGCGACTGGCTGGATTGATGTGCGAACTTGAGCTCTCTGTCGACAATGCGCGAGACGCATTGCAATTCGCGATCGATGCGGTACACGCATGGCAATATGCCTATAAGCTCCAGCCATCCTCCCTCCTCACAGGGGACTACCTGTTGGCACAGCGGCGGCATGGAATGGTCTTGGAAAAACTGCGGAACTATCAAGCAGCAAAAGCCGCATTTGACGATGCGCTGAGATTGGCTGACGAGATTCCAACTACGGAGCGATCCGAAAAGACAGAGATCTTGCGTGGGCAAGTATCGAACAGCCTCGGCGTACTTTATTCTAGAATGGGTGACATTGCAAAATCGGAATCGCATTATTTGAAAGCGATCGAGATATTCATGCCAATAGTTGAAGAACGACCTGAACGAGTGGATCTGGGTTACCATTTAGCGATTACCAGTTTTAATATGGGAAATCGCCACGCAAGGCAGCGTGCCCATGACCAAGCCATTATTCACTATGCCAGGGCACATGAAGTTCTTTCTAAATTGGTAGACCGCTTCCCAGAGCATGTTAGCTATCGTCAAGATCTATTTCGTGTAGCCAGTGGTTGGGGGACCTCGCAATTTCGATTGGGCGATCCCCATGCTGCCGCAGATCTCCTTGAAGAATCGCTCGCAAATCAACTTCTCTTGCCTCAAGCCGTCCGCTTGAGCCCAAATGTCATCGAAGACCGAGCATTGGCTTTAGTCAACTTTGGAAGTGTCTGCCAAGGTGGACTCGGCGATACAGACCGGGCCTTGGTCCAATTCCAAGCAGCCTTGGAATTGCGAGAGTCCTTGATTCAACGATTTCCAGATTCTATTGAGATACTTCGGGGCATCTCCGTCTGCAAAGGCAACATCGCCGCTTGTTCAATAAAACAGGAACCAGCAAAAGCACTGGCAGGTTTTGTTGAAGCTTATGAGTTGGCAGAGGATGTGTGCAATCTGGACCCACGCAGTAGCGAGTCGCAAAGCAACGCTGCATTTCAAATCAATCAATTGGTGAAAACGTGCTGGCAGCAACGCGACATAGACCAAGCACTGCATTGGTCCAATCTCTATGGCCAACGCGCTAACTCCGCGAACCGTCGGCTAGCGGCTGCCAGACTTGTCGCCAATTGCATTCAAAAAACACCAAGCCTTGCTTCAGACGCCAGCCCAGCTTCGGTGGATGTGATCGCCCTACCACCGATTTCCGCCATCGACGAGGAGCGGCTGCGAACTGCCGCGTTCAATCACTTAAAGCTGGCTGTCGAGCAGGGAGACACGCTGCCCAAAGATCTGCTACTCCAAGTACCATTTACCGCCCTGTCCGATGACGCGCGGTTCGCAGATATCTTAGGTAAACGCGAGTGAGAGCTCAGCATTGTTGTGATGATTGTTTGTTCGTAGGGGCTAGTTTTAATAGTCATGCGCTTGAGAGTTTGGCGAGTAAGGACGCGTCCGCAAATAAGTTACCGATTGGCTGTCTCCTCACCCTCCCCACTCCGCTGCTTTTCTCGCTTCCCGAGGCATGTGCAAGCGACCGTCCAAAAATTAGTCAAGTGGACGCAACTTTAGGAGGGATAACTTAGTCGGCGTAAGATCGAAGTGGGGATCGCAAAACCAATGGATGGTTGTCGCCCAATGGATGACGTGTTCGTGGGTCTGTTTGTAACCGCTTTTCCCTAAAAAGAAGTCGGAACCTATGCTTTTGAGAGTCTGTATCGATACCACGGCGGTTGCGCACTTTTTGCCGATTGCCTTCGGTGTCATCGCACCGTTCGATCTGGGCGGTTGCGGCAACACATGCAGTTGACGTTGGGAGATTGGCTCAAAGGTGGTCAACGCGGTAGCGCGCGACTTCAAAATGGCTCCCGTGGCACTTTTTTTCTGCTGGCTTATTCGGACGCCAACTCCGGAAAGACCTCTTCGTCCAAGTTTTGGCGGCCGATCAGATTTTTCGTCCTGGCCAGGAAATCAAACTTAAAGTTGGCAACCTGCTGTTCGGTGATCCCCAAATTCGTGGCGACTTCTTTGTTCCCCAAGCCGACCACGAAGAGCAACTCGATGCACTTGAGTTTTGGCCAATCCCCCTGTTCACGCCACTTGTCGATCTGAGTTTTTAAGGCGTTGACGATGGCATCTTCCTCCAACTGCTTCCGTTCGCCACTCCGGGCAATGCTGCTGGCTCCAGGCATGTGAGCCGAGACCAGTTGCCAAGGTGATGAGGAATTATCGCTGGAAGTTTGCGTGAGCGAGATGGCTGGTCGCCGTCCCTCGCGCCTTAGATGGTCGGTGAGCTTGTAGGCGCAGATCGAGAACAGATAACTTTCCAAGGGACGCTTGCGATCGTAGTTCGGGAGGCTGTTGAGGAAGCCAACAAAGGTCTCTTGAACAATGTCCTCACTCGACGCTCGGTTTCGCAAGCGACTCTCCACAAACGCCAACAACCGCCCTTCGTATCTGGCGATCAAGTCCTGCCAACCTTGCTCGTCGCCTTGGCTAATGCGATCCACCAGCAGTTGGTCTGCACCGGAAATAGAGTTCATGTCGTGGTAGATTAAAGAGTTGGAATAAAAACACGGTTCGCCAGCCGAGGTCGGTCCCGAAACTGACCAGCCCTCCATTGAGATCGAGGCTGAAACAATCGGCGCTGGAACTCTAGGCGCTGAGCTACAAGGCACTGCGGTATCTCGATGACAAGCACGAAGGAGCCGGCTGACCTGACCTCCAGCATTTCGATGTTGGTTTCCGTCGCCCGGCGGTACTCCTGATGTCGCTCAAACAAGCAAAAGGGTACTCAGTAGGATGAAAACGATAAATAGCCCCAGCACGATTGACTTGCCCAAGCCCCAAATGCCGCAGCATTTTTTCTGCTTGCCGACCGGTTGCGCGTGAACTGGCAACGCTACGAAGTTCTGCGAGGTGAGTGGCTTGGGTTTGGGAAGACCGTACAGCCGACGCAGGACCATATGGGATAGGCCGATGAAGCCAATGGCGGCGACGACCCCTAGCCCAAGTGGTGCTAACCGCTCTCGCTGCAGTGCTTCCCGATGCCATGTCTTCAGTTGCTCGCGCTGTTCTGCTGTAACCGATACCAACACCCATTTCTGATACATCGGACCGTTGCTGGTGGTCAGTTCCGCGGTGTAGCCAGCGGGGTCTTCGATCAAGTTGCGTCGAATATAGTTCACCGAGAGCTGCGGTTGCAGTTTCTCTGAGGCACCGGGCTGCTGCACCACTTGGGTGTCAACGTATTCGTAAAGCGCTGCCAGTAGTGGTTCGTCCAGTCCCCCTTCGGTTTCATCAGCACGGGTGGTTGGCAAAGAGCCAACCGGAATGCGATGGATGGCGGCGCTGTAATCGGGTACTGCGGTAATCCAGGCTGGACTGTTGGCCGGAAGCAGCGGTCGTGTCCGCGGCTCGACCGACAATGTTCGCACCGTTTCGGCCTGCGATGCGTCGGGCTGCGATGCGTTGGCCGGGGGACTCAAGTCTAGGCTGTTGAATTCCCTCTCAGCGGTTACTTCCCCGACACCCTCTGCTTCAGGAGCAACGGCCGCCGGGGGCGCTGCGGGGTTTGGCGGAATCGGCGGTGAACCAGCGTCAGGCGGCGCAGCTTGCAGCTCTGAGTTGTCCTGTGCGGGCAGCGTATTTTCCTGTGCGGGCAACGTATTTTCCATTGCGGGCAACATCGTCGCTAGCAAGTGGCTATTTGCGAACACGAGCACAGTAAGCAGCCACCAGTTCGACCGGCTTTGGTTTCGGTGAACGCGATTGCGAGTTGGTTCTGTCATGGTTGGTTGGGTTGGTATCATCATAACTCCCGAAAGGGCTCCTGCAGGCCGCAATCCGCGCACGCTGCGAGGCGGTCCTTCAATCAAATCGTGTTTTCAATCGACCGAACTAACTCTCATTGGTCCAGCGACGCTGATTAAAATTCATCGAGTCGCCAAACCATCATTGCTTTGCACGTTAGGCTAGGGGACTGGCGGCGCGGTCACCTTGAAGCTGCTCAGCGTGCAGTCGTTCCGAAGGATTGACCCAGGGGCTTGACAGTTGAATCGCCATCGATGTGCCGGCAGCGATCAAAGCTCCCCAAGGTTGTGGGAAGGGAATTAGCAGGTGCACCAGGCTGGCCGCGATCACGCTCCAAATCACCGCCCAGAAGCTGAAGCGGGTGCGGCGCAACGGATCGACTTGTTTCCACCAGTGGATCAGTCCCATCACGAGCGGAAAGTAGGCCAAGTAGGCTGGCAACAAAGGTGTTCCGCTGGAGTCAAAGAAACCGCTCCAACGCTGTACGGGAATATCGCCCAAGTTTTCACGCGTGAGGCTACTCCATGGAACCATCAAGAACTCTGACAACAGGAAGGCTGCGCCTCCGATCAAGAAACCGCTGGTCAATTGCACAAAGCTTCGAATCGCCCAGTCCCCTTCTTCAACCTGCCAACGTTTGCCCAGTCCGATGGCGATCCAGGCGGTTCCCAAGGCAACCATGGCGGCCCATGTCATTCCGATCAGCAGGGGTTGGGTTGGTTTCCCCGTGCCGATTTGAAACAGCGTTACCAGAGCGCTGAACACGGCGATGACTGCAGCCGAACCCAACCAACTTCCGGTGACTTCGCTCCAAACGCTTCCTCGCGGAACTTGAGCGAGGCTGACCCGTTTGGCAACTTTCCATTGGCGGATACTCATGGGACGATTGGTGGCTACGGGGCGCGGTCGCGGAGACTCAGCCTGCACCGGCACTTCACGGGCATAGGCCTGCGGAGCATGCAGTGGCTGCCGGGGCGCATAGTTTGGATTGCCGCCCCCTTGTTGTTTCGCTTGCGCATAAGCGTTGGCATTCGGCGAGTGACGGAGGCTGCTTGGTTCAGGACTCTTCAGCAACCACCAGATGCAATAATAAGGAATGTAGACCATCAGTGCGAGCACGAGGAATGAGATCAGCGTTGGCGCGTTCATGGCGATAACGATGATGGCAATCACTAGAATCGCCGTTTTCAACCCTGAGTTTAAGTTCAACTCGGACCAGAATCGATTCAATCCCAGCCAGCCCTCGCGCAAGTTCCGCGCAATCGGTTCTCGATAGTAAGCCGTAGTGACTCCAGCCGCTTGCGTTTCCGCGAACGCTTGACGCGGGTAGTTCTTTTGCACCGGCGGAACGGGTTGGTGTGGCGATTGGTGTACAGCTGCCGCAGGGGCTACGACTGGCGGCAAGCCACTGGGCTGACTACGGACCAGCAAGTACCGATCGTCGACTTCCATGCCTAGCGGTTTGACCATATCGCGCACGTCGCTGAAACGGGCGGCTGGGTTTTTTGCCAACGCTTTGGCCACTACTTCGCGAATGGGGGAGGCAACGAGCGACAGGTCGGGATCGGCGGTGAGATGCTTCATGATGATCTCTTGGCTGCTTTCACCGTCGAAGGGTACGACCCCGGTAGCGAGCTCATACAGCATCACCCCCAGAGCATAGATGTCGATCTCTTTGCCATACTCCCCTTTGCCGATTTCAGGGGCCATGTAGTGAAACGTTCCCACGCTTTCCGTTTGACCACCGCGCCGCGAGCAGGAAATGAACTTCGACAAACCGTAGTCGCCGATCTTAACGATCCCCTCGTCCTCAAAAATGTTCGCCGGCTTTAGATCGCGGTGCACAATGCCGTGGTCGTGCAGGTAAGCAACACCAGCGGCAATCTGCCCGAACCAACGCTGCAGTTCTTCCGTCGGTAGGCCATGGGGATGGTCCTCGAGCGCGTCGCGGAGACTCGCCCCGGAAACGTACTCCATCACAATCCAACCTTGGTTATCGGCATCAAACCGAATGTCGAAGAGTGCGATCAGGTTGGGGTGCTTCAAGTTCATGCACTGCCGCACGCCGCGGACTTCAACGTCCAAGTTGCGCTGGATCTGCTTGAGAGCTACCTCTTTACCGGCGTCGTTGATTGCAAAGTAGACTTCGCCAAAGCCCCCGATGCCTACACCGCGCTTGATCGTAAAACCCTGCAGAGGCTGGTCGCCGTTGCCAAATCTAAATTTCATGGCTGTTCCCTGACTTGGCTGAAAAGAGGACCTGTGTGGCTCACTGGCTACCTGGTGTTGCTTTGCTGGGCTGTCGGCAGTTGGGATGTTGGTGTCGATGCGAGTGGGCTGTTTGCGGCTTAGTAGGCGAATCATCTTTGGCTCTCATTTACTTTCGCGGCCACTTTCGGCGATGAGCTGAATTCAATCGTCAAAGCGACGAGCAGCGTATCGAAGACCTGAGGCGTATTTACAAAGGCGTTAAATGGGATCCATCCGGGCGCCAGCAAACTTGGCAAATTTCTTGACTATTCGTTTACTTGAGCTGTTAGGTTCTTGAGCTGCTGGGTTCTTGAGCTGCTGGCGCGATCGCAAACTATTCGATGCTCAGTGAAAAATCTGCACCCTGCATCCGCATTCCCGCGACCAAAGGGATGGTCCCCTGCAGACGAGTCCCGTTGACATCCACCTCTCCCAAACTGCGGAACTGCCACGCGCCCGCTTGGCGGTAAATCAACAATTCGGATTTCCAAGTCGGGCAGACCACGTGGCTGTTACCACTTGGCCCCAACACGCACGAGTCGGCGAGCAACAACACCCCATCCACATGCGGCTTGAAGTGATTCAGGCTCAGCAAATCCAGTCGAGCTGTGGCGCTCAATGGATTCGGCTTGGTGAATTTGAGTTTCACCCGGTTGCCCAGTTGCAACACGGCATCGTGATGCAACAAGTGTGTCTTTTCGATCGAGCGACCGTCGAGCAACATCGCTTGCAGCGGCTGAACCAAGTAATCTCCATCGATGCGCTTGATCGCACACGCTTGTCGGCTCAGATCACCAACGATGCAGACGTCGAGCGGGCTGCCGGAAACGGCTTGGCCGACGAGCACGTCATCGCGTTCGATGAGCAGATACCCACCCACGCCATCGATCCATAGAATTCTGCGTTGCAATCCGACGGAGGTGTCCGCAAGCAACTGTCGCGCTTTGGTGTCTGGCGCGTAGGTGGTTCGCGTCAACGCCGTATGCAGCGGTTTCATGAGAGAACTCTCCAAAAGTCGAAAGGCAACGGTCATTAGTATAGCTTCTGCGAAAGACGCCGGGCACTGAAGCAGCTGGTAAGTTGCCTCAATACCCGGCCAAGTTGCACTCATCGGAAGCAGCGAATCCCGTGTCCGTACGCGAGGTCCCGACTTGAATTACTCACTGTCTTTGCTGACCAAAGACTCGATCTCCGCGTGACCATTCGAGAAATAGTCGGCGATTTCGCTCAGCAGCTCAGGCGAAGCGGGATCTTCCAGTGGGATCGTACCACTCAACAGCCCTTCGCTATCGACCAATCGTTCGGCTACGTCGATCCGCGTCCGAATACTCTCCAGCAGTTGACGGGTACCGCTCAGGTGGCTGTCGTCAATCGACACAGGGTTGCTCGTCTGCGCGACTTCGACCATCGTTAGGCGCGCTTGCAGATTTTCAACTTCGACTTCCAGTTCCCGCTTGGCCGCAAGCATTTCGTCCAACTTGCGACGCGCCGCGTCAAGGTTCTTCTCGCGGGCAGTCAACACTTGCGCGAGCTTGCTTGTGGTTTGCTCGCTGACCTTGAACTGCTTGAAGCGATTCGATAGGTCCTCGCGAACTTGGTCACCTGAGTAGGAGCGGCCAGCATAAACGAATCGCACCGAACCACTTTCCAGATCACCGGAAAGTCGCATGATCTCGGTCTTGCTCTTCGCCAACTGCTCTTCCTTAGTCGAAATCTGCTCAGCCAGATTCTTAACTCCGACTTCCTCGCGAGCGACGACATGCAGGTTTCTCGCGATCTCTGGTTTGAGATCAGCGATCATCTGACGAGCCCGTTTGATTTCCCATTCGATGGGGACGCTGTCGCGAACGGACTCGCTCGCCGTGTTGTACCCCGTTCGCACATAGCTCCATGCGCCGGTGCTAGCCAGCCCTGCGACTCCCAGCGTTCCGACCAAGCCAAACATTGCAAGTTTCTTCAACATCTCTATCTCCTCCAACCCGACTAGGGCTCAGTTTGACCGACTGTTCCCATTCCAAGGAACATGGCCGACTATTGTGATTCGCGTCAGCTCAGCTTCCCGCGACATTTCTTGAGGGTGAATTCCTCAAGAAGCGTCCTGCCAAGACATGGCATTGCTGCTTACACGAACTTGTTCGCAATGAGGCAGATGCTTATTGGAAAAATTGGCGAAAATTCTGACGAATGTTTTCTAAGTTGCTGAGTGCCGTAGAACCTGTGCCTCGAAGTGGATCTTGCTAAAGATCCCGTATTGTCGGGAGTTTTGGCAAGCTCCACGACGTTCGACCCTAGGAAAGCACTCGCTTGGGAACGGCTGCCTATTCAAGAAGCTGACAACGTAGGCGAGGGTGCTGCCAAATGATGCACCACTGACCGAATTTTAGGTCCGAATGACAGCCATGTTGCAGCTAAGCAACATGCAAAGTTTAGCTAAGTCGTTCGGAAGGTCAGATAAATCCCTTGCAAATCGATCAATCTGTAAGATTGCGATCAATAATTTGGCATTTGGCATTGAGAGTGCAACGAACCTTTTTCGTCAGCAGGCGTCTAAGTTGTGAACCTTGGTAATTTGCGGTTCAACCTTAGACCGAATTAGGCGGCGCAACTCAGCTCAATTTTCCCCTCAGTTTGCAGGGAGCCCTCGTTTTGGAGGGAACAATGCCATGGCCAATCACAGTGGATCAGCCGGTTCGATGCCCGCAGACGAACCCGTATCGAATTGGGAATGGATGCGAGAGCGTTTGGCGCTGTCCCAAAGTGAGCAATCGAATCGCGAGCGATTTGAGCAATGGCTTAGCGCGCAACTTAAGGGTTTGGAGGCTGACTACGAGCAGTGTGAGACACACGACAGCCGCATGCGCGACCTTCGCCAAGACTTTTCTCAGAGCCGTTAAGGTGATACGTCGAGCTTCATTAGCCGCAGTCGCGGGCTACGGTTTCTTCTTGTGAAACGGACGTAAAGGCCGTGACGAGTACCGTGCGGCGAACTCAGTTTCACCGAACAAATTTGGTGAACTTTGGCCTGTTACCTCGCCACTTCCTCAGCTGGCGCGGCAGAGACCGAGTTCGCAGGGGTCTTTAAGATGTCGGACTCGGCATCCGACGCGAACATGGCTTGCAACTCTTTTTCTTGAGCGGCTTTCTGGCGAGCTGTTTTCTGAGCCAAGCGGGTCGCTTTTGCCTTTTTGCGAATCCACCCGAGCTTTTCATCCACGGATTGTCGGATTAATTGGTTTAACGCAACTTGGCGGTTGCGCATCATTTTTACTAGGAAAACCATCGCGCAAGCGGCACCCGCCAGCCAAATTATCTGTTCGGAAGACATGGAAGAAACCCAACCAATTGGAAAGATTCAGGTGTCGAAAAGGGCAGAGTAGTGAAATTGTCCTCCCGCGTAGAGAGAAAATCGGTAAGATTACGAGGCCGCAGGTTCGACTCGCTCCCTATTTTAGGTGAGCAAGCTAAGCTTGCACGGGACGCGTACCCAACGACGAAGCCCGGCCCCGCACGTTTTACGTGCATGGCGGATGCTTTAACGTGTTCGACGCTCGGGGGGGCTGAAGCTGCAGGCGGCTTGCGGTTCGGTTCGCTCGAGAGGAGTAAAGGGTGTCTCGGATGTGTACGCTTGTGCACGTATCGCCGGTTTCGTAGATATTGATGAATATTGGGGTTTGGTTGCGATCTTGGATTTGGCTAGCGAAGCTGGCAACGATACAATGTCGCTGTCCGACGCTTGCAAAACCCGCCTAGCTCCCTGCATTGGAGGGGGAAGGTATTTTTTCATTTGGATTGTCCTTTTCGTTCGACAGGCTCTGTTGAACCAGCTCGTCATTTTTGGGCAGGCGTCGCGGCCCACTTAGAATTCGCACACATGGAGTTAAGCAAGTGCAAGTAAATGTATCTGCTCGGCATGGATCACTCAGTGCCCATGACCAGGAAGTCATCCGGGAAAAATCTGAGAAAGTGCGTCGTCTCTTTGACCGCGTAAATGCGATTGAAGTCACGGTGGATTTTCAGCACCAAGACAGCCCGCATGTTGAAATGAACGTCTCTGCAGAGCATAGCAACGATTTTGTCGCCTCTGCGACTGCCCAAACGGTGCTCAGTGCACTGGATGCCACGATCGCCAAGATCGAGCAACAACTCCGCAAACATAAAGAAAAACTCACCGGGCATAAAGCTCCGGGTGTCAAACACATTAGTGCTCCAATCGACGATGCAGAGTAAGGCAAACCGGGGAACCAACCATTGCGATGCAGCCACACGGCCATTTGCAGATGATGCGTTGAGTTCTCACTGCCTAGCCACTGCAATCCGCCGGAGACTGCGAGAAAGGTTATTCCATGAAGTTCTCTGATTTTGTTAGTACCAAAGCGATTTGTGCGGAGCTGAATTCTTCGGACAAGGAAAGTGTTATCTCCGAGTTGGTTGATGCGCTGCTGCAAGCTGGCGACATTAAACCTGCCGATCGAGAAGACATCATCAAAGCGATTATGAAACGCGAGGAACTGGGGAGTACTGGCATTGGGCGTGGCATCGCCGTGCCGCACACCAAGCATCCCAGCGTCACCAAGCTAGTTGGCACCGTCGGAGTCAGCACCGATGGGGTCGAATTCGACAGTCTGGACGGAGAAAAAGTCCAACTGTTTTTCTTGTTGGTCTCTCCGCCCGATCGCCCCGGCGATCACCTGCGAGCCCTAGAGAATATCTCGAGGCAATTGCGCGACGAAACCTTTTGCCGCTTCCTGAAGCAAAGCAAAAATGCGGACGACATCGTGCAATTGCTGGAAGAAGCTGACAACAACCAATTTGTGTCCTAATCCCACGCGGGGCGGAACAAACCATGCCTACCAGTACTTGGGCGACCCAACAAGTTCAGCAGGCCCAAGCCTGGTTGAACTACATCGCCTCGGCTACTTGAGCTACATCCAAGATCAATCTTAGCGAAGGAGATAACTTCGCAATGTCGACACGCGTCGAGAAAATTGTAACGGTCATCAATCCCATGGGTATTCACATGCGGCCAGCAGACTTGCTGTCGCGCGCTGCGGGACGATTTCAGTGCACAATCGAGATTGAAAAGGATGGCCAAGCAATTGATGGTAAGAGTATCATGAGCATCCTCACGCTGGGTGCTCGTCAAGGAACTCAGTTGGCAATCCGAGCCAACGGGGTCGATGCTCAAGAGGCGGTGGATGTTCTGGCTGAGTTATTTGTACAAGGATTCGACGAATCCGATTCGGAGGTGGCGTCGCCTGGCAAAGCCAGTTAGCCCTAAGATCGCAGGCAATCTACGATCTGCAACATGCTATCAAGCTGCAACATGCTATCAAGTAGTTGCTTCGCACAACCCGTCCAGACCCCCCATGCATCTTCGCGATCCATGTTGGAAACTGACGGCACACGAACCGTGCGATGTAAGTGCTCACAGAATGCCCAGGCAAACGTCATCGATCCTATACCATCCAAAAATAATCCAATGAACGCACGCTGCATCACACCTGTTGGCTCAACCAGATCCGGAGTAAAGCACCTCGCGGGCTTGAACTCCCGAGCTGACCGACATGATAGCGGCCGGCGCAAGCACCATTCATGCTCGAACTGCAAGGTATTGCGGTCTCGCCGGGAGTTGCCATCGGAAAGGTTTTGATCCTTGACCGCGAAGGTTACAGGATTACTCGCTCTCAGATAAATTCCTCAGATCGCCAAAATGAAATCGAACGCTTGCGAACGGCAATTGCCGAGGCATCTTCGCGTTTGGACGAGCATCGACAGCACTCGACAAAAAAGATCGGCAAGCAAGTCGGTGCCATCTTTTCGGCTCATCAGCAACTTATGCTCGACTCGAGTTTGCACACCGAGTGGTTCCGCTTGATCGAAGAGCACTCTTACAGCGCGGAATTCGCCGTCTCCTCGGTGCTCAACCGCTATGCACAGGCGTTTCGCAACATGGGTTCTGACATGATGTCAGAACGTGCCAGCGACATTCGGGATATCGAACGCAACCTGCTTGAACGGCTGGGTGGCGCTCCGACGCAGGCCAGCGGTGGCGAAGGCCCGTCGGTCCTGCTTAGTCATGATCTGACCCCCAGCGAAACGGCCAACTTGGATCGCGACAAGATTGTTGGCTTCTGCACTGAGGTGGGTGGCCCGGGTGGCCATACGGCCATCGTGGCGCGTGGGCTGGAGATTCCGGCGGTGGTTGGTCTGGGGAATTTCCTGCATCGTATCGAACGGGATGCGACGATCATTATCGATGGCTTTCGCGGCTTGGTGATTCTTGGCCCGGATGCCCAAACGATCGCTCAGTACCGGGAGAACATTGTCGTCCGCGATAACCGCGCGCAGAAGCTGACCGAGATCCGCGACTTGCCGGCGCAGACAAAGGATGGCTGCCGTGTCACCTTGCTGGCCAATATCGAATTCCCGAATGAAGTCGAGGCCTGCTTGGCACGTGGGGCCGAAGGAGTTGGCTTGTATCGCACCGAGTTCCTGTATCTTGGCTCCAGTCATGAGCCAACCGAACAAGAGCAGTTTGAATCGTACCGCGAAGTGATGCAAGCCATGCGAGGGCTGCCGGTCATCATGCGCACGCTGGATCTTGGAGCCGATAAAGTAGGCACGTTTACGTTGATCGAGCCGGAGAGCAATCCGTTCCTTGGCTTGCGCAGTATTCGCTTGTCGCTGCGGCAACCGAAGATGTTTCGCATCCAGCTGCGGGCCATGCTCCGAGCCTTAGACATCGGTGACCTGCGGATCATGTTTCCGATGATCACCACGTTGCATGAGCTGCGAACGGCGCGCATGGTCTTGCGCCAAGTCGCCGACGATTTGCGTGAGGAAGGATTTGCGCTCCCCGAGAAATTTCAAGTGGGAATGATGGTGGAGGTCCCTGCCGCCGTGCTGATGCTCGAACACTTCATCCACGAAGTCGACTTTATTAGCATCGGCACCAACGACCTGATTCAATACACCATGGCCGTCGACCGCGGCAACGAGTACGTGGCAGACCTGTATACCGGCCATGACCCCGCCGTACTGCGACTGATCAAGCAATCGGTCGATATCGCCGTCGCTCACAATATCGATGTCAGCGTCTGTGGTGAAATGAGCTCCACGCCCATCAGTGCGCTCATGTTAGTGGGGCTTGGTGTCCGCACTTTGTCGACCCCACCTGCCGCCTTGCCACAAGTCAAACAAGCCATTCGAAACGTCAGTCTTACCGATTGCGAACAGTTGGCGAGCCGCGTATTCGAGTTCAGCACCGCCCGTGAAGTCGATGCGTATTTGCAAAGTCGGTTTGCCGAACTGCTGCCAGAAATGGCACTGGGAGTATGACGATGAGCAAAACGCGCCTGCGAATTCGCTTCACCAAGTGCGGTGACCTACGCTGGATTAGCCACCGCGACTTAGCCCGCGTTTGGGAACGCCTCCTGCGCCGGGCCAATCTGCAACTCGCCTTCAGCCAGGGCTTTCATCCCAAGCCCCGTATCAGCTTTCCATCGGCCCTCGCCCTCGGCATCGAAGCCCTCGACGAAATCGTCGAACTCGAAATCTTAGGCGAGTTCCAGCTGGTACAAATTGAGGCGGACATCCGCCGGGAGATTCCGGCTGGCATGGAGTTGCTCGAGCTTTCCTCACCAGCCCACGAGCTGGGAAAAGCCAAAGTTATCGGGGCGAGTTATCGGGTGCGAATTCCCGAAGAGCAACGACCGCAACTTGTTGAACAAATCAAGCACCTGCTTGGGCAACAAATGATAGAGATCCCACGCGACGAAAAAATCGTTACCTGCGATCCGCAAGATCCGAATTTTGAACTGCGAGTAGAAGGCGAATTCTTGTTCTTCTCACTCCCCGCCACTGCGGCCGGCTCGGTCCGCCCGTCCGAAATGCTGGAGTGCCTCGGCCTGCCAGAATTGCTCGCTGAGGGTGCCACCCTTCAGCGAACCCGCGTGCACCTACGCGAACCAGCAGCGGTTCCGGCCAGTGCCAACGCGACCATTTAAACACACCTGCGAGTCGTGGATGATTCGCGACAAACAAAACTTAATAAGGAACAAACATGCGAAAAGAGATGTTGATCAACGTCTCGCAACCGGAAGAATGCCGGATTGCGATTCTCGAGGACGGCGTGCTCGAAGAACTCTACACCGAGCGCGCTAGCCAAAACAATTACGCCGGCAATATTTACAAAGGTAAGATCGTCAACTTGGAACCCAGTATCCAAGCGGCCTTCGTCGACTTCGGTGTGGGACGCAACGGCTTCTTGCACATTAGCGACGTCGAACCTCAGTATTTCCGCCAAGCCGGTTACGATCCCGAAGAGATCATGGACGGCAATGTGCCCGGTGCGGATATCGACGACGGCGACGATGATACCGACCGCCCTAAACGCCGCGGCAATGGACGCCAAATGCGCACCGCCCGACCACGCTTCAAACCACCCATCCAAGAAATCTTCCGCCGCGGCGATGAAGTCCTGGTGCAAGTCATCAAGGAAGGGATCGGCTCCAAAGGTCCAACCCTCTCGACTTACATTAGCATCCCAGGACGTTACCTGGTGCTCATGCCCGCGCTCGGCCGCGTGGGTGTCAGTCGCAAGATTGAAGATGAAAAACGCCGCCGCACTCTCCGCAGCATGCTGCTCGAGCTCAATCCACCTAAAGGCCTCGGCTTCATCGTCCGCACCGCCGGCCAAGAGCGGACGCAGCGCGAATTGTCGCGCGACATGGCCTACCTCGTGCGCCTGTGGAAAGTCCTGGTCAAACGGGTTAAGAACACGCCGGGACCGTGCGATATCTACGAAGAGAGCGACATGATGATTCGCACCATTCGCGATATCTTCAGCGAGGATATTGATACGATCATGGTCGATGAACAAGGTGCCCATGATCGGGCTAAAGAATTCTTGCAGTTCGTCATGCCACGCTACGTCGCCAGGCTCAAGTTCTACGATGGCCGCGAACCATTGTTCCATAAATACAACCTCGAAAAAGAGATCGCCAAGATCCAACGCCGCACCGTGCCACTTAAGGGAGGTGGCTCAATCGTCATCGATCCGACCGAGGCGCTGGTGGCGATTGACGTCAACAGCGGTTCCTTCCGCACCGACGACTCGGCAGAGGAAACTGCCTTTCAACTCAACATGGCCGCCTCGAAAGAGATCGCCCGACAACTCCGCTTGCGCGACCTTGGTGGCGTGATCGTCAACGACTTCATCGACATGCGTCGCGAATCCCATCGCCGCAAGGTAGAGCGTTCCCTGAGCGATGCCATGCGCCGCGATCGCGCACGGACCAAGATCTTGCGGACCAGTCCCTTCGGCTTGATCGAAATGACTCGGCAACGCATTCGACCCAGCCTGAAGCGGAGCGTCTACGAGGACTGCCCATGCTGCCAAGGCCGCGCGGTCGTCAAGACGGGCGAAAGCATGGCCATCGAAGTGGTCCGCGTGCTCATGATGGCTTGCCAATTGCCAAGGGTCAATCGCTTGACAATTCGTGTCAACGACAAGGTGGCCGCCTACCTGAACAATCGCAAAAGACGCGACGTAATGCAGATCGAGGAGTCGTCCGGGGTGGCTATTCAAATCCTGGGGAGCGAAGCCCTGTTCCCCGAGCACTTCGAATGCGACTGCCGCGACTCCGAGGGGAATTTGATTCCTCTACCATTCCTCGAAGAAAACTAAACTTAAGAGATTAATCAAAAGGATTTAGGTCCCAGAGATGGAATCGAAGCCTGTGATTGCGTGCGGTCTCGATCGCTCGCAATCTCCCGGGTTATTGCCCCACACGTGGCAACTCACACAGCTAAGTAACTGTTCGTCAGTGATTCGCTAACAGCCGAATAATTCGGTAAAAGTCGTTTAGCCGCACGGGGCAAGCCCGGATTATTCGCAACCCGAAGCGTGAGCGAGGGATGCGCTGTAAATCCCTGGCTGACGCGTCGGGTTAGGAAAAACAGACTGTGTGCATGAAGAAACCGTGGCGAACGCCGGCGGCCCATGGAACTCATTACACCCAACAAACCTGGTGACTTGCTTAAGCTGACCTAACGCGGCGAGTTCAACAACAAGATCACCCGCTCTTCACCGTCCGGCTGCGCAACCTCACCGCCACCCGGTGTGATCCACATGTATTGCGGAGCCTTATTGTTCGACCCTTGGGGAGCATGTTGTTGCAAAATCTGTTCTGCTTGACGCCGGGTTACAAACAAGATCAGCGTCTGGTTGGGAACCGCTTGGGCCATCTTGCTGCGACCACGCAGCAGCGACGATGATTCGGCGTCGACCGTGGCTGGCAACGCCAACTCGGTCAGCGGCTGCAGTTGATAGTCGGTTAACAAGCGGTTGAACAGCGTGCGTGCATCTTCGCTGGCGGGTATCTGAGCCACCGCCAGTGCATGCCCAGCCTCTGCCGAGCGGTTCGCAGCTTGCGCTGCGGCGTTGTCTGCGTTCACACTCCGCGCCAGTTGCTCACCCAAGCCCACTCCGCGCTCATTCGTTTGCCAAGCATTCAACATGGCATTGTTTTGCAGCTCGCTCTGGATCATCTCCGCACTCCAGCGAGCGTCGTTGCCCAGCAAGAGCTCAAGCAGAGGCTGCGCACCGTCCGGTGGTGCTTCGGCCATGCCCTGAGCCGGAGCCTGAGTTGGAGCCAGAGCCGGACCTTGAGGAGCGAAATTAAGCGACTCCTTGCTCGGCGCATCCGAGGTGACTTCACGGGCAGCATCCGCCAGAGTGCTCGGCAAGTTGTCCGACTCAATTGAAAAAGCCTCTGAGCGAGCGGCGCCAAAAGCAGTTATTGATTCGGGTTCACCCGACAGTGGAGCAGCTTCTGCGCCCGGTGCGGGCAATGCAGCCATCTCAGCTAGTAGTTCCGCCTCTACGGCTTGGCTTTCGATAAACTCCGAGTCGGCGGGGGCTTGCGTGGAAGCGGACCTTTTGCCCAAGCGATCCAAGGCAAGTCCGGGACCACCATCCCCGTTGCGCCACAATCCCCCGTTGCGCCACAATCCATAGCTCAACCCAACGATCAGCAATAAACTGGCGGCGATCGCAGCGGGACGCAACCAACTCAACCGCTTGGTTCCCTTACCGTTTTCCGCTCGAAGATGCCTTAGGTTAAAGGAGTCGTCCGCATCAACATCATCGTCATTCAGGGTGTCCGGGCTGGCGCCAGCTCCGCGCACAGGTATTCGTTCGCGGGACTCTTCCGGCTGCGGTCTGTCCTCCGGCGATTCATCCGTTGGAATCGCGGTGGGTGGAGGCACGGCCGCCATTGGACCGCTCCACAAGGGCAACTGTTGAACCAGACCTCGGATCCGCTTGAGGTCGTTCAATGTCCCTTGCGCGGCCGAATCACGGGCCAACCGTTGCTCGACGATCAACTGCTGCTCCTCGGTCAATTCATCATCCAAGTAAGCCGACAGCCACTCCTCCCGATATTCGGTATCGTCATCGTTGTATTCTATGTTTGTGGGTTTCATGTTTCACCCAATCCCAACTCAACGGCTTTATCGTGTAACAAGGCTCGCAACTCTAAGCGTGCGCGGTGCAACCGACTGCGCACCGTGCCGATCGGAATCTCCAGCATGGCGGCAATCTCGGCATAGTCTAAGCCTTCAAAATCGCGGAGCAAAATGACCACGCGACGCTCCTTCTCCAAGCACTCGATCGCTTGTCTCACACAGACCTGTGTTTCGTTCATCGCAGCCATTTCATCCGGTGGCCGTTCGCTACTTAGCGATTCAACGGCCACCTCGAAGCCCTCCCGCGACTTTTGATTCTCCAGCCGCTTGCGTCGTCGGTTGGTCGCCAACAAATTCAGTCCAATTCGGGCCAGCCATGTGTAAAACTGCGATTCGCCGGAGTACAAACTCAATTTGTGGAAGGCCCGTGCAAACGTCTCTTGGGCAATGTCTTCCGCCAATTCGCGATCGCTGCACGCATGCCACAGCAACCCCAGTAAGCGACGCTGATAGCGCTCCACCAACTCCGCATACGCGGCTGGATTGCCGTCTAAGGTGGCGTCTATGGCTTGTTGATCGAGGTGCAGCATGTCAAGTCGAAGAGGGTGGACGCCTGCGTCAGCAAAAAAGTTCCTAAAAGTTGCGGAGTCTGCAACTCGGACTCGTGCCGGGTGAGGACTGTGCCAGCTTATGATAACCCCTAGAGCCAGTGATGAACAATGATCATAACTGAATTCCCGTAGCGCCGTTTTCTAGCCACCACGGGTGGAAAGTCCTCAGCCAGCTTGCAAGTTTCAGAGCACCACTACTCCGCTGCCGATGTGTTGACCCACTGTCACTGCGTGAACCGATTGAATAGCCTGTCGACGAACCTGTCGAACTAAGAATCTAACAAAACATCGGACAGCCCATGAACAAAGATCACTTAAAGCTGGTTCGCATCTACTCATCCACCAGTCCGATGACCGCGCACCTCATCCGCAATTACTTGGAAGACAATGGCATCGACGCCCGCGTTTCTGGGGATGGTCTGGCTCACTCCGGTCTGGCTGGCGTCGGCTCTGTCGACGTTTATGCGTTCGAGAATCAAGCCGCTGCGGCGCTCGAACTGCTGAACAACTTCAAACCTGAACCAGAGGACTGAAGCTGCGCTGCAGGAGAAATTCTGTTGGCTACACCGTAGGGTAGCTGTCCTACAGCTCGAACGGTGTTTCGACTTGTTGATACAAGGGTGAAAATCGGTAGTAAACTTCCAAGGTCATGGCCGCCATGGCGGTGGTGTAAAGTCGCCCACCCTCTTTGCCGTAGGGATTATCAAAGTACCAGCTCCCCCGCTCGTGGCCATCGCGGGCTTGCGTGGCGATCAAATGCTCGCGGACCAACGGATTCCATTCCTTCCAAAAGCCACCCCCGACATGAAACAGCGACAATGTCGCGTAATAGTTGAAGTAGACGTCGTTAGCGGAGACCCCCTGCTGCTGCAAGAAGGTGGCTCCCTGAAGAATCCGCGGATCGGTATGCCCCATGCCCAGCATCAGTCGCAATAACATCCCGATCGATGTGCAGGTGGTGGATATCGCGGTGGGTGTCACGTAACCGTACAACACCCCTTCTTCATTCGTCTGCGAATCGAGAAATTGACTCATCCGATGCAACGTAGATGTCGGGACTTCAATCCCGGCGGCAACGGCACTTTTTAACGCCATCACCTGCCAGCCGGTCAAGGTCAGATCACCGGGTTTCTTTGGGGTGTATCCCCAACCTCCCTGATAACTCTGCGCGTTGATAATGAATTCAACCGCTTGCTCGGCAGGACGCTTTAGGTCCCCGTCGCGTGACAGTTGATACGCTTCACAGATGGCAAACGCAGCGATGCCATGGTTGTACATCCCACGCTCGCTTTGATAAAGAAAACTTCCTCCCTGCGGAGTTTCCTCAAGTATCTGCAATAAAAAGTAAACACCGCGCTGGACCGTCTTTTGGTGCTTGCCTTGCTGATGGGTGTAGCCCGCCCCCAAGAATGCCAGGAGGGAAAGTCCGGTCGCGGCGGGATCAAACCGCTCGTGACTCCCCGGATTGCCGCAGCGGCCATTGCACTCGCCGCTGTCGTGCAGCAGCGACCAGGCGCCGTTGGGGAGTTGGTGAGCTGCTAACCAATCGAGGGCATCTTCGACCGCCTGCTCGCTTTGCAACGTGCCGCCGCGGGCCAGTGCCACTTGCTTCCGCTGAGCTGGTTGTCGGCCATCGACCCCCATCGCCACAAAAGCAGCCGACGAACTCGCCCCGCTGGCTATCAGTAGGTTGTTGAGTTTTGCCGTCGATTCAAAAGTTTCGGTGTTGGTCTGGCGGACAGTCAGCAACTCGGCCAATGCAGCCGTTCGACTCGCTTCGGTGGGGGCTGGCGCCTCCAGCTTCGGTTCGCTCACCGGAGCGGGCGGGGGAGGAGCATCGCCACTGGCCAGCATCAGCTCCGCCACCGGCTGCAGCTCGTTCACAACCCCCGTCTGCACCTGGAAATCGAATGCATCGGATTTCCCGGACTGACCGGCAACTGTCCAAATCGCCAGCAGTAGAAAGAGTGCCGTGTGCACAATCAGACTCACCAGCACAGCCGGCGTCCGGCGACTTTCCCAAGCGTAACCCAGGCGACGGATTTGATCGGTTATCCATAATCGCCAGCCTCCCTGTCGCCCGCTTGTCGGTCCGGCAGCCTGTTCCGGCGCCCGACTTGGCTCAGCCCCGACCGGCGGCGGCGCACTGATCGGCGGCGGTTCTAAGGTGTTAGTTTCAGCCGGCATCATGAAGTCGCAACCACGGGACGCAAAAGCGGATAAAGCGTAGAGACAATTACCCAGTTTAGCTCGTTTAATACCACCGTGCCGCATTGATGTCATTTTTGCACAACAATCCCACGCGGTATGTCAACCTGACACGTCAGCCGCCGCCATTTGAATGGCCCCACGTAGTAGCCTCTCTCCGAGAGGCGATCTCCCAAGAGGCGATCCCAGCCCACCTCTGTGCCTCGGAGAGGCACAGCTACGTGAGTGCCTCGGAGAGGCACAGCTACGTGGGTGCCTCGGAGAGGCACATTCACTTGGATGAACCAAACCTGGACGCGACGTTGGTCACCTCGGGGGGCTGTTCATGTTGGCTGCAGAAATACAAAGCGGACTGAAGCGACTCGACTTTGTGATAATCCCTCCGGACTCCCGGAGATAACCCATCCGCGCCGATCCATGCATTCCACGCATAGCTACTATGCAAAAATCGCATAGCTCGGCCCTCTGCCGGTTTGCAGCGAGCCGCGAAACAATCGGACTCACAATTGCAACGTCTTGCTTCCGCCGCGAATGCAATCCGATGGCTCAGCTCAACTCCCCATCCAAGTTAAAATAGCCCCACCGGCTCGTTTCCCTCGCGTTCAGTCAGACCGATGCGATGAGGAGGGTAGCAAACGATCGCTAATTTTACCGAGCGGGATAAATTGACTTGACTTTGACGATTCCTCGGTGCAAATTTACCGAGCGGGACAATGTGGCGATGTATGCGAAGTCGCGGCTCCAATTATTCCCGCTCGGGAAAACGTGGGACTGCCATGCTCAAAGTCAACAACGCGAAAGAACTGGGTGCAATCGTGCGACAGCGCCGCAAAGAAGCGGGGCTGACTTTGAAGGAGGCCGCCGGATTGGCGGGTGTCGGCATTCGCTTTCTCTCAGAGCTTGAACGTGGAAAGCCCACACTTCAACTCGGACTGGTGATCGAGGTCCTCCAGCTATTTGGACTTGAGCTGCATGTTGGCAGTCGTGGGGAACGTTCATGAGCGAGGTGCTTTACGTCTACTACGATCGGCATTTGGAGGAGGGTAAGTGGAACCGCCTGCATCAAGAGGATTTCTGCCAGGCACTTGGAATTGATGCTTCCCGGAAATATGAAAAGGAGGGCGGACCGAGTCTCAAGCAGTGTGCACAAGTTATTCGGGAGCACGTCGCCATGCCGCTTGTTGACCTGCAGAAGCTGATGCGCTGGACACTCTTTAATCTATTAGCTGGCAACTCAGATGCTCATGGCAAGAACCTATCATTGCTTTATAGCGACAGCGGCCCACCGCATCTTGCACCATTTTACGACTTGGTGTGTACGCGCAACTACAACAACTTAGCACGTGAGATGGCAATGAGCCTTGGCGGCGCGTGGGATCCCGATTTGGTGAGCGCGAAGCATTTGAGCGGTCTCGCAGATGACCTGGGGGTCCGAGCAAGCATCGTGATGGATCAAGCGAAAGAGCTGGCAGATCGCATTGTGCTCGCACTACCGCTTGTCGTGGAGGACTACCAGCTGCAGTTTGGCGAATCGCCAGTGCTTGAGCGTCTGCCCATCGTCATCCGCAAGCTGGTCCGACGGGTGAGTTCGCAGTTGAAGTAATGGCTTGGTTAACCAGCGACTACTGCGCACTTGGGCCCACGGCTAGTGCCTGAGGTTCACGGCGCGCCCCTAGCGAACATGAGCCCACGGCTAGCGTCTGCGGTTCACGCGACCGACTATGAAATGCAGCGACCAGAGAGGGGGCGGAGGTCATAGCGTTCGGTGTTACTCCGCGGCCGTGATCAGCATGTTTGCTGTCACAGCCGAGAGCGGTTGCATTTCATTTGCGGTTTGAGTCACCTGTTGGTCGACGAGTGATAGGACTGTGACCGTCCCAGGTGGACTAGCGTGGTGAGAGACTGCGTTGCGGGACCGGCAAAACCAGCGTCGCTCCGTAGTGCGTCTTGTCGTAGCCCTCTTCCTGCTCATCCGCTGCGACATGATGAGCGACGGCGAGTATCACGTTTCCCTCGGCGGGGGTAAATTCGACCCGCCCTTCGGCATCGGTCTTTCTTTCATAGGTTGCGTCCTCGCCTGCACTGAGGGTCACGCCGCGCGGAATGAACGATACCGTGGTTCCGCTCAACGGCTTGCCATCGCGGAGCAAACGCAGCCGCACGGTGGATTGGGCAGCTAGTTGTTCCACAGGACTCTCCAACACCAACTCCAGCCCCAGCGCGCGGGGACCGATCCGCTCTTGGCCCGCTGCTGGTTGGCTTGGCTTGCTCGCCGATTTTTCGATCGGCCCATTTCCTTCCACTACAAAATAGGTCTTACTACTTTTGATCGCCCGCGTTGTTCCATGCAGCGTATCAAGTTGGTGCAGTACCTCATGTACACCAGCTTCTCGAGTCACGTAACGGGCCGTCCAGTAGCCCTCTTTCTCGGCGTAGCCGGTATCGATTAACAACGGCTTGAGGTCTTGGGCTTCACCGCTAGGAGTTGTAACAGACAAAGTGCATGGAGCGAGCGTGATCTTGCTTGCTAACTTGAAGTCTCGATGGTTGTTCCCATGATTGCCAAGTCGCAAATCAACATAGACATACTCTCCCAGCGGAACGCGCAGCGCCCCCGCTTCAACCCATGTATCGTGGGCTTGAATTGGTTGGTTGCACAGTGCCGCGATGGCGAGGACAACAATGCTCAAAAGCTTTTTCATAACGAGTTCCTGTACCTGGTTTGTGTGATAATCAACGCGTTCTACCGAAGGGAAGCGAACGCACCCAAAACAATCAAGGCAAATTCCTAGAATGCCTCCAGCACCTCGCCGCCGCTGCGTGTCCCCAGGGCACGCCACGTGTTGAGGTCAACGTTCTCGCTGACGAACTGCACACTGCCGTCACACCGCAGCACTTGAACGCCTCCGGTGTGGTTGCTCCGCGCCCCAAACACGCCATAGCCACACGTGCCCATGTCCGGAACATCGCTGTTAGGCTGGTGATAGTGGTTGTATGTGTTGTAGTACTCGCGCCCGCTGATCCAGCCCGCCCCGCGCTGACCGGCCCAACCGCGACTAATGGCCACAGTCATCGCTTCAAACAGACTCGGGTCGTGAGGTGTTTCGTAGTTGTTGGCCAAACCCGGTTGGGTAGGTGGAACAGCCGAAGATTTCCACACGCAAGCCACGTTGATGTACGTCCGCCGGCGCTCGCGACTGGTCGTTGGCGGCGGAGCCACTTGAACCGCCAAACCACGCAACGACTCAGAGAATGCCGCCGTATTGCTCAGCCCATCGGTGATGGTCGCGAAGCGGACGGACGAGTTGGTCCATGAGATGCCATCGGTGGGGAGTCGCGAATCGTACAACGTGCCCAGCGCGGTGCCACCGTTAATGTGGTAGTTGTTCCCGGCATACTGCTCGATCGGGCCAGAGCCATTGAGAGTACGGATGTCATACAAGTCGGGACCGTCGTCGCTCGGGCAGCGCAGGAAGGGGAGCGGTAGTCGCGCGGGACCAACAAACTCCGGAGTCAACGTACCAGGGCAACAACCCACGGTCATCGGTCTACTAAAGTCGATCAAGTTGTGCAAGCTCGTCTGCTCCATGAACGGCAGCATTTGTGCGATGACGGAAATGTTTCCGCTGTTGCGTGTCAAAAACGAATAGTTGGATGGGATCTTGCGATGCGCTGATTCGTAGTTGTGCATCGCCAAACCAAGCTGTTTTAGATGGTTGCTGCACGACATGCGTCGCGCTGCCTCACGCGCCGCTTGCACCGCCGGGAGAAGCAAACCAACCAAGATGCCGATGATGGCGATGACCACCAACAGTTCGACCAGCGTAAACGCAGACCGTTTCTTTAGAGTTGTAATGCGAGTCGTCATATGCTTTGAACCTATTGGGATGATGTTTCGGGACGTACGGGTAGCGAGCCCACGCAGCCTCCTCAGCGACCCAAGACGGCGCACTTGCAGCGGCGATACGACCGGCTTGTGGAGAGCGAGCCAAATACCGCGCAAGTGCGCCACCTCGAATCGCTCGAGATGACTGAGCGATCGCGGAATGTTATCCGAGAGATCACCGGATAACGGGAACGAAAGAGTGCTAAGTGGCAGGGGAACGAAAGCCCACGCGCTGCGGGCGCGGGTATGCTCCCTGCCTGTCGTTCACTCAATTGCAAAGAAGGCCACCGTTACGGCGGCGGCGTCGCGGGCTCAAGATCGATCGATCGCGGCTGAAGGTCTGCGGTCGGTACGCATCTGCACATCGCGGTGTGCAACGTTAACTTTTGCGCTGCAACGAGAATCGTCCAAGGCAATAAGGTAAAGTCCGAACTGCGGCCTTGGCATTTCAAAGCATACACAGATAACACCACTTTGGATCGTAATTCGATTTGCTCTTCGGCTCCATCTTTCGACGCCACGCGGCACGCGTCCCCCTCGGCGACTTTACAGATTTCACCGGTGGCCCCTTGGTTGCAGGCAGAGCCGCTGCGGCAATCGCGGCCGTTTTCCGCAGCGGCAACCGACGTGCAACTCGGGCAGGATGAAGCAGCAGCAACCGATAAAGGCGGCGTCGAAGTGCAAGCCGTAGCCTTGGAGCTGCAACAGTCGAGCGTCTTTCCGTGAGAGGCCTGCTGTGGCTCTCCGTCGGCTTTCGCCAGTGCGGCGGACTGAGCGGAATCCGACTGCGCCGAGTCATTAACTCCTGGCAGTACGGCGTAAGCGGGAGGAGTCACGCCATGCTCCTCGGCCCAAGCCAATCGTTCGCTCGGAGTGAAGCAGCAACAGGAGGTCCAGCACTGCTGGGCGGTCGCGCAGCCGCAGGGGCAGGACTGGCAAGGAAACGGTTCCGCGTATTCTTTGTCCAATGGGACCGTGCCCACAGGAAGTGGGATGGCGGCGGCGCAGAAGCAAACGAGCACGCAGAAAGTAGTGACTTTCCGCGAAGAAGCAGCGCATCGTTTGGCGAACTTTAAACCCGTCAACTTGTTGACTTTCCGCAGCAGCACTGATTGAACAAAGTAAAATCAGGCTCGCCCTCCACCCTCAGCATGATAGCAGGACACTGGACTCGGGCAAGGCACTGAAGCGGCCTGCGTCCAATTGCCCTATTGGGCACTCCCAGCCGCCGTCCCCGTAGTGCACCTTGCTAGAGATCCCACGTTCTCCCAACATTTCGCCAGCCCCGCATCGTTTCCGCTAATTTCAGCCACTCTTAAATCATCAGAGGAGAATCCGCATGGGCAAACCTTGCCGGTTGCGCCCCGCGAAGTTGCGAGACCGCTGGCCAGTCGCTGCATTGGTTCGGAAAACTCGGCCAGTGAGGCGTGACCAACGCGGGCGAAGTTGTTAGACTCTGGGACAGCTTTATTGCCAGCAATTTCCCTTATTTCTATCGCCACGGTCCCCACCACCGATGAATTCAACTCCTCCCTCTTCCGAAACAGCCTCCAAGAAACAAGAGATCCGCAAAGCGGCTCATGCGAATCGAGCCAGTCAAGTCGACAAAGACGAGGTCAGCCGCGCGATCGTGCAACGCTTCATGGGGCTCCCCGCATACGCTTCGGCCGGCACGGTCATGTTTTACATTGACGTCCGCGATGAAGTCCGCACGCGACATGCATTGCCCGAGGCGATCGCTGGGGACAAACGCATTGTGATTCCCTACTGTGTCGATGGCGAATTGGAATTGTTCCATCTCGAATCGATGGATGAGCTCGACGTAGGCATGTACAAGATTCTAGAGCCCAAGGCAGAGCTGCGGTCAGTGGCGGCCAAGCGACTGCAGCCCGAGGAGCTCGATCTGGTGATGGTTCCGGGAGTGGCATTCGACAAACAGGGTGGCCGCACGGGACACGGCAAGGGCTATTACGACAAACTGCTGGAGCATGCACGGCAGGACGCGCCACTTGTCGCCCTTGCCTTCGAATGTCAGCTTTTCCCCGAGATCCCCTGCGAAGAGCATGATATCTATATGGACAAAGTGGTCACCGAGTCGGCAGTCTACCCAGGGCGAGGTCGCAAATAGTTTTGCCATGAACCAAGATCGATACGCACTCGTCGAAGATACTTATGCCGAAGGGTTTCGCAGCATCTATGCGGAATTCCTGGTTACCGCTCGCGATCGGACGTGGCTCGATCATTGCTGCCACGCCGTCACCGGGCATGCCAGCAGCACGATTATGTGCGATTCGGAAGCGGGGGTGTCGCGGGTCTTGGACGGCCATTCGCCCGGACAGGAAACTCCGGATGGACGCATCGGCGCGGTGATTCAAGTCCATGTGCCGAGGTTTCGCAAAGACCGACAGACGCATCTCGAACGAGTCCTACTGGCGAGAATTGGACAAAACGTCATGACCTGCCCCACGGCCCGCTGCTTCAATCGACTCGACACCGACCCGTACTTCAAACTCGGTCGCAAAGTGGCTTTTTTTGGAGACGGGCATCAGTTTCGGGATGAGCGGTATGGCACCAAGGGCTGGGTCATACCGACGATGGGTGGCGAGTTCTATTTGACGCGGCGGTTCGGTTTTAGCGATGGCGTCATGGGGGGCAACTTGTGGTACATGGCCACCAGCGAAGACGCTTCGATCGATGCGGCCGAGCGTTCGGTGCGGGCGGTCAACGAACTCGACGACTGCGTGCTCACGTTTCCCGGCGGGGTCGCTTCGAGCGCATCGAAGGCGGGCAGTCGCTACAGTTTTTTGATTGCCAGTACCTACGCCGAATACTGCCCGACGTTAAAGGCCAAGCTGGGAGATCAATCGCGCGTGCCTGAGGGTGTGACTTCGATCATGGAGATCGTGATTAATGGAAGTAGCCTCGAGGCGGTCGCGAAGGCCACCTACGCTGCCATCGATGCGGCTTTGGACACTCCGGGTTTAGTCCGCATCACTGCTGGCAACTACGGTGGACGACTGGGCAAAAGCTTTATCTACTTGCATCCACATCGACAGGGAGCCTGAACACTGTGGCCGTTGAATCGACATGCTCGGGGTGTGGGAAAAAATTGGCGGTCGGTGAGGAACACGCTGGCAAACGGGCGCGCTGCCCCGCCTGCGGGCAGATCTATACGGTCCCGTTTCCACCGCAAGCGGATGCGTTGCCACAACAGGAGCTGTCCGGTGGCATGCAGCCGCGCACTTCGGACTCCACCCTTTATGACCCCTACGGCCAAGCATCCGCTCAATCCGCTGGAGCGGCCGGACAGTCCGAAGAACTGTGGATGCGAGCGTCCGATGGTAATGTCTATGGGCCCGTCGATCGTCCCACCCTGCATCGCTGGTTTCACGAAGGCCGTGTGGGAGCCGGTTATCAGATCCGAGTCGGCGAGTATGGCAGTTGGACCAGCCCTGATGCTTTTCGTCCGCTGGCCAGTGTCATACAGAGCCCCACCGGCAATCCAGCCTCAGGGGGATCGAGCAACCCTTACGCGCCGACTAACCCCTATGCGCCAGGCGGCCAGATCCGCACCTATCCCAAAGCTGACCAAAGTGTGTTGATTATCGTGATGGCGATCCTGGGCTTTATCCTGTGCCCGATCTTTTCCTTGATTGCCTGGATCATGGGAGCCAATGCGTTGAAGGATATTCAAGCCGGTCAGATCGATCCCAACAACAACGGAGTCATTCGAGCCGGTTATTATCTGGGGATGCTCAACTGTATCCTGGCCCTGCTGTGCATCGGCGGTTACTTTGTGATCATTGCGGTTGCCATCGTTGGCGGCGCGGTCAACTAAGGTCTCGTTAGCACCCCACCATGGCAACACATCGATTTGGCGCCCACATGTCCGTCGCCGGCGGACTCCACTTGGCAGTCGACCGCGCTCAAGCCGCTGGCTGCGATGTGGTTCAAATTTTTTCTAAAAATAATAACCAGTGGAACTGCAAGCCGCTGACGGCTGAGGATTGTTCCGCTTGGCAAGCGGCGTTGAAGCGGGACGGGATCGGTGCACCGATCGCGCACACCTCGTATTTGATCAACCTGGGAAGCCCCGATGAGGCGCTGTGGAACAAATCGCTCGAGGCCTTGGTGGTCGAATGGCAGCGGTGCGAGCAGCTGCAACTTGAGGGATTGGTGATGCACCCAGGTGCTCACACCACTTCCACTCCAGAACAAGGACTTGAACAGATCGTGCGCGGAGTCACTGCGGCGATCGCGAAGGTCAAGCCGCGGTACTGCCGACTGTTGCTCGAGAACACCGCCGGACAGGGGAGTTGTTTGGGTTGGCAAATCGAGCAACTCGGTGGGTTACTCACCGCCATCGGGACTCGGCATGTCGGTATCTGCTGGGATACTTGCCACGCCTTGGCTGCTGGATATGACTTTCGCACTGCAGCTGGCATGAAGTCCATGCTGGCCGAACTCGAATCGCATCATGTTCTCGAGCAGATCCAGGCGATCCACATTAACGACAGCAAGAAAGATTGCGGCACACGCGTTGACCGCCACGAGCACATCGGACAAGGGTTTGTGGGGGAAGATGCTTTCAAGCGGTTCCTGCGCACGACTCCGTTTAAAGCCATTCCCATGTACTTGGAGACCCCCAAAGGGAACGACGAGGCGACGGGGGAGGATTTGGACATGATGAATTTGGCCACCCTGAGGCGTCTTTGCAAACGCTAAGCAGACTGACGGGAATCATTTGCGGTGACTTGAGTGGTCATCCAGTTGCCTCTCACGAAAGGACATCATGCCGATGCATTACTTGTTGATTTACGAAGTGGTCGACAACTACGTCGAGGCGCGGCAGCCGTACCGCGAGCAGCATTTGCAACTGGCTCGAGTTGCGGCCGAGCGAGGCGAATTGTTGTTGGGAGGCGCTTGTGGCGAGCCAGTTGACGGAGCTTTGCTCGTATTTCGCGGCACAGGTCCGGAAGTGGCCGAGTCGTTCGTGCGCAGTGATCCCTACGTCGCGCAGGGCTTGATCACTAAGTGGACCATTCGCCCTTGGAACGTAGTGGCTGGCAGTCTGCACCAACCGTAATGCTCCGGAAAAACGTGAAAGTCGCACTAGCATCAAAAGCCTCCGCGGCGCTTGATAAGCCACACGAATAACCGGCAATCAAAGTCAAAGCGGCTCGACAGGCAACCCATTTTCCTCCAGTTCGGCATCCCCGGGCAATTGGGCAAAAGCGATTCCGAATCACCTAATACCATTCCCCTAAGAGCGTCGATCGGTTACCATAAAACCAGTTACCTGCGACCGTGAACGTCACCATCCGCTTGTACCCCAGAGCGGATGCAAAAGTTGTTGGCAACAAATCGGGCTGTAACGCAGCCTGGCTAGCCCACTACCTTGGGGTGGTAGAAAAATTGAGCTAAAACGCTGGAGAAAAGTCCACTTCGTCCACGGGCGAGTAGGTCGTTAGAGTAAATCAGGGTGTAGCGAAGCCTGGTATCGCGCCAGACTGGGGGTCTGGAGATCGTGGGTTCAAATCCCGCCACCCTGACTCTAATCCTAAAGAAATCATGCGTAAGCCCTACTTCAAGAAGAGCCACAACGGGTGGTGCCATTTCCATGATCCGCAAATGTTCGGGGATCACAACTGCAGGAAGGGGGTCTGTGTAGCCGTCAATGTGTGTCCAGATCTTCCGTTCGACGATGCCACCAAAGTTGGGATTGTCGCGAGCGTCGACAGGCGGTTCCTGAATCTGTACCTACTGCATCACACGGGTTGATCTCACGCTCAACTTCTTTTTGACGGTTAGATGAAGCAACGAACCTCGGAGCTGCGGGAAGAAGGCCTCCGCCTCCTCAGCTGTTTTGAAGCCAGTGATGCGAACAAGTTGGATTCCCTGATTCTCGATGATCTCAAAATTGTGCTCAATTTGCCATCCCAAGCAATTTGGAAGTACGAATTGTTGATGCGAAGAACGGTGGAATTCACGGAGCAGCCAGCTCACCATTTCTATCGGCACATCGCACTGGCGGTTGCTCCCGTGCAATTCTGTGGTTAGCCCACTTAAAGTGCAGAATCAGATCAGGACGAAAACCACGCGAATCGCAGCCACGTGAATATAACCAATGCATTGAATGCGGAGGATGGCAGGAGCCAGAACCATATTA
Source organism: Pirellulaceae bacterium (assembly GCA_041751975.1). Classification (GTDB taxonomy): domain Bacteria; phylum Planctomycetota; class Planctomycetia; order Pirellulales; family Pirellulaceae; genus Aureliella. Next base: position 86,304 of record JBGSHW010000145.1, read on the forward strand.
GGAGCGGCACGCGCGCTCGGCACAGTTTCTTGGAGACGCATCCAGCCAGACCTGCCATCCACGCAAGGAATGAACCGGAAAAGGCAAAGACACCGAAAAATGCGTAAATATGGGCCTGTTGATCGTGCAATTGACTTTCCCTTCCGAGAAGAAGCGAGAAACCCAAGAACAAGGAATGCAGGATCGCACAAATGAAGAGAGCACCGCACCATTGGACAGGCCTTTTTGCGGATAAGTCGGTCGTCGGAGCATATGGGTTTGGTCGCATGCTATATCAGCCAAACATCGTCTGTCGGCGAACACCTGGGTTGACCCGGGCCGAGCGGAAAAATTGACCATTGCCAAAACACTCTTTCGAGGCCTCCGTGTCCAACCCATGGTTCGATTTCAATCATTGACGAATTAGTTCCACAGCGATTTCACCCTATGGGAAACCAATGTCATTTCGCTGTGATTCTTTAGTTCCAAGAACAACGAGCTTTGCAAGATTGGGAGATGTGTCTTGAATGGAGCTAGGAGATGGATTTACATACAAGGTGCGTTCAGTTGGCTCTACTTCGCGAAGCGGTAACCGAGCTATAGCAATCACTCTATTAAACAGAAATGTAATAGATATGCCAGATCCTCCTTCAATATTACATCAAGCGAAACCCTCGCACCGTTCTATCCGTACGGTGTGACATGTTATAAATCCCAAGGGGCAACGACTGCTTCTACCAAGAGAGGGGGTGTGGTGTGGGAATCGTGAAAGTTCCGGGATGGTTACCCCATCCATAGAGTCCCTCTGCAGCCAACGCATGCGTGCTCCAAAGCGTACCAAGCCGGAAACCCATGAAGCCCCGAATTGATGATGCGCGAAATCCACGTCTTCGGCGATTGGCAAGCGTTGGGTAAACCTCAACGCATCGGATTAACGGTCGCAAAAGGATTCCGTTCGTGCGTCAGGACGAACCGTCCTGATACCTCAGGACACGCCCACATGTGCGCCTTGGAGCAATGGCCGTGTTGTCAAATTGACCGCTCAATACGCGAGGCTCCTAGCGGGGAGGCGACTTGAGTTAAAATCGCGTTTTGCCAGATCTTTCGGACTTTTCGGCTATATTGGCATATCAAGTCACCCCCAATTAATGGAAGTTCGCGTTAGCCCTGATGAACGACGTCACGCAGATTCTGAAGCAGATCGAAGCTGGGGATTCCCTCGCGGTTGGCCGACTGATGCCGTTGGTATACGAAGAGTTGAGGAAATTGGCGGCCGTTCGGTTGGCATCCGAGCGACCGGATCATACCTTGCAAGCGACTGCCTTAGTGCACGAGGTCTATCTGAAGCTGGTCGGCGCGGATCAAGCTTGGGAGGGACGTGCTCACTTCTTTGCGGCCGCCGCCAATTCGATGCGGCAAATCCTGGTCAATTGGGCCTTGGCCAAGCGTGCCGACAAGCGCGGTGGTGGTGCCCGACGGGTTGAAATGGATGATTTGGCCGCCGATTTCTCGACCGATCCAGACCTGATCCTGGACCTGGATCAGGCATTGACGCAGTTGTCCGCAGAAGATTCCGTAGCTGCCGAGCTGGTCAAGCTGCGGCTCTTCGGTGGACTGTCGGTCACGGAGGCTGGGAAGTAAACATTCGCCGAAGGTGTGGGGAGTAGTATAGCGATCTAGCGACGGGAGGCGAAATATTCTAATTGCGGGGCATGATGAATGCTTCGCTGCTTGAACCGATTTCCCTGGCTGAACAAGTACGTTCGCTGATAGCGA
>JBGSHW010000146.1:0-106938 GCA_041751975.1 Pirellulaceae bacterium
GCTTCGACAGCCTGTTTGGAGTAGCGGCGGGATGTCCCGCGACCCTTGACAAGACGCCCAGCCCGACCAATCGCAACTTCAAACTACGTGGCGGAACTCGCGAACTGTTGGCGGATGTCCAAACCGCATCCTAAGAGCAGCATATATGCTTCCGCCCGCAAGTGCGTCGCCGCCAGAGCAATGTCATTGACCGAGTTGCACTCGTTGGCGCCAAAAATGTTGTCCAAGCGTAGGTCGCATCATGCCTTCGTTGCCACAACGCGCGAGTACCGGGAGACTACCACCGCTTCGTTCAGCTCGCAGCTGGTGTATTCCCGCCACTCATGTCTGCACACTTCTGAGCCGCTCTGATTAAAGAGTTGAGCTGGTTCTGGGTTCGCCGCTGCGCTCTGCTAGCATTCGACAAGCGTTCCAATGCCGGGATGCGCTCTCGGCTCACGCTGTCCCGATGCTTGGGGCGCGGTCTGTCTTGCCTCCGCTCGTTGCCTCTCTGTGAGCCGCCAAATTGAGTCCGCTGTGTCGCATACTAAGCTAACAGCGCCTAGAAACGTCTGGGGACACTCCCTTTTTGCTCAACTCCGGGTGCTCCACACTGGGGACAGTCCCTCGGCAAGAGCAAGCTCAGAGCATTGGAGAGCATTGGGGACAGTCCCTTTGAGAGCATTTGGGAGCAGTCTCTTTGAAGGCAAACTCTGGCCTTGAGGTTGGCGGCCTCGAGGTTGGGGACAGTCCCTTTTTGTGGGACGAAGGGGAGAACGGAGACAGTCCCTTCTTGCGAGCACTTCGCCGTGGGGACAGTCCCTTTCGGCGGGAGTCGGACGTTACCGAACAACCATGGCACGCGGGCGTGGGCAGGGGCGTAACCGTACGCTGAGTGCTCTGGTTTCGTTCTAAGCTGAGCCCTCAAGCCACCTTACGTGAAACGGCTCCACAAACGTGCACTCAGCAGGAGTCTTGTTCCAGAGATCCAATCGGCTATGAGCATCGCAAGGGGGCACTCCCCAAAGATCCCTCCCTAGGGGGCACTCCCCAAAGATCCCCCCAAAGATCCCTCCCCAAAGATCCAAAGATCGCGTCGCCACCAGGGGACACTCCCCAAAATCGAGATAACGGACGCGCAACCCTGGGTTATGCGTCAATCCGATCTGCAAACGGATCAGCCCTGAAGGAGCGGCCCTTTCATGTGCTGAGGTCATAGGGCTGGTAAATTTTAAGCGGTCTATGCTGATGTTAAATCTGGATGATCTTGTTTGTATTTTGGCCTGCCGCGCGGGGGCTTTTTCTTAGGGCCGCGTCGTTGGGGCTTTGGAGCTGTACGCTTGGTTTGGTGAAGTGGTGGCTACTCGACCTGGTACCAACGAGCAACGATGCGTTGTAGAGTTTGATGGACCAAGCGATCAACTGCTGCTGTTATCTAAGATTTGATCGGCGGAGCGATTAACTACTATAGGCCTAGAACATACCGCCGCCACCCATGCCGCCCATTAGCTGGCGGCCGAGGCTGCTGCCCAAGCCAGGTGGCTCGACGGGCTGCGCGGCGTTCTTGGGATTCATCAACGAAAGGTTGACCAGCATGACCTCGATTTGTTGATGCGTGGTGTCTGGGGCGTTCACGATCATCATCGAACCCACAATCGAGATGGTAGAGGTTCCCGTTCCAGCCGCCATCCAACTATCGGGATGGATCGTTTGCTCGATCGCCTCCACCACGGCGGCTATGTTCGCCGAGTTGGGAAGGATGTAGGAAAGATCGTAGAATCGGATTGACCCTTGATTCTCCGCGTCATCGATGGTGGTAACTTCGATCCCACTTTCGGTCACCACATAGAACAGATCTAGATTTTGGCAAACCCGTCGCAGAATCTCACGCAAGCTGGCCTCGGTCGATACCAGCGTGATGGGCTCGTCAGGCGTAAGCCCCAGCTCCGCGTTAATCCCTAGCTCGTTTAAATAGATTTGCGCGTCAGCCATTTCGGAAAGTTGCTTGATGACCTCTGAAAGTGGCGCCGCTTGGAAATTGACACCCAGAATCGGTTTGGCCAACAGGCTTCGGTTTTTCTCTAGCGCTTGCATGCTGGCACTGCCGCCGGCCAGCCACGTCGGGGTGGGAGCGCCTTCCGCCGGTGGCTCCCAGACTACGGGCGGTGCCTCGCTGCGCGATGGTTCCGCTGGCGTCTGCGACCTTGCGGCTTGCTCGTCATCGGTCCGCCCTACACCCGCGCCGCGAACCATCCCCAGTTGCCCCATATTCATCTGTCCCATGACCATCTGCCCAGTAAAGGGGGCGCGGTCCTCGGGAAGCGCCTCTGCTTGAAACACGGTCGGGGGAGGATTCGTGGCAGCGGCAGCACTGCCACTGCCGCTTTGCCCGACAGCACTCCCGCTTAACATGGCCATCGCGCCGGCGACAAGCACCACACACCCTGCCACAGCCACTTTGATCGTACCGGAACTTAGCATGGTCATTTCTCCACGAACTAAAGATGAGACCTCGGGATTGGCTGAAACACATGAAGCGGTTTCGCCCGGGGGAAAATGGGTATCCAGCAAACGCGTCGTCCAGTCAGCCGCCTCGGCCGCTTGCACGTGCTTTTCGAACCAGCCGGCTCCGGCAAGCACCACCGACAGACTAATCCCGCGTCTGGCTAAAACGGTTCGCAGCGTTCTCCTGCCGCGCCGCAAACGCCCTTCGACGGCCGAAACACTCAACTCCATCCGCTGGGCGATTTCAGGTGCGGTGTAGCCCAACAAATAATGTTCGATCAACGGTTCACGCAAACGATCGGGGAGTTTCTGCAACTCGCGATCGAGCGCTTCGAGTTCCATTTGACGCGCGAGCTCGACCAACGGATCGGCTGCCTCATCGCTGCTTGAGTTCACATCCACACTGCTTTGGTTTGAAAGCTGCCTGCGATTGTTCGCCCGCATGCGACAGGCGGTGCGGTACGCCACTCCGTGGAGCCAAGCGGCAACCGAAGCAGTCCGCTGAATTTTTTTGGCCGACTTGAGTAAGATCAAAAATGTGGCTTGAAAGGCATCTTCCGCGCTGGCCGGATCGCTGACCGTCAGCCGACAAACACTCGCCACCAACCCAGCATAACGCCGGATCAACGCCTCAATCGCCCGCTGGTCACCACCCTGGGTGTAGAGCGCCAGCAATTCGGCATCGGACTGCAAACGTTCCTGCTCGCTGGGCTGAGCTAGCCGGCGCAGCTGGTCAATGGGCTCGGTGGATACGGGTTGTTTGCTCATGTTGGAGCTGTAGTGCATCAAAAAATCCACTCCGGGCGCAGTAAATTACGAAATCACCCAAAAAACCGCATGGCATCCACTGAAACGAGTTACGATCAGAAAGAATGAGCCTATGGTACTCAATTTGCCGATAGAGCCGATGAGAGTGTCTCTCCAGGCAGAAGATCTTGCGATCCAGTGCGCCTGGGTAAACTAGGTTAGCCGTTGACTCCGTTGTGGGCAAGAAATCGTCATGAGCCATCACGTACGTTTGTGTTTAGTACTCCACAATCATCAACCCATCGGCAACTTTGACGGGGTCATCGAGCAAGCGTACCAAGACAGCTATTTGCCGTTTTTGGAGGTATTTGAAGGCTATTCGCAGCTCAAGGTATCGCTCCATACCTCTGGGCCGTTGATGCAGTGGCTGGCGGAGAAGCACCCTGAGTACATTGCTCGCGTGCGGGCGTTGGTGGCGGCAGGACGTATCGAAATCCTCGGCGGTCCGATGTATGAGCCGATCCTGACGATGCTCCCGAGCCGCGACCGGATTGGTCAGATCCGCGCCTACTCGGATTACCTGAGCGGCCAATTCAACACCGAAGTCCGCGGCATGTGGATGCCCGAACGCGTGTGGGAAAGCTCGCTCACCAGCGACATTGCCCGCGCGGGGATCGGCTACACCGTCCTGGACGACTTCCACTTTAAGGCAGCTGGTTGGTCCGAAGAGGAATTGCTGGGCTCTTATATCACCGAGGAAGACGGCTTTGTGCTCCGCGTTTTCCCAGGGAGTGAGCGTTTGCGTTACCTGCTCCCGTTCGCCAAGGCAGAAGACACGATCAACTACGCTCGCAATATCGCGGCAGCCTATCCCGATGCGGTCCTGGTCTTCGGCGATGACGGTGAGAAGTTTGGCACTTGGCCCGATACGTACGCGCATGTGTACGAACGCGGTTGGTTGCGAAGTTTCTTTGATGCCTTGGTCGAAAATCAAGAGTGGTTGGAAACCAGCACGCTCGCCGAAGTGGTCCGTGAGCAAGCGCCGATCGGCAAGGTCTACCTTCCCGATTGCAGCTACCGCGAGATGACCGAATGGGCACTTCCCGCTCAGCAACAAGAGGTCTACGACGAACTGGCTCATGACCTGGAAAGCCATCCTCGTTGGTCGGACATCTGCCGCTTTATGCGTGGCGGAAATTGGCGGAATTTCAAAGTCCGCTACGAAGAGGCCAACGAAATGTATGTGCGGATGATGCAGGTCAGTCGTCTGCTCGAAGCGGCTCGCTATTCATCGGGCGACGCCGAGTTGCTGGCCGCCGCCCAAGACCACTTATACCGTGGCCAGTGCAATTGCCCGTATTGGCACGGCGCATTTGGAGGCATTTATCTGCCGCATCTTCGGCATGCGAATTACCAAGAGTTGATCACCGCAGAGAACCTGCTGGAAACACTCGAGCATGGACAGGGGCAGTGGATCGAGGCCAGCAGCGAGGACTTCAACTTCGACCTGAGGACCGAAGTTCGTTTGGCTAGCGATCAATTTGCCGCTTACATCTCGCCATCGCGGGGTGGCATGCTGTACGAGTTGGACGTGCGGGCGACGGGGCAGAATCTATTGGCAGGGATGCAACGCCGTCCCGAGAGTTATCATCGCAAAGTCATAAGAGGCAACGCGCAGCCCGACGGCAGCGTGGCGAGCATTCATGACCGAGTTGTCTTCAAACAAGAAGGGCTCGATCAGCATCTGCAGTACGACCCGTTTCCGCGGAAGAGCTTCCTCGAACATTTCTATGACAACGACGTAGCCGCTTCGGCCGTGGCGGCTGGAATCTGCATGGAACGAGGGGATTTCGTCGCCCAGCCTTTTGAAGCGAAAATCCGCCGGGCAGCCAGCAAAGTACAACTGCAACTCAGTCGCGACGGGAATGCGTGGGGGCTACCTCTGCGGATCACCAAAGCCATCACCATGGAAGCCGGTAGTCCACTGCTCAACGTCGTCTATCTGCTCGAAGGTCTGCCGCGTGACCGCCAAATGCACCTGGCACTCGAATGGAATTTTGCAGGCATGCCAGCCGCAAGCGACGAACGTTACTTCTACGATGCCGAAGGTGAGCGACTCGGGCACCTTGGAACGCAACTCGACTTGAACGACACGCAGCACCTGGGGCTTGTCGATACTTGGGCTGGACTCGACGTGCTCATCGGCCTCAGTCGCCCGTCGGGCATCTGGGCGTTCCCGATCGAGACGGTGAGCCAAAGCGAAGCTGGATTTGAACTGGTGCACCAATCGGTCTGCGTCATGCCGCACTGGTTGGTACAAGGTGACCATGAAGGCAAGTGGTCGACCCAAATGCAACTGCGCATCACGAACAGCCACCAGCCTTGCGTCATGGCTGAGCAACTCGTCAAACACATGGTGATCGCGGAATAAGGCGTTTCGCATGGGAGATGTGGCGACGTGCTTAGGCCTGCTGCGTCTTAACCAAGCGGTCAGGCTGGAGCGTCACCGCCGTGCGCGGTAAGTGCGGATCACGCCAAACAACGAGTTGCACGTAAAGAGCTACTCTACATCTTGAAACCCAGCGTCGTGTAGAAGTCCCGCAGACGCCTTGCCACATTGCAGGCAGTGCGTTCCCGGGCATTCAGGACGCGAACCGGTAAAAAATATCCCAGCCAGTGGCTGGGATAAAGCGGTCGAATGACTTTTAAGCAGATTGAAGTACTAACATGTCAGTACGCTCGTGCACCATGGAAGCATGGATGTGGCCTCTACTGCCATCGACACAGCTTAGCGCCTGTCAAAACCAGACAGATGGCATTCAACTGGACTGCTAACCTGTTCAACTGGCACGCAGTAGGACTGGCATCCAGTTCGTCGCCAGCACTCAAAAGGTTGACGGCTTACTTCTTCTTCTCGATGTGCAAGGTGTGCTTGCGTAGCCGAGGGCAAAACTTCTTGATACGAAGCTTTTCGCCACCCGTTCTACGCTTTAGCGTGTAGTTGTAATCGCCCGTTTCCTCGCACACGAGGTGGATGATTTCCTTCTTTTTCTTTCCTTTGGCCATAGCCGAACTCTTTCAAGCTTATTTCACGTAGACCGGGTATTTAAATTATTCGGCGGTTTCAGTGGTTTCATCACCACCAAAATCAGGCTTCTCACTCTTCTTGACAACGCGATCGTTGCGTCCAACAAACTCGAGGATGGCTCGTGTGCCATTGTCCCCCAGACGTGGCTTGGCCAGACGCATGATGCGGGTATAACCGCCGGGACGCTCCTCAAAACGCTCTGCCAAATTATTGCACAGGATACTCACGGCATCCTTACTGCGCAACATTGCGAAGAGCTTACGTCGAGCGTTGACAGCGGGCGACGTGGCCGCGACCCACTTGGCGTAGTTGTCCCCTTCGCGCCACTGCTTCCAGGCCGCCGAGTTGCGTTCCGCAGACGTGCTGAATTGCTCAGCATCCTGCTCCGCTAGCCGGCACCTTTTGGCGATGGTGATGCATTTTTCGACCATGGGTCGAATTTCCTTGGCCTTGGCTTCGGTCGTTATGACCCGCCCTTTGACCTTCGGTGCATTCACATCCAGTTCGCTCTCCTCGCGTTCGGTGAGGATGAGCGCTGTCGTGAGGTTACGAAACATCGCTTTTCGGTGACTTGGAGATCGTCCAAGTGTTCGACCATGTCTTCTGTGTCGCATAGCAAGAAACCGTATAAAACTACTGTTTAAATCGAATTATCGAAACGTCTGAATCGATGGCAGACGCATACCGAGATGCAAACCGAGGGTGGCCAACTTATCTCGAACTTCAGTCAAAGTCGTTTCACCGAAATTTCGGATCTCGAGCAATTGATCTTCGTTCCGCTGTACCAACTCGCGAATCACGTGAATGCCCTCGCTTTCGAGGCAATTACCAGCGCGAACACTCAAACGCAAATCAGCGACTGGCATGTTGAGCTTGGCTTCCAATTGGGCTTCGGCAGAGCCAGGGCCACCGCGAGCGGTTGCGTGCACTTGTTGACCCAATTCGGTGTACTGTACGAAGGGGTTGAGGTGTTTTCGTAAGATCTTTGCCGCCTCCACCATCGCCATTTCAGGACTAATGGAACCGTCAGTCCAAACTTCCAAATTCAAGCGATCGTAGTTGGTCTTTTGTCCAACGCGAGTCTCTTCGATATCGTAACGGACGCGAATCACAGGACTGAACACGGCATCGATCGGGATAATGCCGATCTCATGATCGCGGGTGCTGTGTTCGGAGGCAGGCACATAACCGCGACCGTTCTCAACTACCATTTCCATGAAGAACGGGACATTGTCAGTAACCGTAGCTATCACGTGGTGTTTGTTGATGATTTCGACGTCCGCATCGGTTTCGACGTCTGCACCGGTGATCACACCCGCAGTGGTGCGTTCCACCGTGATCACACGCGTTGAGTCGCTGTGATTCTTGACGACCAGCGACTTAACATTGAGCACAATATCGGTTAGATCTTCTAGCACGCCAGGAATCGAGGTGAACTCGTGCTGAGCACCCCGCACCTTGATCTGGGTGATTGCGCTACCTTCCAAACTGGAGAGCAACACGCGACGCAGACTGTTGCCTACGGTCGTTCCGAACCCACGTTCGAATGGTTCCGCCACAAACTTTCCATAGGAAGGTGAGAGCGTATGCTGATCGACATGGACAGCGCTGGGGAGCTCGAGCCCTCGCCATTTAATATGCATATTATCTTTCCGACGGTTGAAGCTGGATGGGAATTAAACGCGGCGACGCTTACGCGGACGACAACCATTGTGTGGAATTGGGGTGACATCTTCGATCACCTTTACCGTCATGCCAGCGGTTTGCAGTGCCGAAATGGCGCTCTCGCGTCCGGAGCCAGGTCCCTTGACGCGGACCTCCAGTTCCTTAACACCAAACTTCGCCGCCTTTTCAGCAGCCTGTTGTGCGGCAACTTGACCGGCAAACGGAGTGCTTTTGCGACTCCCCTTGAATCCACAGGTACCAGAACTGGCCCAGCACAACGTGTCACCCTTGGTATCGGTAATTGTTACCGTGGTGTTGTTGAAACTCGACCGGATGTGTGCCACGGCGACACTCACGTTCCGACGCTGCTTGCGACGCTTAACTTTCGCCACTTCAAAACCTCTTTAACCAAAAACGTTGGAATATTGTTCGCTGAGGAACCGGGTCAACATCAGCCGCGGCTCAGGACTACTTCAAGTCCTTAACGCCCTTCTTACCGGCAACCGTCTTTCGCGGACCCTTACGAGTACGTGCGTTGGTCCGAGTACGTTGACCCCGAACTGGCAAACTCATGCGGTGTCGCAAACCACGATAACACTTGATTTCGCGCAGCCGATTGATGCTTTGCGTCATCAAACGGCGCAAAGGACCTTCGACCGTGTAGTCTCGCTCCAGCATCGTCGAGAGACGGCTGAGCTCATCTTCGTCCAAGTCCCGGGCGGGCTTCTCGGTGTCAATATTATTCTTAACGCAAACTTCCCGAGCGACCTTCGGGCCGACGCCGTACAAATAGGTCAGCGAGATCGCTACCTTCTTGTCGTTGGGAATGTCCACACCGAGTAAACGCGGCACGGAAAGCTCCTTAGCAAATGAACGTAAGTTGTTATGTCTGTATCGTTTAGGCTGCGAAGGACAGATTCCTCCGCAACTTAGTTTTCAATCGTCTCGGCCGCTCCGCAAAAACGGTACCTGAATGGATCGAGCATTGTAGCCAACTACCCGTCAAGGTAGCAAGCCGTAACTGCCAACCCGCCGGCGACTTTCTTCTGCCGCCCCCTGTTTCAGCCCTATCTTGCCGCTTGTTTACCGACGCCGCAACCTAACTTAGCTGGGCGGCTACGCCGAAAACAATTAGCGGTGCAGCACGACGTCGCAAATCTGCTTGAAGACTTCGTCGGGGGAATGCATCCCGTCCACCGTGACCAACCTCCCCTGTTCCTGGTAATAATCCAAGACCGGAGCGGTTTGCGTTTCGAACACTCTTAAACGCGCTGCGATGGTTTCGCTATTGTCATCCGCGCGATTTTCAATTGAAGCTCGCTTGAGCATCCGCTGTATTAATTCATCTCGATCGACCCGCAACTCCAAGACTGTGTCGAGTTGATCGCCGGTTCGACTCAAATGCTCGTCAAGCAACTCCGCTTGTACGATCGTTCGCGGAAAGCCATCGAACAGGCAACCAGGCTGGCATTCAGGTTGTACAAGTCGCTGGGCGACAATTCGCATCACCAAGTGATCCGGTGCCAGTTGCCCCGCGTCCAGATAGCTAGCGACCCAGCGTGCTAATGCCGACTTCTCGAGCATCACCTCGCGGAGCATTTCACCGGTCGACAGTTGCACAATCCCAAGCAACTCCACTAATCGCTTACACTGCGTTCCTTTGCCAGCACCCGGGGGGCCGATAAAGACGATGCGCATGGTGAGGCCTTCCGAAGCAACAAACAGACCACCACCGTGGCAACCCAATCACGCGCTCGTTAGGACACAAGCCTGGGATTAAGACTCCAACAAACCTTTGTAATTACGCATCAACAAGTGATTGTCGATCTTTTGAATCAAGTCGAAGCCGACGCTAACTGCGATCAGCAAGCCTGTACCACCGTAGAACGAGGCAACCGAGAACGGAACATCGAGTTGTATGTTGACGATAATCGGCACGATCGCTACCAGAGCCAAAAACGCAGCACCCACATAGGTAATCCGAATCATGACCTTTTCTAGGTAGTCGGCCGTACGTTTCCCAGGTCGATAGCCAGGTATGAATGTCCCGTGATCCTTCAAATTCTCCGACATCTCTTTAGGATTAAAAGTAATCGATGTCCAAAAGTAGCAGAAGAAGAAAATCATGGCGACATACAACACCACGTACGTCAACGATTGGCCCGAAGTGAAGATGTTCGCCAACGAGCTGAACAACTCCGCCGCCCAGGTGCTCTCTGGCCCAGAGAACCAACCCGCCAGCACACCGAACAGCAAGCCGGGCAGCATTAACAGGCTGCTGGCGAAAATGATTGGCATCACACCGGCTTGGTTGATCCGCAACGGCAGATACTGCTTGGTGCCACCGTACACGCGGCGACCACGAACATGCTTTGCGCTTTGTGTTTGAATGCGACGTTGACCGAGGGTAATGAACACCACTCCAAACACCACAGCAATAAACAACGCCGCGAGTACAATTAGTTTATCAGGCCCGATCACACCGGCAGAGCCGCTCAACTCGGTGGTCATATTCTCACGCAGCTCAAGCAAGGCACGTGGCATCTGAGCAAGGATACTCGCCATAATCAGTAAGCTGATTCCGTTGCCAATGCCGTACTCGTCGATTTGCTCCCCGAGCCACATCAAAAACACTGTACCGCAAGTCATAATTGCAATCGCAGTCAACTGCCACCCAAAATGAAGCTCTTTAGTTCCCGGATAGCAAAACGAGTCCGCTATCATCGCCGGATCCTTCATGACGACTTGCGTCAGGTACATCCAGCTTTGAATAACGCAGAGAACAACCGTCAGGTAACGCGTGTATTCATTGATTTTACGCATCCCGGTTTGCCCCTCTTTTCGGAGCTGTTCGATCGGCTTCCAAACACTGCCTAGAAGCTGGAAAACGATCGACGCCGAGATGTAGGGCATGATGCCCAACCCAAATATGGTAACTTGCCGCAGATCGGTCGCGGCCAAGATGGAAACTTTTTCAAAGAAAGAATTGAGTTCGTTTCCCGTTCCCAACGCGGTGTTCGGGTTAACCATCGGCAGCGAGATCTGGTAGCCGATCCGGTACACTCCCAGTAACGCGAGTGTCAGCAGGATCTTCTGACGAAGCTCTGGAATCGTAAAGATGACTCTTAGTTTTTCGAACATCGGCAAGACTCCTAAGTCAACCGTACGATTCCGTTCGGGCTATTGCTTGGCTTTGGCAGCAGCCAATTCGGCAACACGCTGCTTTGGAGTGCGCTTGGCACGCAGTTGCGTAACCGTTCCACCAGAGGCAGCGATTTTTTCTCTGGCAGACTCACTGAAGCGGTGAGCGGAAATCTTCAGCGGCTTGTCGAGTTCACCATCGCCGAGGATCTTGATGACATCAAAACGCTTCTTTACCAAGCCTTTGGCTTGCAAGCTCTCGATGGTGACTTCTTCATCCACGGCGTATACGGCGGCTAAGTCACCGACATTCAGGGCGACGACAGCCAGGGCATAGCGGTTGTTGAAGCCCCGCTTGGGAATGCGGCGAATCATTGGCAGGTCTTCACCGACCTTCGACGGATGGCGCGAGTAACCGCTGCGCGACTTTGCACCATCTTGACCGCGGCCCGATGTCTTGCCTTGGCCAGTACCGTTACCACGGCCGAGGCGCCGCGTCTTGCGGTGTTTAGTAATGCCGGTATTTACTTGATCAATTCTCATGACAACGTTACTCCACGCAGACGTTCGACTTCGTCGCGGGTGCGAAGTTGACGTAGCGCGTCAAAGGTAGCTTTAACTAATACGGATGGATTGTTCGAGCTGAAGCTCTTCGTCAGAATGTCTTTGATACCAGCGGCCTCACACACAGCCCGAACGGCGGGACCGGCGATGATGCCGGTACCAGGGTTGGCGGGGAGCATGATCACCTTAGCCGAACCGTAGCGGCCGATCACGGTGTGGGGGATGCTACCGTTGACAATTGGAACATCTACCACATCGCGGTTGGCTTGCTTTTGTGCCTTTTGAACGCTCGGTGGGACTTCGTTTGCTTTACCGTAACCGTAGCCCACGTGGCCTTTGCCATTGCCGACCACAACCAGGGCTGCGAAGCTGAAGCGCCGACCGCCTTTGACAACTGCCGCACATCGCTTGATCTTGAGAACGCGCTCGATCGAGCCGTCTGAGGATTGCTCGTTTACATTAGCCACAGGAATTGGCACTCCAAAAATTCTTCATCATCAAACTGTGTCTGTACGCAGTAAATTACAATTCGAGTCCGGCGGCGCGCGCCGCGTCAGCGAATGCAGCGACACGGCCGTGATAACGGCAATGGCCGCGGTCGATCTTAACCTTAGTCACGCCAGCTGCCAATGCACGTTCGGCAAGCAGCTTGCCAACTTTAGCAGCAGACTCACAGTTCGCACCGTTATCGCCACCCAAGGCTTTATCGATGGTCGAAGCAGACACCAAGGTGCGTCCGGATTCATCATCGATTAACTGACATGAAAAGTGCTTGAGCGTCCGCTGGACCGACAGTCTCGGACGTTCAGCCGTTCCACGGACCTTGTTGCGAACGCGGAACGCACGTCGAATCCGCTGGTTATTGACAATCTTCTTAAGCTTCATGGCACACCCGCCAACACTAACCGTAATTGAGTTTGAAACATTCCGCCAGCGTCACTTCGACGACTAGGTCGCAGACTTACCAGCCTTCAACTTGATTTGTTCACCTTGGTAACGAATCCCCTTACCCTTGTAGGGCTCAGGCTTTCGCAAGGAGCGAACTTCTGCGGCGAACTGGCCGACCTTTTGCTTGTCACAGCCGCGGACGACGATATGCGTCTGATCTGGGCAGGTGACTTCGAGCTCCGCAGGGATCTCTTTTTTGAGCTCGTTCGCAAATCCTACTCGCAGTTGCAGGGTGGTGCCGGAGATGGCCGCCAAGTAACCGACCCCTACCACTTCCAACTTTTTCTCGTAACCGTTCTTAACCCCAAGAATCATGTTGTTGATGACCGCTCGCGTCAAGCCGTGCAATTCCCGCGCAGTCCGTTCTTCGGTATCGCGGCTGACGGTGACGGTTTTACCGTCCTCATCCACTGTTACTTGGACTTCGGGGCGGTGCTTGAACTCGAGCTTTCCCTTGGGCCCTTCCACGGCGATTACACAATTGGCCACACTGACGTTCACGCCATCGACAACAGGGACAGGTTTTTTTCCGATACGGGACATGGCGAAGCCACTTCAAAAGATTTTTGTTTAACAATTCATTTAACAAACAGACACCAACCGCTTGGCGGCATCCGGGGCTCATTGTCGAACGACAGCACCCATCGCCGAGCAACACAAGCCAACTAGCAAATTTCGCAAAGGACTTCGCCACCGATATTTTGCTGCCGTGCCTCGCGGTCGCTGAACAGCCCCTTGCTGGTGCTGATGATCGAAATCCCCAGTCCGTTGAGGACCGGCCGCAGATCGCGGCTTTTGCTATAAACTCGTTTGCCAGGCTTGCTGACACGGCGAATTTGTTGAATCACACGCTCACCACTCGGACCATACTTGAGCTCGATTCGGAGTTGTTTGGCAGGCTCTGCCTCGATCTCCTCGAAGTCCCAGATATAGCCTTCACGCTTCAATACCTCAGCTAGGCCACGCTTCACTCGCGACAAAGGCATGTCTACGTGCGGACGTTCCACACGGACGGCGTTGCGGATCTGAGTGAGCATGTCAGCGATTGGGTCGGTCATCATCGCGGTCTGTGTCCCCTTACAAAACTCTCATGGGCCATCAAAGGCTTCCACTGGAATGGCCAACGCCGTCAAGGCGTCGCTTCCATTAAAAAAATTTACCAACTTGCCTTGCGCACACCAGGAATCATCCCCTGATCGGCTAACTTACGGAAGCATATCCGACAGATTCCAAACTTACGATAGACCGCACGAGGTCGGCCACAGAGCTTACAACGATTCTCTCGCCGAACTGCGAATTTCGGCGTGCGACTCGCTTTTGCTATTTTGCTTTTACTTGCCACGGGGTAGTTTTCCGCGTTAATTCATACTGTGAAAAAAACTGTAAGTCTCGCCGCCAACTAGGCTGCCGGCGTCTTCGCCGCCTTGAAAGGCATCCCAAACATCTCGAGCAACACCAATCCATGTTCGTTGGTGACCGCCGAAGTCGTGATCGTAATGTTCATTCCCTGAGACTTGGTAAACTTGTCTGGATTCAACTCAGGGAATACTAACTGCTCCGTCAAACTCAAGCTATAATTCCCGCGCCCGTCAAAGGCCGTGCGGCTAACGCCACGGAAGTCACGCACTCGAGGCAACACAATGTTGATCATTCGGTCCAATAACTCATACATCCGCTGTCTTCGCAAAGTGACTTTGCAACCGATCGGCATCCCTTCACGCAGCTTGAAGTTCGCGATCGACTTGCGTGCCAATGTCATCACTGGCTT
Source organism: Pirellulaceae bacterium (assembly GCA_041751975.1). GTDB lineage: Bacteria > Planctomycetota > Planctomycetia > Pirellulales > Pirellulaceae > Aureliella. Next base: position 14,406 of record JBGSHW010000146.1, read on the forward strand.
CTGACCAGCTATTTCGGTCATCGCGTCAAAGGCGTACTCTAGGTTCTTCTTGTCGGCCACCGCCGCCCCGACTCCCATGTTGAGAATGATCTTCTCGACCTTGGGAATCGCCATGGGATTGGTGATGCCGAGCCGCTCCGCCAATTGGGGGCGAATCTCTGTCAGGTACTTTTCATGCAACCGTGGGGCCATGGCCTCTGGTTCCTAATCCAAACTTGTTACTGTTAACGTAAGCGACGGAAATACGCGTCGACTCAATAAAAATTGTTGCTGGCTGCGCTGGCAACCACTACTTTTGTGCGTACCGAGCTTTGGGGGGTGCTATCACACCCAACGAAGCGCCACTCTTTTTGGCATAACGCTCCTTGCTTCCGTCCTTCAAGTATCGCACACCCACCCGCGTTCGCTTGCCGGTTTCGGGACAAAGCAGCATGACGTTGCTGATGCTGATGCCCATCTCCTTGCTCAAACGCCCACCTTGCGGATTCTTCGAACTACGCTTGACGTGCTTGTAAGCCTTGTTGACACCTTCGACGATAACTCGCCCTTTTTCGCGATCGATATCGAGCACCTTGCCTTTGGTACCTTTGTCGACGCCCCTTATCACCAGCACTTCGTCTTGCTCACGAATCAACATCACTGACCACCTTGAACGTATTCGAACTTTAATTCTTTATGCTAACCGACCGCGATCAACCGCAGTGTCAACTCAACGGCCACCGGCTCACACGACTTCGCTGGCCAAGCTAACAATCTTCATGTACTTACGATCGCGGAGTTCTCGAGCGACCGCGCCGAATATCCGAGTACCGCGGGGATTGGCATCTTTGTCGATCAAAACAACCGCATTACTGTCGAAGCGAATATAGCTGCCATCGGCACGTCGTGTTGGCTGCTTGCAGCGGACCACCACGGCCCGCACAATCGCCTTTTTCTTGACATCGCTACCAGCCTGAACGGCTTTGACCGAACAGATGATCACATCGCCCAGCCCGGCATAGCGGCGACGGCTACCACCCAGTACTTTGATGCACATTACTTCTTTGGCACCGCTATTGTCGGCAACCGCCAATCGTGTTTCTTGTTGAATCATGGTATTTAACTAATCGTAAAATCCGAGTGAACTCAAAACTTCCGTCCGGGTTACACGGCCACCACTAAGAGGCAGGCTGTTCATCGGCCAACTGCTGAATGGTTTCGACCTCTTCACTCGACTGGGAGCGTCGAGCGGCACGCAGCGCCGCCAAATCAACTTCTTTATTCTTCTCAACGATGCGTACAAGTGTCCAACGCTTCAAGCGGCTCAGCGGTCGACTTTCTCGGATTTCGACCTTATCACCAATGGCGGATTCGTTGTTCTCGTCATGTACATGGCACACCGAACGTCGCTTGACGAACTTTCCGTACTTTTCGTGCTTGACCAAGCGTCCGATTTCCACACGACGGGTCTTTGACGCACGATCACTTGTTACGAACCCAACCAATACTCTCGCTGGCATTTTGCCCTACCGCTTCTGTGTACTAATTATCTATGTGCTTAATTCGAAAATAGACCTTTGTCTCCTATCCGTTGCACACGGAAGGAACCAGTCTTCCATACCGACTGACCGTCGCTAGCTAGCGGAACCGCTGGCCGCCTTCGCACGCTGAGTTTGCAGGGTGCGAACGCGGGCGATCAGTCGACGATTGCGACGCGTTTCCGATGGCGCATCCAATTTCTCCGTTTGCGATTGAACACGCAAGCGGAAAAGTTGTTGTGCAGCATCTTTGGCAGTTAATTCCAACTGCTCGTCGCTCATTTCGCGCAATTCGTTAATCTTCATCTCAAAACTTTCCGTTCACACTTAGGCTGGACGTCTACGAACCAACCGAACTGGTATAGGCATTTTGGCGGCCAAACGCGCAAAGCAGATTTTTGCTTGCTGTTCAGTCACACCCGCTAATTCGTACATTACCGTACCTGGCTTGATCACAGCCACCCACGCCTCAGGTTCGCCTTTACCCTTACCCATCCGTGTCTCCAATGGCTTGGAGCTGATCGGTTTGTCAGGGAAAATGCGAATGAACAGCCGACCTTCACCGCGCACATATTGCTGCGCGGCGATACGACCGGCTTCGATCGTTCGCGCCTTGATCCATCCACCCTGCGTTGCTTGCAACCCAAAATCGCCAAAGACGACTCGGTTACCGCGGGTGGCATTACCTTTTATGCGCCCTCTTTGGCTTTTTCGATGCTTGACCCGCTTGGGCATCAGCGCCATCGCTGGAGTCTCCCGCGTAAGAACCTTGATTTACCCAGACTTGAATACCGAGATTTCCCTGAGGTGTCTGAGCCTCAGCGAAACCGTAGTCGATTTTGGCTTGAAGGGTACTCAGTGGTAACGAACCAGCATTCGCCTTTTCACGGCGCGCCATTTCGGCCCCACCCAATCGCCCCGCCAACTGAACTTTGATGCCCTTGGCACCCGCGTTCATTGTTGTTTCCAAAGCGCGTTTCATCGTCCGACGGAAGTTAGCTCGCTTCATCAATTGTTGTGCTATATCTTCCGCAACCAATTGAGCCATGATTTCAGGCCGCGCAATTTCTTCAATCTTCAGATTCACACGGCGGCCGATGAGCGACTGCAGTTCTTCTTGCAGCTTCTCAACATCCTGGCCCTTCTTTCCAATGATCAAGCCAGGTCGCGCAACGAACAGCATTACCCGCACTTCATCACGCGTCCGTTCAATCTCAATGCGATCGATACCCGCATTGCGATACTGTGTTCTAAACCGTTGGTCCGGATGCTGCCGAATAAAGCCGCGGATCTTCTGGTCTTCCACAAGCAGTTCTGCGAACTCTTGCTTCGAAGCATACCAGCGGCTCTTCCAGCCGATGACCACGCCGGTTCTGAAGCCGACAGGATTGACCTTTTGTCCCATAACAAAACTCGCTTTAACGTTTATTTGCCATCAACGGCGGTGAATTGTCCTACATTTCCTCGATCAGCTTCAACTCGACAGTAATGTGTGCCGTGCGTCGCAGAATACCAAACGCCATTCCACGTGCCCGAGGTCGGATACGCTTAAACATCGGACCACCATCCACGCGAGCATCCACAACCACCAAACGTTCTGGGTTTTGGGCCTGACCCTTGTTCTGGTCAGGGTCCTGCGCGTTACCCACAGCACTCCTCAGAACCTTTTCCAGCATCCGAGCACCTCGGTGCGGCTGGTACTTGAGCAAGTCGAGTGCTTCGTCCGCGAACTTACCGCGAACCAGATCCGCCAAGGGGCGAACTTTTCTCGCACTGATGCGAGCGTATTTGTGTGTTGCGCGGTACGCCATGACTAGAACCCTAAACAAATTTCTACGAACCCAAACTCGTTTGATCTATCCGGCTTGTTCAAACTCGCCGGACGCCACTTCAACTCATCAAACCCGACCGGATTTACTTCTTGTTACCCTTGCCGCTGTGCCCGCGGAATGTCCTCGTCGGAGCAAACTCACCCAGCTTGTGCCCGATCATGTCCTCGGTCACAGCAACCTTCAGGTGTTGCTTGCCGTTATGGACCATAAACGTAACCCCCACGAACTCTGGTACGATCGTACAGCGTCTGGCCCAAGTGGTAATCGGCTCGTTCGAACCACCCTCTTGCGCCTTGACTACTTTTCCATACAGCCGAGGGTCCACAAACGGCCCTTTTTTTGTCGAACGTCCCATAACTTACTTCTTCAAACTTGTGTGTTTAAACAATCGCGATGGTGCAAGGCGGCACGCTTCACGCCGCAGATCCGTTCTACCCGACGGACCAACGGGATGCATTACTTGAGCTTCAACTGGCCATAACGTCTCGACTTGCGGCGACGAATGATTGCCGAGTTGGATGGCTTACGACGAGCTCTGGTCGACCCACCCTTAGTTGGCTTACCTTGCGGCGTTACTGGATGGCGCCCACCCTTGGTTCGACCTTCACCACCACCGTGCGGGTGATCGCACGGGTTCATCGCGGTACCGCGAACGTGCGGCCGACGGCCCATCCAACGCTTGCGGCCAGCCTTGCCCAACACGACTGCGTCGTGATCAGGATTGCTGCCCTTGCCGATTGTGGCACGGCAGTTCCCAGGTACTCGGCGGATTTCACCACTCGGCAAACTCAGCTGAGCCCAATCGGATTCCCGAGCCATCAAGGTTGCCAAGGTTCCAGCGCTGCGGCACAAACAACCACCACGTCCAGGCTGCATTTCAATACAGAACACTTCGGTACCAGCCGGAATGTTCTTAAGCGGCAAGCAGTTTCCGAGCTTGGCTGGCGCGTCCGGTCCATTCTGCACCGTGTCGCCTGCGGTCAAGCCGTCTGGAGCAACAATGTATCGCTTCTCACCATCGGCGTACACCAGCAGTGCGATCCGGCTCGAACGATTGGGATCGTACTGGATTGAGTCGACCTTGGCTGGAATACCATCCTTGTCGCGCTTAAAGTCAATAATGCGGTACTGTTGCTTGTGTCCACCGCCACGATGCCGCGCAGTGATCTTGCCTTGGAAGTTACGGCCGCCCTTCTTCTTCTTTGGACGCAGCAGTGCCTTCTCGGGCACCGCTCCCTTCGTCAGCTCGCTGAAGTCGCTGACCGACGCGTTTCGGCGTCCAGCAGACGTTGGCTTGTATTTGCGAATTCCCATGTTTCTAACCCAAAGCTATTAACGTTGCAGCCGTTCCAATGAAGCCCAATCTCTAGAAGAAGTCGATGCGATGCTCAGAGTTGAGCTTAACGACACCCTTCTTCCAACTGCTTGTCACTCCCGCACGGTTGCGGTAACGCCGAGTCTTACCACGGCGATTTTGTGTCATCACCTTATCCACTACCACGTTGAACAATTCTTGTACGGCGCGGCGGACATCGGTTTTGGTCGCTTGAGGATGAATCTCGAACGCGTACTGATTATGACGCGCGGCGCGATGCACACCCTTTTCCGTCACCAAGGGACGAATGATCACTTGGTGCGATTCTAATTGTAACTTGCCCGGTTTCGGCGATTTGCTAGTACTCATGTTCTTCACCCCTCTCGACCCTAAGCGGCCGAAGTCGCCTCAGTGGTTCGAGACTTGATTAATTCAACGGCATCCTTCGTGAGCAACATCCGCTTGGGACGCAGCACCGAGAGTGCATTGAGATCCGCCACACGGGTGACGTCAACACCCTGCACATTCCTGGAACTCATATACAAATTGTTTGAGTAGTCGCTGGTGGCCACGACCGTCGTTACCCCTTCGAGCCCGAGAGCGCGAAGCATCGCAGCGAACTCCTTGGTCTTAGGTGCGGCCATATCGAGGCTGTCGATTACCACCACTTCACCATCAGCAAACTTGGAGGCGATGGCCATCCTCGTTGCAGCCCGAATAGCCTTCTTCGGCAAGCGATAGTAGAACGAACGTGGCCGCAACTGCATGGCATGACCGCCACCGCGTCGCTGGGGCGCACGGCGAGAGCCCACGCGAGCGTTACCAGTACCCTTCTGTCGATACAACTTCTTCGTAGAACCGGAGACTTCTCCCCGACCCTTCGATTTCTTTGTACCCTGACGCTGGCAAGCCAAGTACATTACGACCGCGTCGTGCAACAATTGCTTGCTGATCTTCGGAGCGATCGCGGCGGGGTCGACATCAATCTTGCCAACCTCAGCACCCTTCTGATCGTAAACCGGCAAAGTAACCATGGGACCTGTATCCAAAAATACCCGAGCAACTAACCCTTAAACCACACCGCCAGAATTGGCAGTTCCACTCACCCGACTTTGTTCGTTTCTTTGACGATTACATAACCGCCGTTCGGCCCGGGAACAGCACCCCGCACCAACAACAGATTGTTCTCTGCGTCGATCCTTGCAATCCTCAAATTGCGGCTGGTGCACTTCGTTCCGCCGTACCGCCCGGCCATTTTCTGGCCCTTGAACACGCGACCGGGGTACGTTGCCATGCTCGTACCACCTGCATGGCGATGGCACTTCTTGACACCGTGGGTGGCACGCTGCCCGGCAAAATTGTGACGCTTCATAACACCGGAGAAACCGCGACCCTTACTGGTACCAGTTACATCGACCGCTTTGATGCCTTCGAAAATGGCAGCCGTGACTTCAGCACCAACGCCCAGATCTGCCTTGCCGCGGAACTCACGGACAAATCGCTTAGGCTCGCAACCTGGCTTAACCGAGGCCTCGACACCAGCGACCGACAATCGCTTGGAGCGCTTGCTGCCGATCGCAGCGACATGCCCACGCTCTGAACGACTACTCAGCCGCCGTGGCTTGTCCAAGAAACCCAACTGCACCGCCTCATAACCATCGCGATCAACGGTTCGAACCTGCAGAACGTGACAGGGCCCCACTTCAATTACAGTCACAGGGACAGCCGTGCCGTCTTCCTGGAAAATCTGCGTTGTACCGACCTTGCGGCCGAGAATACCCTTTTTCATCTCTGCATTTCCCGTCAAACGCTTGCCAGCCAGGACTCAGGGAAAACCCTCGAGTTACCTCGCTAGCATCCGTGTCATACAGCGGACTCATTGAAATAAAAAAATTAAGTCGCCACCAACACGCTTGGTGACGCATCTAGAGACCTCAACCAGACGAGCCCTATCGGCTTGCCGTGGCTTTAATCTTGATATCAACACCTGCCGGTAGGCTGAGCTTATTGAGTGACTCAATCGTCTTAGCGGTGGCTTGGCGGATATCGATCAGTCGCTTGTGCGTGCGAATCTCGTACTGCTGACGCGCCTTTTTGTCGATGTGCGGACCAGACAATACGGTATAACGCTCGATGCGAGTTGGCAAAGGGATAGGACCATGAACCTCAGAGTGAGTTCTCTTGGCAGTGTCGACGATCTCCTGAGCGCTCTGGTCGAGCACCGTGTGATCGTATGCTTCCATTCGAATTCGAATGACCTCGTGGGAACCTGCCGACACAATACACCCCTAACAACCGTTGACTCGAAACACAACTGACTCCGCTGCACGACCGACAGAGTAAACCACCCAGCGAGCCCAGGGGTCCTCATCAGGACCCACGAGCTAGTTGAGAGGCACGACCTGCAAGCCGATCATGCCTTTCGGCCGACCAGTACAGCGAACTCTAATCCCCTGGTGGGAAGCGGGAAAGTTTAAGAGTGCATGAAGTTGCCGTCAACGTCAAAACACGTTTTCTTTGAAAAGTGGCATTTGGAGCTTGTTTTTTCAGTGGTAGCCAGCCATCTGGGCAAGATATCTGCACTGGGGCAGAACTCCGGGTGGGCCCAACGCGACTGCTCGCTCCGAATTCAACCCAGAATGCGGCAGTGCAAAAGTTGTCGAAGAAGCAAACTCGCCGACTTGCGCTCCCGCATCGACTTCGCTAATCTGTGTCTAACGGGGCCGCTCATGGAGGCGCATTCGCCAGCCGAACCAAAGCTCAGGTCGCCCCAAGAAAGTGCAGTATCATGACCGTTCCCGTCGAAGTGTCACGAAAGCCGCTGGCCCTGGCCTGCTTGCTGTGCGCTGCCGGAACATACGCCTCGCTGGCAATCGACCCAACCTGGTCCGACTCAATCCGCGGCTGGGAATTGGCGGGCGACCTGCGTAAAGCGATCGAGTTAAGTGAAGTGTTTGGGCATAGCGTCGGCGCCGTAGGGATCTTGTTGGCAGTCTTTTGCGTGGCCGTGGATCGACGTCGAGCCATTTGGGGAGCAATCCTGCTGACCGCCGCAGCTGGCATTACAGCCAATTTGTGCAAGGGGATTGTCCCTCGCGTCCGACCACACAGTGTTGACGTTTTCGCAGTTGCCCCCTTCGCAATCCAGCCGCCGCTGTCGGAGCTTCAGCCTGAAACCCTGCCTGTGGCGCAAACCGAAGCGCAAACTGAACCCCAGCTGGCAGCGGTTGGCGCGGCAGAAGCGGTTCCCCCGCCGCCACGCTTTTGGGACTCCCGTCAACGCAGCTTCCCATCGGGCCACGCCGCGACCGCCTGGGGCTTAGCGATTGGTTTGAGTTGTGTTTTCCCGCGCGGCATTGGTTTGTTTGTGGTGTTTGCGAGCGTGGCCTCGCTGCAACGCGTGTACAGTGGCGCACACTACCCGAGCGACGTGTGCGCAGGCGCGGCGATTGCGTTCGCTTGGGGCTGGCTTTTTCTATCAGTCCCCATGCTTCGCTGGCTTTTTAGGCCGGTTGCGCCCCGCGTTTCCATTGAGGAGTAATTCAGTGAGTGAGAATGGTTCCTTTCGCCCCAAATGCCCCACCTGCGATATTCTCGTCGACCCGGCTTTGAGCATTAAGCACCTACCCTTTTGCAGTGAACGTTGCCGCCTGCGCGATTTGGGGCGTTGGCTAAACGAGGAGCATGCGTTACCTTGCGACTCTGATTCGGATGCAGAGCCGGAGACCGCCGATGGGCCGCCTTCAGCCCCCCGCCTACCGCCGGGCTGGCATGATGCGTAACTCCATGTCGGTATTCGACCGCTCGCCGCACCCCCCCTGCTCACCCCACACCGGCGGCGCCCCAGCGGCTTCGCTATTTTCATTCACGCGAGCCGTTCCATGGAAGAAGTCCCCTTCGAAGATCGACATGTGCCTCGCGTGGAAATCGACTGGGATCGCTCGGCGTGGTGGTGGTACCCGCTGTCGCGCGCCATCCATCCAGCCGTGCGGATGCTGTCACTCGCGCTGAGCCTAGTCGCACTGCTTGTGGCTGGAAGCGGCAGCTGGCTGGGTGCATGGCTGTTCAATCCGCGGTGGGACGAGGACGCGTTTGCGAAACTGACTTCTTTTCAGGCGTTCAGCGACTTCCCCAGCGGCTGGCTGGGGACTTCCATCTTCGGTTGGCTGAGCGCGTTGCCGAATGCATTTTTCAGCTTTGAAGAATTTGGGTTATCGGAGCTGGCTTTTACTCTTTTTGTAGGCTTGTGGCTTTTCTCCACGAGTGCATTGTTTGGCGCGGTGATCGCCCGCCGAGCGGCGGTGGAACTCGGGCAGCGCACGGTGGCAACTTGGTCCGAATCCCTGCGAATTGTCGGCAGCCGTTGGCAAAGTTACTTCTGGGCGACCGGCATGCACATGGTAGGCCTTGCGTTACTGCTCGCCCCCTTCGCGGTGCTTGGTCTACTCAGTCGTTTAGGGACCCCTGGGGCGATCATCGCTGGCGGGTTGCTGTTGCTGTTGTTCCCCTTGGTGTTTGGCATCGGCCGATTTGCTCTGAGCGCGATCGTGTGCTTCCCGCTAAGCGTGTGTGCCATTAGCGTTGAGAAGAAAGCGGACGCCTTTGAGGGGTTCAGCCGCTCCAACGCTTACTTCTTCCAGCGCCCCGTGCTCGGCGCCTTGTGTGTTTTGGTGCTGATGCTCTTTGGGATCGTTGGCGAGCAGCTTGTATACTGGACGCTCTCTCTGGGTTGGAGCTTGGTGCGCGCGACCTTCGATGCGGCTGGCAACGAGTCGGCTAATTCTTTCGTCGCCATTGGAAACTCCCTAACCTTAAGCCTGATTGCCGCCTACTGGTTCAGCTACTTCTGGAGCGCCAGTGCGGCCTTGTACTTGATCCTCCGCCGCTCGGTCGACAACTGCGAGCTCGAGGTGATGGAAGCTTTCGAAAGCGAGCTTGAACTGTCGCTCCCCAACATCCCCACCGTATCGCAACCAGCGGACGGCCCAACCACCAAGGTTTCAGCGGAGGGGACTATCGCAAGCGGGGTTCCAGTGGACAGCCACACGGACGACACGCACTCAACCGAAGAAAAACCGTAGTCGCAGAGACTTTGTGCTCCAACCTGATCGCTTCGAAAGGTGTGGTGGGCTAGAATTTAGGGAGTCCGCTGCTTTGACTCTGCACGCCGATTCCCCAGCCATCTGCGACCACTGATGAATCCATCCAAATCTCACAAATCTCTACCGTTCTGCGGAAGCTTGGGGAATCCGTTCCAAGCCGACCGCTGGAGTGCGAATATGCGGCGATGCCTGCTGATACTTGGTTGCCTCACGCTGCTATCGCCCTGGGTGGATGCGCAGCAGGCCGCCTCAGAGCCAACCGAAGAGCCCTCAGCTCAATCGACTGACATTCCAGCCGGAAAAGTGGAAGGGCCCTTCCCGCTCTTGAGCAATATCTACCCGGGAACTCAACGTCAATACTGGGTCTATGTTCCCCAGCAATACGATGCCTCCAAGCCAGCTTGTACCTTGATCGTTCAAGATGGAAAACGCCGCGCCGACGAATGGCGTCTCCCAGAAGTACTCGACAGCTTGATTCACAAGCAGGAGATCCCCGTCACGATCGGAATCTTCGTGACGCCGGGTGAAGTGCCGCCGGCCAAGGAGCACGCACAACCTAGGTTTAACCGCAGTTTTGAATACGATTCTCTGGGCGATACCTATGCCCGCTTCTTGCTCGAAGAACTCTTGCCAGAAGTCGCCAAATCTTATGCGCTGAGCCCAAGTCCTAATGACCGGGCGCTGGCGGGCGCCAGTTCAGGAGGGATCTGCGCCTTCAACGCCGCCTGGGAACGCCCCGATGCCTTTCGGCGAGTGATTTGCACGATTGGCACGTTTGTCGGCCTGCGCGGCGGCAATGAATTCCCCATGCTGGTCCGCAAGATGGAGCCCAAGCCGTTGCGCGTCTTTCTTCAAGACGGCAACCGAGACCTCAACATCTATGCCGGGGACTGGTGGATTGCGAACCAAGACATGTTGTCGGCCTTACGCTGGGCTGGTTACGACGTAAAGCATGCGTGGGGAGAAGGTGGGCATGATGGTTCGCACGGCGCAGAAGTGATGCCAGACGCGTTGCGGTGGCTGTGGCGCGACTATCCGGAGCCAATCAAGACGACTCCCCAGGCATTGCCGGATCGCCGCATCGAGTTGCTGCTTCCGGGCAACGACTGGCAGATGATCAGCTCCGGCCATCAATTGGCCGAGGCACCGGTCTGCAACGCTGCCGGCGAATTATTCTTTTCAGACTCCCGCGCTGGCCGGATCTATCGCGTCGGCGACGATAACAAAACACGCGTGTTTAAAGACCAAACAGGCCGCATCACCAGCCTGGCCTTCGCACCGGACAACAAGTTGTACGCAATCCGCGATGCGAAACAAGTCGTACGTTTCGACGCCGAAGGGACCGAAGAAGTCGTGCTGGCGGAGGTCAAATGCCAGAAGATCGTGACCTTACCCGATGGTTTTTACTTGACCGACGAGTCGGTTCCGGCAATACACTGGAGCACCTACAAAGGAAAGCTCTCGCTGGCCGCCACTTTGCTGGAACCAGCCGCCGCGTTGGTACCCACCGCCGATCAAGGGTTCATGCATGTCGTCCCGAAAGAACGCCCTTTCTCTTGGCACTTTCAGATGGGTGCCGGCGGACTGCTAGAACATCGCCAACGATTCGGCTACCTGCACCTTCCCTACCTCGAACGCTCCAGCGGCGTTAATGCTTTGGCAGTCGATAAACAAGGGACCTTGCTCGTCGCCTCAACCATTGGCATTCAAGCGCTCGACCAGCTCGGTCGCGTGCACTTTATCCTCCGCAAACCGTCCAAGGATCCGATTAGCGGCATGACCTTCGGAGGCCCCGCCCGCGATACTATTTTCGTGACCGCTGGCGAACATGTCTACGCACGCAAGCTGAACACACAAGGCGCGGTCTCGTACGAAACGCCCACCCCACTCCCTAAACCCCAATTGTGAGACAGGGGCGGCCACAATTGTCCGCCCATCGAACGACGCGGCCGTTCATCTACCAGCCATCGAACGGCGCATGGTCGCTCGTCGCTCAACGTTCCGCTAGCCCACGTTTCAAGCATTGTTCTGCAAAGGAAATTGCGGCATCCGTTAATAAAAATTGTGGTAAACCGATAGACAGCCGTATCGCAAGTTTTATCATGTACCGAGTTTTGCTGGTCAACTGCGCATGGGCTAACGGCTTGGTCGGCGCGAGTGTCACGTTGCTTTTCAACCTTTGCGCAGTGGACCTTTGTGCAGTGAACGGCCAAGAAACAGGGCACTTTGGCACACAAACTGCAAAAAGGTTCGGATGCTATCTCTAATCGCGACGTTTGTTCAATCAAGGTTTTGCGATAGGAGCGAAAGTAAGGACCGTAGTTACGGTCATGCGTCAATCGATCACATGGGTTGGCCTCACCTGTCGGCGTGGGACTCGGGCGTATCCCGTCGAATTGGGTGAGGTCGCCCGCTTTTCCAAAAGCTGACGAGCCTCCCACGGCAGCCGTTCAGACGGCGTCGTCGCTCCTACGACAGGGCTCTAATAGATTAGATCACGACCCCGCACATCACCCTGACTTCCGATGCAGGTGGCGCGCGTCCGTGCGCTGATGTACGGAGTCGTGTAGTTGGATTGCCGATCTCAAGCGTCCGCGCGGCAAAATGGCTGGAAGATGATCGATACCGGAAGCTGCACCCGTTGCTAAATTGAGACTATGCGGCCGCCTTGGCTGCTCCGTCGGCCAGCTTGCATTGAGGTTGTTGGACGGCATCAATGAACTCTTCGAAAATGCGAACATCCAGCGCACTGGCGTAGCTGCACTCGGGATGGAACTGAGTGCCGATTGCGAACCAGTCGACCATTTCGCTCTCAATGGCCTCGACAATGCCATCCTGACAGCGAGCTGTGACGCGGAATCCTTGAGCGACTTCATCAATGGCCATGTGATGGCGGCTGGTAACGCGAATCTCTCCTTCGCCATAGACGCGCCCAATCAACGAGTCGGCCTCGATGATCAAGGAATGCCGATGTGCGGGGTCTTGAGGATCACGATGTGGCAGAGACGTCGGGAGATCTTCAGGGATATGCAGGAACAGATTGCCACCGCAGGCGACATTTAGCAGCTGAAGCCCCACACCAATGGCTAAGACGGGAAGCCGACGCTCAACGATTTCATTGGCCAGACGGCGATCGAAACGTTCTCGTCGCAGATCCATGGGCTTAGTGGCCGGGTGCAACATGAACCCGTCATTGCGGGGATCCAGGTCGGCTCCGCCAATCAGTACCGCTCCGTCGAGGTGATCCAGCAACTGCTGGAGGCTCTCATCATCAGCGACTGGCGGCAAAATGAGGGGGATCCCTCCTGCATTTGCAATCGCATCGTAGTAGCCCGCTGCCACATAAGAAAAGGCTGGCTGATTGTGGGCGGCAGCGCGGTAGTCGGCATTGATACCAATAATTGGTTTCGACATCTGAAAGTCCTTGTCAGATTAAAACAAATTTGGCGAGACATGAGAGCTCAGTCATGCTGAGCCACCCAGCGCGGTGCAATTACAATTAAGTGGGTTGCATTCACGTTTAGCGGCAGCAATTCAATTTCGCAATGAACGTTAGACGATCCCAACTACCCTCTCTGAGCGCAATCGCCCAAGCGGTGGAAAGCTGGTGGTGGGTAGACGAGATACATCACGTCCGACTTGCGGTCGCTGCAGATGTCGTGAACCGTTCCGTCCCCAGTGTGCCCTCATCATCCCGATGATCCTTGACTTCGTCTGGTAGTACGGACGTGTTAGAGACATTCCAAAGTGACTTTCGCTTGTTCCCTGCGAAGAGCGTCCGAAGACGTTAAACTCTGTGTTCTCCCCTGTGCCACGCAACCCTTGCGTGCACGATGTGAGAGAAGGTACCAGCCGGATTTTGACTTACAAGTGTTAAACTAGATTTGGTGGCAAATGGTATTGCTAGCACAAGCGAGTGTGCTAGCAATAGGTTGCTGTTTGCCGCAAACGTGGTATGACCTCCCCTTACGTTCCATTTTAGAGATTGAATTCTTTCGTGCATTTTGAACGCGTTGCCATCGAATCGCTCGGATTCACCCTACCACCAGAAATCCTCACGTCGGCTGCTCTCGAACAGCGCCTTGGCCCCGTTTACGAGCGTCTGGGCTTGCCCGAAGGCCGATTGGAATTGATGAGTGGTATCAGCGAACGTCGCTGGTGGGAGCCGCGTACGCCCATCAGTACCCCCAGTGTGCGGAGCGCCCGACTGGCGTTGGAAGCGGCTCAAGTCAAACCAGAAGAGATCGGCTGCTTGATCCATGCGAGTGTCTGCCGCGATTACCTCGAGCCAGCCACCGCTTGCCGCGTCCATGCCGAACTGGGCTTAAGTCCACAGTGCTGGGTCTACGATCTCTCCAACGCGTGCCTCGGGCTACTCAACGGGATGTTCCAGATCGCGACCCTCATCGAATCTGGAGCGATCAAGGCGGGAATCGTGGTCGGTACGGAGAGCGCCCGCAACTTGGTGGAGTCTACCATCGCTTCGCTTAACACCGACATGCACCTGACCAGACAGAGCATTAAGCCCTCGTTTGCCTCGCTGACCATTGGATCGGGTAGCTGTGCAGTGCTGTTGCTGGACCGGAGTTTGAGCCGTACCGACAACCGTTTGCTGAACTGTGTCGCCCGGGCAGAATCGGAGCACCATGCCTTGTGCCAAAGCGATACCGATCAAGCCGGTGCGGACATGCAGCCACTGATGCAAACCGATTCGGAACAATTGCTGCGGGCTGGAGTGGCGGTGGGAGAGCGCACCTTCGAACAACTCCTCGCATCGGGCACCCTTCGCGAGCGGATCGGCCAGTCGGTCTGCCATCAAGTTGGTGTGGCGCATCGCCGGCTGATGCTTCAGACATTGGGACTACCGGAAGCAGCCGACTTCACCACCTTCTCGTGGCTGGGCAACACCGGTTCAGTCGCTCTGCCAACCGCCTTGGCCCTGGGACTCCGCAGCGGCTTCATCCAACCCGATCACGAAGTCGCCTTGCTGGGAATCGGCTCCGGAATCAACTCCGTCATGATGTCCACTACCTGGCCACGACCGATCGTGGCCGGCGAGCTCGATGAGAACGCTGCCGCCCATCTCCGGCTAAGTGTCCCGCAAATCTAGTATGTATCATGATCTATTGGTCCTGCTCGGCAGTGTGTTTTGGTTCAGCCGGACGTGTGAAACAGAAGTGGGCTAATTGTTTAGCAGGGGTGGGTTGAGAAGCGGTCTTGCAAACGCAGCCGAGAAGAAGACGGAGAAATAGTTTCTCCACAGCTGGTTTAGTCGCGATCAGGCTTAAGGGGTGTGGCTTGAAAACGATAACTGACGATCCCTGCATACGCCCTGTGGACGCAGAACTTCCACCCTGAATGATTTGGACGGGAATTTACTGAGACGTTTGATACGCCTATCTGAACATGCCACTGCTCTGTGACGCCTCAGGCAGCAGGTAGTTGACCTGCAAGACGAGTGAATTCGCGAAAATCAGAGCAGAGCTGAGAGTGAAAACGACCTCGAAAAGGGTCGCTTTTGACATCGGACAATGCAACGACCTGAACGCGTTTGTGCGCATCCGAATTTGGAATGGTCGTTGGTGGTGGAACTAGGGTGCATCTTGACTGGCCTGTCCGGTTGAGCTGGGTGGTGGAATGCCGCTGATGTGGCCCTTTTTGGCGTTCTTCTTCGGCAACGGCTCGGAGTACTTGCGCTCAAGCAGTGCCTCCAGCGCGATGAGCTCCATTGGGTCATAGAGACCTTTGCCTAACAAATCGCGAACTATTGGAGGTAGTTCGCGCAGCATCAACCAGCCACTTCGCAATTGGATAAATTGACTGGCTAACAACTCGAGCCGAAGTTCGGGCTCTGGTCGCTAGAGTTAGCGCATGCGTGAGGCGGTCATGATTTCGGGCGTGGTGGGACGGAGTTGGTCGGGGGGAGATTTGGAAACAGCCGTGTTCATGGGCAGTGAACATACGCATGGCCCAGATGATGGAACTAAGAATGGAACGGAGCATGGGTCAAAGCGATGAAAGAGGGAAAGGCGGGAGAGGACAGATGTTGGCATGTTTTAAGCCCACCGTTGGGCTCATCCAAGCAATTCGAATTTGCCGGCGGCGCGATTCTTGTGCACGCGATCGCCTGGGAAAATGAAACCGTTCATGGCGATGTAGACCCCCGGTGGCGAGCTGAGAAGTGCGCCCACCGCACACCCAATGTTGAATTCGGCATCCGACTTTTGAAACCGAGCAGGGGCCATGGAGCCCGTCAAGACAACTACTTTTCCTGGGATACCTAACAGGCTGTGGGCCGTCTGTGGCATCGTATCGGTTCCATGCGTGAGCAAGACATGCCGCGCGGAGCAACCTTCAACGCGCTGTCGGATGAGCGTACGATCCTCGTCGGTCATGTCCAAGCTATCTTTGCGAAACAGCGACTCGATCGAGTAGCCAAAAACAACGTTGGCGTCGCGAAAGATAGCCTCGATCTGAGGCTCCCCGACCTCGTATTCGCTGTTCGCATCAAAGTAGACTTTGTCGATCGTTCCGCCGCAGGAAAAGATCTGGATGTGCACACTCGAACTGTAGTTGGGATTCGACACAGTGACTCGGATGGAAGCGGAGAATGCGGTTGGTAAACGTGCCAAGCCCGCGTCAACGCCATACGATTGTGCTAACTTGCGAAGTTCCCCAGTTGTTTAGCGGGCCAGTTGGCTCGATGTAAAAGTGGGTTCCGCTATGGAAACTACAAGTTGACTCCGCGACGCCTCGAGAGCTCAGTCAAAGCATACTGGAAATAGGGAAATGGAACACTTGGATTCCGCTCCAAGGACCATTTGTAGACCAAATTGACCAAGCCCCGCGGCAGTCTGCCTTGGTCGACGGCGGTCACAACCACTTGAACAAATTGCTGTTGATCTGGCCCAACGGCCCGCAAGCCCTTGGTCAATTGATCGGTCAGCGAGGCCGCACCACGGCCTTGATTAGGGGTGCGTCCATCTTGAGCGATCGTCCACCGCATGGGCAGCCAAGCACAGGCGGCTACTGCCACCGATTTTAACCATAGACGTCGACCTAGCATGTGCGATCTCCCTGTACGTGCAAGTAATCTCCTCCTCGCATGTACTGGATGCGCGCGTTGGGGGTCAAGAGCAATGCCGTCCAACCTTCCGCCGAGTTCAAACCCTACCCCCGTTTGGGGCGCGGGATTTTCTTTCCTTTGGCACCCTTGCCAGCAAACCCCTTACCTCCCCGGCGTGAACCTTGCGGTTGTTTTTCCCCAGCAATCTCATAAGTTTCGACCGTTTCACCCACCCGATCGCGCATGCCGACCAGCTTGTCACGGAGAGCTGCCGCCCGCTCAAACTCAAGATCCTCGGCCGCTTGCAGCATTTCCTTTTCCAGCAAATCGATGTAGTCGTCGGTAATAACCTGACTCCCACCTTCGCCGGTAACCATCGAACGAGCCCGCTTATGTGCCTGCGAAGCCGACTCGATCCCCGACTTGATAACGCGCTTGACCGACTCGGGTGTAATGCCATGCTCTGTATTAAAATCTTCTTGTAGCTTGCGACGGCGAACCGTTTCGTCGATGGCTGCCCGCATGGAGGCGGTGATTCGATCGGCATACAGGATGACTTTAGAATTAACGTTTCGGGCCGCTCGACCGATGGTCTGGATCAGCGACGTTTCGCTCCGCAGAAAGCCCTCTTTGTCCGCATCCAAAATGGCCACCAACGAAACTTCCGGTAAATCGAGCCCTTCCCGGAGCAAGTTGACACCGACCAGCACATCGAACTTGCCTTGCCGCAATTCGTGCAGCAGTTCAACCCGCTCAAATGCATCCAGTTCACTATGCAGCCAACGGCAGCGCACGTTTTGCTCGGTGAAGTAGCCCGCCAAGTCCTCGGCCAGCCGTTTGGTGAGGGCGGTCACCAGGGTCCGCTCGTTGATCGCAGCCCGCAGTCGGACCTCCTCGAGCAAGTTCGCGACTTGGCCGCGTGCCGGACTGACTTCGATCACCGGATCGAGAAGTCCGGTTGGGCGAATCACTTGCTCAACCACTTCCCCACCCGTTTGCCGCAGTTCATAATCGCTTGGAGTCGCTGAGACAAACACCACTTGCGGCGTCTTGCCTTCCCACTCCTCAAACTTTAACGGCCGGTTGTCGAGGGCGCTGGGGAGTCGAAAACCGTGCTCAACCAGGGTTTTTTTGCGGCTTTGATCGCCGGCATACATGGCCCGCACCTGCGGTACGGTGACGTGCGATTCGTCCACAAACAGCAGGAAATCATCGGGGAAAAAGTCGTAAAGTGTATCCGGGGTTGCCCCGGGCGGCTTGCCCGACAAGGGACGCGAGTAGTTCTCCACACCTGGGCAATGCCCAACTTCCTGCAACATCTCCAAATCGAACCGAGTGCGCGCGTTCAACCGCTGGGCTTCCAGCAACTTGCCTTGCGACTCAAATTTCTCCAGCTGCTCTTTGAGCTCCTCCCGGATGAGCTTGATCGCAGCTTCAATGCGACTCTCAGGCGTAACGAAGTGCTTCGCCGGGTAGATGAAGACCTCGTCCAACCGCGATAGCACTTCACCCGTTAACGGGTTAGTAATCGATATCTGTTCGATATCATCGCCCCATAACTCAATGCGATACGAAAACTCTTCATACGAAGGCCAAATTTCGATGCAGTCGCCGCGCACACGGAACTTGCTCCGCTCAAAGCCTGTATCGTTCCGCTGATACTGGATATCAACCAGTTGCAGCAAAATATCGTCGCGTACGATGGTGGAGCCCACCTTCAGCGGCACCACCATGCTGCGATAGTCTTCCGGGTTTCCCAAGCCGTATATACTCGATACACTGGCCACGATGACGACATCCTGACGGCTCACCAACGCACTAGTCGCGGCCAGACGCAGACGATCGATCTCTTCGTTGATCGAAGCGTCTTTCTCGATGTAAACGTCGCGCGAGGGGATGTAGGCTTCGGGCTGATAGTAGTCGTAGTAGCTGACAAAGTAATGGACGGCGTTGTGGGGAAAGAAGTCCCGGAACTCGGAATAGAGCTGCGCGGCCAACGTTTTATTGTGGCTCAGGATCAACGCCGGGCGCTGGCACTGCTGGATCACGTTGGCCATCGTAAAGGTCTTACCGGAACCGGTGACCCCCATCAAACACTGGTGCTTCGCGTTCGCGCGGACCCCGCGTACCAGGGCTTCGATCGCTTTGGGTTGATCGCCAGCCGGGGGAAAGGGGCTGACCAGCTGGAAGTCGGCGCGCGGCTTGATGTCAATTGGCATTCAGCTGTCCATGGATTCGAGTAAGTGAGCCGCCAGTTTGCTCGGCAACGGCTTGTACCGAAATAAGCGACCGCAGATTTTCAAGGCGTTTGGAACCAAAGCCATGCACATCCTGCAATTCGTCTACCACTTTGAAGCCCCCGCTGGCCGTACGGTGCTCGACTATGCGATTCGCCAGCGCTTGACCGATCTCAGGCAACGCCTGGAGCTCGGCGACCGTGGCCGTGTTGATGTCAACTGTAAAGACCAGCGATTCATGCGGCGCGCTGTTCGCAAGCGGCTCAAAGAGGGCTGCCAGCCAGACGGGGGTCAACCGCATGACGGCCAGTAAGCAAAGCAGGCCTAATAGCAGATTGCACGCATAGGGCATGCAAAACAGTCGGTTGCCTGCCAGCGGCTGAACCACCTCGGCCTTTTCATTTTCGGCAACCTGCTCCTCCATGCTCCCTCTCTTCGGCGATCGCTGGCCAGCAAACTTGGGCAGCGTAGTATACGCTTTCTGCCAATGCCCGTCAGCAAGTAGTCACTGTGGGGCAAGAACCCAGCCATTCACCGGGTCGTGGGTGGAGCCTCTCGCTCAAACGCGGTTAACAGGTGGGTGACGAAGTAGTCCTGCATGCGGCGCTGGCCGTAGGCCCCCCCCATTCCATGACCTCCGTTGGGGACCACCAACAAATCAAAATCTTTGTCGGCGCGGATCAATGCATCGGCCAAACGCAGAGTGGACTCTGGCGGAACGTTGGTGTCCATTTCACCCACGATCAGGAATAGCTTGCCTTGCAGGCGATATGCGTTGTCGATGTTGGAGCAGGCGGCATAATGCGGCCCGACGGGATAGCCCATCCACTGCTCGTTCCACGAAGCTTTATCCATTCGATTGTCATGGCAACCACAAGCTGCCACAGCAACTTTATAAAAATCGGGGTGGAGCAAGACGGCGGCGGCGGCGTTTTGACCTCCCGCCGATGTTCCATAGATTCCGACGCGCGTTAGATCCAGCTCTGGATACTTTTCCGCCGCCGTTTTCATCCACGCGATGCGGTCTTCGAAGCCACCATCTTTGAGATTCTTCCAACACACATCGTGAAACGCTTTGGAGCGGTTCGCGGTCCCCATGCCATCGATCTTGACCACGATGAAGCCCAACTCCGTGAGCGATTCGTAACGTGCCCCGGGACTAAAGCTCTTTGGCACATAGGAGCTTTGGGGACCCGCGTAGATATCTTCAATGACAGGATATTTTTTATTGGGATCGAAGTTCTTCGGGCGACAGATGATACCCCAGATATCGGTATCTGCGTCGCGTCCCTTCGCCACAAACACCTCCGGCGGAGCCCAACCGCTGGCCGTGAGCTGGCTGATGTCGCTGGTCTCCAAATCACACACCTTCTCCCCATCCGCCACCCGCCGCAGCTCCGTGACGGGCGCTAGGTCAACACGGCTGTACGTGTCGATGACGTAATCCCGACGCGGCGAGAACTCGAGCGTATGGTTGCCGTCGCCAGCGGTGACCCAAGTCAACTTGCCTGTGTCCAGCGAGACATAGCCATGGTGGATCAAATAAGGATCTTGCCCCTCGCGGCCACAAGCGGTGAACCAGACTTGTCGATTCGGTTCATCGATCGATTCAACACTGCGGACGACGATGCCGGTCGGCGTCAGGATCTGCTTTTCGCTACCCGAGGCAGCATCCACCAAAATCAACTGTCGCCAGCCATTCTTCTCGGTGGCATAAAGAATTTCATCGGAGTCATTGAGCCACTGGACGATCGATAAGTTCTGATTTTCGGTGTGGGCCGTCCAGATAAAGGTCTCTGTTTTCTCATCGATGATCGACCGCACCTCCCCCGCCTGCAAATCGATCTCGATGAGTCGAAAGCGTTGATGGCCACGGTCGGTTTGCTCATAGGTGAACTTGGTTCCATCGCGGTGGAAGCGCACCCGCGGACGCTGCCACTCGTGCTGGTAAGGTTCGACGTCGGGTTTGATCTGCGCACCACTTTCGACGTGAAACAAGTTGACTTCATAGGTCGGAAATGGATCGCCTGGCAATACAAAGGGACGTGTCTCTAACAACGCGCGTCCACCCCCCGGGGGTGAGGAACGAATCCAATTTACGCTTGCAGCTTCTACTAGCTTCTGCCGAAAGGCAACCAAAGTGCTGGAGTCGGGTGACCAGGTCGGTAACACGTAGGGATGCGACTCGGTCCCATCCTGGCTCAAGACCCGGCGTTCCTCCGAATCGACTTGTTTCGCCACCACATTGTGCGCTTCGATCAGGGCGATCCACTTTCCGTCGGGCGACAACGCATCGCGGTCCCCGTTTCGCGGAGCGGTTGAACGGCGGCGAGTTGGTGGTGACTTGATGGGAGTGCCATCGATGACGATCGTCGAATGTACGTCTTGGGCGGTGACCTCCCCTAAGCTGTCTCCTTTGACGTTCACGATCTGCCACATATGGCCACCAAAGGTGTGCTGCTCTCGCGAAGCACCCGGCTCGACCTTGCCGTAACTCGTCTTGCTCCCATCTCCGCTGAGCCAAAACAATTCAACTGCTTCTTTTGAACGATTCTCGAAAGTCACCGAGCTGTCATCCCCTGCGATTCGACGAGTACCGGAACCCGAGTTCCGAGCGTTCTCCCCCGCCGACTGTCCGTTTTCAAGTGCCGCAACTGCTTCCGCATCGAGTTCGGTCAAGGCCTGAGAGGCTGCATCCCAGAGATACATTTTTTCTTCGGCGATCAACCGCACCTGTTCATCGGTAGTGCTGAACTGCAAGCGATCGAAAGGTAAGTGCGTGCTACGAATCTCTTCAACGGATGACTCAACCTTTATCTCAAGCTGTACTTCACCCGTTGACTTGCTCATTAGCTCCTGCAGTGCCGCGGCGACCGCCGCGTGATCGAAAGCACGCTCGCGTTTGCCCTCGGCCGCATCGACCAAAATAAACTCGCGGGCAGCTTGCGGGAGGTCGTTGCGGTACCAGAACCTGTCGGACCCCTCGATCCAGTTGGGGGAGACACGCTGGCGATACAGCCCCGCACTGCTGCGGTCTCCCCGCCTCCTCTGCTGAGGTGCCTCGGGTTGGCTGACCCCAGTCGCCAAAGGGTCAGCATCCGAGGTGGACGGCGGCACATCGTCCGACGCCAAGGCTCGGCTTAAAGGGAAAAGCAACCCAAGCAGAACAGGAAGGTAAAGTGAGCGAGCACCAAGCATCGGATCGTTTTTCATGTCAAGTAACCAAATGACCGCAACAGGCAGTCGTCGATTATAACTCAACGATCCAGCACGAAAGCAGCCTTCTGGGGCGCTGAATCTGTGGCGACCTGCTGAGAGGGTCGAGCGGTCGGTAGAAGCTATGGAATTTGCGACCGTTGCACTATGATACCCGGATCACATCCCCAGCCCCGCAGATCGAATTCACGGCGAAGCAGTCTCATGCGTTTTGTTTCTCTAATCCCCAAGCCTAACAAGCTGCCGCAAACTTGGGAGGTATTACTGACCATTGGCGGGCTCGCTGGCTTTCTGACCGGATGCGGGGGACTGTTAGCGGGCGAGCATGTGCTCGCGGGATTTGCATGGAGCCTGGCTTGCGTCGCCTTCGCCTTGCGACTGCGGACAACCCGAGCCTGGCAGCCATTTGCATTTTCCTGCTGGGTGCTAGCCTTTGTCAGCACGGCCATGTTCTTCCCTGTCGTTTTCCAGAGCTACTGGACCATTGATGTGCGTCAGGCTTGGTTGGCAAGCAACACCAGAGTAGCTGAAGTAACTGGAAATGAAGCAACCGAAGTTGAAGCAGCCGAAGAAGAAGCCTGCTTGCCAGCATCAACTTGGAGCAAGCAGGATGCGGCCACGGCGGTCTCGCCATTGATCCAGGTCATCATGTTTGGGATGGGAACGACGCTCGGACTGGCCGATTTTATGCGGGTGCTGTCGAGGCCCAAAGCGATCGTCGTGGGGATGGTTCTTCAGTTTGGAATCATGCCATTTGTAGGGTTTGTATTGGCGATAATTTTTCGCCTGCCGCCAGAGATTGCTGCAGGTGTCGTCTTGATCGGTGCTTGTCCCGGCGGTGTGGCCTCAAACTTGATCGCCTATTTGGCCCGCGGCGATGTGGCCCTATCGGTGACGATGACCGCCTGTTCCACGTTGCTCTCCCCGCTGATGACCCCCTTGATGATGTGGTTATTGGCCGGGGCATTCATCGATATTGAGTTCACTGCGATGTTATGGAGCATCTTGAAGCTCATCATCGTGCCAACCGCCGGTGGGCTGATCGTCAACGCCCTGCTCCAGCGATTCGGCTGGCGTGGCGCGTGGATCGATCGCCTCTTGTCCGGTTTGGCAATGCTGGCCATTTGCTTGGTCATTGGCATCATCGTGGCCCAATCGCGCGATCAACTGTTGGAAGTAGGCCTGCTGTTGATTTTGGTAGCCGCTCTGCACAATGCTTCGGGCTATGCACTGGGATACTGGTGTGCCCGCATACTAGGGCTTAAAGAAAGTGCCTGTCGCACCATCGCGATTGAAGTCGGAATGCAGAATGGTGGCATGGCAACCGCACTGGCCACCTCGGTGCTCAAAGCGCCCCAAGCCGCTTTGGCCGGGGCGATCTTCGGACCGTGGATGAGTATCTCCGGATCGCTGCTCGCATCTTGGTGGGGACGCAAGCCAGTCGAGATTTAAAATCTCAAGCAGCGCGCCGGATAGCTGGCAACTCAAGATTGCTCGTGTTGATCGCAATCAAGTCCTGTCCACCCACCTCGCAGCCGATGACCGTCGACTCACTGTGAGCGAGACGGTTAAGCCAAGTGCCAATGAAGCCCATCGAAGGCTCTTGCGGGTTGAGCCCTCCATTGACAATCACCAAATCCGAAGCCCCCATTTTGTGGGCGACTCGCGGAATTGCACTTTTAAGGTCACCAGGAATGAGCGAAGCTTTAAATCCCAGTTGTGTAGCAAGTTGATGGGCTTGCTTTAGGCTGAGATGCCGAGAGTGATCTTGAGCCGACTCGAATTCATCGATTCCTATGTAGCGTAGTTGCTCAACACCGGCAGGAAGCTGCACGAGTTTCGCAATACGCTGCATGCCGCCGCCGTCACCCACACCGATTTCCAGGATGGAGGCGACTGGGTGCACAATCAGATGCTTAAAGAGAGCTCGTTGTTCAACGGGTTTGCTGAAACGAGTCCAATACAACTTCTGCAACCAGCTTGGCCGGCTCATAGTATGCACCCACTGTTGGCTATCCATCCCTGACTGCCGGAGAGAAATTGATTTCTCTTCAACACGGCCCTCTGCCAAACTCCGATCAACGCAGCATCCTTGCTCGTGGACCGGCTTGGCACACTCCGACGCTCAGCATCGGGCTCACGGAAGACGCATCCTTGCTTCTTCCCTCAGTGCACCGGCGGGGCGAATCCTTCGCCTACAAGCGTTCCCTGCTTCCGCTGACTGCAACTGAGTAGCGACTAATCGCTGAAGTGATTATTCGGCAATTGTGGCGGCCAGCATCAGAGACTTCCGTTGGGATCGCGCAAGTCTGGCGTGCCCCCTCAATCACTACAGTCGTTACAGCTTGACTTAAAGAAAACACTAGTTCCGCACCGGCAGCCCCGCTGGGCCTAGCTGCTTGCGATCAAACCACGGTGACCTATCTTTGGGGAACAATTTATTCTCCCCTCGGCCTTTAAGAATTCATTACCTTGCCCGTCCCCCATCGTCAGCTTCCATGGTCAACTTCAGCTCGAGCGACTTCGACTCTGTCGACTCCAGCTCGAACTAACAATCCATTCGCCTGCGATGAAGCGATCTGCGAACCCTGCGAGCGTCGGTTGGTACTATCCGCGCAACTGCTGCTCGACGTGTTGGCGATGTCAGCTCCAGCAGATAACTTCTGCTCGCCAGTCGAAGCCGCAGTGGCTGGCGGCAGGGATGCATCCTTTGCAATACCGGACAGTCCGGGTGCGATCCACTCGCACTTGGAGTCCACCGCGCCCCAGTTCCAGACCGCCGACCTGCCCCTAGAGTTCCATATGCGAGAGGCGCATGCGGCCACAGGCTGGAGGCAAGTGCAACAGCAGTTCGGTTTGACCGGTGCGGGGCAAACCGTGGCGGTGATCGATAGTGGCATCGCCTGGGATCACGTTGCGTTAGGCGGGGGCTATGGTCCTGGTTATCGCGTGGTTGGCGGCTGGGACTTCGCGGAAAACGATGCTGTCCCCTACGACGATGGTCCTACCGGATTTCACGGCACGCACGTAGCCGGGATCGTTGGCAGCAGTCACGCCATTCATCGCGGTGTCGCCCCCGACGTCGACTTGGTCGCACTCCGCGTCTTCAACGATGTCGGCCAAGGGCAACTCGCGTGGGTCGAGCAGGCACTCAACTGGGTGTATACCAATCGCGATGCCTTTGAAAATCCAATCACTACGGTCAATCTCTCGCTCGGCACAAGCTGGAATGCCGACACACTCCCGCATTGGGCGATGTTGGAAGATGAGTTTCAGAAGCTGGCCAACGAGGGGATCGTAGTGGTGGCTTCCGCTGGCAACTCCTTTCAGCAATACCAAGCTCCCGGCTTGAGTTACCCTGCCGCCAGCCCTTTCGTTTTACCGGTGGCCAGCGTTGGCGACGACGGGCAACTGAGTGACTTTAGTCAGCGCAACAGCCGCGTGTTGGCTGCCCCGGGCGAGCAAATCAACAGCACGGTTCCGGATTACGTGTACGGTCGCGATGGCATCTTCAATGACTTTTCAATTGCAAGCGGCACGAGCATGGCGGCCCCCTATGTCGCGGGAGCTTCCGTGTTGGTACGGCAAGCGATGGAAATGGTCGACTTCGATACGATCAACCTCTCGACGATTAGCTCGCATTTACAAGCGTCGGCGGATACGATCTTCGATGCAGTCACCGGCGCCAACTACGATCGGCTGAATCTGGCCAATGCCATTCAATCGCTGATTCCCAGCGATACCGTGGGCGATACGCAGGCTACAGCCGCCACGTTCGACTTGAGCCAAAACAGGCTCGATGGTTGGATCAATCAACTTGGCGATCGCGATATCTATCGTTTCACGACCGCTGCCAGCGGAACTTTGCAACTCGATGCGCACAGCCAGTGGGCCGACTCGCTGCAGTGGACGCTGACCACGGCAGGCCAAGCGGTAGCCACCGGGGGCTTGGACCCACGCGCGGTCGAACTGAGCGCGGGGACAACCTATGAGTTGCATGTAGCCGCACCGCATCGCATCGGCAGCTTCCGTTTTGATGTTGACTTCACTTCCAACAGCCAGGGTGGAACGGGGCACGGCGAAGGTCCTGGCGCGCTGGCGCAATCACTCGGCGCAATTGACTATCGCGCTGAAACGGAAGATGCAGGGACGACCTATCGCGCGCAAGCCATTCGCGACGGAACCTTCACGGTCCAGTGGTCCAATCCCGACGCTGCGCAAGGCAGCCTGGTGATCGGGGTCGGGGACCGCACGTTGAGCGACGCAACCTGGGAACTAGGAAGCCTCCGTTTGGATGTTCCAGTGCGGGCCGGTGACTGGCTCGATATCAGCTTGCCCGGTTCGTCCGCTGACACCGGTGAACTGGTGTTGGCCAATGTGATATCGCCAACCGGCAGGCAACTCACCGTCACCGGCACGCTGGGCAGCGATGTTTTGGCGGTTGATCTTCAAAACGGTTTGAAAGTTAACTTTGGCGAGATCGAGTACCGGTTTCTCGCCGGGGCCATTAATCAAGTGCACATCGATGGCTATGGTGACAACGACTCGTTGCAAGTCCACGGTTCCTCTCAATCCGAGATGGTGGAGTTAAAGCCGACCGGTTCAACCATCGAGAACTCACAGATCAAGCTCACCGCAGCATCGGTGGAACAGATCGCATTCAGCAGCGGTGGCGGCCCGGACCGCGTCTATCTATACGATTCCGACACCGACGACACCTTGACCGCTCATCCGCGGCAGGCGGAATTGGTGGGTGTTGGCTATCGCTTTAGCGTATCGGATGTCGATCGCATTTTTGTGCATGCCACCGGCGGCGGCAATGACACGGCTTACCTGTACGATTCCCCCGGCGATGATCAATTGAGCGTTCGTCCGCAGTTCACCAGTCTGTCAGGGGATCGCTTCTTCAATAATGTGCGCGGTTTTGAACGCGTTTATGCCTACGCTAATGCCGGCGGTTTCGACACAGCCGACATTTATGACTCTGCCGGCAACGATCGCTTCATGACCAATGGTCCTGCCGCGTCGATCGTCGGTCCCGGTTTTGCAAGTTACACCCGCTCGTTTGAACAAGTCCGTGCCCATGCGGGAGCTGGCGGTCACGATGTGGCAGCGCTGTATGGCACGAATCCACAGACCACTTGGCAACACGGCAGCGACTTCATTGGCTTTCAGGAACAAGCCTGGCAGCGCGAAGCAAGAGGCTTCGGCGCGGTCGAGACCTATGTGGCCGGTCAACTCCAAAGCCTATCAGGGCCATTGGATGTCGCCGTATCGGCTGCGGCCATGGTTCCACTTGCTACCGACAGCCCGCCCGTTACCTTCACCCCAGCAGCTACCGCCAGTCCACCCGTGCAAAGCGACTGGCAACGTGCAGACGCAGACAAAGGCCTTCACCCAACAGAGCTTGCGAACCTGCAGAGGGAGTCTCTGACCGACTTTGCCTGGGAAGATGTCCACGCAGAGACGCAGGTCCTGCGCGAGGCCATGTCGCTGCGAGAATGGTTGGCGACCCACGACGATTTGGCCGAAGAAGCTTTGCTGAGCGATCCGGACCTGGAGCTAGCTTTACTCGACGAGATCTTTCGACAGCACGAGGCGCTGTAAGCCATCAAGCCGGTGAGACGTCGACCGAGACATTGATCTGGTGCTGCCCTCCACCGAGAAACACACCCCGTACCGGAACGACATCCGTGTAATCACGTCCCCAGGCAATCGGGATATGATCGAGGTCGCAGATCTTGTTGTTCGTGGGATCGAGGTCAACCCAGCCTACCTTCTGACCGCAATACAGCGACAGCCAAGCGTGCGATTGATCGGCCCCAACCAACCGCGGTTGCCCCGGCTTGGGGTGTGTTCGCAGGTAACCACTCACATAACGGGCGCTCAATCCGAGCGAACGCAAACAGGCGATTTGAATGTGCGAAAAGTCCTGACAAACGCCCCGCCGCAGTTCATACGCTTCCTCGGTCGGTGTGTGCACATGCGTGGCGGTCGTGTCGTATTCGAAGTCTTTGTAGACGCGCTGCGTTAACTCGATCGCCCCTTCCAGTATGGGTCGCGACTTGGAGAACGAGCTGCTGGCATAGCGTTCGAAGTCAGCTGCGGCGCGGACACGCGGAGAATCAAAGCGAAACTGGCACGCTTCCAACCACCGTGGATCGGTTTGCTGCCTGACGCTATCGCGGACTTCCTCCCACGCAGGTGTAGCTGCTGGATTGATGCCCGGCGAATACTGGACTTCAATTCTGCCGGTGGCCGAGATGACCAACTGCCGATGGCTCTCTTCAATGGAAAATGCATGGATCGCATTGCCAAAGTAATCTTCCCGTCGGTTCTGCACGTTAGGAGTAGGACGAATATTCACCCGATGATTGATTGGTCGCGCCGCCCAATCGTTGCGGGGCGTCAACATGACCAAGTTATGGCACACGCGGACCGGTGTTTCGTAGAGATACGTGGTCGTATGCGAAATTTTGTATGTGGCCGAATGGGTCATCGTGTTGCACCATCCTGGTTATCAGACGAAGATTGGCGTATGGAAGCTGGACTGAGTGCAAAGTGGCGTTGGAAGCCGGCATGAATCAGGAACCGCGCTGAGACTGCATCCGAAAGCTTGGGCAACTGTTCGATCAGCCGCGACAACAACTTATGTAAGCCGGTCAACTCACCGCGTTTATCGAGCGTTGAAAGCTCGGCGATCTCGGCTAAACGCACAGCATTGGTAATCGACAAAGACAGTCGCTCTTCGTTGGATAAAATAGCCTGCGTCGAGCTTCGCGGCAGTCGATTGACATGCTTGCTAACCGTGTGCATTTGAAACAGGATTGACCGCGGGTTCGTATCGTCGGCAATCAACAGATCGAGCACCGCCGCAATCTGCAAATTGGCCAAGTAACGATTGCGATAGGTCATGAAGCTATCGTGGATTTGCAAACAGAATTCCAACGAGCGACTGACATCGACATGCGTCAGATCGAGCGGCAGCAGCTGTCCCAGTGTACTGGCGGTTTGGAAGGCTCGCTCCAAACGCCGACCCATGTCGAGGAATCGCCAACCCAGCGTGCGAGTCATGTTCTCACCCGCTAAACCACTCAAGGCGTTGAGTTGAATGATGGCGTTGTCCAACACGCTTATCAGATCGGAGGCGGCCACCTCGCCCGAGGCAAGTTGCGTGTCGAGCAGCAATCGCAAATCACCGATGACGCGAAGGTGGTCGAGCGCAATGCGATCGCGAACTTTCATGGCGGTCGCTTCGGCCGCGTGCACGACACTCCGCAACGAATAGGAGTTTTTGCGATCGAGGATCCCTTCGGTGATGCGTTTCGAGAAGAACTCAACCGACTGCGTCAATTGCAGTTCCGAGACCTCCCCGAGCAATTGCTTCGAACGCCGGCAAGCGGCAATCAGCGGGGACAACGATTCGTGCGCATCCTCTTGGCTAGTAATGTGCTGCAGCGTCACGCGGACTAAGCGCGCGATTTGTTCGGCCCGTTCCAAATTCCGACCGAGCCAGAACAGGTTATCAGCCGCCCGGCTGGGGAGCTCCGCGCCGCCGCGCGTCAGCTCGATCGTCGAATGATTGACGTTCAGCAGCGAAACGGCTTCGACCCCTTCTTCCGCCAGGATCCACACATCTTGGCTCTTCTCGCCGCTGGTCATATTGTGCAGAAGCACATCGGCCTCGGGAGCCACGCGGGCTAAGCCACCGGGAAGCGTTTCGTAGCGATCGCCGTTGGCCACCAGGAAGGAGCGGAGGGCGAGCGACCAGGAGTGGAGTTGGCCACCTTCCCAGACCGGCGCGGTCGAGCGGCTGACGTGACTTTGCCCCACAAACTGCCCTGGTTCCGCTTTGATCCGCGCCTTTAATTCTCCCTTTTGCTCAACGGTCATTTTACTGGGTTGGAACGGCGCTTCGTCATCACGGCGGAAGGCATAACGAATCACCAGGTTATCAAAGTTGTCGAGCACATAGCGGAGCGCGGACTCTTGGCCACACCACCACGTCCCGATGGAAGGCAACTTGAGCTTCTCTCCCATGAGATGTTGGCAGACGGCGGGGAGGAAGGCGAGCAACATGGGCGACTCACTCAGACAGCTGCCGATCGAGTTGCTGACAGCAACATTTCCTGAACGAATGGCTTCTAGCAAACCCGCTACACCGTTGCTCGACTCCCCTATCAACTCGGCCGGATCGCAGTCGTGGTCTTCGACACGTCGCATCAACACCTCAACCGGCAACAAACCACCGAGCGTCTTCAACATGACCTTGTTGTCGCGCACCGCCAAGTCACCACCTTCAACCAAGGTGTATCCCAGATAGCGAGCCAAGAACGCATCTTCGAAGTACGCCCGGCTGGCAGGACCTTTGGACCAGAGCGCGATCCGCGGGTTCTCGGACCGCTGGCTGGCCAACGATTTCATCGTGGCTTGCAAAGCCATAAAAAAGGGGGCTAAGCGACGCACGTGGCACGACTCAAAGGCGGCTGGCAGCATCCGCGAGGTGATCAAGCGATTTTCGAGCACATAGCCCAGTCCAAAGGGACTGCGCGTCCTATCAGACGTCACCCACCAACTGCCGTCGGAGGCGCGGGCCAAATCGGCAGCATACAGATGCAGGTGTTTGTGTGGGCGTGGTACGAGCGAATGGTAGGCGGGGAAGTAACGTGGGTGCGCAAACAACACCTCGGGAGGCAATACCCGTTCTTGCAATAACGTCTGCGGCCCCAATAGATCCAGCAGTATCAAATCCGCCAACCGTCCGCGCTGGTCAAGCCCTTGCTCGACCAGCGACCATTCCTGTTGGCGGATCACCAGTGGAATCGGATCGAGACTCCACGGACGCGAGACATTGCTGGCGTCATGCGGATTGAAGGCCACGCCGTCAATGCTCATTTGCCGCTGAGCCTGCCCCACCCGTCGCTCTACTTCCGCAACGGTCAGACCACCGAGCTTACCAAACAAGGTTTGCCAGCCCGGCCGCAACACCCCGTCCGGGCCAACCGCCTCGTCAAAGCAGCCACCAACTCCTCGGTATCGATCCAGGATCGCACGAAACTGCGGAGGTGCACTGCGGACTGCCGGTGAAGTTGCTGTTGAATCTTCCGCCACGTTGGTTTCGTTCATTCAAACCTTGGAGCTCGTCGTAGGTCGAGCGTTAGTGGAAACGATGAGTTCGCTTCCTTCAAAGGTATCTTAATTGCTCCGGGTGTGTGACCCATTTTAAAGAATCGGCTGCCTCGGCGGGCCTCGGCAGAATTCGCATTTACTGGGAAATCATCGTAGTTTTTACCACCTGGATGCGAAACATGGTAGCAACACCCTCCCAAAGATCTTGACGCCCAGGAATCGATTAAATCGATTGTGAGGGGCGTATGCACGGGGATGTTGGGATGCAAACAACTCGGCGGCTGCCACGCTCGGTAACGCACGCCACAGACGTACTCGCCAACCGTGCGGGTTGGATGAAGCGGTAGGCGACGTCCGTTGCAAGTCAAGATGTGCTTCGAATTCGTCAAACCGCGAACGCGAACTTCCAAACGCTCCACCGAGGAGTCGACATAACGGGCCGTCCCCCCCCCGGTCGACTCTTCACCCAAAACGTACCACGGCTCAATGGCGGTCCGCAAGGTGACCTGCACGTCATCCGTGGTGTACTCGCCGATCATCGGAAAACGGAACTCAAAGTGCGGCAGAAACCACTCGGACTGGATCGCAAAACCCCTCCGGTTCAAGTCGTTGATCACGTACTGAAAATCATCCCAGATAAAGTAGGGGAGCATGAAGCGATCATGCAACGCCGTCCCCCATTCAATGATCGGTTCGTCGTACGCCCGCTCCCAAAAGCAGGCCACCATACCACGAATAAGCAACTGCTGCGTGAGGCTCATTTCCGCATGCGGTGGCATCTCGAAGCCGCGCAACTCAACCAATCCCAAGCGTCCCGTGCTGCTATCGGGCGAAAACAACTTGTCTATGCAAAACTCCGCGCGATGCGTGTTGCCTGTCAAGTCGATGAGCAAATTGCGGAACAAACGATCGACCAACCACGGCGGACAATCTTGACCACGCGGCGGGACTTGTGCAAAGGCCATCTCAAGTTCATACAACGCATCGCGACGGCCCTCGTCGACCCGCGGGGCTTGACTGGTAGGACCGATGAAGCGACCGCTGAACAAATACGACAGCGAAGGGTGATTGATCCAATAGCCCAACAGACTTTTGAGCAGATCAGGACGGCGAATAAACGGACTGTCAGACGGTTTAGCACCGCCAAGCACCACGTGGTTTCCACCACCAGTCCCCGTGTGCTTGCCGTCGAGGTCGAATTTTTCAGTCCCCAAGCGAGTCAAACGCGCTTGTTCGTACAGTGTCTTGGTGATCGACACCAACTCGTGCCACGTCTCGGACGGATGGGTATTTACTTCAATCACGCCAGGATCGGGTGTGACCTTCATCACCGCAACCCGCGGATCGTAAGGTGGATGATAGCCCTCGACCACCACGGGAACTTCCAACACGGCTGCGGTCTGTTCGATAGCCGCCACCAAGTCGAGATAGTCTTCCATCTGGTCCACTGGGGGCATGAACACATGCAGATGTCCCTGCCGGACTTCAACGCACAGGGCAGTGCGAATCACATCGGCTGGAGCCACCGGTTCTTTGGATTCTTGCGACAACCAATCAGCCACTTTGAAACGAAAACGTGGTGGCACGCGCGGTCCAAATTGACTCAAGCCCTGACGATCGACGTACGATTGATTGGCGGCCTGTGAGCCCCCTTCAATGGGAATCAGCTGCTCAGAGACAACTTGCTGTTCACCCTGCGCCTGATCAACGGTAATAAAGTCTTGCTTGCGGTACGGTGGGGATGCCAACGGATTCGCCGGAGCAAAGGGATCCAGCGGCACCACCGGCTCGGCCGGACCACTGGCCGAGTAGGGGAGGGAATCGAGTGGCAGTCGCAGACCAATTGGGGAATCGCCCGGAAGTAAAAACAGCCGTTCCGCTTTAACCGGCCATGGCCCACTCTTCCAAAGCGGCTGGGCTTGCCACCACTGGCGTCGCAACGGAAGAACGTAACCAACGGCAGTCCCAATTCCACGTTCGAAGACGCGCACCATCCGCGCCCGCTCTTCGGCATCGCTCAATTTGGGATCGTTCGGATCTACATTGACCGGCAAGCGTTGCTCTTTGACCAAAAAGTGGGCAACATCTTCGAAAACGGGCACAATGTGCTTGAGCGAGACTTCAAGCGTCTTGGCCAACTGCAATACGAAAATCTTGGCGTCTTCATGCGCCAAATGAGCCGGCTCACTCGTGTTGGCAATTAAATCGGGGTTCTCCCAAATCGGCTCGCCATCTTTCCGCCAATAACAGGCCAACGACCAACGTGGCAGCGACTCACCGGGGTACCATTTTCCTTGCCCATAATGAAGCAAGCCGCCCACCGAAAAACACTCGCGGAAGCGTTTGATCAACTTCTCAGACAGCTCGCGTTTATGCAGTCCCACGGCGGCCGTGTTCCATTCATCGCTCTCCATGTCATCAATCGACACGAAGGTGGGCTCGCCCCCCATCGTCAACCGCACATCACCGGCCTGCAAGCGCTCGTCGACTTGATGCCCCAGAGCATTGATGTCGCTCCACTGCCCACCGGTGTAAGGCTTGGTGACCCGCGGATCTTCGTGAATCCGGGTGATCGACATCGAGAAATCAAACTCAACTTCGGCCTGAGAAGTGCTGCCCGTAATCGGGGCCGCTGAAACCGGATCGGGAGTAGCCGCCAAAGGAATATGACCTTCGCCGGTCATTAAGCCCGATGTGGGATCAAGCCCCAGCCAACCCGCGCCGGGCAAGTAGACTTCCGCCCATGCATGCAAGTCGGTGAAGTCTTCGGTGGGACCCTCGGGGCCTTCCAGCGGTTTGAGATCGGGAGCCAGTTGGATCAAGTAACCCGACACGAAACGTGCAGCCAACCCGAGACGCCTGAGCAATTGCACCAACAGCCAACTCGTATCCCGGCACGAGCCGGTCCGCAGCTTCAACGTTTGTTCGGGAGTTTGTACTCCGGGTTCCAACCGAATCGTGTAACCGATGTCGCGCTGCACGTGCTGGTTCAAGGCGACCAAGAAGTCAACCGTTTGCTCCGCCCCGCGGGCTGCCATACCGGCTTGGAGCTCTGCAAAGTAAGGATCAAAGTTCTCACCGCCGGCGGTTGTTTCCAGGAACGGTTTCAGCTCCCGGGCGAGCCACGCGTCGTACTCAAACGGTACCGACTTGGCTGAGTCATCGATAAAGAAGTCAAACGGATTGATGACCGTCATGTCCGCTACCAAGTCGACTTGGATGTCGAGCTTCTGCGTCGGTTGCTGAAATACATAGCGCGCTAAGAAATTACCATTGGGATCCTGCTGCCAATTGACAAAATGATCGCTCGGTTCGACCTTCAGCGAATAACTCAGAATGGGCGTGCGGCAGTGCGGCGCCGGCCGCAGGCGGACGATCTGCGGATGAATGATCGTTTGCCGGTCGTAGTGGTACGTGGTCCGGTGGTTGAGCGCGACACGAATCGTCATAACGTTATTTATCTTAGCTTAACTGGGATTGCGTTTGAGACTGCGCCGAGGTTTGCGCGGGGGAAGCAGATGTCTGCGTCTGTGTGTGGGTATGAGAGTGAGCCTGAGCTTGCACATTGCCGACCGCCCGCAGGGCAAAAAACGTATCGTTGATGGCCTTGGCCACGTCGTTCAATTTGCTCTGCAGGTCGTCGATGAACTCATGCAAACCACAGTTGATCACCGTTTGCACATCGGCATAAGCCAGCTCCGATTTTAAGCGTCCCAGTCGCTGCTCGGCCAAGTTTTGATAGGTATTCAGCGGCGAGCCGGAGATGGCATGCAATGACATATCGGCCGCATCAATGCAAAACAAAACCGCGCGCGGGAAGAAGCGATCGAGCACCAGGAATTCGACCACGCGATGCACGTTGATCGTGTGGAACAACTTGCGGTACGTTTCAAATCCGGAGACAGAACGGAGCACGCTCGACCACTGCAAATCATCCAAAGTCGTTCCCACATCTTGCAACTGCGGCAAGAGCGTGTAGTACTTCACGTCGAGCATCCGACTGGTCTTGTCGGCCCGTTCCAGCAGTCGTCCCAAGTTGGCAAAGTGCCAGCCGCTGGCATGCGATAAGGTGGCATCCAAGATACCGTTGAACAGTTGACTGTGTTCGCGGATCGAGTCGAAGAACTCGGGGGCCGTTTGCGTAGTTTGTCGGTCGGCGGAAGCGCCGCGAATCATATGATAGAACTCGTTGATCTGCTCCCAAGCTTCCGACGAAATCGCCTCGCGGACCGTCCTGGCGTTCTCCCGTGCTTGGCTCACGCAAGAAATAATCGAACTGCTGTAGTTGGTATCGAATACCAAGAAGTCGATGACGTTGGCTTGATTGGCCTGGCCATACTTTTCCTCAAAGTACTCATGATCTCCCGTGATGAAGACCAGAGGTGCCCATTGGCTAGCTGCATTTTGGGGTTGGTCGAGGATCAAGTTAAAAGTGACATCGACGAAGCGAGCCAAGTTCTCCGCTCGCTCGATGTAACGCGACATCCAATAAATCGATTCAGCAACGCGGCTCAGCATATCAATTACCGTATCCGTTTAAAAATGAGAAACGACCAACCCTCTTCGCCACTCGCCTTTACTTGAGTGAATCGTTGGGATTCGCTGCCTGCGCAGGAATATCAGCCAACACCCACGTATCTTTGCTACCTCCACCTTGCGAAGAATTGACCACCAACGAGCCCTTCCGCAAGGCAACGCGGGTCAATCCGCCGGGCAAGACCCAAATATCTTTGCCATACAAGATATAGGGGCGCAAATCAACGTGTCGGCCCTCAAAGTGATTGTTGACCAAGGTCGGTACCCGCGACAGCGAGAGGGTCGGCTGGGCAATGTAATTGCGTGGATGCGCGTTGATGCGATGCGCGAATTCTTCGCGATCCTCAGGCGTGGCATGCGGACCGATCAGCATGCCATAGCCACCTGCTTCGTTGGCCGCCTTAACCACCAATTTGTCGAGATTTGCCAGGACATACTTGCGATCCTCTTCGCGGTTGCACAAATAGGTTGGCACGTTGGGCAAAATGGGCTCTTCATTGAGGTAGTACCGGATCATGTCAGGCACATACGCGTAGATCGCCTTGTCATCCGCCACTCCCGTGCCAGGCGCATTGGCCAAAGCCACCCGGCCGTTGCGATAAACGCTCATCAAACCGGGTACACCCAGCATCGAGTCGGGGCGGAAAACTTGGGGATCGATGAAGTTGTCATCGATGCGACGATAGATCACATCCACCCGCTTGAAGCCGTCGGTAGTCCGCATGTAAACAAAACCATCTTTGACCGCTAAGTCGCGACCTTCAACCAACTCCACCCCCATTTGCTGGGCGAGAAATGAATGCTCGTAGTAGGCTGAGTTGTAGATGCCCGGAGTCAGCACCACCACTTGCGGATCGTTCACATGCTCAGGGGCCAAATGGACGAGCGTTTCGTAAAGTCGACTCGGGTAATCGAACACGGGACGCACGCTGGACTCGGCAAAGGCCTGGGGAAAACTCCGCTTCATCAGTAAGCGATTCTGCAAGACATACGACACCCCTGAAGGACAACGCAAGTTATCCTCGAGCACATACACCGCGCCGTCGGAGTGCCGAATCAAGTCGGTGCCCGTGATATGACACCAGATTCCTTTGGGCGGTTTCAGCCCAATGCACTCACGCCGAAACGACTCTGCTTCCGAGACCAGTTCCAGTGGCATGTGGCCATCTTTGATGAACTGCTGGTCATGATACATGTCGTTGATGAAGTGGTTGAGCGCGCGAATCCGCTGCTTCAAGCCAGCCGATATGTGATTCCACTCAAACGCTTCGACGATCCGCGGCACGATGTCAAACGGAAATATTTTTTCTGTGCCACTCTCGTCACCATAGACAGCAAAGGTGATCCCCATGCGGTGCAACGCCCGCTCGATCGCTTCCTGACGTTCCTGCAAGGTGCCAGGGGGGAGGCGATTGATGAAGTCCACCAGTACCTTGGCTCCCGGCCTGGGATGCCCCTGCAGGTCAAACAGCTCATCGTGAAATTGTTCGGTTTGATAACCGGCGAACGTATGATCGGCACTCATGTTCGGAATCCAGGGCGACGCCAACTATTGAAAAGCGGCAAACGAATTTAGGTACGGAAACATGCCACGCGTTGAGGAAGCTGCAACGGTGGACACACAATTGGGCCGCCTTAAGTGTTAATTGCCTGGACGCCCTATCGTCGCAGAAATACCACCTTTTACAAGTGCAGCAAGAGCCCAATTTCAATGCACTCATGGGGCTAATGAAACTCGATTTCCCTAAGAAACGTGGGTGCGAGCAGCAGATACTACCCGGAACTTACAGCTTCGCGGCTGAAGAAATCAATCAGCGGACAGCCGCCAGGGGGCGTTTCTACGAGCGGGCTAAGCAAGCAACTCGGGAACGATCTTCGGACTCTCGACCCCAGTCAACTTTTGGTCGAGCCCTTGGAACTTAAACGTCAACCGATTGTGATCGATTCCCAGGCAGTGCAGCACGGTGGCGTTGAGATCATTGACGCTCACAGGGTCCTTGATCACGTTGTAGCTGAATTCATCCGTCTCGCCGTGCACATACCCCTTCTTGGCACCTCCTCCAGCTAGCCACATGCAGAAGTTGCGAGGATGGTGATCGCGACCGTAATCATCCTTCGTCAACGTGCCTTGCGAATAGACCGTTCTGCCGAACTCGCCGCCGCACACCACCAGAGTTTCTTCCAGCATGCCGCGCTGCTTCAAGTCCAGAACCAAAGCAGCGGTCCCTTGATCGGTGTCTTTGCATTGATTGCCAAGCTGCCGCGGCAGGCCACCGTGCGTGTCCCAGCCACGGTGCAGAATCTGGACGGTGCGGACACCCCGTTCGACCAACCGTCGGGCTAACAAGGCGCTGTGGGCAAACGTCCCAGGGACCTTGGCATCGGGCCCATACAGTTCCAGAGTGGCAGCCGACTCTTGGCTGATGTCGACCAGCTCAGGTACACTGCGTTGCATTCGAAACGCCATCTCATACTGAGCGATCCGCGTCTCCGTCTCAGGATCTCCGTACTTGGCCAATCCCCGCTGGTTGAGTTCATTGAGAGCGTCCAGCATGGTGCGACGGTCTTCGCGCGAGACTCCCTCGGGATTTGGCAAGTACAACACGGGGTCCCCCGCACCGCGCAGAGCCACGCCATTGAACCGCGTTGGTAGATAACCGCTGCCCCACATGCGATTGTAAAGTGCTTGGCCGTTGCTATCGGACGGAAAGCGAGGGGTGAAGACCACGAAGGCTGGTAAGTCGTTGCTTTCGCTGCCGAGGCCATACGCGAGCCACGAACCAATACTGGCTTTGCCGGGCACTTCTGAACCCGTCATAACAAACGTGCACGCAGGATCATGATTGATGGCATTCGTATGCACCGAACGAATCAGAGTGATCTCATCGACGATCTTGGCCGTGTGAGGCATCAAATCCGTGTTGATCCACATACCCGCTTGCCCCATCTGCTCAAACTTGAATTTGGTGGGGGCGACGGGGAAACGCGTTTGCCCACTGGTCATCGTCGACAGGCGTTGATTGTTGCGAATCGACTCCGGCAAGTCCTTGTCAAAGTAATCGGCCAACGTCGGCTTGTAGTCCCACGTGTCGTGCTGGGGTGGCCCACCGTTGAAATGCACATAAATGATCGCCTTGGCTTTCGGCGTAAAGTGGGGCAGACCAGGCAGTGGCGGGTGAACCCGCTCGATCGCTGGCGGTCGCTGCGCATCGGGCTCCGCGGCTCCCGCGAGTCGGGCGGTCCGAGCGACCTGGCCACCCATGGCGGCCATCGCCAGACTTCCCAAGCGTAAGCCTTGCTGCCCGAAAAAGTGACGACGCGTTTGTTGCACCGAGTGTTCGTGGAGTGGGTCCATGCTTAATTCCTCGTCACTGTTTCATCGAGATTTAGGATCATGTTCGCCACCAACGTGGCAGCCGCCAAATGACTGGGCTCAAGTTCCTCCAGCGGCTGACTTTCGCCGCTGCTGATCAACTTGCGCGCCGCCTCAACGTCTTGCTGATACCGAGCCAAGTGCGCGTTCCATTGACGTTCGACCACATGCACTTCGGACAACTCAGGACTCCGCGCCAGCACCACTTGGTAAGCGAATTCGATCCGTTGACTGAGTGTGCTCCCCCCCTCTAACAACATCCGCTGCGCCAGAGCCCGCGCGGCCTCTACGTGCTGAACGTCGTTCATCAACTGCAGAGCCTGGAGCGGCGTGTTGCTCTTCTCACGCATCGAACAAGTCTGCTCGCGGTTGGGGGCATCGAAGTTGATCATGAAAGGTGGCGGTGCGGTCCGTTTGTAGAAGGTATAGACACTACGTCGATAGAGGGCTGCTCCGCTATCGCGTTTGTAGTACTGCGTGTTCGAACCGGCAAAGCCGACCGGCTCCCAAATGTTATCGGGCTGGTAAGGCCGCACACCCTTACCACCCATTTGCAACTCCATCAAACCACTCACGTACAGTGCATTGTCGCGCAACTGTTCGGCATCCAAGCGAAAGCGCGGACCACGCCCCAGCAAACGGTTCTCGGGGTCAAGCCGTAACAGCTCGCTGGACAATTGCGAACGTTGCTTGAAGGTCCGCGAGCAGACCAGCGCACGCACCAACTCCTTCACGTTCCAACCGGATTGTTGAAAGTCCTGCGCGAGCCAGTCGAGGAGTTCCGGATGGCTGGGCATATCACCTTGCGAACCAAAGTCGTAGCTGGTTTTAACCAGACCCACTCCAAAGAACTGTTGCCAGAAGCGGTTGACGGTAACGCGTGCGGTCAGTGGATTTTCCGGTGCGACCAACCTCTGCGCTAAGTCGAGCCGCGTGGCCCGACCGTCGGGATTGGCTTTCTTCATAGCGGGGAAAATCGCGGGCACCCCGGGCTCAACTTTCTCACCCGGTTGATCGTAATTGCCCCGCAGCATCACGAAGCTCTCGCGCGGCGTCTCCATGTCGCGGAATATAAAGGTACTCGGTATGGAGTCGTCCAGTTGCTTCCGCTGATCTTGTAGAGCTTGCCGCTCGGCCATCACGGCTGCAAAGGTGGGTTTCGTATCGGCACACACGGCTTGCAGGTAATAAGCTCGCAACCGATCCTTGAGTTCGTTCGCGACTTCCTTGTCGGGTCCTTCTTTGGCGACTTGATTCAGATCGCTCGGAAGTCCAGCGGTATCTTTACCCTCGGCCTGCTTCCACCAAGCCAGGAAGGAACGGGCCGGATCACGCGCCGGATCGCTCGTCCCGGCCACACCGACTTTGTCCCAGTAAACGGTGCCACCAAACTGCGTTAGCGCAAATCCAGTCAACTGTTCGCCAGCGGCCAAGCCAACTTGTGCCAGCGGTATTTCCAAACGCACCCACTCGCCAGCCTTCGGTAGTTCACCCATGTGCACCCGCTCGGTCGTGTTGGCAGCGCCCCACGCGATCGCTTCATAATCACCCCACACTGCGCGATGATTCCAACCGTTTTTAAAGTACTGAACCATCACCGATTTGGGCAGATTGTTCGGATCCAACCAAACGTGCGCGAAGAGCTTACCTTCGGCCGGCAACAACAGCCCCTCACTCGCTTGATCCCACACATCTTGCGCTAGGCCAGCATCGGTTCGCTTCAACGACTTGCTGCCACTGAAGACCGGTGTAACCGCATCTTGCATGACAAACATGGTTGGAGCCCCGGGCGAAGCTTGGACTTGGCCAGCTTTCGGGAACTCGTCATCCATCCACACCACTTCGACGGCCGACGCGGCAGCGGTCGACTCAACGTCCGCCGGATCCACGTAACTCAATTGACCGGCCAGCAAGTCGATCGCCTGCTGCTTTTCAGCGATCTGGGCAGCGAACTGAGCCAATTGCTCTTTGAGTGCGTCACTCTCGAGCTTGAGAACCGGTTGTGTGAGGAGTGCGTTGCCGTCAAAGCCCGGGTCGGCGGCGGAGTTGAAAAATGCGTAGAAGGAATAGAATTCGTTGGCGCTGATCGGATCGAACTTGTGGTCATGGCAGACTGCGCATCCACCGGTCAGGCCGAGCCACGCTTGGAACGTGGTGCTCGCCCGGTCCACCGCATACCGGTACAACAACTCATCGTTGATCGAGCCCCCTTCGCTGGTCGTCACGTTGCAGCGATTAAAACCGGTCGCAATCAACTGATCCATCGAGGGCTCGGGGAGCAAGTCACCGGCCAATTGCTCGACGGTAAATTGGTCAAACGGCAAATTGCGGTTAAAGGCATCGATGACCCAATCGCGGTAAGCCCACGTCTGCCGTTCGTTGTCCAAGTGCATGCCGTGCGTATCGCCGTAACGGGCCACGTCCAACCAGTGCCGCGCCATTTCTTCGCCGTAGCGCGAACTGTTCAGATAGCGATCGACCATCTGCTCGTAAGCATCGTCGCGGGAGTCGCCGAGGTACGCGTTACGCTCGTCCAGTGTCGGTGGCAGTCCAGTCAAGGCAAAAGCCACCCGCCGCAGCAACGTTTCGCGATCGGCCACTTCGGCCAGCTCCAGTCCAACGGTCTGTAAACGCTGAGCGATGAATTGATCAATCGGCCTGACGGAACTGTCGAGCCCCAGAGGTGGTGTGACAGGCAGTGGTGTTTCGAATGCCCAGTGCTTTTGGTATTGGGCTCCCTGTTCGATCCACCGCCGCAGCACTTCCTTTTCTTCTTCCGATAACGCTTTGTGACTCTCCGGAGGTGGCATCACCAAAGATTCATCGTCCGACGTGACGCGCAGCCACAACTCGCTTTTCGCTAAGTCGTGCGGCACCAGCGCTGCGGCGCCGTGAGCATCTGAGGTTGCACCTTCGAATGTATCGAGGCGCAGATCGGCTTGCCGCTCGGCTTCGTCCAAGCCATGGCAGGCATAGCACTTATCGGACAGAATCGGACGCACGTGGGTGTTGAACAGCACCGTTTCGGGAAGCTCCCCAAGGGCAGTTCGTTGCAACCACCCCACATTCAGGCCAAGCAGCAGACAGCCAAGGGGAAGGACCAACTTGGAACAGGACCGACGCAGTTCCATGCTTAACTCCTGAATAAACAACGACCGGCACATGGCGATCACTAGTTATGGGTGGGTGGGTCCAAGAGGGCTGAAATGCCTGTCGGACAGTGGCGGGAACGCAAGGCAGGTTGCTCTATTCTACACGGGCACCGTCCCAACTCAAGGTAACCCGCGTTTTACTAGCAAGTTAGCCGCAGCTAAGCCCACTACGGTAACTACCGCAGGCAATCTTCGAGCCCTGGGTTCCCATTGCGTTTTAGCCCCAAGGACTGCCGCAGATTTTTTTAGCAGGTTGAATGCGTGGTGCAAACGCCCCCCTGCGACGTGTGCAGTCAGCGGTGGTGGTGTATGATTTGAGCCTACCGTTGAGCGACTCACACTAAAATTTTTTGATCTTGGATTCTCGGGTTATGCCAATGCGAACTCTTTTTTGTCTACTGTTCTGCGCGTGCGGTCTGCTTGCCGACCGCATCGTCTATGCACAGGAAAACGCGGCTAGCGGGGATCCACTAGGTGACTTCCCCAAGCTCTCGATCGAACAGGATTGGCCTTGGTGGCGTGGACCATCCCGCGACGGTACCGCTGCTCCGTCGACAAAACCACCAGTGCAATTCGGCGAACAAGAGAACTTGCTCTGGAAAGTACCCGTACCCGGTCGCGGCCATAGTTCACCCATCGTTGTCGATGGCAAAGTGATCTTGGCGTCGGCCGATGAAGCCGAGCAACGGCACTTCGTCGTTGCTTTCGACTTGGCGACAGGCCGGCAGCTGTGGCGGCAGGAGGTGAGTCGCGGTGGTTTTCCCGCACAGAATCATCCGAAGAACACCGAGGCCAGTCCGACCATCGCCAGCGATGGCGAATTGCTGTTTGTCACTTTCTTTCACCACAAGGGAGTGCACCTAACCGCCCTGGACTTGGCGGGCGAAAGACGCTGGCAGATGCGCGTTGGGCCGTTTGATCCTAAGCGCTATGAATATGGCTACGCTCCCTCGCCCTTGATCTTCCAATCGTCGGTGATCGTCGCCACCGAACAAGATGGCGAGAGCGCGCTGACCGCCTTCGATCGCCAAAGCGGCCAACAAACTTGGAAAACAGCCCGACCCAAGAGCATCTCGTTTTCCTCACCTGTGGCCGCTTACGTGGCGGGGCGTGAACAGTTGCTGATCAGTGGCATCTATAAAGTTAGCTCGTACGACCCGGCCAGTGGCGAACTGCTGTGGCAAGTCGACGGGACGACCGCGGCCACGTGCGGCACCATGGTATGGAACGATCAACTGGTGTTCGCCAGCGGTGGCTATCCCGACGCCGAAACACTGGCGGTCGCCGCCGATGGCAGTGGCGAGGTCAAGTGGCGCAACAAACAAAAGTGCTACGAACAATCGATGATTGTCGTCGATGATCATCTCTATGCCCTGACCGACAATGGGATCCTGTATTGCTGGCGAGCTGAAGATGGCCAGGAAATGTGGCGTGAGCGTCTGTCCGGGCCGGTCAGCGCCTCGCCGATCTTCGCTGGCGGACACGTTTACTGGGCTAATGAAACCGGAGCCATCTTCGTGTTTCGCCCCAATCCGGCCAAGTTTGAACTGGTCGCTGAGAATCGACTCGGCAACAACAACTTTGCAAGTCCGGCGGCCGTCGGCCAGAAACTGCTGCTCAGGATCGGTCAGACAGCAGACAACATGAGGCAAGAGT
This sequence comes from Pirellulaceae bacterium, assembly GCA_041751975.1. Taxonomy (GTDB): domain Bacteria; phylum Planctomycetota; class Planctomycetia; order Pirellulales; family Pirellulaceae; genus Aureliella. Next base: position 58,537 of record JBGSHW010000146.1, read on the forward strand.
TTCTCTACTGCTTCGGAACCAAATAATTGCTTCGGGACCCAATTAATTTAATTGCTTCGGGACCCAATAGTGAGGTTGGCGTGGATGACCACTGCGAATTTCTGGACTACTTGCAACTTGCGTTGACGACCGGCATTGGTCCGCAGACGTTAACGCGTTTGCTGGACCACTTTGGCTCTGCCACACACGTGCTGGCGGCCAGCCCGACCGATTTGAGCGCAACAGAGGGGGTCGGCGTGGTCCTCGCCAGACGCCTGCGATCGGCCGAATTTCGAGAGCAGGCGCTGCATGTCATCGAAGTTTGCGAGGCCAATGGCATTCGGATCTTGATCCCCGACTCTGCCGAGTTTCCGAGGTTGCTGCGGGAGATCACCGATCCGCCAAGCGTGTTATACATCCGCGGGAGCTTGCTGCCGGTCGACGCCTTGAGCATCGCCATCGTAGGCACCCGTAGGGCTTCGCAGTACGGTCGCTCGCAAGCGGACCGCTTCGCGCGGACACTCACCCGAGCTGGCCTGACGATCGTCAGCGGCTTGGCACGTGGCATCGACACAGCCGCTCATCAAGCTGCGATCGAAGCCGAGGGACGCACCATCGCCGTGCTCAGCAGTGGAGTGGCCGAAGTTTATCCGCCGGAAAACAATGAGCTGGCCGAACGGATCAGCGAGCATGGCGCCTTGATCAGCGAGATGCCGCCAGGCACGAAACCTAAAAAGGGAATGTTTCCCCAGCGCAATCGACTCATCAGCGGTCTGTGCTTAGGGACGCTCGTGATCGAAGCCGGTGACAGCTCGGGCGCCCTGATCACCGCCCGCTTGGCTGGCGAACAAGGTCGCGACGTGCTAGCCCTGCCTGGCTTGGTAACCAGCCCCAATGCACGCGGCTGCCATCGCTTGATTCGCGATGGGGCTCAGTTAGTGCAAGACCCCGAAGATGTGCTCGAAGCCCTCGGGCCCCTGGTAGAAAATATTCAAATCGCCCCCGATCAGACGATTCGTCACGCGGCCGAACTGCAGCTCAACGAACAAGAAACCGCCGTGTTGCAAGCCATCGCTGCCGAACCGACCGATATCAATCGAGTCGTTGTGACCAGTGGTCTGCCGGTCGCCAGGGTCCTGAGCACCCTCAGTGTGCTCGAAATGCGCCGCCTCGTCCGTCGTGTCAGCGGACAACTCGTGCAACGCGTGTGAACAGGAGCTGAGCAGAGCAGAAGAGCTGAGCTTAACCCAAAAGTCTAGACGACTTTCTGAGGTGAAGAGTCATCGACCCGCTCAAAGGCGAGAAGATGGTAGCGAAAATGCCGGCGATACAACCCCAGTGCGATGGTCATGGCCGAGGCAGTGAGGTGCCGCCACTGCCAGCGGTTCACGCCGCGACGTACTAGCAACTTGAAAAAATGAATCAACGATAAGTGGGCCGCATGCAGGGCGGAGGGCCCCAACCGCCAACCGCACTCAAAGTCCTCGACGAGTTGAAGCCGACCACCACCGGTCCACTTCCGCGCCAACCCGATTTCGTGAAACATGGGGACTGCCCAGTTGTGGGCCACACCCTTGACGACATAACGAAACAAGGGGGACGTTTTCTCGAGTGGCCGCGTAATGTAGCCGTCGGTCAACACGATCCGCCCTCCCGGCTTGAGAATCCTCGCCGACTCCGCCAAAGCCTCATCCGGCCGAGTGCTGTGGCAGAGACTTTCCAGATAGAACACCCCATCGACTGAAGCGGTTGGAAGTGGAATGGAATGATAGTCACCACAATAATACTGCACTCGTTCCCCTTGGTTAACGGGGGCTGCATGTCGCCGCTGCGCCTCGGCGATTTGCCCAGGTGAAATCGACAGCGCGTGAAAGTCAAGTTGCGGGAACAGCTGGCTTCCGAATCGTGACACGGCTCCCACGCCGCACCCCAAGTCGGCGACACTGCCACCGGACAGTTGACTCAGGTGCAAGTGCTTGAAAATAACTCGATTCATTTCCTCGAGCATCGGCCGGCGCGAAAGCGGATTCAACCACGGACGCCAATAACCAAAGTGCAAATAGCCCTCTTGGCTCCAAGCGTTGTAGTCGATAACCGTATCGTTGTAGTAGTCCGCAATGGGTGCTACAACGGCTGAGGTGGAGGAGTCGCCGCCCGAACGCGGAACCGGCTCGTGCGCCGAGGGATCTTCAATTGCCGACATGGATTCCGCCTTTAATTCCAGCTACGCGGAGCACGACGAGTGGCGGACGAAACTGGAGGGCAAGCTCCCTGAGCACTCAGGAACTCAGTCTGCGTTACGGAACGAATAGTAGCCAAGTGAAGCCATGACGAACGAAAAATCACCAGGAAATCCTCGAAAAACTCTGTGTATCCATGATCGGCAACCGCTTATATGTTAGCGTTTCTTCCCGACTTGCGTGTGCCGGGTAACAAATTCCAGGCAGCCGCTTGATTTCCTGGTCGAACTCGGCGACTTCATCGATGCGGCCGATGACGTCGATGTGGAGCGAAGGTATCTCAAGCGCATTAATCGGGAGTTCTCAACCATCTGCGACCAGCGTCATTATGTCTTGGGCAACCACTGCGTCGACACGCTAACCAAACCTGAGTTCCTCGACGGCGTTGGGCAAGAGAAATCGTACTATGCCTTCGATCGCGGCGATTTCCACTTCATCGTGCTGGACGCCTGCTTTCGCGGCGATGGAACCCCCTACGGTCGCAAGAACTTCGAATGGACTGACACCAATATTCCGGCACAGGAGATCGAGTGGCTTCGCGCGGAACTGGCAGCCACCGACAAGCGTACAATCGTCTTCGCGCATCAGCGACTGGACGTAAGCGACAGCCATGGAGTGAAAAACAATGCCGATGTGCGGCAAGCGCTGGAGGCCTCCGGCATAGTCTTGGCGGTGTTTCAGGGACACAGCCACCGCAATGACCTGAAACAAATCGGTGACATCCATTACTGCACTTTGGTCGCCATGGTGGAGAACTCGGGCCCCGAAAACAACGGCTATGCGCTGCTGAAAATCGAAGCCGACGGTACCCTGCAGCTCACCGGCTTTCGTCAGCAGCAGTCCTATCAATGGCCCCAGCCTCAACGGGAGTAACCCACAATGACACGACATCGACTCCATCAGTCGTTCTTAACTCTGACCTCACTATCGCTTGCAGCAATCTGGCTGTTGGCTGCTTCTATCAAGCAAACGCATGGCGATGCGCCCCGTCCCAATATTTTGTTTGCGTTCGCGGACGATTGGGGGCGGCATGCAAGTGCTTATGCGAAATGCGATGGCCCAGGCACGGTCAACGATTTGATTAAAACGCCGAACTTTGATCGCATTGCATCCGAAGGGGTGTTGTTTCGCCGCGCCTTTGTCTCCGCACCGAGCTGCACACCTTGCCGGAGCGCGATTCTATCGGGCCAGCATTTCTGGCGCACGGGACGCGCTGCGATTCTGAATGGCGCGGTTTGGGATTTCTCCAGCCCGGCCTACCCGTTGATGCTTCGCGATGCGGGCTACCATATCGGGAAATCATACAAAGTGTGGAGCCCCGGAGCGCCGGTGGACGCACCTTATGGCCAACAACAACATGCTTATGAACGAGCGGGGCGGCAGTTCAACCAGTTCTCGCAAAACGTGACCAAGATGATTGAGGCGGAGCAGCGCCTCGACCAAGCCAAGCAGCAGTTGTACGACGAAGTTGCTCAGAACTTTGACGACTTCTTGGCCGACCGCCAAGCGGGACAGCCCTTTTGCTTCTGGTTTGGCCCGACCAATGTCCATCGTTCCTGGATCAAGGGATCGGGTAAAAAATTGTGGGGTTTGGAGCCTGATGAACTGCAAGGGAAAATGCCAGGTTTTTTGCCCGACGTGCCTGAAGTCCGCGAGGACTTGGCGGATTACTTCGGCGAAGCGATGGCGTTTGACGCCGCGCTGGGAGTGCTGATCAACAAGTTGGAACAGATCGGAGAGCTGGACAATACCATCATCGTGGTCAGTGGCGATCACGGAGCGCCGGGCTTCCCGCATGGCAAATGCAACTTATATGATTTCGGTGCTTCGGTCCCCTTAGCGATACGCTGGGGCAGCCTGGAAGCGGCCCAGCGAGGCCGAGTGGTCGATGACTTGACCAGTCTCACCGACTTGGCACCCACCTTCTTGGAAGCTGCCGGAGTAGCCGCCGATGCGTCGATGACCGGACGCAGTTTGATACCGATTTTGACTTCGAGCCAAACGGGGCAGGTTGATCCGAATCGCGATGCCGTGTTCATCGGCCGCGAGCGGCACGTGTCCAACGCCCGCGCCGATTTCCTTCCTTATCCGCAACGAGCCATTCGAACCGCGGACTTCCTGTACATCGTCAACTTTCGCCCAGACCGTTGGCCGCTGGGGGAACCCTATCGACTGGCCAGCGATAATCCGCCTACCGCCAATGAACTGACCAATCGCACTCGATCTACACTGCCGGATGAAGATGCCGGGCCGACCAAAGCGTGGTTGGTAGGACAACGCGACAACCCCATGTGGCAGTCGGTCTTTGAGCGAGCTTATGGAAAGCGACCGCGCGAAGAATTATACGATTTGAAAGCCGATCCCGAACAACTCCACAACGTTGCCGACGCAGTGTCGTATCAGGCAACTCGCAACTTGTTAGCGACACGGTTGATGGAGGAATTGACACGGACGGGTGATCCGAGGGTGGTCAACGACGGAGAGTTTTTTGAAACACCTCCGCTGGCCGGTCCACCCGGAACGACGCGAGACGAAGAGAACTTCACGCCAGAACAGCTTCGATCGGGCGGGAACTAGCCCTCGAAGGATTACTTTTCCAACTGAAGTGTTGCTGTCACGGGATAATGGTCGGACAGCAGGCCGGTGGTTTCATCCGAGAGCACTTCGGCCGAGGTTAGGCTGGGAAGCAAGTTGGGACTGATGAAGATGTAGTCCAGCCGGCGGTCCGTGCCGTGGTTCTCATCGCTGACTAGAGGAGTAGGAAAGGTTCCAGCAAACGCACTCCCCCGCGCACGCAGGTGGTCCAGCGTGTCGATGAATCCCTGCGACAGAATCGCCTCTACTCCACCATAGTCGATGCGTCCATCGTTGAGATTGCGTCCCTGAGGATTGCGTTCATCAAGCAGCCGGAAGAAGGGAACCAGCTCGAGATCGGCGTCGTAATGCCCGCGATCGGCGGGGGAAAAGGCGTTGAAGTCGCCAGCTAGAATAACCCTCGGTTGCTCTTCGCCCAGTGCGGCGATCTCATCCTTGAGGATGCTTGCCTCAGTTATCCGGTGAGCGAAGTTCGACGGATGAAGGTGGATCACGAAGATCCATAGACCGGCCGTTCGGCAACGGAGCAGCCCGTGATGCATTCCTTCGCGGATCCGTTTGATATCAGTAATCGGCGTATTGGAAGTGAGCCCGGTGGCAAATCCATCCTCCTTGAGCAAGAGCGAATGGGCATGGCCCCACGCTCGCCCATCGGCGGCGAGTTGTGCTGCTGTGTAGCCGTTCAGTTCCTGCAGCGAGACGACATCGGGCTGCTGTGCGTTCATCCAGGTTCGCCAGTTCTCATGCCGCGGCGTCCCTTTTTTCGTAAACCCATACCACACATTGTGCGAGAGAATCTTTAGGGTCTTTGCCGAAGGGGGATCGTGCTTCGCGAAAATTGGCGTAGCGGAACACGCGACGACTAGCATTCCCAGCCACAGCCATCCCGCGCCACCTCTTAAACAAGCGGATCGAGTCATACGATATATTTCCCTGATGTTTACCATGAAAACAATTCTCGCATCCCGCTATCGAGCGTCACACTTTCGCATGAAACTTTCGCATCAGCGCTTCCTAACCTCGAGCACGTATTTCATCAGATCCAAAAACTCTTCGCGACTCTTGAGAGTTTGGACGAGATTGGCAGGCATCAACGAAGTTCGCGACTGGACGACCTCTTCGATATCGGCTTGGGCGATCACAATCGGCTGAGGTTCCGCAAGATTGCGCAGGACCAACTGCTGCTCATCCTCAGCTATTCGGATACCAGTGCGGATCGTGCCATCGCTGGTCAAGACACTCACTTGAGCAAATTCCTTGTCGATGCGATTCGATGGGCGAAGTAGCGAATCGATCAGTTCTGCGTGTGTCAGCGTGGTCGTCAGCGCCTTCAAATCAGGACCGATCCGCTGCGCCCCAGCGGCCGGATCGTGGCAGGTCGCACAGGCAGCGGCCGATTTGTAAAAGAGCTCCTTGCCCCGTTCGGCATTTCCGTTTTCCATGGCAAGCCGCGCCAATTCGGCGGAGTCGATCTCCAGAAGTTCATCCTCAAGTTGCTTGTTCGAAAAGCCTTCTTGACTGAGACCTAGTTCGGCCAGAACCAATTCAGCCTCCAACGGATGCTCGACCAGCAGCTCCTCTGGTTTCCAAAAGATCGTCCGGTCGGTAGTCGCGCCACGGACCCGAGCAACCGTCTCGGCCGAGATACTGGAGGCGCTGTTCCCCCAACTGTTTCGGACGAAGGTCAACACGGCCGCCACCTCCTCGTCGTTCAACAGATTTTTGAAAGCGGTCATCGGAGGAACCCCGCGAGAAGGATCGTAGGTTTTTCCATGCACCGTGAGCGGACCCCACAGTCCATGCAGAGCCAGTTTCACCAGACGCTCTTCGCTGCCAGTGACCCAGGCGCTGCTGATGAGCGATGGGTAGATCACTCCGTTCCCTTTACCGTCAGCCAGGTGACAGGTAGCACAGTGCGATTCACGCTGATAGATCAACGAGCCCAACTCATACTGTTTTTGCTCCTCGGCACTCAGTCGCTTAGGCACCTCATACTTGACTATTTCAATCGCTGCTGGAGCTGCAAAGCCGCTCGACCCCGTGGCATCGACATTGAACCAGAAGTGTTGCACGGTCTTGGCCGCGACCACCGCCTGCGGGACCGAGCTGTTCAGCAACTGATTGAGCAAAGCTTCGTTCTTGACGTTGTGCTGCTGGTGCATCCACAGCGCTTCGAGCAAATGATGGGCTTCCAGTTCATCATTGGGGTTGAACCCCGCCATCCATTTTTGAGTCGCTGCAATCACCGCTTTCGAGTCGCGACTGCTGAGCTCGACTTGCGAACGTTGCCGCACGCCATTGACCGGATGCTTGAGATTGTCGAGCAACGCTTCAATCGACTCGCCGGCAATCTTCACTGGACTCTGCAACGGACGATCTTTGACCGTCAGACGCAGAATGCGGCCGTGATAATGATCGCGGTTCGGGTCACGGATGTTGTGCTGCATGTGGCCAATGATTGCGTTGTGCCAATCAGCCACGTACAGCGCACCGTCTCCTCCCACGATGGTGTCGGTCGGGCGAAAGTTGCGATCCTCGCTGTTCAACAACTCCTTGACGGGAGTTCCCCAAACTTCGCCGATCTGGCGATTTTCTCCATCCCCATCGCGGTCTAAGTCGTATTGCTTGACCCCCAGGAATCCGATCGTGTTGCAGATCAAAAAATCCTGTTGCATGTCTTCCGGAAAATGCTCAGAGGAGAGGATTTCGTTGGCTGCAACCGGGCGAAACTCCACCGTGAGCAACTCGTGCATCTTAAAGCCCGTGCCCTCAGGCCGCACTTGAAACGAGCGACCCCCGGTCCCATCGTTCGCGTAACAATAGCCCCAATTGTCAAAGCTGGTGCCGTGCGGGTTGGGTGAATTGCCTGCGTGCGGGGTGATCGCAAAGGTGCGCGGATCAAAGCGATACATCCCTGAATCACCGATGTTGAGATTCTGCTTCCACGGCGTTTCATGGTTGTGAACCAAGAAAATTCCGCTTTGCCAATAAATTCCACCATCGGGACCATAGATCAAATTGTTGGCCGCGTGGTGAGTATCGGAAGTCCCCAGACCTTGAAGCAGGATCGTCCGCTGGTCTGCTACATCGTCGCCGTCGGTGTCCTTGAGGAACAACAGGTCAGGACCGGAAGTGACAATCACTCCTCCACCCCAGAATTCAAAGCCCAACGGATTGTGGACATGGGCGAAAATCTTGCGTTGATCGGCAACCCCATCACCGTCGGTATCCTCGAAGATCATCAACGTGTCGTTCATCTCCTTAAGCGGTTCCCACTTGGGATAAGTGTTCCAGCAGGCAGCCCACAGGCGACCTTGGTTGTCGACCTGCATTTGCACCGGGTTGGCCATATCCGGGAACATCGCTTCGGACGCGAAGACATTCAACGCATAGCCATCGGGCACCTTGATTTTCGCCAAGCTTTCCTCGGGTTTCAGATATTCGATACTCCCTTCTTTGTCTTTACTCGAGCTCTCGCTGCCACCACCGACGTTGGAGATCACCTTCACCGGCGGCGGAACATTACTGTCGTCTGCCTGCAGTTGCTTCCCCTCGGCCGCAGCCCAAATCACCGGATCGCGATTGCTCGTCATGACATCCAACATGACCAATTCGTGCTTCAAGACATCTGCGTTGCTTTGACCATCGACAAACGTCAACGTAGAACGCCCACCCCAAATGTCGTTCCCATCGGTGGCGCGGTAGCGATTGTGCCAATGCCAATTCTTATCTTGAACCGCCTTGAAGACCTCACTCAAACGTCCGTCCGTGGGGGCCGGCTTTCCGAGAAGAGCTTGAGAAATGATTTCCGACAATTGCTGGTAGCCTGCCGCATTCAAATGAATCCCGTTAAGGGTATAGCGCTCTGGGCTGGCGGCAAACAGTTGAAAGGTTGGGGAGTAGAGATCCACAAACGACGCGCCGGTCACTTCGGCGGCTCGACGGGTGGCTTCCGTATAGGCCGCCAAGTTACCGTTGATCTGCGTTCCTTCGGGCAGATTGGGATCGCCGCTGTTTTCATACGCAATCGGACTGAACAGCACGAACCTCGCATCGACCCCTTTTTCCTTGCGCAGCGCTCGGTACCTTTCAACCATGGCGACTAGTGCCGCCTGATAGTCATCCGCTCCATCCGGCCCAGCGAACGACTCGTTGTAACCAAACATCGAGAAGACCACGCTTGGAGCAACGTGCTGCAGGTACTCTTCGTCGTTGGTGAACCCTTCGTTTCTTGGGCGCTTGTTGACCGTGTCTCCCGAAAAACTCATGTTCCGGAAACGAACTTGCTTGCCTTTCAAGTGGCTTTGCAAAACAGTTTCAACCCACGGCTCGTGCTGCATTCTGTCAGCCAATCCATTCCCATAAACCGCGACTACATCATTGTCGCGAAAAGAAAACGGTTCTGACGCCAACGTGCCGACACCCGCAGGGACTGCCCATAACACAATCACGAGTAGGAATGAGCTGAGACCAAAATTCAGCCGGAGGTGTGCATGTCGAAGGAGCATCGTAACCCTATCTGCAGGTGGGAGGGGTGGGTGGGTAAACCAAGTTGATTCGATCGTTTAGAATAATCGAAATTAAGGCGGCGTGTGCACGGCTTGCCCGCTGCCAGCGTCAATTATGGCGGCTGGCTCAATGCCCGACCTGCCCTTGAGTTAAACTCCAGTTCCGGTGCCGAGGTCGACTACCCAACTTAGGAGATCGAAACGGCTTGGTAACCCGCTGCATTTGGCGTGTGGGAAACGAACTGCGCTAGCGCGGGCTGAGCTGCATGCGGTTCGGGCCTTTGAGCTTTCCGTGAGCTCAAGCACTCTTCGGAAATGGCTTCGAATTCGCGGTGCACGTCGATAAATGATTCGACAACGGCAGGGTCGAAGTGCTTACCAGCTCCCTCCGCAATGATTCTGCAAGCGGCTACGTGGGACATCGGGTTCTTGTAAGGCCGTTTAGAGCGGAGGGCGTCATAAACGTCGGCGAGCGCAACGAGTCTGGCCGAAATCGGAATTTCTTCACCATGCCTGCCATAGGGGTAACCACTGCCATCCCACTTTTCATGATGGAATGCGCAAATCTCTCGAGCCAGAGCCAAGAATCGATCGTCTCCAAGCCGTTCATCGATTGCGTCCAAGCACATTTCGCCAAGCCGTGGATGCTTTTCTATTTCCTTGCGTTCGTCGGGATCGAGTGCGCCTGGTTTCAACAGCACACGATCGGGGACTCCGACTTTTCCGATATCATGAAGCGAGGATGCCAAGCCTATGGACTCAATGCAATAAGCATCAATTTCACTACAACGCGTCGCATGAACTTGAGCGAGCAGTGTGGAAAAAATTCGAATTCTGTCCAAATGCTCGCCTGTGTCGCTGTCTCGAGATTCAGCCAGCTTTGCAAGTCCGAAGATGACCGAGTCGCGCGTCTTCATTAAGGACGCGGTCCGTTCGCGGACCGTTGTTTCGAGGCCTTCATTGATCGCGACGAGTGTGTGTTCAAAACCTTTAATTATCACAGTCGAGCTTTTGGCAGTCACAAAAATCAGCGCTATGCCAATTACGAGTCCAGCAAAACTGACCGGTGTGAGTATCTTGGATACGGCGAGTTTCGTGGACGCTTCCGACTGATGCACAAAGAGAATGCCGTTGATATTCCTTAGAAAAGCGGCAGAGACGACTTCAGTTGTTCCTGCCTCACCCACGATTCCGGTGCTTGCCTGAAGTCGGCCGGTATTGTCTTTCGCGGACTGGAATAGGTTTATAAAATCCTGTCCATTGGTCGTCCCATGAATTCCATCAAGTCTCGCATACCTTAATGACGGTTCAGTGCGAATATCTGGATGACATAATAGACGTCCGGATGTCGCATCTGCTATGCACAGGTAACCGTTGTTGGGCAGTTGCGTTTCTTCGACAATCGCCTGAAACTGCTCCCAATTCGCATCGCCGAAGGCCAATTCTTCCGACTCCATGGTCATCAATAGTCGACCGATTTGTTCAGCTACAAGTTGATTCGCTTCGATGATTTGAAATCGAACGACAGCCCCAACCCTTGATTTTACCCACCAACCAAATCCTGCCAGTGCACAGGCCAAAAGAACAATCTGCACTCCCGAAAGCCATTCGACCAACTGTGACTTGCTGGTAATCTGAATCACGCTTTACTCCAAAGTCTCAACGATTTTCCACAAGGATTGGTATGCGTTACTTCCAATCGACCCAATCGTTGAAGCGCAGAGGATGATAATGAGCGCTAACATTACGGCATATTCAACTGCAGTTGGACCATCTTCCTCTCTAAAGAGTTTTATGAGTCGAAGCAACATGGGAAGATCTGCGTTGGGCTATGATTAACGTTTGTTTGGGAACTTTGGACAAACTATAAAGCCTAGGACATGTTTGCTTAGGACTTGCAAGTGGCTGACCGGAACATCGAGATTTCGCAGGCTGTGCGGCATCGCCCACCCGCGCAACCCGCACAAACGGATGCGAACGGCACAGACGAACTTCGTGCATGAATTTTGAAAATTAAATTCGAATGAATTGTCGAGAGCTTCTCATCGCCAGTCGCTCGGCCACTTGACTTCTGAACCATGCGGTCCAACACTGAATCCATGCTTGGAAGACCAAAGAATTTCGATCACCGTACCGCCTTGCGGGCGGCCATGGAGCTCTTCTGGCGACGCGGCTATGAGGCTACGTCATCGGACGATTTGCTGAGAGCGATGTCGCTCCCCAAAAGTAGCTTCTATGCTGCGTTCAAGAGCAAGGAGGCACTCTATCGCGATTGTTTTATTAAGGACAGAAGAAATGCAACGTATGGCTATGTGCGGAATTTTGTTATTGAGCTTGCTGCAGCCTAGCTGGGCTGGAGCTCAAGAAGCGGCAATTGCTGCGGACGCCAAAGAGACGCAGCCGCTGCAAGTGGGTGCGACCGTGCCCGATGTGGAGTTGCTGGGATTGGATGGCAAAACGGTCAAGTTATCTTCGCTTTATCAAGCCAAGCCGCTGGTGCTGGTCTTCTTTCGAGGCGGTTGGTGTCCCATCTGCACTCGCCATACCCAAGAACTGATCAAGGCCTATCCTGAGATTCAGAAGCGCGGCGCGGAGATGATCGGAATCAGCCCAGACAATCTCGCAAGTTCGGAAAGCAACCATAGCAAAAACGACGTCCCCTTCCCTTTCTACTCCGATGCACAGGTCGTGGCCAGTACCGCCTTTGGCCTCACCTTTCGCGTAGACGATCAGACGGTTGCGAAGTACAAGGGCTATGGCATCGATTTGGAGAAAGCATCGGGATACCAGCATCATGCGCTCCCCATCCCCGCAATCTATATCGTTGACCAGCAAGGCCGCGTTGTGTTTGCGCACAGCAACCCCGATTACCGCGCGCGCCTTGATCCGCAGAAGCTACTCGTCGCCTTGGAAAAATCTTCAGCGGAACCTCGCGATGATTCGCAAGCGGCCCCTAAAGAACCACAAGCTACCCCTGAGAAGCTTACGATCGTTTGGACCACTGGAGACCCCGAGGTCGCTCACCGTATGGTCCTAATGTACGGCAACGCAGCCAAGAGCAACCAATGGTTCGACGAGGTGCGATTGATCATTTGGGGACCCAGCGCACGGCTAGTCGCTGCCGACAAGGACATTCAAACAAAACTGAAAGCGATGAAAGAGAGTGGCATCACTCTGGAGGCTTGCGTGGTTTGCGCTGATTCTTATGGGGTCTCGGACCGGTTGCGAGAATTGGGCATTGACGTCAAGCCGATGGGAAAACCACTGTCCAACATCATTCGTGAAAAAGAGAGCCATCTCATTACGTTTTAATGTTAGCCCTCCCCGAGGGCCCATTTCGCACGGATGCATTCGGCAAGGCGAAGTCTGGCTCGATGCATGAGTACCCATACCAATCCGTCCTAAATTGTACTAACTCATTGATCACTCTCGAAAATTAGCAGACGGCACAATGGTCTTACATTTATTCCCCAGCAACTTTAGGCAGCTTGGCCGACGCAACCCCTGTAACGGCAAGTGACTTCGGACTTTGAACATAGGCGATCACCATTGCCTCAGACGCGTGAACATCGTCAGGAACTTGAAGCGTTACGGTTCCGGAGGACGGCTCGAGTTGCACGATCTCAAACGCCCGGACCACATTGATATGCTGCAATTCACGTCCTGCGTTCTCACCGCGCGGAGCTTTATTGGATTTCGGTGTCTGAACCAAGGCCACGTTTAAGACCATCCCATCCGTAGCCCCAGCAATGCCGTACTGAACCTTGAGACTGTCCGCAGCGGAACCCTTTTCAACTCCGAGAGTGACCCTCGTTCGCTGTGGCTTTCCCAGCGACTTGGTGATTGCTGCGTGTGCTTTCGCTTTATCCGATCCTACAAACTCTGTCGTTCCACTGACGATCATCTGCGGAGTGTAGATTTGATCGCTACCGTTCGCCCTGGCATACGACCTTTGCCGGTTCGAATAGACCGCGTCACCGTACGGATCCTTCCAACCAAGATGATCCCAGTAGTCGACATGAAACGAAAGTACAAATACGGACAGCTCATTCTTTGCAGCCACCGAAGCAATCTGTTCCAGTGCCGCGTCGGCGGGCGGACAGCTGCTGCAACCCTGCGACGTAAATAGCTCCACGACCGCAATACCTGTCGCTTGTTTGGTTTCGGATGGGTTGACTTGGTTCCTTGCTCGCGAACCGGTCTGCGCGAGAGCATCTGCTGCTGGCCACGCCAGAGAAAACAAAACAACTGACCAGCAGAAACCTGAAGCAGAACAAACACGGGGCAACAGGCGATCGAATTTTAGGATCACGGCGAGCCTTGTAAAACAAATTGAGTTTGATATAGAGAGCAGGAGTGGGTAAAACGGTAGATTAGGAGCGGGAAAAAAGTGTCCGGTAACTTTTCTGCAAAGCACCCTTTGGGCCGCTACGCGGGAAAAGGTACCGGACATTTATTTCCCGACTGATCCTAACGCCAAAACGGGTAATCTCTTTCGCAACGCAACATCGTTGCGTTCGCCAATCACGCGAACATCGAAAGCGACTCGACAAGGTTCGGCGAAGTGTCGTCTTCTGGTTCGTTGTCCCAGTCGACTAGCGCGAAGTCAGTGGCCTGCTCGGTGAGGCTGATGCTGCAATACTGGAATTCATCTCTAAGGGATGTTTGCCTGGCAGTCGTCGAAGCGAATGCTTCAGGGTGCTGGGCGATCGCGAACTCGGGCCGTTCGAATGTCGCCTGTGCTAAGTCAGAAACGCCGACATAGCTGATCGAGGTTGCTCGCATTCGATCCGATCCGTTGGCGGCTACCGCGACGGAACGACTCGCTGGCGCGATTGCATTGCCAACTCGCGTTAAACCCGCAGCGGCATACGCTACAGTATTAGTGGCTGAGAGTTTGCCCAACGCATCCGATCCAGCGGCTCGACCGATGGTCCCGGTCACCATTAGTTCGCGAACTTCACTGCTGCTGAGTTGCGGATTGGCTGAAATCGTCAATGCCGCCAAGCCTGCCACGTGGGGTGCCGCCATACTCGTACCGCTCAACGTTGCGTGACGTCCGCCAATGGTTGTGCTATAGATGCCCACTCCGGGTGCGTCGATTTGGATCGCTCCACTATTGCCAACATCGTTGCTGAAACTTGCCAGCTGGCCCGCTGAGCTAAAGGCGCCGACGGATATCACATGGCTGTCGCCGGCACTAAACCGAGCCGGGAAACTCGGCACTGCTGCCGACTCATTGCCAGCAGCAACCACGATCAAGGAATTCCTGGACTTCGCGTACTCAATGGCCGCGTCGATGGCCCGACTGTAACCGCCCCCCAAGCTCAAATTGATGATCTGAGCGCCTAGATCGGCCGCGTAACGAATGCCAGCTGCCACATCGAATGCATTCCCAGACCCACTGTTATCCAAGACACGTATTGGCAAAATCTTTGCGCCGGGAGCCACAGCCGCGATCGTACCTGCCACATGCGTTCCATGCCCGTTGCCATCTTCAGCCACCGCATCGTTGTCAACAAAGTCGTAACCTTGGAGGTCACCGATAGATCCGTTCCGATCGTTATCAAGACAATTGCCAGAAAGCTCACTCGGGTTGACATACAGCCGGTTGACCAAAGCCGGGTGATCGAGATCAACACCGGAATCAATCACCGCCACCAACACTCCGGCTCCGGTGTAGCCCGCTGCCCAAGCCTCAGGGGCTCCGATGGCATTCAGATTCCATTCGCGGCTTCCTCCGAAATAGGCGACCTCGGGCAGTGGTGCGACGGATCTAGCTGGAATGGGTGAGGTGGGAAAAGTAGGCGTGGCTTCCACGCTGGGAACGGATGGCGGTTGCAACTCGGTCTGGATAGTCAAGTTGTACCGCGTGTGCCAAAACGAGCGGGCAAAAACGCGCAGATAGTAGTCACCAGCACCCAACGCGACTTCGATCGTCTCGTCACTCCGGCCATGGCGAGTTGATTGACCAAGGATATGGCCGCTGGCATTGACCAAGTAAATGTCCGCATCTTGATTGAGTCCTGATAGCCGGAGCGTGGCTTGAGCATTGCGAGCCACGTTGAACTGGACCATATCCACTCGATCAAACAAACCAAGCGTTCCGGAGAGCCTGCGTGTGCCGTCAATAGCACCAATGTCGGCTGCTGTTTCCCGCGTCGATCCCGCGTCACTTGAACTAACGTTCGTCTTAAAATTGGCGACCTCGATCGACTGTGCCGCCACCTGGGGCTCCAAGACATTATTCATGGCCAAGTCGCAAGCAAACAGTCGCCTTGATTCGAGTGATTCAACAAGCAGAGGACGGTTTTTGAGGCGAGAGAAACCAAACATGTGTTACTCCACTTTTTAAGAAGCGACACACCTTATTCGGTGGAGCAGACGTCGATGCAGCCGTTATCGCTTCCCCGACGGGCCAACCAAATCGTGTGGGCCAGACCAAATCTTGAAAAGGAACATTGGATTACATATCAGACTCAAGAATTGGCATCCAGTTCCCTCGTAGACCGTAATTGCAATTCCAATTGCCTGCAAATTCCATTTCAAACTCGCCGCTGCGGTGTTTAGTTTTCAGCGAGTATCGCAGCAACCCCGATCAGCATAGCCAGCAACTCAAAGATGTTCGGTAACTCAGCTTACAGATGCCCAGCATTGGCATTGAGAAATGCTAGTGCTGCTCAAACGTCAGCCGTACTGTCCGGTTCGGATAGACTGTCAATAAAGTCCTTGCAGGAGAAACAGCTTTCTAGATGAATTTCTATTTGCTCGACCACGGAATTGCTAAGTGTTCCGTCCAGGAATAACTCCCCTTGCTCTTTGACCTTCGAGCACAGAATGCCTCCGTACATTTTGTCGCTAGGCACCATCACCTTGAGCGGCGGAGCGTTATCGAGCGATTCACTGCCCCCTTGGGTGAGCATCCAAGCTCCCATCATGCCCATGCCTATCAAGCCACCGGCACTCCCAGCCCGCTTTAGAAATTGCCGGCGCTGCAAACGCCGATCGAGGCAAGCCAGTTTGGCAAGCGTGCCAGGCTGACAAGCTTGCCAGCTCTCATCTTGCTTGCGAATATTGGACATAATGGATCTCACGCAGAAAATTTCGAAACTATATTGGTAGCGTTTTTTGGGGATTGACCTGCCCGTTATCTGGGATAGAAGGCACGTAGATCACCAGTATCCAAGCAAATCTCTGGCGTACTTGCTTGTTGGATGACTCCGCCATACTCAGCGGACAACCGTTGGAGATCGATAACGACAATCCTCATGCGACTTTGCTGAATCAACCCCTCCGACTGGTACTCGCCAAGATGAATCGTTACAGATTCGCGCGTCGAACCGATGATCGATGCCAGCTCTTGGTGCGACAGTCTCACGTCGATTAAAGTACCGTCTGGGCATTTCTTACCAAACTGTTCAACGAGTTCCAGCAACAGGTAGCCCAAACGCTCGCGGTTGGATCGAAAGAGCAAACTTCTCAGCCTGCGCTCAATGCGCCTCCTCCGCAGACCAATCAACTTGGTAATTCCAAGGGATAACTCCGGACATTCAGACATCAGCCGCCGCAATTCGTCACCTGGCAAGAGTACAACCTGACACACCTCCGCCGCTTCGGCCCGCTCCTCCCGAATCCCGTCCTGGAGTAAAGACATTTCGCCGAAAAGCTCACCAGATTTCACGAAGCCCGTAATGGCTTGCTTGCCCTCTGGAGTTGTAGAGCAGATGCGAACACGTCCAGTTCCTAACAAAAACGCCCCACTGGACTGGTCGGAAGGCAGGTAGATCGCGTTTCCCTTTGCAAACGTCCTGGTGCGGGCATAGCGTTCCAAGCGACTGAGCTGATCCTCACTCAGCCGCTGAAACAGCGAACAACTGCTTACATACCAAAATTGATGAGCCATGTAGTACTCGTGAATATCCTATGCGGCCATAATCGATTTCCGTCTTCGCAAAGTTGCCAGCGATGCCAAGCCTATAACCATCATCATGCCTGTCGAAGGTTCAGGTACTGCCCTAATGGTGATAGTAGCTACGGTGGACCCGGGTGTAAACAAGCTGGTGATGGGACCTGCAGGAGTACCCGTGCCCAGAAAGTTATTCAGACCGCCCGCCGGAAGCAAATGAATAACTCCATTTTCGTCAGTCGAAGTGCCTCCCACCGTCGAGAACGCGGCCCCCATCGTGTCGTTGAATTCTGTTCCAGCATCCCAAATCTGTTCGTAAACGAAGGTTAGCGTACGCGAGTTCCCCCCTCCGACTAAGGTCCCATCGGCATTGAAGATCTCGATGGCTTCAGGCGTCCCGATGAACGCGTCATTAGACGGAATGACCATTGAGGCGAACGACAGGAAGCGATTCCCCATGTCCCGATTGAATCTAAAGCTGGCGGTTTCTCCAGGCTCAATGACCGGAGCGCCAGCAAACCCACCGGGAGCCACGAGAACGCCTTGCTGGCCAGTCGGAGCCGCCGCGTTAAAATCGCTTTGCAAGCCATCGACGATCCCATCTTCGGCCAATGCCTCGAGCGATGCTGAAGCAGCTTGCCCAGGGGCAAAAAGATCGAATCCGCCAGAGTGAAACCCATACCAGAGCGGAGTCAACGAGAAACTTGAGCTCCCTGGATTATTAATGGATATAACGACAAAAGCGGCTTGCGTCCTGCCTCCCGTCGCCCAAAGGCCTGTCAGCAATAGAACGGTTGAAACGAAAACGCGTACACTTTTCATAGCTAGCTCCGGGAAGGAAATACTACTTGACGTCGTCAACAACAACGACGCTGTGTACGAAGAGTAGCCGAGTCGCAGCTTTGACTCGGTGATCTACATCACCGTCCCTTAAAAGTTGCCGAATTGAACAATTCGCAAGCCATCGTCAACGGGCTGCCGGTTTAAGCAGTCACTCGCAAAGTCGCAGATCGTCTTGCAGGCGATTGCGAAGAATCAGATATAACGAACAACATGTGTCTCACGCTGAAAAAAGTGGTTTTGGTAGTGATCGAACGGTCGCATTGAAGCTGTTTCTTGATCACTAGCAACGCCCAAGGATGACTCGCCAGAATGGGCGAAAAAAAGAAATAGCGGAGGAGGGATTCGAACCCCCGACACGCGGATTATGATTCCGCTGCTCTAACCAACTGAGCTACTCCGCCGCTTGGATTGCCGGCTAACCCTGCCGCCTTGGATCGATTGCTGAGACTTCAGTCGCTCGAAACGACACTTGCTCAACGCGTCCAACGCTCAAAACGTCCAGCACACAACAACTAGGGCGGTTCAGCGTGCCTGGGCACTGCCGTCTCACGCATTGACTCGGCCGACGTCAGGGAGGATTGTAAGTAGCCTGAGGCCACTGATCAAGCCGTAAGTCATTTTTCTGGTCTTCTTCCGCGCGTCCTGTATTCACCGCCGTACCCATCGCTTCGCTCACCATCCGAGTCGTAACCTAGCTCGGCGACGGGTCAGCCTGTTCAACCCCCTTTTCTGAATGAACCACCATGCCACAAACCCTCGACGAACTGACCGCTCGCTTCTCTCTCCCAGAACTGACATTCACAGCAGATCGCGGTGGCTTGCTTCACGCCGCGATCGACGGCGAGCATTCGACCGGCGAACTCTACCTGCAAGGTGCGCACGTCACGCAATTTGTGCCGCGCGGCCATTCGCCATTGCTGTGGATGAGCCAAGCGTCGCAGTTCGAGTTGGACAGGCCGATTCGGGGCGGTGTCCCCATCTGCTTTCCATGGTTCGGTCCGCATCCGCAAGGCATTGCCGGCGCTCCGGCACATGGCTCGGCCCGCATCGTGGCATGGGATGTTGTGCGGGCTGGGTGCAATACGAAAGGCCAAGTCCAACTGGCTTTGCAAACTCGCATCGCTCCCTTCGAACTGCTGTACGAAGTTACCTTCGCGCGGGAGTTGTCGCTGTCGCTGACGGTCCGCTTACCCGCAGAGGAAACGCCTTCAGCCAGCTTCGAAGAAGCCCTGCACACCTACTTGCACGTCGGCGATATTCGCGAGTGCGCCATCACGGGACTTGAAGAAGCCAGCTACATCGACAAGGTGCTGGGGGCAAGTGTGATGCCAGCCACCGGTGATGCCATCCACATAGATGGCGAATGCGATCGAGTTTATTTGGAGACGATCACACGCTGCGAATTGCATGACCGAAAACTTGATCGCAGCATCTATGTCGAGAAAGAAAACTCATTCAACACAGTCGTGTGGAACCCTTGGATCGCCAAAAGTGAACGGATGCCCGACTTCGGAAACGACGAGTGGCCGGGGATGGTTTGCATCGAATCGGCCAACATTGGGGAGCGGCGGGTGACGCTATTACCGGGAGAATCCCACTGTTTGGTGGCTACTACCGGAATAATTATTTGACAAATTCCGGGCGGAGGCACAAATCCCCGGAAAGAATCGCACCACCCACAAGGGCTACCCTCAAAGTCTGCGGAATTTCCCCGCAGGATAAATTATGCTTGAGGAGCCTTAATTCCCTGCTCCCACGTGAAATGTCATAGATGATCAACAACACCAAAGCCGGACGCGGAATCTTCGCGATCGAAGGCGAATGGCATTCCGACTTACGTCAAGGCTTAAGCTTTAAGCCGATCGTGGAACTACTTGCCAAGATGGACAATCGCATTTCGTTTGTTCATCGCGATGCAGCCACGCGCGAAGAACTTTTTTATTACCTCGACAAGTGGACTCAGAAGCGCTACTCGAAATATCCCATCCTGTACTTGGGCTATCACGGCGTTCAAGAATGTATTTTGATTGGAGATCGCCGCTGTCGCAACCGTGAATTGAGTTTGAATGAGTTGGCCAAGCAACTGGAAGGACGCTGCGCTCAACGGATCATTTACTTGGGCAGTTGCGAAACGATGAAGATGGATGGTCGCAAGTTGAAAGCCTTCTTGAATCAAACCGGAGCGCTGGCCGTGTGTGGCTATCGCGAGCAGGTGAACATGCTGCGCTCAGCCGCCTTCGAATTGCTCTTGTTCCACGCGCTGCTGCAGAACACCCTCACGGTCGAAGGTGCGCGAGCCACCGAGCGTAACATCCAACGCGACGAAAAACCTCTCTGCCGCGATCTCGGCTTTCGCATGGTCGTCCGTTCGTCCAACAATTAGGCACGAGAAAGCTACGGTCGTCCGAGCAAGGCTTCGACCGTAGCGACCTCTTCCTTGGTGAGTTTCCACTGGGCAGCTACAGCGGTTTCTGCCACCTGCTCGGGTCGACGCGAACCGACAATGGCTGAAGTGACTTCGGACCGACGCAGGACCCACGCGATCGCCAACTGGGCGACCGAATGTCCTTGGGCGGCGGCCAGCGGACGGAGCTGCTCGATCAACTCAAGATGCCGTTCGATGGCTGGCGATTGGAATTGCGGGTCGCGCGCACGGTGGTCTTTCTCCGACAGACCGCGCGCCCGCTCCAGCGTGAACTTGCCGGTCAACAACCCTTTCTGCATCGGGCTGTAGCAGATGACGCCGATGTCATTCGCGGCGCAATATGGCAAAATCTCTGCTTCAATGTCGCGTTTGAGCATGCTGTAGGGAGGCTGCAGCGACGCGATAGGGTGGATCGCCTGCAGCCGCGCCATTTGGGCCACGCTGTGATTGGAGACCCCAAGCTCACGCACTTTCCCCTGTTGCTTAAGCTCCACCAGCGTCTGCCAACCTTCTTCGATGTCGGCATCCGGCTCGGGCCAATGCAACTGATAAAGGTCGATGCACTCAACCCCCAAACGTTGGAGGCTGGCTTCGCATTCCGCCACGATGCTCTCGCGTTTGAGCACTTTGTCGATCTGAGTGGGACTGCGCATCACCCGTCCGCACTTGGTAGCCACAATCGGTCGCCGGGCAGGCCCGAGAACTTGCAACGCCCGCCCGACCAGTTCCTCCGAACGTCCGCCACCGTAGACGGCAGCCGTGTCGATCCAGTTGATCCCCTGGTCGACGGCAGCCACAATCGCATCCACTGCTTCTTGCTCGTCTTGATCGCCCCAACCAAATTGCCAGTCGCCGCCGCCGATGGCCCATGATCCAAAGCCAATCGTGGTGAGCTCGAGCGATGAATTGCCAAGTTTGCGAGTTTCCATAAGTGAGGCCAAGGAGTAAGGTGTAAGGTGTAAGGTGTAAGCGTTAAGGTGTGAGGAGTAAGCCTTTAGCCTTTTCCAAAGTCGCATTGTAGCATCCACAAATCCTCAGCCAACGCGTGATGTACTCGGCGGCTGTCGAGCAAGGCTCCAGGTAACCAAAGCTCGGGATAGCAAGGATCGGGTTAAAGCGCGTCCCGCATGACCATCTCAGTCAAAGTGCAGCGGCAAGCTTCAGAACTGTTTATACTTAAGGAGTCGGCGCGCTGGCACGTTGGCTGCTCCATGACATGCCTTACGCGTCCCTGGACACATCCCCACCGTATCCTCCCTCCTGATTCGACCGTGACGCTATGTTGTTCATCGACCAATTCCCGACGCGCCTGCGCGCTCCGATGATCGCTGCCACCTTGCTTTTGATCGGCAGCAGTGTCTGCGTTGCCCAACCAGCGAGCGACGCGGACCTGGAGTTTTTTGAAACCGAAGTGCGTCCCGTCTTGGTGGAACGCTGCGCGGGGTGCCATGGAGCCGCCGAGCAATCGGGAGGACTGCGAGTCGACTTGCGCGAGTCGCTGCTGAGCGGCGGGGAGAGTGGACCGGCCGTAGTTCCTGGCAAGCCATCAGAAAGTTGGCTGATGAAGGCGGTGCGGCATGCCGATGGCCTTGAAATGCCTCCCGATGAAGAACCGCTTAGCGAACGCGTGCAACTTGCCTTGGAGCACTGGATCGAACGCGGAGCACCCTGGCCAGCATCATCCGAGCCGCTGTCCGCTGCGACCCAAGACCTGAGTCACGAGCACTGGGCGTTTTATCCCGTTGAAAAACCAACCATCCCCACCCCCAGCCAACTGGCCGAGTGGATCCAAACTCCGGTAGATGCCTTTGTCTTGTCGAAACTACAAGCGCAGGCGCTGTCACCCTCTCCGGCCGCCGATCGCCGCAGCTTAATCCGCCGCGTGAGCTTCGCGCTCACAGGGCTGCCTCCCAAACCGGATGACGTAGAGCGATTCGTGCAAGACGACTCACCGACAGCCTACGCCGAGTTGGTCGAACAACTGCTCGCCTCGCCGCAGTACGGCGAGCACTGGGCGCGGCACTGGCTGGACGTGGCCCGCTACTCGGACACCAAGGGTTATGTTTATGCGCGCGAAGAGAGATTCTGGGTGCATGCCTGGAACTATCGCGATTGGATTGTGCAGGCACTGAACGAAAACATGCCCTACGACCGTTTCTTGATGTTGCAAATTGCCGCGGACCAAGTCCCGGATCGCCGCCAAAGCGACTTGGCCGCCATGGGCTTCCTCACGCTGGGCCGCCGTTTTCTAGGGGTTGAGCGGGACATTATCGACGATCGCATCGATGTCGTTTGCCGAGGCACAATGGGGCTGACCGTGGCCTGCGCGCGTTGCCACGACCACAAGTACGACCCGATCCCCACGACCGATTACTACGCACTATACGGAGTCTTTGACAGCTCCGTCGAACGCCTCGAACCCCTGGCTGACCAATGGGAGGATGCTGAGTTCGCGGCAGAGCTGAACAAACGCCAGGCCGCGCTGAACGAACGCCTCGCCGCGGCCCACCAAGAATCATCGGCTCGTGTCCGCAGTCGCGTTGCCGATTACCTGTTCGCCCAATCAGAACTCCACAAGTATCCGGCCAATGGCTTCGATCAGATCTTTCAAAAAGAGGATATCTTACCAGCCTTTGTGCGGCGTTGGGAGCGTTTTCTCCGCGACGCAGCCCGCGCGAACGATCGCACGTTCGCTCCTTGGCAGGCCTATGCATCCATCCCTGCCGCGACGTTTATCGAACAAGCGGTGGCCGTAACGCGGGAACTGCAGCAAACCGACCTGCCTCCGCGAATCGCCCAGGCCTTCGCCACACCGCCAGCCAGCTTCCGCGAAGTCTGCGAGCGGTACGGAAAGATATTCTCCGAAGTCGAGGCGAAGCACCAGGCAGCGACACAAACGGCGCAACAAATAGTTAAGCAAAACGCTACCCAGGTGGACAACGCGGCTGAAGTGGGTTCAGCCGAACCGTCCTCTGCGGAAGAAACGGCAATTAATGAGCATGCTAATGATTTGCATGTTAACGATTCGCACTCAAGTGGATCGCAGCCGAACGCTACGCACGCCGATGACATCGCGAGGCTCCTACAAGTGCTTTACGGGCCGCGCGCTCCGTGCGAAGTCCCCGAGGGCCCCATTGTGCTCACCGAAACCTATTACGATTCGGGAACGGTCACCGAACTCTGGAGGTTGCAGGGTGAGGTCGATCGCTGGATCATCAACGCCAAGACCCCGGCACCCCACGCAGTAACTCTCGTGGATCAAGTCGTGGCGAACGAGCCGCGAGTCTTCGTCCGCGGTAATCCTTTGACGCAAGGGGACGATGTGCCGCGGCGGTTCATCTCAGTGTTGAGTCCGCCCGACAACCAACCGTTCGAACAGGGGAGCGGACGCTATGAACTGGCGAAGGCGATCACCGACCCGAACAATCCGTTAACGGCACGCGTGATCGTCAATCGCCTCTGGACGGCCCACTTTGGTCAAGGGCTCGTCACCACCCCCAGCGATTTCGGCACCCGTGCTGAAACACCTTCGCACCCAGAACTGCTCGATTGGCTGGCTGCGACGCTGGTTGAAAACGACTGGAATCTGAAAGCCATACATCGCTTGATCGTGATGTCAGCCACTTTCCAGCAAGCTTCGCAGGCGGTTGAGGGAACACCTGCTGCAGCGCACCACTTGGTAGCCGCCAAACTGGACCCGAGCAATCAGTGGTTATGGAGGATGAACCCCAAACGTCTGACCTTCGAGGAGTTTCGCGATTCGTTACTCGCCGCCTCGGGGGATCTGCAAGATCAAGTGGGTGGGCGGGCGAGCGACATCTTCGCCCAGCCATTCCCGCAGCGGCGGACACTGTACGGCCTGGTCGATCGCCAGTTTCTGCCCGGCACCCTGCGGATGTTCGACTTTGCCAATCCCGACCTGCACGTGCCGCAGCGATCTGAGACCACGGTGCCTGGGCAAGCCCTCTTCTTCCTCAACCATCCACTGATGCTCGACCGGGCGCGGGCTCTGGCCAACTCGGTGGCCGAGCAAGAACAGCCTGCTGAACGGGTTGTCGGCATGTTCCGTCAGGCCTTGCAGCGGGAACCAACTCCCACGGAGATCGCCGACGCTCTGGAGCTGGTGGCCGTGACGGCAACTCGCGAAGAAGACACCCCCTCCGCAACGGCCGCCGCTTGGCAATACGGCTACGGGGCCATGGATGAGTCGACGGGGCGCGTGCGGGACTTCAAGCCCTTGCCCCACTTCACCGGAAACGCCTGGCAAGGGGGAGAGAGCTTCCCCGACGCCACCCTGGGCTGGGTGCAATTAAGCGCCGAGGGAGGGCACCCGGGTAACGATCGCGAGCATGCGGCGGTGCGTCGCTGGACGGCATCGCAAAGTGGCTCGATTCGTATCGAATCGAAGTTGCAACATGTGCCCGCTCCAGGGGATGGGATTCGCGCCTTTATCGTCCACTCCCAAACTGGGATCATCGCGAGCTCGACCGTCCATCAGGCAACGCGCGAGCTGAATGCAGCGCAGTTGGAAGTGGCAGCCGGCGATACCATCGATTTTGTAGTGGACATTGGCGACGTGCTCAACAGCGATCAATATCTGTGGCAAGTAACTCTGGCAGAGACGCATGCCGAGCGTGGTATGGCCTGGGATTCGGCCAAGGATTTTCCGGCTCCGGCCAACGAGGAGTTAGATGGCTGGGAACAATTAGCTCAAGTGATTCTCTGTTCGAACGAGTTCATGTTTGTCGATTGATGCGCATCGCGGATCACAACTAATTTTTGTACAACCCAGTTTTGGACAACAACCATGAGACCGTTACACCCTTCATACTCGCGGCGTGAGCTGCTCACCCGTTCCGCCCTGGGCTTCGGCTCTTTGGCGTTAGCCGGTGTCCTGCAAGACGATCGGCAGTTGGTCTATGGAGATGAGTTGCCGGGTTCATCGAGCTTGCCGGGTTCATCGGGTCCTTTAGCGGCGCGGCCGGGCCATTTTCCGGGCAAGGCCAAGCGGGTCATTCACTTTTTCCTCAACGGTGGACCTTCACACGTCGACACCTTCGATCCGAAACCGGCGTTGCACAAGTACGCTGGCCAGCCCGTCCCTCAAACACTAACCACCGAGCGCAAGACCGGCGCCGCCTTCCCGTCGCCATTTAAGTTCAAGCGCTACGGACAGTCGGGGATTGAGGTCAGCGAGATCTTTGAGAAGACAGCCGCACACATCGACGACATCGCCGTGATCCGTTCGATGTACGCGCAAGTCCCCAATCACGAACCGTCGCTGATGCTCATGAACTGCGGCGACTCGGTTCAAGCCCGCCCGAGCACCGGGGCGTGGCTGCTGTATGGCCTGGGAACGGAGAATCAGAACCTACCCGGTTTTATCGCCATGTGTCCGGGAGGCTTACCGATCAAGGATAGCGAGAACTGGCAATCGGCTTTCTTGCCCGGCGCATTTCAGGGGACCTACATCGACTCGAACCACACCGAGCTCAAGCGTTTGATCGAAAACATCGATCACCCCCACGTCACGAAGGGTGATCAACGTCGGCAACTCGACTTGCTCGCCCGTTGGAACGCCGCTCACCGCGCCGGCCGCGTCGACGATCGACTCGATGCGCGGATCCAGTCCTACGAGCTTGCTTTCCGCATGCAGCATGATTCGGAGGAAGCGTTTGATATTTCGCGGGAGTCCCGAGAAACGATCGACATGTATGGCGATGGCGTGCACGGTCGGCAAACCTTGATCGCCCGCCGTTTGCTCGAGCGCGGTGTGCGTTACGTGCAGCTGTGGCACGGTGCCGGCCAGCCCTGGGATAACCATGACAAGATCGAAGAGAATCACCGCAACCTGGCTCGGCAAATCGATCAACCCATCGCCGCCTTGCTAACCGATCTCAAGCAGCGCGGCATGCTCGAAGAGACCTTGGTGCTGTGGGGAGGTGAGTTCGGCAGAACGCCGACGGTGGAGTTGAGTGGCAACGGAGAGCCACAGATGGGACGCGACCACAATCACTATGGCTTCACCGTGTGGATGGCTGGCGGCGGTATCAAAGGTGGCACGGTGCACGGCGCGACCGACGAATTCGGCTTTAAAGCCCAAGAGAATCCCACCAGCGTGCATGACCTGCATGCTACCATGTTGCATGCGCTCGGTCTCGATCACAATCGTCTGACTTATCGCTACGGCGGTCGCGACTTCCGCTTGACCGACGTGCACGGCCATGTCATCCACGAGATATTGGCGTAAGCATCTCACCACTTGCCTTTGGGGATAATGCGTTATTCCTGAGGTCCAACGCGCAACTTACCCTCTCTGTGGGAATTTAAGCAATTTGCTTAAATTCCCACAGGGAGGGTCGGCTTCTCGGGGCCGGGGAGGGGCACAACAGTTATCCCCGAAGACACTGGGCGACGTGCTTAGGTTGTCCCACCACTGACTCACAGACAATATGCGATTGGGAGATTTCCGATGCTCGAACGCTATCTTTTTTTCAGGCTGGCGGTCGCGGCAAACTTCGTTGCAGCAGCATTGCTGCTAACTCCTGCGACTAGTGCGAACGGTTGCCCTGTCGCGGATGATCCAGATGGGAAGC
The DNA here is from genome assembly GCA_041751975.1 of Pirellulaceae bacterium. Taxonomy (GTDB): domain Bacteria; phylum Planctomycetota; class Planctomycetia; order Pirellulales; family Pirellulaceae; genus Aureliella. The sequence continues at coordinate 85,629 of JBGSHW010000146.1, forward strand.
CGAGTGGACAGATAACGTCACCGCAAGAACTGTGCGAGTCAATCAAACGGCTTCAGGCCCGGTATGCCGATCAAGTGTTCGAGGTGCAAGGTGTTTGTTCCTACGGCTTTGTAAGTGAACAAAGGCCGACACCATTCTATGCAATGTTCGACGCGAACAGAATCTTGATCAAGCATCAGCTTCCCACGTTCGAAGCAGAGTTTGCGATGAACCAAGCAGATTTCGCCAAGTTGAAGTGGACCGGTATGTCTCACGCTGAATTTGGCTTCGTGGACGGCCTGCTAGTCAAGTTTGATCGTAATGTGAATAAACAGCCTCGATACCTGGTCTCAGTTGGCGAGCAAGATAGTTTATCTACAGATTTCAAGCTGGTCGGACTCAATATTGCATTCGGTAAATTTCGCGGCTTTGATCGTGAGTTGAACCAAATTGAAGATAGCTTTTTGTACAGTCTAGCCTCGCATCCTTCATCTAAGATTGAGCGATTTACGGACGATCCCCAGCAATGGACAATTGAGTTTGCAGGGGACAAACTGATTTTTCGAGCGATCCTGGCGACCGAACCCGAACTCCATTGCACGCAGCTTGATGTTCTAATTAAGAAGACGATGGAGTTAGCCACTCGCCATCACATCCGCTATCACCAAACGGAAAGTGGTTGGGTACCGAAGAGCATGGTCATTAGTGACGCGGAATCGCCAAGAAGCATCGTTACCTACAACGCGCTAAAGCTGCGCACTGATGTTTCAGACGGCGAGTTCATACCGGCGATACCCGAGGACGCAGAGCTCAGCGGACCAAAACATCTGCTCGTCAAATTGCAGCAACTGCGGGAAACCAACCAGGAAGACACGAAAAACCCCAAGGAATAAGCGATCAACGAGCGATCGAACGACAACGAGCGGGCCGATGCGACAACGGGAGGGCGAAGTTGGGGTGGTGAAAATTCGATAGCTTAGGTGAGTTGCAGCTAATTGCGGTTTTAAAACAGCTGTTGCGCGATGGCAGGCGCTCTCGTCCTCACCGTCCGGGCCCGTCCCGGCGGAAGGGTGATTGGTAGCTACCATGGCACGCGACAGCAGCGGCGGACGAGAGGTGGTGATGGCGAGCAAGTAACGCCTAACCGAGTCCGCAATACGAGCGATTGTGACCAGCCGGGATGTGGTGGACTCGAACCGAATCAACGGCCAGCCAAAGACATTCGCTCGTCCACGGCGCTCCTGTGCACTGTGTTGGTAGCCATCACTCATGCTTCCGCCGGGACAAACCCGGAGCGGTGAGCGTCCCCTGGACGAGTCCAGCCATGCACGAAATGCATGGCAGCTATGCGAATTCTGCATAGCTCCCCGCCCACCTAAACCTCGTCTACTCAATCGCGCCCCACCAAGGCCCACGCCGAAGTCCCTGGCAACCCAACTGCCGTCCATAAGCGATCGGTGGCGAACATCGTTTCAGTTTTGAAACACAGAGGCACGGAGTTCTCAGAGGGAGTTGCGCGGAAGCTCTGTGTCCTCCGTGCCTCTGTGTTAAGAACACATCTGCAAATAAGCTGCCGGTTCCACGATCTGATTCCGCGGCAAGAACATTAGAAACAGCTCGAATCGTGTCTCGCAATCAGCCCGCTCGCCGTCGCATCGACTGCTGCTCGAAGCACAACCAGCGACGATGCTCCGGCGTTAGGACTGATCATTGCAAGGAACTTCTTACTTCAAGCCGGCGTTTTCGAGCAGCTTTTGCGCCTCTTCGTTGCCGACCAATTTGGGCTTGGCCGCTTCGATGGCCGCCATGGCTTCGCTTTTCAGCTCAGGGTTCTTGAGCGCCTCAATGGCAAACTGCAACAAACCGGCACTGGGCTTTTGCTTGACAATGTCAAACAGCGCCTTCTGCTCAGGGACCTGTGCCACTGCCATCGCCTTCTTGACCATTTCGAGTCTTTGATAGTCAGGCATGACAAACTGACGAGCAACCCGAATGTAGCCTTTGATCGTACGACCTTGAAACCGATCCTTGGGACCATTTAAGTAGATGTCCATCAAGACGGGGGCGACATCGATGGTCATCCATTCGCCCAACAAGCGTGTGCTGGCATCTCGCAGTGCGGCCTCTTTGCCCATGGCATAAGTATTCATAGTTTGCAATGCCGTGGTCCCGCCGACAGCGGCGACCGTTTCGAGAAGTTTGACTTTGGCCGCAGCGGGCGCTGACTCAATGGCTGCACTCAGGGTTGTCGCACAGGCTTCGCGATCTGGCATGCGAATGGCCGCGGTCAACAGAGCTCGCGTTGCAGCCTCAAGGTCGCTGGCGCGCTTCGGCTTAACCACTTGCGATACCAGCGTACCGAGTTTGGCTTGCGGAACCGTTTGTCCCAACGCTTGTAAGGCTGCCGACCGAATGGACTCTTCCGCAGAATCCACCGACTTGACCAATTCATCGGTGGCTTCAAGCTGTCGCAACCCAACGACTTCAAGCAGAATTACTTTGTCATCCGCAGCACCTGGCAAGCGTTTGAGCAATTCGGCATTCACCTTGTCGTCCGACATGGCAACCAATGCTGCTCGAACCGGAGCGCTTAAGTCGACGTTTTGCCGAGCAACTTGGAGCAGCGAATCGACACAACTGACATCACCGACTCGACCGAGTACCGTAACTGCGGCAAGTCGCACCTCTTGAGAGCCACTGGTTGCCAAATTCTGCAAGGCAGCCAAGTCAGGTTTTCCTGGCAGTTCAGCCAGCGCTTGAACCATGGTCGAGCCACGTTCGGGTGTTGCACTGGCGATCTCAGCAATCAGCGCGGCCCCCAGCTGGGTGCTGCTCATTTCGCGAGCCGTTTGCAAGCCAACAGCAAATAACTTTCGATTGGGGGATCGCAACTGTTCAACCAACAATGGAATACCTTCGTCGCCGCGCGCCAAAATGGCACCTCGAGTCGCTTCGACAATGCGTTGATCCGGAAGTTTTGCAGCACGAACTTCATCGAAGGCTTCGACAGCCAGCGCCGTGTTACCCAACTTCATGAGCTGCTCGGCTGCATAGACAATGCCTTCTGCAACCGCAGAAACAACGGGTGTCGGCGCTTGTGGCATAAAGGAGCGAAGAGCAGCCAACGCTGGCTCGTCCCCGATGCGGCCCAACGCAAGTGCCGATGCGCTGGCCACGGCTGCATTGGAATCCTTGAGTTTCGCTGATAACATTTCTACGGCGGTCGCATCGCGCAAGTTACCCAGCGAATTGATGACGCCGACCAGTAGCACGCCGTCCAGCTTGCTGGCTGCATCGCGCAGAGCCGCTTTGCTTTCGTCGCCGGGAACGGCTTCCAAGGTGATACGGGCCCACGAGGCCAGTTGTGGATCGCTGAGCAGCTTGGACACTTCAGGAAGACAGGCGGTCGAGCCAAAGACGGCCAGACGCTTGCAGGCCATCGCCTTTTCGCCCCCCTCGGAATCCGACGCCAAAATCTGGATTAGCTCCGGCTCGGAGGTCAGACCTATGGCCTGCCCGAATGCAATTTGCGAATTGAAAGTCGCTGCAAGCAATACAGCGTGCAGCAGGAGTGAACGTGGCGAAAGTAAGTGAGTGAATTTCATTTAATTTTTATTATCTTGATCAAACGATGTTTTTAGGAAGACTGGGTTCAAGCCGCATTGAATGAAAGTGCAGCTCGCACAACTCGAGGGGATCGTCAGGGCACGTAGCGGCGTCTCTCCGAGACGCTGATCTGTGCGAGCCTCGGAGAGGCTCGCCTACGCGGCGCTTAAATGTTCCAAGGCTCGCGAATCGCCTCAGTTCGCAATCGATTGGCTTCATCATCATTGATAAATGAATAATCGCTCAGATCCAACTTGACGGTACGATTGAGGAACAGAGCCACGTTGGTTGCGTGACACACGATGTGCGCTCTGGCGGCAGCAATAGCATTGCCCTTGGGTTGGCTGCGTGTCTTCACGCAATCGATGAAATCGCGCACATGGAAGGTCGCAGGGTAGCCGTCGATCTCTTCCACGGTTCGACCTGCCAACAACTCTGGCGAGCTGAGAACCAGCTTACCGCTGTCGCCCGCTTCAACCCAACCGGTTTCACCTTCAAAACGAACCGGGCAGGAACCCAGAGGAATCCAACCTGTTTCTCGGAAGATCAGCTCAACGCCATCGTCGTATTTGCAAGAGATCTGATCATTGGCCGGCGGGTTGTACTCGATCGGCGGCGGGCAATCGTTGACGGCCCACTGACACAGGTCGACGGTGTGCGAGCCCCATTCAAGCACTCCACCGGCACCAAATGCGCCGATGAATCCGCCCCCTTTTTCGAAGTTAAAACCGTTTAACAACTGCTTGTTGTAGGGTCGCCACGCAGCAGGTCCAAGATACGTGTTCCAATCGACCTCGGTCGATTCCGGCTCAGGCTCAGCAGGCAACCAACCGCTGGCCATGGCTTTCATGCCCGCTGGGTGCGCGAAGATTTTTTTGATTTTGCCCAAGCGGCCAGACCGCGCAAGCTCGCAAGCGAAGGCAAAATGCGGGAGATTGCGGCGCTGTGTTCCCGCTTGAAAAATCCGAGCTGTTCGCGTAATGATCTCGGCGAGTTTCAGGCTTTGATCGATGTTCTTGGTGCACGGCTTCTCGCAGTAAATATCTTTACCCGCTCGAGCAGCATAACTTGACATCGTCGCGTGCCAATTGGGTCCGGTGGCAATCAGTACTGCGTCGATATCTTGTCGGTCAAGCAACTCGCGATAGTCCGTATGCATCGTGCAGGCTTGGGTACCATACTTATCATCCACCATCTTCTTGACGAACTGGCGTCTGTTTTCCTTGATGTCGCAGACGGCACCAAAGCGGACATCGGATTGCTCAAGAAAACAGCCAAGATCGTATTGGCCTCGACCTCCGATACCGATACCGCCAACGATGACACGTTCGCTCGGGGCGGTGTGGCCATCGCGCCCAATTGCCGAGGCGGGGATGATTGTGGGTAGCGACACTGCCGCGCTTGCCGCCGCGACGCTTTTGAGGAAGCGCCGACGAGACTTGTGTTTATGTGGTTGCGTCATGTTCAAACCTGATTGCGGTGTGGGGGGGGATGGAAGTGCATCGAAAGGTGTTCAGGTCACCTTAGAGTGTCGATGAAGGGAAGTATTATACCGCAACTGCACAGCAAAATGGCGCTGCTGTCTGCTAACCCGTAATTCGATTTTCTGGTATTTTCGTGACACTTACTATTCTGGCGGTCTGTTTTTTTAGAGATCCACGAGCCATCCCACATGCCCAACTACAAGAAGCGCCGCGACTCCCTCAGAGACTTGATCCAATCTGTGGATGCCGACTCCATGTTGGTAACGAACTTTACCAACGTCCGGTATCTGACCGGGTTTACGGGTGACGATAGCTATTTGATCGTTTCGACGGATGGCGATTTGCTCGTGAGCGATCCCCGCTATGAAGAACAGCTTGCCGAAGAGTGTCCCGGGCTGGCGACCTTTATTCGCAAGCCCAGTGAACTTCTGCTGGACATGACGTGCCAGCAACTGAGCAGCTTGGGGTTATCGAGTTTGATTGTCGAATCGCGGTCGCTTTCAGTCGATGCTTTCGATCAGCTATCGCGGCGAGCGGGTGTTGGGCGATTGAACAAAGGGGACGCGCAGGTTGAGACGCTCCGCGAAATCAAGGACTCCGATGAGGTAGCCTTATTGCGACGGGCCATTGCGATTGCCGAACGGGTGTTCACCAGCGTGCGTGCGCAGCTTCGGAGCCAACAGAGTGAGCGTGAGATCGCCAACGAAATCGATCGCCAAATACGCCTGTTGGGAGGCAGTGGCTGCAGTTTTAACCCCATTGTGGCGGTGGGGCCAAGAGCCGCATTGCCGCATGCGAGCCCTGGGGAGAGCCTGATTGGAGCCCACCCTTTTGTGCTGATTGACTGGGGGGCGACCGTCGCCGGCTATCGCAGCGACTTGACGCGTGTACTAATGACTAGTAAAATCCCCGCGAAATTTTCCAAGGTTTACGAGACTGTTCTGGCGGCCCAAACGGCGGCCATCGCAGCTATGAAACCGGGTGTGATGGTAAGCGAAATTGATCGAGTCGCGCGGGATGTGATTGCCAGCGCTGGAATGGGCAAACGCTTTAACCATGGGCTCGGTCATGGAATTGGACTCGAGATCCACGAAGCCCCCCGCTTAGGAAAGAACTTTGATCGCCCGTTGCTGCCAGGGATGGTCGTGACGGTCGAGCCCGGAGTTTATTACCCTGGGTGGGGTGGTGTGCGAATCGAAGATGACATCTTGATCACCCCTTCGGGCTGTGAGGTCTTGAGTAGTCTACCGAGAGAGTTGGACGCGAATCGAGTTGCATTACTCGCCTAAATTTTCATTGAATGGGAAACCACATGGCCAAAGCTGCAGGCGGACCGGCAAGCAAGGACGACGTATTTAGCGTCGAACGCATTCGCGACCTCATCGGCTTGATGAAAGAGCACGACCTGAGCGAGGTTGACCTCAAGCAGGCTGATCAGCAAATTCGACTAGTCCGCGGCGGGCAAGTAATCTCGGTGGCAGCTCCTGCCGCCAGCGTTGCAGCCGCACCCGCGAGCCCTCAGGCCCCGGCCGCCAGCGAACCTGCTGGGCCAGCCGCCGATGGCCCTCACATCAAGGTGATCTGCTCGCCCATGGTGGGGACCTTTTACAGCAAGCCCAACCCGAACTCGGAGGATTTCGTCAAAGTCGGCTCGAAAGTCTCGGTAGACACCGTCGTGTGCACGGTCGAGGCGATGAAGGTCTTCAACGAAATCCCGGCTGAAATCAGTGGGACCATCGTCGCCGTCTTGGCCAAAAACGAAGACGCCGTCGACTTCAACCGTCCCCTGTTCAAGGTAGATACGCGCGGGTAATCTTTTCGGCTATGTATAACCGAATATTAATTGCCAATCGCGGCGAAATAGCACTGCGCGTCATTCGCGCTTGCAAGGAAATGGGGATTGAATCGGTAGCTGTCTTCAGCGAAGCGGATCGCCATTCCGCGCACGCACGGCTGGCCGATCAAGCCATCTGCATTGGTCCGGCCCGATCAAGCGATAGCTACCTTCGCATCGAGAACATCATCAGCGCTGCAGAGATCAGCGGTGCCGAAGCGATCCACCCGGGTTACGGCTTTCTGGCTGAGAACGCCCACTTCAACGAGGTTTGCCGCAGTAGCAAGTTTGACTTCATCGGCCCCTCGCCATCCGCCATGGAGCAGCTCGGCGATAAGAACTCGGCCCGGGCAGTGGCTGTTGCCGCCAACGTTCCCGTAGTGCCGGGCAGCGATGGCCTGCTGACCGACGAAGAACATGCCGTGGCCAGCGCTCGCGAGATTGGCTACCCGGTCTTGATCAAGGCGACCGCCGGCGGTGGTGGCAAAGGGATGCGAGTCGCACTCAACGAACAAACGCTCCGCACCGCACTGCAACAGGCGCAGGCCGAAGCACAAGCTGCATTTGGCAACGCGGGGGTCTACCTGGAAAAATTCATCGACCGCCCCCGGCACGTGGAAGTGCAGATCATTGCGGATAGCCACGGCAACGTGCGGCACTTGTACGAACGCGATTGTTCGGTCCAGCGCCGTCACCAAAAACTGATCGAAGAGAGCCCCTCGCCGCTACTGAGCGCGCGGACGCGGATCGCCATCTGCGAAGCCGCCGCGCGACTGATCGCGGCCGCCAAGTACGAGAACGCGGGAACCGTTGAGTTCATCGTCGATCAACACGACAATTTCTACTTTATCGAAGTCAACGCGCGGATTCAGGTCGAGCACCCGGTAACCGAAATGGTCACCGGTATCGATTTGATCCAGTCGCAGATCCGCGTCGCGGCTGGCGAACCGCTGCCGTTTAGCCAAGCCGATGTGCAGTTGCGCGGTGCGGCCATCGAATGCCGTATCAATGCCGAAGATCCGACCAAGAACTTTCAACCTTGCCCGGGCTACATCAAGTCGATGTTCATCCCAGGTGGTTTTGGCGTTCGCTTCGACTCGCATGCCCAAGCCGGTTACACCGTGCCTCCCTTCTACGATTCGATGATTGGCAAATTGATCGTGCATAAGCCTACGCGGGACGAAGCCATCGCTTGCATGATTCGTGGATTGCAAGAATTGCAAGTTGAAGGCATTGCGACCACTGCCGATTTTCAGATCAAGGTGTTGCAGCACCCAGCTTTCGTATCGGGCGAAGTCGATACCAAGTGGGTCGAGCGCGAACTCCTGGGGCAATAACCCCAAGTTCTCTGCGACTAGACACTTCAGCTACTCCCTTCATTGTCACACGAAGTTTCGAACCAGGAAGCAACCATGTCTGATATCAAAAAAGTCGCGATGCTCTTCGCCGGTGGTCCTGCCCCTGGAGCCAACGCCGTGATCGGCACTGCCGCCCTGGCGTTCATCAATGCGGGGGTAGAGGTTGTCGGCATCAAACACGGCTACTCCAATCTCATCGATTTTGATCCTGCGCAACCGCTGGTCGAAGGCAAGGACTACATCGAGATCACTCACGAAGATCTGTCCCACTTGCGAACATCCCAAGGGATCTTGATTGGCACCGCGCGGGCCAACCCGGGCAAAAAGGTCTCGTCCCCAGCACACCTGACTGACCCCGAGCGGAGCGCACCGTTGGCGCGCGTCTATGCGGCCCTGCGGTCGATCGGCGTCGATGCGCTCATCTCGATTGGTGGTGACGATACGCTCAAAACCGCGAACAAAATGAAGCTCTACCAAGCTACGTTGCCTGCCGACCAGAAGCGGATGCCGGTCGTCCACTTGCCGAAGACGATCGACAACGACTACATGGGAATCGACTTCACCTTCGGCTACTTCACCGCCGCCGAGTTCCTGGCAACTGAGATGCGGAATCTCAATTACGATGCCGCCGCTGGCCAAGCCTATTTTATCTGCGAAGCCATGGGGCGTAGCGCGGGCTGGCTGGCCTACGGTGCGGCCATCGCCGGTGAAGCTTGCATGGTCATGAGTGTCGAAGACGTCTGCGGTCCCCTGGCTGGCGAAGAAGAAGTCACCGACAAGGATGGCCAGAAACAGATGCGGAAGATCATGCATGTCGATAAAATCATCGATCGCATGGTCAAAATGATGCTCATGCGTGAACAGCAAAACCGCCCCTACGGTGTGATCGTGATTGCTGAAGGGATGGCCGAGTACTTGCCCCAAAAGTACCTCGAGGGGATCCCACGGGATGACCATGGACATATCGCCATCGCCTCGGTTAACCTCGGCAAGATGCTGGCCGAGCTGTTGATGAAGGCTTACCACGCCAAAACCGGCAGGTCGCGGAAGATCAACGGCTTGCAACTCGGCTACGAAAGCCGCTGCGCGCTGCCCCACGCCTTCGATATCATGCTCGGCTCGCAGATCGGTGTGGGGGCCTTCAGAGCCCTGATGGAAAAGAAACTCAACGGCGTCATGGTATCGGTAGGCGGACAACTCGACCTCAACTTCGTCCCCTTCGAAGATCTTGTCGATCCAGAAACGTTGGTAACCAAAGTCCGTTTCATCGACACCAACAGCGATTTCCATCGCCTGGCCCGGTTCATCGAAATGTACACGGACGATTAAATCCCAGCCTTTACTCCAGCTTAAGCAAGTCGTCGCCGGGAGCTGCCATCTTGGCTCCTTGGCTATTGTAGAACTTGGTGATGTCGATCCCGCCGCGCTGCTCTTCTTCGATCAACTTGATTCGCGACTCCAAGCGTTCAAGGCTGCGTTGCATCTGCGGAATGAGCGACGGCAAGGGATCGATCGGTTCGAGCTTGGGGACCGGTGGGTACCCCAAATGACGTTGCATGGCTGCGAACAGATATAATGGATCTTTGCGACGGTTGGCCAGCGCGATTCTCCCTTCACTCAACCCAAACAGAACCGGAGCCTCGGGTTCAGTCTCACCCGCCCGCGCACGACGCTCCTGGTAAAGTTCGCTGCGCACGTAAATCATGTCGGCGAGATCGACCAGTCCCAATTGCCGGCGGACGATGAGAATCCAAGCTTGCCATTCGGGCGAATAAGCTGGGTCTCCTGACAGGGCCTTGAGTCCGCGGTCGTAGTTCAGTCGATTCCGCGAAATCGCCTCGAACTGGAAAAAGAACAAACCTTGGCGGTTGATCGTTTCGTGAGTTCGATACTCGGCCTCAGCCCCCAAGATCTTGAGGGCCGTACGGTAGTCGAAGCGTCCACGGTCCGCTTCAGCTTCGGATATCAGGAATGTTTGAAATGGAACAAAGTAGTGAGCCAACAGCTTCATGCCGCCGTTCATTTGACCATGATGCTTGAGCTCGGCCAACAAGAAGTCGACCGCCATCGGCAAACGGGTGGTCGCCAATAGTTCATATTTGGTCTGTTCCATCAGTTCTTGCAAGGGAACAGTCTGACCAATTCGATCCAATAAGACTCGGAAGAAATAAGCTTGCTCTACATACTCTGCGCGCTCGAGCATCAATGGGCTGCCGGTAAATGTTTCTGAAGGAACTCGATCGCCATGCGTCGCGACGTGCCATCGATAAACGTCAGCAAGTGCCCCTGGCGGTCGACGACATGGTATTCCGTGGTCACATCCAATTCCTGCAGTTTAACGAATAATTTGTGACTGCTCGCTTGCGGCACAATCAAATCATGACTGCCATGGAAGAAAAAGGTGGGGCACACCTGCGGCGAAGCGAACTCAAGCGGCGATGCATCGCAGTACACCTTGGGCAACTGCTTGCGACTCCCTCCCATCACAGCCGCCAGTACCGTGCTTTCCTCAGGCACGAAGGAGAACTCGCAGGGGGCACCGCCCAAGATAGCCGCGAACAACTTGGGCTCATCTGGAGCGGGCTTGGTAGCGAGCAACGCAGCCAAATGGGCACCTGCCGAATAACCCCACACCGCCACGCGCTGCGAATCAGCCCGCCAATCGTCGGCCTGCTCGACCGCCCACACCAGCGCCGCCCGACAGTCATCGATCTGGGCCGGGAAACGATGAATGGGTGCCAAACGATAGTTGATGGCCACCGCCACAAAACCCGCCTGGGCCAGCTCGCGAGCGTGATCGTGCAAGTTCCACTTGTCACCCGAGGACCAGCCGCCGCCATGAATCATGACTACCATTGGATAGACCTCCTGATCGGCCGGACGGAACATATCCGCCTTGAGCGATTCGCCAGCCATCGTACTGAACACTAGGTTCTTGCGAGCTTCAATCGGCCGCGATGTTTTGGCTGCAGTCGCTGCTCCACCTTCGTCATTCGCAACCGCCAGCGGGGTAACGCTCAAAGCCAGCAAGCAAGCTAATAGGCAGCCCGCCAACCGCCAACGCTGTGCACGATCGCTCGGCAACACAACAGGGGCAAGCAAAAGCACCCTCGGTGGCCGCGAAATGCTCCGAAAGAACTCCAACTGCGATAAAACTTGGTTGCGCATAGGTCGGTTTAGCTAAAGTGGCGAGACGAAACTTGGTCGATATCTATAATACCTGACTACGCTACTCTAGGTACCTTTCCAAGTGCGTCTTACGATCGGCTCATTCCATGACAAAGCAATTCAGTTCCGTACAAGCCGCTGTCGATGCGATCCGCCGCGGCGAAGTGATCATCGTACTCGATGCGGAAGATCGGGAAAACGAAGGGGATTTCATCTGTGCCGCCGAAATGGTGACCCCCGAAGTGATCAACTTTATGTTGCGCGGCCGCGGGCAATTGTGCTGCCCGATTCTCCCCAGCACGTGCGAACGGCTCAATCTCAAACCGATTGTAGACAACAACGACGCTCCGCTCCGCACCGCGTTTCTAACTCCCGTTGATTACAACGGCAGCAAAACGGGTATCACTGCTCAGGAACGGGCTGAAACCATCCGCCGCTTAGCCACCGACACATCTTCCCCACGCGACTTCGTTCGCCCCGGCCACGTTTACCCCTTATTGGCGATGGAGGGTGGTGTGCTGCGGCGGGCCGGTCACACCGAAGCAGCCGTCGACTTGCCGCGCATGGCCGGTTTGGCACCCGCTGGCGTTTTAACCGAAATCCTCGACGATTCAGGCGATCGTGCGACCCGCGACGAACTGCTGCAGTTGGCTGAGAAGCACAACCTTGAAATCATCACCATCGAACAATTGATCGCCCACCGCCGCGTCAATGAAAAATTGGTCACACGCAAGGCACACGCTAAGCTACCGACCAAATATGGCGAGTTTGAAATCGCCGTGTACGACGTGCAGTTTGAAACCCAAGAACCGATCGCCATCTTCATGGGTGATCTGCTCAACGTGCAGCCCCAAGCGCCGTTGGTGCGGATGCACAGTAGTTGCTTTACCGGCGATCTCCTCGACTCGCTCCGTTGCGATTGTGGCGACCAGCTCCACATGGCTCTCAAGATGATCGCCGCCGAAGGTCGCGGCGCACTCGTTTATCTCCCGCAAGAAGGTCGAGGCATCGGACTCGCCCAAAAAATTAAGGCCTATGCTCTGCAAGAGGGAGGACTCGATACCGTCGAGGCCAATCATGCGTTGGGCTTCAAAGCCGACATGCGCGACTACGGCATCGGCATTCAGATCCTGAAAGAATTAGGGCTGACCGAAGTCCGCTTGTTGACCAACAATCCCAAGAAAGCAGAAGCGTTTACACTCCGCGGCTTCGACTTGCGCGTCGTTGACCAAGTCCCCGTGATCTCCGAGTCCAATCCGCACAACGTTGCTTACCTCAACACCAAACGCGAAAAGCTAGGGCACAAACTCCCCTGATCACCGTGGTTGTTCCCACGTAGCCGTGCCTCTCCGAGGCACGGTCGAAACCCTAGCTCTCGCAGGTCTGGGACAGACCCGCCTACGTGGCGCAGGTCTGGGACAGACCCGCCTGCGTGTTACTTCGACGGTGCCAAAGCTGGCTTCTTCACCGCTGCTTTGGCCGTCGGCGTCGCATCGGCTTCGAGATCGCCCAACGCGTACTGAATGCCATCGAGCATATGCCGCAAAATAGCCGGGTGGCTAAACGTTTCCTCGCGGTGACCAAAGTTGGTGTAGAACACCCGGCCTTCACCCGCTTCGCGAATCCACGAAACAGGCACTTCGCGCGGACCATCGTCGATCAACTTGGAGACTTCTTCCTGCGCCATATCGAGGCTCACCAACAGACGCAGTACCTCAGGGCCCTCGTACGTTTCCGGCTTGTACTGATAAATCTCGTCGGTGTGCCAAAAACCTTTGCCATCGAAGGCAGCGTTCAGCACATGCGCGGGATCATCCAGTTTAAAAGCCCATGTGCCCCCAGCATTCCAAGGATGCCCGCCGAATTCGCCGCCCACCAGCGCGCGGCATTCGGGATGGCGTCCGAAGTTATCGCTGGCCGCATGGAAGCCAATCAGTCCCTTGCCGCTGGCCACAAAGTCGAGAAAAGCGTTCTGTTGTTCGGCTTTGGGAAACTGCATGCCGGTCGTGTTATTGAGCAGTATCGCATCGTACTGCTTGAGATTCTCGGCGTTGAAGACATCGTAAGTATCCGCTAAGTCGACGGTGAAGGCCTCCGTTTTGCGACCGAGCTCTTGCACGGCCAGATTACCGTAAGGGATCGAACTGTGGATAAAACCTTCGCAGCGATAGAATGCCAGAATGCGCCTCGCTTGCTTCGGCGTGGCGGTAGATTCATCAGGCACCGCCGCGGTGATCTTCGCTTGCTGCTGTTCGCTGAGCGGTTTGAAACTCTCCGCCTTCTTTTGCGTCCACGGATCGCTCGTTTCCTGGGCACAGCACAGCGCGGGGGATAGGAACATCCAACATAAAACGAACGGCAGATACTTTTTCATACAATTTCCAATGAATAAGAGAGTTGCGAAGTGCAATCAACGTGTCAATGAGTCAACGAAACGAAGGCGGTGGGACATCGAGTCATCGATCGCAGCGCGAAACGACAACCGATGCTAAGCGAGCCATGGACGGATTCCTTGCTCTTAGGTGGGTATTAGCGGAACAAACCAGACCGTTATTATAGCATCCTCCGCCCGCCTGTGGCTCTAACTGACCGACTACTTGCCGTGTCTCCCGTTACCCTCCATCATTTGGCAAACCATGACGTGGCGTACCTTCGCGATCTTGGTATCCGTCTTTTGGTTTTGTAACTCCAATTGTCTCTAACTCGCTCAAGCTCTCGGTGGAACGTTTGATGCCGATCCGATCCCATGCTGGCAGCCCCCACGAAACGATCCATCGCGATCTGCTCTTTGCGGACGCGGACGGCGTGCCGCTAAAGCTCGATTTGTACATCCCGTCCGCCGATCGCCCACCGCCGCTGGTCATGTGGATTCATGGCGGCGGCTGGCGGAGTGGCAGCAAGGCCAAGCCGCTCATCCGCAGCCTGACCAGCGACGGCTTTGCTTTGGCCAGCATCAGCTACCGGTTTACACAACAAGCGATTTTTCCAGCGCAAATCCATGATTGCAAAGGGGCCGTGCGCTGGCTCCGCGCCCATCAAACCGACTACGGCTACGATGCCCGCTGGCTAGGAGTCGTCGGTTGTTCCTCCGGCGGCCACCTGGCCATGCTCCTGGGAACCAGTGGCGGAATGCCGGCGCTGGAAGGGGATGTGGGTGGAAACGTCGCAGAGTCCTCGCGCGTACAAACGATTGTGTCGCATTTTGGTCCCTCGGACTTTGTGCTCCGCGGCCAGACGCAGCCCGAGATCGCCTACAACGAACAGTCAGGCAGCTTCGCCCTGCTCGGCGGCGTGCGACTGGGGCAAGTACAATCCGCCTTGGAAGTCGCCGCCAGCCCGGTGACTTATGTCTCAGCCGATTCCCCTCCTCTCCTGGTATTCCATGGCACCGACGATCAACTCGTACTTCTCAATCAATCCGAACGGATCGTCGCTGCGTATCGGCAAGCCGACCGACCGGCCCAATTGGTGGTAGTGCCCGGCGCCGGTCACGGCGGAGCGGTTTTTTACTGGGGAGAACATCTCGATACGCTACGCGGCTTCCTCCGCTCCCACTGCCCGAGCTTCAGCGACAGGGCGGGCTGAATTGCCCAACCGAGCACCCCGTCGGCTGAGGTTCCACAACTTTATTAAATCAGTTACAACCAAGTAGGACGCTGAGTCCTTAACCTCCTCCCCCCACCCTTAGTCAACGATCCAGGAAGACAACATGGCCCGCGGCAAGACCTACGCAAATGCAACTCAGGCTATTGGCGACACCCCCATGATTCAAATCAATCGCCTCGTGCCGCAGGGCGGGGCGACGGTGTTTGCCAAGTGCGAATTTTTCCAGCCGCTCAACAGCGTCAAAGATCGTATTGGCGCGGCCATGATCGAAGCCGGCGAGCGCGATGGAAAGATCACGGCACAGACGCACATCATCGAACCGACCAGCGGCAACACCGGCATTGCCCTCGCCTTTGTCTGCGCGGCCAAAGGCTATAAATTGACCCTGACCATGCCCGAGTCGATGTCGGTCGAGCGCCGCTCGCTGCTCCGCGGAATGGGAGCCAACCTAGTACTCACCCCGGCCGCTGACGGCATGAAAGGTGCCATTGCCCGCGCCACAGAATTGGTCAAGCAAGATCCGCACGGCTATATGCCTCAACAGTTTGAGAACCCTGCCAACCCTGCCATTCACGAGAAGACCACGGGACCTGAGATCTGGGAAGACAGTGGACACAATATCGACGTGCTCGTCGCTGGCGTAGGGACTGGCGGCACCATCACCGGCGCCTCCCGTTTCCTCAAACGGATGAATCCGAACTTCAAAGCCATCGCCGTTGAACCCAAGCACAGTCCGGTGATCAGTGGTGGTGCGCCCGGCAAGCACCGCATTCAAGGGATTGGAGCCGGCTTCATCCCTAAGAACTTGGACACCTCCATCATCGACGAAGTCATCGCAGTGGACGACGACGATGCGTTTGAGTGGGGACGCAAGTTGGCCAAGATGGAAGGGAGTGTTGCCGGGATCCGCAGCGGAGCCAACCTGTGGGCCGCCGCTCAAGTAGCCGCCCGCCCCGAATTCGCCGGCAAACGCATCGTCACCATCATGTGCAGTCTCGGCGAACGCTACCTCTCAACCCCACTCTTCGGCGACCTAGGCAATTGAGAAGGCTGGAGCAGGCTTGAGGTGTGAGGCTGGAGGTGTGAGGCTGGAGGCTTTAGGCCGGAAGCTTCATTTTTCATTTTTCATTTTTCATTTTTCATTTTTCATTTTTCAAATCTCAAATCTCAAATCTCAAATCTCAAATCTCATATCTCATATCTCATATCTCATATCTCATATCTCATATCTCATATCTCATATCTCATATCTCATATCTCATATCTCATATCTCAAATCTCAGATTTCAGATTTCAGATTTCAGATTTCAGATTTCAACTTCAAACTTCAAACTTCAAACTTCAAACTTCCCCCCCACTGTCCAACAGCTCGCCCCACAGCCCATCGCTGATCACCAGCCCTTTCCGAGTCAAACGCAAGCGGCTTCCCTCCAGCTCCAGCCACCCTTGCCGTATGAACTCATCCAGGTGCGGCTCAAACAGCGCTCGCGCCGGAGCTTGCCATAAGCGATCGAGTTCTCCCAAATCAACTCCGGCCATTTGCCGCAAGCCAAATACCAGACGCTCCCGCACCCGCTCTCCCAACGACAAACGCTCCGCTTCCTGAACGGGCGACTGACCGCTCAACACCCGCTTCAAGTAAGCCGTTGTGCTCGAGTGATTAACCGCCCGCACCATCTGCCCCTCCGCATCGCAAGTAAAGCTGGCCGCTCCCGGACCAAAAGCCCACCACAACTCCCCAAGCCAATACGCTTGATTGTGACGGCAAGCGTAACTGGGCCGGCTGAAGTTCGAGACTTCGTAATGCTCCCACCCCGCCGCAGCCAATGTATCGAGCGTGTGTTCGTACATCGCCAACTGCAGCTCCGCGTCCAGTTCATTCAGCTCCCCCCGCAACGCGCGGCCATAGAAAGCCGAGCCGCGTTCCACGGTCAGCCCATAGGTCGACAAGTGCTTGACGGGGGCCGACAAGCCATCGCGGAGATCGCCTTGCCAAGCTGCAAGCGTCTCGCCGGGGGCGGCAAAAATCAGATCGAGCGACAAGTTCTCAAAACGCTCGGCGCAGGTCGCCAAGGCCCGCTGGAGTTGCAACCCCGAGTGATCGCGTTCGAGTACCCGCAGCTTGCGGTCCGAAAACGACTGACCGCCGAGACTGAGCCGATTGACGCCGGCGTCTTGGAGGACCGCCAAACGATCCCCATCGCAGTCGAGCGGATTCGCCTCGCACGAGAACTCGCAATCCGCCGCCGGTTGAAACCACTTTCTCACCGTATCGAGCAATCGCGCCAGCAACCGCGCCGGCAGGTGCGTCGGCGTACCGCCGCCGAGAAACAGCGTATCGACCACCTGAGGTTGCCCCAGCGTTTGCGACATCTCTTGGTCGAGTGCCCCAATGAATCGCTCCATCAGGTCATCCCGGCCAGCGACCAAGGTAAAGTTGCAGTAGCCGCAGCGATGGCGGCAAAACGGCACATGAATGTACGCACTTCTCGGTAGGTTGCTCATGCGGCGGCCGTGCATTCCCCATTTGTTGGCAGAAACGTGGTTGGAGAGCAAACATTTCGGTTCTTTAGGAGTGGGCAGGCAAGGCAACTACGGACATAATTTGTCCTTTCTCCCACCTGCCCGAACCGAAACAACTTTGAGCTGCCAACGAACTGACGAGAAATCATGAGCCCTATCACCTACAAGGACAGCGGAGTTGACCTGGAGCTCTACGAGCAATCGATGCAACGATTGCCCAAACTGATGCACCGCACCTTCAGCCCCCGCGTGATGCGCAACGATGGGGGATTCGCCGGCCTGTTCCAGCTTGACTTCAATTGCTCGCTGTTTGCCCGCAAGTACGAAAACCCGGTACTGGTCTCAGGTACGGACGGGGTGGGCACCAAGCTCAAGGTGGCCCAATTGGCCGGCCGCCATGACACCGTCGGCATCGACTTGGTGGCCATGTGCGTGAATGATATTCTCTGCTGCGGTGCCGAGCCACTCTTCTTTCTCGATTATGTGGCCATGAGTCGCGATAACCCACCGCTGCTCGAACAAATCGTCGACGGCATTAGTCAAGGTTGCGTACTGGCGGACAGCTCGTTGCTCGGTGGCGAAACAGCCATTATGCCCGACCTCTACCAGCACGATGACTACGACTTGGCCGGCTTTTGCGTCGGAGTGGTGGAGAAGAAGAGTCTCATTACCGGCCAGCAAATCGCCGTCGACGATGTCGTGATCGGCGTCGAGTCCTCCGGGTTTCACTCCAACGGATACAGTTTGATTCGCAAGGCCGTCTTCGAGCGAGCCGGCTTGAAGATCGACGATCAGGTCGCGGAGCTCGGTTGCTCGGTGGGCGAAGCCTTGCTCAAGCCCACTTTGATTTACTCCAAGCTGACCCGTCAAGTGCTCGGTCACTACAAGAAGAAAAACGTCGTGCATGGCATCGCGCACATCACCGGCGGCGGCTTGTTGGAAAACACCGAGCGGATTTTGCCTGCCGGGGTAGACCTCGTCTTCGAACGCCATACGTGGGAGCAACCCGCTGTTTTTCCCTGGTTGCAGAAATTAGGGGAGATCGATCCCGATGAAATGACCCATGTCTTCAACATGGGTTTGGGTCTGGTCTTCATCATCAGCCCCTTCTACGCCAAAACGGTCAGCGACATCATCAGTAGCCTAGGGCTCCGTTCCTGGACTGTAGGCAAAGCCGTCGCCGGAACCGGCAAGAGCCGCTGGGCCTAGGCACCTCGTTCCCAGGCTCTGCCTGGGAATGCCTGCCCGGAGGCTCCCGCCTCCCGTGTGCACCGCCGCACTTCGTTCCCAGGCTCTGCCTGGGAATGCCTGCCCGGAGGCTCCCGCCTCCCGTGTGCACCGCCGCACTTCGTTCCCAGGCTCCGCCTGGGAATGCCTGCCCGGAGGCTCCCGCCTCCCGTGTGCACCGCCGCACTTCGTTCCCAGGCTCCGCCTGGGAATGCCTGCCCGGAGGCTCCCGCCTCCAACTCAAGCCCCCCCATGAGCTTGCTCATGGGTGAATCAGTTTTGATGTTAGTTCGCGTCCTCCCCATGACCCCACTGCGGTTTTCCACAACAACTCCACCCAGCGACAGCCCCGTGTTCTCCCGCACCGCCCACGAAAAAACTTCCAGAATCCGCTCAGGCCGACCAAAACGTTGCATGCATCCGCGGCCATCGGCTATACTCCAGTCATCGGAAACGGGTGCCCCCCACGGGCCCGAAGGCCGCGCACAACGCGCTGCATCCGAGTTCTAAGCAGGTGTACCTGAATCTTTCGGGATAATGCGGGTGCCAGTGTGCCGGAGTCGTGGATTTGGGCTGCCGGTTGCGGTCCAATGCGTAAACAGCCGCGAGCGAAGTTGCTCGTGTGGTTCGCACGCGTTTATCCCAGCGCGAGTCGGTCGGATGGACTGGTGATGGCCAGCCCTGGTCGATTCATGACGTGCGTATAGATCATAGTGGTCTTAACATCCTTGTGTCCCAACAGTTCTTGCACGGTTCGAATATCTGCACCGTCCTCTAGCATATGAGTAGCAAAACTGTGGCGTAATGTGTGTGGTACCGCAGGCTTGTCAATGTTTGACAATGCCAACGCGCGACCAAAATGGTTGGCAAACGTCGATTCGTGAATGTGATGTCGTCGAACCTCATGACTGCGGGGATCGGTCGACCGTCGATGGGCCGGAAACAGATACTGCCAACAAAATTCCTTGGATGCGTTCGGATATTTCCTCTTTAATGCAAACGGCAAATACACATCGCCAAAGCCCTCGCTGAGGTCGATTGAGTGCTGGACGCGAACCGATGCGATCTGCGCCTTGACAGCTTCGACCGCGTTGGCAGCCAAGCAGGTCACTCGATCCTTCATCCCCTTGCCGTCGCGAATCAAGATCTCGCGGCGATCGAGACAGATATCTTTGATCCGCAGAGTTCGGCACTCCTTATGCCTTAACCCTCCGCCGTACAAGATTAGGAACATCAACCGCGGCACACCAGAAAGATTTTGGAACAACTCGGTGATCTCGCGTTTTGTCAACACAAGTGGTCGATAGTCGCTGGCTTTAGCCCGCACCGCATTGATGAAGGCTATTTCCCGCACGAGTACCTTTTCGTAGTAAAAAAGAATAGCACTCAAGGCTTGGTTCTGAGTTCCAGCAGAAACTTCCTTCTCCACAGCCAAGTCGGTCAGAAATTCAGTGATCTCGCACTCGCCACAGTCTTCCAGTTTTTTATTTCCGACATGCTTTTGAAAGCGACGCATCCAACCCAAGTAAGCCTTTTCCGTAGATAGGGGATGGTGCAGGAACCGCAATCGTCGCTGCATTTCCTGAATCGGCTCCAGATCGGTTCGCTTGATCTTTCCCGCATTGCCTTCACCAGCCACTAGGTCGCTGGCCCCTTCCCCAACTCCTGACTTGGCCTTCTCAGCTGCCGCAAGTTCCATCAGTTTTTTACGAATTGGCAAGAAATCGACACTGGAGGTTCGTAGGATCACTTCCTGGTACAACTCCATCGCCCGTGCAGCTTGCAAACGCCGCCAGGCCTCGACCTTTCGATCCCGCAGGCTCCGCAAATAAGCGATGACACGTGCCTCATCCATTTCCAGTTGCACATCTTCGCCCTCCACTCCATGGAACTTGGCGTAACCAGAAAGCCACTTTCGTAGCCACTCTCGCTCGCCGTCCTTGAGTGTTTTTAACGCCACACACCTTCGAAAACGTGCCACAGTCATCATGACCCCTCCTGTCACAAGGTTGCATCAACGGCCCTTACGGAGCGATCATCGACGACGACCGGAACATAAGCCGCACAGAATTTTCTAGATAATAACGACCTTCGTATTGCTTTGGAATCAGGCAATCGCTACCTTTGGGGGAAGGAAGTTATTTCACGGGTCGTCCGTGGAATAAACTCCAAAAATCAGATTATCTAAGGTAGGTCCGAGGATAATTAACCGTTCCGCCTCACCGCAACCGAACTGGTTGCCCCGAACGGATTGGAATCGAAAGTCATGTGCGATTAACCGGAGCCGTCGATGCAATGATTTCCGGAGCTGTCGATGTAACGGAACCGGTTGCCGACGTTTTGCCCCGAGCTCCATCGCCGCCAGCAGATCGCACGTACACGCACGGTATTGACCGAACAGAGGCCGACCGCGACGGAAATCCAGATCGCCCGGGACCGAGACAATTGGCTGCCGACGATGAGTTTGCAGCAGGCTAGTGCAAACGCTACAATGACCGAAACTGAAATCGCCGCCCGGGCAACAA
>JBGSHW010000147.1:0-9104 GCA_041751975.1 Pirellulaceae bacterium
CGAAGATTTGTTGTTGGAATTGGTTTTTGTCAACAAATTCAACGCTTGAACCCGCTTGCGGGTTCGGTCTTCGAGGAGCTATTTTTCAATTTTAACCCAAAATTACAAGCGTTTTAGATTTCCGGACAGACACTAGCTAGTCGCGACGTAGTTTCTGCTCTACCATCGCTCGTTGCACTGTCTGCCATCGTCGCCTCTAACCGTTGGCTGGTTCCGGGCTACCCTGAGCATGAGCTAGTGGGAACAAACTGCTAAAAGTCATCGAAAAAAAACGCTCAAGTGCGCGCTGCTGAATCGAGCCGATGGGGCCGTCAAGCATTTCGTGGAATTCTGCAGCACTTAGGCCAAGATGCGAGTCGGCTTTTGCGTCCAGGCCTGGTTCGCAACTCAGCGAGCCATCGTTCTGCAAGACCAAAGTCCATTGGCCGCCGCCGGGCCCGGTCAAGTCTAACGCAACGCGCGCTTTGCAGTTGGGTGCAGAGTCGTCTGCACGCGAAAGTTTTTGAAAGTACTCCATAGCATTCGGATTCAATTTAACCTTAGCCGCGCGCCGCTTGCCCCAACGATCCTGTTCGCCGAAGCGAATGTAAGTGTGCAACATCGCTTCGTCGATGACTGGACACGGAAACTGGCCGGCAAACCGCTTGACGTTCGAACAATCGAAGTGCGGATCGGTACTTTCGTAGTTATTGTACATTGCAAATCCCGGCAACAATTCAGCTTCGAACGCGTTGTAGGTTGCAGGATCTATTTTCTGATAGCCAATGTATTCGACCCCTGTCGACTTGAAGTATGAATAGCCTGCATCGATGATCTCGCGCGGCGTCAAGCATTGGTCTGGCGCTAAGTGAAACGTGTGTCCATGCGCGTTCTGATTGTTGAACAGCGCGGCCATGACTTTCGATACCCAGTCGACTGGTACGACATTGCGGCGTTCATCACCTGTCATTGGCAAGCGAAGCGAAGTGATGCGACGTCCCTTGGCATCAAGCGGTTGACGGGGAACTAGCAGCGCCATCAGCCGCAGATACAGGTAGATGCCGTGGTAAGTGTTAGTATAACCGGTGCTAGAATCACCAGAGATCACAGCAGGGCGATACACTGTCAAATTGTCGATGTAGTCCGCCTCGCGCACCATCGTCTCTGCCAGTAACTTGCTTTCTTCGTAGGTGTTGCGGAATGTCTGACCACAATTCAGTTCCGATTCGTATATCGTCCCTTCCCGCAATCCACAGACATAAGCCGTCGAGACATAGTGCAGTTTCCGCAGCCCAGTCGCTTTGCACAGGGACAGCATGTTGCGGGTCCCTTCCAGGTTCGAAATCCACGGCTCACCCGATCCATCTTCATGGAACTTCAGCGATGCGGCACTGTGCATCAACGAATCACAGTGCTTGCTCACCCAACTTACGTCACTTTCACTCAGTCCCAGTAACGACTGGCGAATGTCCCCACGCAGCAACATGGGGCGCGGTAGCGAGCAGTCAGTTTCGCGTTCCCAATATTGCAGAATCGACTCGATGCGTTCCGCAGCCGTGTCGCTCCTCGAATCTCGAACCAAAAGTGCAAGTTGCTGGCCAGAAGCTAGAAGGTCACGAATCAAATATCTCCCGAGCAAACCAGTTGCGCCAGTCAACAATAGATATCTACTCAACATCTAGCACCTTTCACTGATGTCAATCATGGATGCAATTACAACGTCTGCGCGGCAGAAGGATTCGTGGGGAACGCCGAAATTTCGTGTCGCTGCAAAGCGGAACTTATCGCATTACTGGGTGTAATGAGTAAGGATAGTAAGATTGCGAGAAAGCGTTAGCCGCAATCCCCCTATTTTTTCCAATTAACCCAATTCACCACGCTCGCTTTTGCCGCACCAGCGCTTTTCCACCATACACTTGGCAGCTTCCTTAACTTGGTGACACTGATATTCTGCCTGCCGTTATTCATCCAGTCATTCAGTTGGCATTCAGCTGTTACCACACATATTGTTTGATTGGTTCCAGCCATCACTCGGCACAAAACCACCCATAAGGGCTGCATGTGCGGGGGGTACCCGGTTGCCCTGGGGTACCCCTAAAACGCGATGCCATCCATGGTTCCGTTAAGAACATCCAAGCGTTACGCACGGGCGTGCCGCCCACATTTTGTGCGACCCCTATCTTTCGATCTAGAAAAGCTTTGCTAGAGAAGCCCCCCTGAGCTTAGGCAAAGCGCGAAGGAGTCTGCGCCGATGCAGCCATCCGCCCAGTCAATGACTCCAGACGCTTATCCCGGACGTTTACCTTCAAAGCCCCAACAGGGCGACCCTACGAAAATGCCCCCACTCGGCAGGCCAGAATGCAAAAAGGATCATCCAGATTTAACATGAGCATGGACCCCGCAAAAACTTTACCAGCCCGTGACGTCCGAGCTCGATAGGGCCACGCCCTCAGGGCTTGGGCCAGTGCTCCGTTCCATGGTCCGTTCCATGGTCCGTTCCATGCATATGTTCTCTGCCAAAGCCCACGGCTGTTTCCGAATCTCCGCCCGACCAACTCCGAACCGCTTAACATGATGCTTTTGAGCGATCTTTGTGAAACAAAGGGGGTAGGCCGGTCAGGCCCGCCTGCCCCCTTTTTCAGCCAGCTACTCCAAAAGAATCTATCAATCCTTGTTGCCAGCCTCTGCACTCAATGGGGACACGCGTTGGATGCGGATGCCGGATAACACAGGTTGGCCAACGATCGGTTCAAAACGCAGGCGTAACTCGTCCCCGATTCGCACACCTGGAAGCCGTTGCACAACCACTGATTTCCCGGTTGCAGCATCCACTGCGGAAGCGAACGGAGGAACAAGCAACGCGGGGATCGACAATTGATCTTGTGCATAGAGGTTGAACTTGCGGGCTTCATTGTCACCCAACGGCGCCGCAAAATAGAGCTCCAAGTCGTATATTTTTACTTCCCCACGGGGTGACTGCGATGGGGCTGGTGGTGCTTCTGGATCGGACCGCTTTAGAGTAATTGTCAGTTCCGTGACTCCCTCGGCACCGGAGGCCAAAACCCATGGCAACTCGACATCCCCCAAAGCGGACGAATGCTGTTGATAAAATTTGGCCTCAGGGTTGAGTCGAATCGACAGCGGTGGCTCGTCGCCGGTCAGCGGTGGATACTCGATCCACAAAGTCCCGTCAGGATCGTGACGATCACCGGGAGCGCCAAAATTAATACCCAAGTTCGCGAGCTGCAGCGGGGCGTGTGGGGTACCGGGCAACGCGGGATTCGCGACCATAGGATTCACACTCCAGACTTCGACGTCGGGCATGTGTACCAAAGCCAAAGAGGTCTGGTTCTGGTAGGCGCAACTGCATGTTCGCGTATAGTCGGGAGCGTTCAAGACGCCATTGGCAACCACGAGATTCGAGGTGCAGCCCGACTTAAAACCGCCGAGGTTGCCGGTTCCCGAATCGGTTTGAAGATCGTAGTAGCCCGCCGCTCCCGAGCGGAAGGTAAGCAGGTTCTCGCTGGCGATAATGCTGTTGCAACCGTACGCCCGCGTCATCTTCCATGGCTGCATGTCGCCGGTTAGTGGATGTTTAATCAGCTTTTGCTTTCCTGTGCGGATGTCGAATGCACCCGCCGATTCGGAATACGAGTTGGTATTGGTGATGATCCACTCGTTGTGCAAGATGCAGGGGCCCGAGTACTTGAGGGCAGCCTGTTGCCACTCAACATGACCATCGGCAGCGCGATAGACGGCCATCCCTTGCCCCACTTCGGCCACCAACCGATCGCTGGCCTGTGCGCCGGCTTGGAGCAACAAATCGAACTGCGCGGAATAGCCCAGCCACGTTCCAAAAACCCCCTCCTTGACCTCCCACAGCGGTTGGCCGGAACGGTAGTCGAGAGCGACAATTCGGTAAGTGTCTGGCAGTTCCAGCCCGCGACGCTGCATGGCTTCTTCGATCAAGGCGGGGTTTTTGTCGAGGCAATAAACGCGGTCACCACCGGCCACGATGCCGTTATGCCAGAAACTGTGGGTGGCATCGATCCGCCACAGTTGCTCGCCGCTATGACGATCGAAGCCGACCAGTGCTCGGCTGGCCGCACGATCCAGGCTCTTGGAAGCAAAGCCCGCCTTGGAACCTTTCAGTGTGCTGTCCAGTGGGACCTCGAGTTCATGTCGGGCGCGGTAGTTCGCGAATCCCAAGCCACCGATGAGAACATCTTGGTAAACGCCAATGTATCCCCACTCGGCCGTTTCCCCGGAGGGATCGGCGGGCAATTGAATGTCACCCACATCCTGGCCGGTTGCAGGATCCAGTAGTTTGCAGACGTTGCCAACCAGCAGATAAATGCGATCCTCGGTAACGACATAGTTCGTACCCCGGCCATTCGCCCCGGGTATATGGACCTGGTTGTATTTTGGATCCAGCGGAGTGTCCTCGTAGGTGTCGTCGTAGTACACATCAAACGTTCCCAAGTCCTCGAACTCACGCTTCCAGAGCACCCGTCCGGTGTACACGTCGCGAGCGCTGAGACTATTCATCCCCTCGATAAACAGTCGACCACCCACCACTTGCTCGGGCGGACCGTGACCGTGCCTGGGGAGCACATCCATGTTGGAACTCCCTCCAAACCACAGAATCCCCAGCGGCAGTTTCACGCGGCTATCATCGGACTTGATCGTGTTGGCCACGTCACCGTATTGATGAGTCCAATCGGCGGAACCGGGGAGTGCCCCCACACGACGCAAGCTGACTCCCAGTTCACTTACGGTTACTTCGGCTTGCTCCAGTTCCAGCTCGCCGATGCGGTCCGCCAGTGCCTGAGGGTCGTTCGGGTTCAAGGCGATGAGGACACCTCCGTAGGGCCGCACTGAAGCATAGGCCGCTTCCACGTAGCGCAAGCTGACATCCGGACCGGCGACAATCACCATGTTGGCAACGTATGCAGGTGCTTTGAAGTTGCCCGCAGTGGCCTGATGAACGGTTAACTGTCCGTACTTGCCGTGACGATCGATCTGGTGCCGCATCGCGCGCACTTGATCGATGTCTTCGTCCGTAACGATAGCCAACTGCGCGAACGGATTGTGCTCGACAAGGGCTGCGAGCAACGGTGGCGGGCAAGCACCAAACCACAGCCCATAGCCGGCCGCATCACCGGCCTGCCAAAGCTTGGCGATTTGCTCGGCGGCAACTGCTTGCTCGGCGGCAGCTGTTTGCTCGGTGAAATCATTTCGCTCGGTGATACTATTTTCAACGGCGCTATTTTCAGGCACCTGATTTTTAACGGGTTGTTCTGCGGCAATGTTCGTTTCGGCCGCAGTTTCCGCCGTTTCCTTTGTTCCACCAAAGACCATGATGGAACCCGACTCGGTCACGGCAAAGAGTTTTTGGTCCGCCACCAGCAAGCGTCCAATGGGAGCAGTGATTGGATAATTGGAAATGACACGGGCTGGCTGGCTGCTGAGAGCAGTGGTAGTTCCAAGTTCGAAGAGGGTGAGCGATTCTTCACCGGCAGCAACCAGATGGTTGCCGGCGAGTATCAGATCGCGACGGCCATCACCGGGGATTTGCCACAGTGGCTCGCGGGCCAGATCTTCGTCCCGATTGGCGGGATAAGCTCGAATCACCGGTTGACCATCGAGCACTTCGGCCGAGTACATGATGTCCCCATGCAGGACCGGTTCGTTGGGCATGAATGCGGTCTTTAGGCCCGTGGCGAGGCTAAATGCGCGGGTCCCTTTTTCACGGGTATGCACAAAAAACTGGAAATCATCGGCAACGACAAACGAGCCCCCGGTTCCTTTACCACCAGCGTTGATTTCGAAGTACTTGAGATCGCCCGTGCGGCGATCGAGCACCGCTGGCACACTGCGGCCACCGGGCACAATCAACAACTGTTCGGTGGCTACCAAGGCGCCTTGCGGAGCCACGCCGGCAAACGACGGCGCGCTATGAGGTTGCTTGATGTACTGCGCACCGGTGTTGCTGTTCACCCACTCCACTTGCCCGGTCTGAGCGTCGAGCGCGTAGATGAACGTCCCCATGAAGGGCCAAATACTGGCTGCAAAATAAAGGGTCCCATCGCGAATGACCGGACCACCCCGCGCGGGCCAGGCCGATATCAACCGCTGGTTACCAATCGCATGCTGCGCGTTAGGTGCCCCTTGGAACTTCCACTTCAGTTCTCCGGTCGCTGCGTTCAAGCAATAAAGATAGCCATCGTCGCTGCACACGTAGACATGTCCTGCGGCGCCCACGGGGGGAAGTCGAATTGGTCCTTCGGCGAAGAAGCTCCACAGCACTTCACCGCTGGCCGTATCCACCGCCAGCAGCTTGTCTTGATCATTGAAGCCCACAAACAGTCGACCATCCAGAACGATCGGCTCAAACACCCGATCGTAACTCATCAAATCCAGGTTGAGTGGATCATCCCAGGCCTGGGCGCGTGCTCCCAATGAACGTTCCCAAAGCAGCTGCAGATTTTCAGGCAAGCGGTTGGGCGATGCAGCCGAACGCGCGGCATCGTACCGCCACATCGGCCAATCTTCGCCAGCGGCAGCGGCAGCGGCTTGGGGCCACAGCATCGCAGACAAGCATAGTGCCAACACGCATCCGCTAAGTTTTTGAAGCATTCGTTTCATCGTTGGGTTCATCAATTTGTCCATCAAAATCAATCTGTTCATCAAATTGTTCATCGCGTCCCGCGACCTGGTGCAATTTTCAAAAGTCTTGGTTCCGCTTGGCCAACGTCGGGTAGGGGCGAGCTAATGAAGGTTTCGCCAATCGCAGCCTTCCAATCGCACTGGAGTAGCAGATCGAATCCAGGGTTCTGCTCTTTGACTTGGCAAGAGCAGGGCCCCACCATAAATGACGAAGCCGCGCGGATGGTATTGGACGAGATCCCTTTACCCACCAACGCGTATAACACGCGACCGCGACCGAACACAGGAAACGCAAGCGGCTCGTCGAAGCTGCGCAAATCGGGCTCGCTGTTGAGCAGGCACTCAATCAGGAATAATTCCTGGGGATCGTCGCGGGGAATTCGCAACACGGAGAACTCGATCCGCAGCTGGATCTTGGCGTTTTCCAATACCTCAGCTTTGATCTCAAGCTCTTCTGGGGTCGGCAGTGCCAACCATTGGGTGTCGAGTCGAAGTTGAGTTTCCAACGCCTTGGCAGCTGAGTCATCCTTGGTCTGATCTCCGGATTCGAGCAAGATCCAGACAGCCGAATGACCCGCCGAAAGCCGTTTCGCCAGCTCCTGGCGTTTGGGGGAATCGATGACTTGGGCCACCCCCTGAGCGGTCAATTGGCAGGCATGTGCGACCTGCCCCGCGTCCACTTGGTACGACTCGGGATACAAAGTCAGCAGCACAGGAGCTCCTTGGCTGGCATGCCGCTTCCACAGTTCGCTGAACATGGGGTCATTGGTTGCCGTGACATCGATCCGCCGAACCGCAACGCCTGGTGAAGCTTTGGCAACGCCGACGACTCCCTCATCTGATGACTCTGCTGCGACCAACGTTCTGACTTCCACTGCGGCATCACGCTGAGTTAGTGGCTCGAGTAACGCTGCTTGGGTTGGGGAAAGCTCCCCCGCAGAGAGCACGACTAACTGATAGCGGTCCGGTTGCCAGCGTTCGAGGGCATAGCGGAAAACCGGGACTTGGCAAGCAAGCACCGCACTGGTCAAGACGAGCACCGACACAAGCCCCAACAGGAGGACTCGACGTTTCCAGTTCAGCATACGGCTCATAGCATTCCCGCTCTCTAACTGCACAATCCTCTGTTTAAACAGTCCAAATCGATCCGCATTGTAACGACTTGCCGCGAAATCTGGAGGTGATCTCACACACCCCAGGCGACTTCATTCAATCTTCAACAAGTGCGAGGCGCGGATTCAGCGTGGTTGCTTACACTGGAACGGTGGAGTACAAACAATCCTCCGCTTCTTGGCCAGTGTCAGTGTAGTTCGTCGGGATTGTGAAATGTCAAAAACCATACTGGCTCTAGTTGCGTCACTGATGATGCTCGTGGCAGTTGTCTGGCTGCTGCAGCAATCCGATTCTCGGCCCGTTGGCAGCCCATCGCCGCTTAGTTCCAGAGGGGAAGTTCAAACCAACTCCGCTGTCGAAATAACTCTGTTTTGCGCAGCCAGTAATCGCGCGGTCATGGAAGTGATCCGCGCGGAGTACGAAAAATTGACGGGGCGGCAAGTCGCTATCCAATACGGGCCGTCACAAACACTGCTTTCGCAGCTCGAGGTTTCAGGTGTCGGAGATTTGTATCTCCCTGCCGACGACAGCTTTTTGACATTGGCGGGAGACAAAGGGCTAATCGAAGAAGTGCTACCGATCGCCAACATGCGGTGCGGCTTGGTCGTCCCCAAAGGCAACCCGCAACGGCTGAAAACCTTGACCGATGTTTTTTCAAAGAAGCTCAGGTTGGTGCAAGCCAACCCCGAAGCGGCTGCTGTTGCCAAGTTAACTAAAGAAGTGACTTCGCGCATAGGGCTGTGGCAGCAACTTGACGAGGCGACGCGAGCCTATCGCACGACCGTGAATGATGTAGCTACCGATGTGCAGCTGGGCGCCGCTGATGTTGGGATCGTGTACGATGCGGTAGTGCATTCCTACCCAGAGCTCGAGTTCGTGGCGGTGCCTGAACTTTCCGAAGCCGTTTCAACGGTTTCGATCGGAGTGGTCCGTGCGAGTCGACAGGCCGCCGCCGCTTTGCATTTTGCGCGGTACGTAGCGGCTCGCGATCGCGGGATGGTGCATTACCAATCGCATGGCTTTCAAACGTTAGACGGTGACGCGTGGGCCGATTCGCCGGAGCTGTCCGTATTTGCCGGTTCGATGCTCCGCCCCGCCATCGAAAGAACGATCATTGCCTTTGAACGGCGCGAAGGGGTACGCGTATCGCGAATCTATAACGGCTGCGGGATCCTTGTAGCTCAGATGAAGAGTGGCCTTGAACCAGGGCCAACGCGCACTTTGAGATAGATAGGCAATATGGGTAGAGTTGCGCCCGCGGGGCTTTTAAGCGATGATTGTTGGCAGCTTTTACACGCTTCCAGTCGCTTGCGCAAAGTCCGCTATGATGTCCGAGATTCAGT
>JBGSHW010000148.1:0-15880 GCA_041751975.1 Pirellulaceae bacterium
CGGTATAACGATCGCCGTTGGTCATCACAATGACAAATGGATAGCGTCGGTCGTTGACCAACTCGGCGATGGCAGTGGTCACAGCTTATATCTCCGAACTAGACTTTCATGCTCACCCGGATCGACCCTTCCCGCCGTGGATGAAAAGGCACGCCGTTCCGAGATTTATTGTCCCTTTTTGGGGAAGTCGAGTCAATCAACCATCGACGTTGGTGGCGCCGGTGATCCGGTCGCGGAACATGGCCATGCGACCGAGCATTTGATCGACATCCTGCTGGGATATGCCTCGATCTTCCATGGCAGAGGCCAAATGGCCCACGAACTGGGAGAAGTGTTGAGCCTGGATGCCGCGTCCCTTGTGGATCGCATGCAGTTCGGCACCGCTGTATTGAATCGGGCCGCCTAGGGCAGAAGCGATGAACTCGAACTGCATCCGCTGCAACCGCTCGATATCCACCTTAGCGAAAAAAATCGCTAAATCCGGATCGGCCAAAACGCGGCGATACATGTCGCGCACGATCTCAGCGACCGCTTCGGCCCCGCCGATCCTTTCAAACAACTGGTCGTCCGACATGACTCTCTGTCCTCACTCAATTTTTTTTCGCGGCGGCCCAACAAAGCACGAATCCCAAGTTTAGCCGTTGAGGACTGGAAGGGAATCCGGGGGAGTGTCGACTCACCGGGCAAACAGTGCAGCCATGTACTCCTGCTGACAGCGGGCAACTTGTTCGAACGAATAAGCGGTGGGGAGAAAATCGACGAACGAGTAAGCTTCGACTCGCGCTTGATAGTCGGCCGCGACGGGAATCAGATCGGACATGCCGACCGCGCGGGCCAGACGCATGGCCCGAGGCAAATGCAAGGCGCTGCTCAGCAAGCCGATGCGGTCGGTCGGGAATTCCTGGCGAAGCTCCTTGAGGCTCTGAATCTCTTGATAAGTGTTAATCCCGCTCAACGTGCCGATGTGTTCCGAATCAATTCCCAATTGATTCCAAATCTCCAATGTGTGCTCGCTAGGGCTGCTGCGCACTTTACCGAACGCTGGCGTGGAATTGCCGGTTGTGATCAGCCGCTTGGCGTAGCCTTGTTGGAACAACTGGGCAGCCAGAACCACGCGATCGCCACTAACGCCTGCCTGGGGTCGTAGCGGACCTTGGCTGGTCCCACCTCCGAGAACCACCAATAGGTCGAGTGCTGGATCGACGCCCGGCTCGAAGCTCGTGAATTGGTATTCCAGCGAGCGAATGCATGCGTGGGCCCCTGGGGCGGAGCCGAGTAGGGTAAACAACAACCACCCCAACCCCGCCAAGCTCGCCCGGCCCCAGTGCCCGCACCAGAGCATATGGAACAGGCCAGCGGTCAGGAAAAGCCACAGCAAGCCGATGGGGAAGGTCAGCCGGGTCAGCGTTTTTTCAGCGCCGGTCTTGCCATCGAACAGATAAGCCAACGTCACCAGCAGTCCAGTAAAAAGTGCGACCGAGAGTAGCGTATGCGGAAGTTTGCTGCCGCCCCCAGTGCGTGTTGGTGAAGCAGTCGAAGAAGCAGTCGGGGCCGTGGTTCGAGGATGCATTCGAAAAGGACACTCCATCGGCGGAACGGACGGGAGACGGCGGCAGTAGGCGCCGAAACAACAGCGCTGCGAGTTTATATCGAGAATAACTATAAACTGCTAACCACGACATAGCGAAAAAGACCTGGCAGGCTCGAGGCTCACCAGGTCTTTTGGGTAGATTCAGGATCACGCTGCAAGCACGGTGGCATTGCGGCGTGTTCAATACGCGAAGCTCGGGCCGGGCCCAATTACTTGATTTCGACGGTAGCGCCGGCTTCGACCAATTCCTTCTTGACCTTTTCTGCGTCTTCCTTGGAGACACCTTCTTTGATCTTGGCAGGTACGCCTTCGACCATTTTCTTGGCATCCATGAGGGAAGCACCGGTCAGGTTCTTGACGACCTTGACCACGTTCAGCTTGGCATCGCCGAAGCTGGTCATGACCACGTCGAACTCAGTTTGTTCGACCACTGCGGCTGGAGCGTCGCTAGGAGCAGCCATCATTACGGCGCCGCCAGCGGCAGCTTCGATGCCATGCTCGTCCTTGAGGTAGTCGCTCAACTCTTTAGCTTGCTTGAGCGTCAGAGCCACGATGGATTCGCCGAGTTGTTTGATGTCGTCTGCGTAGGTTGTTTCGGACATGTGTTATCACACCCTTATTTCAAAAGTAAAAAATGTTCGGTCGTAACTTGTAACGGGAAAAATTGTTTTTGTCGTATCCAGTGCTGGCTGCTTGAGAAAGGCGGATACCAGCGAATTCTCTACTATTCTGATCCCTCCTCCATATTCTCAACCAGCTTCTTGATTTGACCAGCCAATTTGGCTCCGGACCCAAGCAGCTGACCTGATAGGTTCGCGCCGGGGCTAAGGATTTGACCAACCAACAGCGAAATTTGCTGTTGGCGATTCGGCCATTTGCTGACCTCGAGTACTTTTTCGGCAGTGAAGGCCTCACCATCCATCACACCGCCTTTGAGTTCAAACGTCTTGAACTCAGGCAACTTGACGATTGCCGCAATTTCCTTGGCGAGGCTAACGAAGTCTTCGCTACCCCAAATCAGGGCGACTGAGCCTTGCTGCTCATCGAACAGTGGTTGGAGCCGGGTATCCGCTGCCGCCCGTCCTGCCAAGCTACGCTTGACGACGAGCATCTGAATCCCCTTCTCTCTCAGCAACTTGCGAATTTTAAACGTGGCATCCGAATTCATGCCGATGACGTTGGCGACGATCGCGTCATCAACGCCTTGCAGCCGATTGCGGATTTCTCCAGCGATCAAGTTCTTAACGTATTTGCTCATGGTTTGCTCTGATTCAAACTTAAGGCGTGTCTAGGTATCTGGTTGAACTGGCCTGCGGCTAAGCCTCAGGGGGTTTGGCCGAAGGCTGTTGGTGCGGCACGCACGCTTAGCGAGCGGAACGTGCCCATGTTTTGCGGCCGTATTAGGCGGCGACGCGCACACTCGGTGACATCGTTGCGCACAGTGCGATGCCCTTCACATAGGTACCTTTGCAGGCCTGTGGTTTAAGGCTGTTGACGTAGTTGATAAAGGCTTGAACATTTTCGCCGAGCTTGTCAGCGTCGAAGCTTAGCTTACCGACGATGGCATGCACGTTGGATCCTTTGTCGTTGCGGAACTCGACCTTACCAGCCTTGTATTCCGCGACAACGCGAGCCACGTCCATGGTGACTGTCCCGGCGCGTGGGGATGGCATCAGTCCGCGAGGACCCAACACCTTACCCAGCGGTCCCACCACTCCCATCATGTCGGGAGTAGCGATACACACGTCGAAATCGGTCCAGCCCTCGCGAATCTTTTTGGCTAGGTCTTCTTGGCCGACATGGTCCGCACCTGCGGTTTGCGCTGTAGCAGCTAAGTCACCCTTGGCGAATACTACGATCCGCTGGGTTTTTCCAATGCCATGCGGTAACACAACCGAGCCTCGCACCAATTGGTCCGCTTGGGCTGGGTCGATACCGAGCTTCATATGAATCTCAACGCTTTGATCGAACTTGCGGTTCGGAAAGCCTTTGAGAATTGCGATGGCTTCGGCCAGTGGGAGCGGTGTCTTCGACGTGGGGGCTTTGGCAACCATCGCCTTCATTGCTTTTGATAATTTAACCATGACTAACCTTCTACCTCCAAGCCCATGCTGCGCGCGGTACCAGCGATCATTCGAGCGGCGTGCTCCATGTCGCGAGCGTTCAAGTCAGCCATCTTCTTGGTGCAGATATCATCGATCTGTGCCCGAGTGACTTTACCCACTTTTTTCTTGTTGGGTTCACCGGATCCACTGGCAATGCCCGCAGCTTGTTTGAGCAGAGCGGCCGCCGGTGGGCTCTTGGTGACAAAGTCGAATGTACGATCGGTGTAAACGGTGACCACCACCGGAATGGGCGTACCGTTGTACTCCCGCGTACGCTCGTTGAACTGTGAGACAAACTGTCCCAAGTTAATGCCGTACTTACCTAAGGACGTACCAACTGGTGGGGCGGGCGTGGCTGAGCCACCCGGCACCTGGAACTTGGCTTGTCCAGCGACTTGTTTCGCCATCTATTGATTGCTCCGCGTAAAGCTTGTCAGGGGATTGCAGGAAGCTGCAATCATGCTGATCAAGGGTAAAACTCTGATAATTCTGTTAACTTCTGGGACTTGGTTGTTGCTGTGAACGGTCTCAAACGGAACTTATAACTTGCTGAAACTGGTTATGGTTTCCGTTCGCTGAGAAGCCGCCACTTCGTCGAAATCACACTTCTTCAATCTGCCAGTGATCGATTTCGACAGGCGTGCTGCGCCCGAAAATGCTGATGATGACGGTCACACGACCGTTGGCCTCATCGACCTTTTCGACCTCGCCTTCAAGGTTTTGGAAATTGCCCTCTTTGACGCGAACCCGATCGCCAACGCGAAACGGAATCGCCGTCTTCATCGGCTTCTCTCCATCTTCCGCATCCGGTTCGTCCTTCTTGACAATCTTGGCGACGTCAGCAGGATCCATCGGAGTTGGTTTGCCATTGGAACCGGTGAAATCACCGACACCTGGCGTTTCCCTAACCAAGAACCACGAATCATCATTGATGGTCATGAAAGCCATCAGATAACCGGGGTAGAGTTTTCGCTTGACAACGCGGCGAGTACCATTGCGAGTAAACGTGACAACATCTTCGGTGGGAACTAAGATTTCACCGAACGATTCTTCCATGCCTGCAAGCTTAATGCGCTTTACTAGCGCATCGCGAATACTGTCTTCGCGGTTGAACGCCACTTTGATGATGAACCAGTCCATACCGGTTGCAGCACCTGCAGTAGGCGAATTCGATTCTTGCTTTTCCGAGTCACTCACCTGAGAACCCCCACGCCAGTACCAGCGATCGCGGCTCTTGGTACAAGACCAATACCGCAGTCATCTCCTGGCTAGGAAGACAATTTGCTAAAAATTAAGACCCGAGCAACAAGCTCGATCGGGTCGATCATCGCCACTGAGTGAGCTAGGAAGCTACACCCAAGCTGGTGAAGATAAAATTCCATAATGCGTCGTAACCGAACAGTATGGCAGATAAAAACAAAATCGTGAAGATGACTACGATCGAAGCCCGCACTAATTCTTTTTGCGTCGGCCACGATACCTTGTTCAGTTCAGCTTCAACCGAGATCAGGAAATCGGCAAACTTGGGCCAGTTCACCAAGCGAAAACCAAACCAAAATCCGATGGCACCCAGTAGCACCGCCAGCAAATAACTGGCCGCCTTGTACTCATCGCCCAACGTTGGCAGGATAAACAGCGAATGGCACCGCCAAGCGGCCACGGCAACCACCAACCAAATCGTCAAACAGGTCACCTGTCGAACAATCCGCCCTTGATTTCGCTTGTAAAGTCCGGATGCAAATAGTTCTTGCACCAGGGGCCTCGACGTCATAGCTGATTCTTTAGTGGTCATCTGCCGCTCAGTAGGAGCTTATCCTTTCGGGAACATCGCCAATGCAATGGGCAATTGCTCCATGGCCATTCTTTTACATTTGATCGTCTGTTTTGCATTTGATCGTCCAGCGCTAACGCTGTTCAATCGTCGATATGGGTACGTCGATATGATTACGTCCATATGAGCAGGGGCGGAGGGACTCGAACCCGCAACCGCTGGTTTTGGAAACCAGTGCTCTACCAATTGAGCTACACCCCTGAGTTCCACGCTGGCTTACTCCGATTCGCATCGGCGGATGTGCGCAAGCGTGGTGTTCTCACTCAAAGCAGTAAGTGAACCAAATTCGAGCTGAACTCGAACTTGATTCACTCTTCACTTGTATCTCGCACAGTCGTCAGCAGTGGCGTTCCTCATCCAGCTGTCCGTCTCGACTACTCGATGATCTTGGTCACAACACCGGAGCCGACCGTCTTACCACCTTCGCGAATCGCGAAGCGGACACCGTCATCCATGGCGATCTTCTTTTGCAGTTCTACTTCGATCTTGACGTTGTCGCCAGGCATGCACATTTCTGCGCCGACCAAATTGGCCGAGCCGGTTACGTCGGTGGTACGGAAGTAAAACTGAGGTCGGTAGCCGCTGAAGAATGGAGTGTGACGTCCACCTTCATCTTTGCTCAAGCAATAGATTTCAGCTTCGAACTTCTTGTGTGGGGTGATCGAGCCTGGCTTGGCCAGTACTTGACCGCGCTCGATGTCATCACGCTTCAGGCCACGCAACAGACAGCCAACGTTTTCGCCTGCTCGGCCTTCCGACATTTCCTTCTTGAACATCTCCACACCGGTGCAAACCGTCTTGGTCGGCAGGTCCTTCAGGCCGATCAGCTCGACTTCCTCACCCACCTTCACCACGCCGCGCTCGACCCGACCGGTAGCGACCGTTCCACGTCCTTCAATTGAGAACACGTCTTCGATAGCCATCAAGAACGGCTTGTCCTCTTCCCGTGCGGGTTGGGGAATGAACGAGTCAACTGCGTCCAACAAGTCACTGATGCATTTGCTGGTGGCCGGGTCGGCTGGGTTGTTGTAGGCTGCCAGTGCGTTTCCGCGAACGATTGGCACATCATCGCCGGGGAAGTCGTACTTGCTGAGCAACTCACGAATTTCCAACTCAACCAATTCAAGCAGCTCTTCGTCGTCTACCAAATCGACCTTGTTCAAGAAGCACACCAAAGCGGGTACCCCCACCTGACGGGCGAGCAGTACGTGCTCCTTCGTCTGCGGCATCGGGCCGTCTGCTGCGCTAACCACCAGGATCGCGCCGTCCATCTGTGCCGCGCCGGTGATCATGTTCTTAATGAAGTCGGCGTGGCCGGGGCAGTCGATGTGAGCGTAGTGACGATTTTCAGTTTCGTACTCAACGTGCGAAACGGCAATGGTCACAGTCTTGGTTGAGTCACGGACGGTACCCCCCTTGGCGATATCCGAATAGGCTTTCGCCTTCGCGAAGCCCTTGGCTGCCTGTACGGCAAGCAAAGCGCCGGTGGTGGTGGTTTTGCCGTGGTCAATGTGACCGATTGTGCCGACGTTACAGTGCGGCTTCTTACGATTGAACTGCTCTTTGGCCATTGCTCGCTACACCTAAACAACGAAAAAAATTTGTGACTGCGTGTGACCCTGTTGCCCACGCTTGACCAGGACGAAAACATTTTACCAATGCCACAGGGCATCACCTCGAGATCGGAATCTCGAGTAGGAGCTGTTGATGGGACTTGAACCCATGACCTCTTCCTTACCAAGGAAGTGCTCTACCAACTGAGCTACAACAGCCGCTGATCCTTCAACAACCTGGAGAGCGGGTGAAGGGAATCGAACCCTCGTATTCAGCTTGGAAGGCTGCTGCTCTACCATTGAGCTACACCCGCAAACAATCACCCATTCCCACGTGCCGCTCACCCTGCAGAACGGCGTTTGACTTCGATCTGCCAGTGTCGATCTGCCAGTGTCGATCTGCCAGTGTCGACAGCGCGATCAAGCTCGACTTGTTCTACAGTTTGCCACTAGGGTCACGGTTCGCCAATGGGAGGTGCAGGATTCGAACCTGCGTAACCGAAGTAACGGATTTACAGTCCGTCCCCTTTAACCACTCGGGCAACCTCCCGGAAACCGATCTCAATCTCTCGTTTTTGAAAACTACCCAGTTTTCGCTGTTTGGAGGACAACCCGTTTTCGTGGATGTCTTTTTCGTGAAGCCAACACCCAGCTGAGTCGAGATTCAGCGAATCACAAACACAGCAGGAGCCAACGGAGGGACTCGAACCCCCGACCGGCTGATTACAAATCAGCAGCTCTACCAACTGAGCTACGTTGGCTAACGTGGCTGGAACCAAAACGCGAACTATCGAAATTCCTACTAGCGAGTTATCGAGAAGCGACTAGTTTATCGGCGAGCGCGTCTACCGCAAGACGAATTTGGCCCCCGGGCCGAGCGTTTTTGCGATGATTTGCCGGAACCGACCCCCTTGACGACCATTTAGGGACCTTGCCTAAGGCAAGAACGTTCGCGTTGCCCTCGGTTTGCGGAAATTTGATCGTTGAAATTCGCCGCCTTGCGATACCTCATCGGCGACAACAGCTACTCATGGCGGAGGGCGTCGATCGGATTCATCTTCGCTGCGCGTATCGCGGGGAAAATGCCAAAGACGACCCCGACCAGCAACGAGATGAAAAAGGAAATCGGAATGGACATAGGGACGATCTGCGGCGTTACATTGCGGATCTCCTCTGGCAAAGTGGCCATAATGTCAGGCCGGGAGCTGGCGATGGCATCTTTAATGAGTGCGATAACGGGCGTGCACAATACGCCAGCCAGGATGCCGGTAATCCCGCCGACGACCCCCAGCACGGCTGCCTCAACTAAGAACTGCAGAATGATGTGCTTCTGCTTAGCGCCCAGCGCGCGACGGACGCCAATCTCGCGGGTCCGCTCGGTCACTGTGGCGAGCATAATGTTCATGATGCCAATCCCACCCACGACCAACGAAATGCCAGCGATGACTCCACCCAGCAACTGGAAAATGCGGCGGGTGATCTGCGCCTGTTTGAGCAGTTCCAGCGGCACTACAACCGCTACATCTTGCATTTCATCGTGACTGCGGAGCGAATCCTCGATCAATTTCGCCGTTCGCTCAACTTCCTTGATGTCGTTCACTCGAACGGTGATTTGGTTGAGCTGGAGGATCTCCCCTTCGAATGATCCACCGACGCGACGGGTGACCGTATCGCCGATCCGCTGCTGTAGCGTCTTGATGGGGATGTAAATATCGTTAGAAAAATCTTGGGAGTCGAGGGAGCCACCGATGGCTGCTGACGCGTTGCGGTGTTTCAGGACCCCTACGACCGTATAGAAGTCGGTATGCTCGGGCACGTACACGCGCTGGCCAATCGGATCCTCATAGGGAAACAAGCGATCGGCAACTCGGGCCGCCAAGACGCAAACCGTTTGCCGCTGAAAGTTCTCCGCGTCGCTGATGAAGTGCCCGTCGGCCACGGTTAGCTTCGTAACCTCTGCGTATTCGGGAGTGCAGCCAACAAGTCGCCCGTCGACATTGCGATCGCCGTACTGGAACTGGCGGCGGATTTCACGTATCGGAATGGCGCTCTGGATGGAGGGGATGGTTGACTGCAGCATGTCAAACTCAGCCCGCGTTAGGCCATAGGGTGTAACCCCTTGCGCGTTCAATTTGTCACTCGGTGGCTTTACCGAGCGGATCATGATCGTGTCGGCACCCAAGCTCTCGATCTGTCGCTGAGCTTCGTTGCTGATCCCTTCGCTGATGGCCAGCAGCCAAATCACGCTGGCCACGCCGATCAGAATACCAAGCACAGTCAGCATGGAGCGGAGCGGGTGTAGCAGTAAGCTCTTAATCCCGAGATTGATGGTGCGCATCCAGAACATCGTTGATTAAGCCTCTACAGGTTCGGCGGCAGGGGACGCTTCGGTAGGGATCAATTGCAGAGCCCGCGCAGCAGCTGCTTGGCGTTGCGCTTGGTTGTTTCGAACGTCAGACTGAAGCAGGCCGTCGCGAAGGCGGACGATCCGCTTAGCTCGCTCAGCCACTTCGTCTTCGTGGGTGACCATGATGATCGTTCGCCCTTCATCATTGAGTTGATCAAAGAGGGCCAGGATCTCAGCGGTCGTCTTCGAGTCCAAGTTGCCGGTGGCTTCGTCCGCCAGAATAAAGTATGGGTCGTTCACTAAGCTGCGAGCGATGGCCACCCGCTGCTGCTGACCACCGGATAGCTGGTTGGGACGATGGTCGAGTCGATTGCCGAGCCCCACCCGCTGGGCTAAATCGATGCATCGCTTTCGCTCTGCCGCCCCCAGTTTGCCTTGGTAATACAACGGAACTTGAATGTTCTCCACGACCGTCAATTGCTGAATCAAATTGTAAGACTGGAACACAAAACCAATGCGTCGCGAACGAATGTCGGCCAGTTGATCATCGGTCATTTGAGCGACGTTGTCCTTGCCGAGCAACAGTTCCCCCGATGAGGGCTGGTCCAAGCAACCCAGTAGGTTCAGTAAAGTGCTCTTGCCCGAGCCGGACGGGCCCATGATGGCTACGTAATCACCCTCCGGGACATCAAACGACACTCCGCGCAGAGCTCGCACCGTTTCGCTTTTGAGCACGTACTCTTTTTTGAGCTCTCGGATTGAGCAAGCATTCATGATCGGGGCTGTTTCGTTAAGGTCGTCTGCCGGGGGTGTAGGTTATCGGGCTGCTGGTTGCTCGCCAGTTTGTGGAGGAAAAGCCTCGGTCGAAGGCGAGCTGCCACGCCTCAACGCGGCGGCCCGCCACCGCCACCGCCACCGCCACCGCTCGCCATGCTCTTCATTCCCTTGACCGCTTCGGATTTGTCAACGAAACCATCGCTGTTCTCGTCAAAGGTGGTCATGCGATCTCGGAATCTAGCATCGATGCCTTGCATCTCCTCCGTGCTCAACTTGCCATCGCTGTCGCTATCGTACTTTTCAAAGGTACTATCGATGATGGCTTGTGGATTAAAGCCACCCGGACCACCCGGACGCCCCCCACCCGGTCCACCTGCACCTGGGCCGCCCCCACCTGGGCCGCCCCCACCTGGTCCACCTGCGGCAGCACCCGGACCATCGGTGGCGATTGGGGTGGGCTGTTCAGCATCAGCTCCAATTTTGAGCAGTGCCTCCCGGTCGGAGACATCTTCGATTTCAGGAAGCTGCATGAGATCCAAGTGGCTGCGTGGGTTAATCGCGATGACTTCTCCTTCGCTGAGGCCTTCTTCAATCGTGACCATCTTTTCGTTGGTGGTGCCGATTTTCACCTCCCGCGTATCCCAGCCGGTTGGCGTTTTCACGAGGCAGAAATGGTGTCCTTTGAATTCGTAAATACCATGCACCGGAATTTGCTTGGCATCGGGAATTTGCTTAACAAAGATTCGCACTGCGGCAGTCATCCCCGTTCGAATCGCTTCGGGAGGATCCATGATTTCTACGATCGTGGCATATTCCTTTACCGATGAACTGAACCAACTCCCTGGCTCGGCATATTTATTGACCTTTTTGACGCGGGCGAGCAGTTCCCCATCGACTGCACTCACTTTCACTTTGGCGGCCATGCCAGCGGCGATCAGGGTGATTCGCGATTCGTTGACCTTGGCTTTGACTTGCATTTTGGAGGGATCGGGAAGCTTGATGATGCACTGCCGCTCGCGTACGGTGGCACCCTGCTCAACCACAAACTCAGCATTTCCACCGCGACTGCTGAATTCGTTGTTGTGAACCACGACTCCTTCAGCAGGCGAAAGGATGATGCACTTGGCAATTTGTTCTTCGATTTCCTTCAGCTTTTCCTGCTCTTCAGCCAGCACGCTTTGGTCGGACTTCATCCGCGCCCGAGCGGCTTCGATATCGCTTTCGAACTGGACTTTGTTCTTTTCCTTCGTTAGTCGGTCGAGGACTATCAAGCGTGCTTCTGCCGAATCCAAAACGTTCTTCGCGTTAACGACCGAGAATTCTTCCGCCTCGATTTGCAAGCCCTTGAGCATTCCTTTGGCAGCCAGTCGGCGGGCGCTGTCAAGATTCAGCTCGGCTTTCCGCAGCCCTTGCTCGGCCACGGCGATCTCGCTCAGAATGGCGTTGCGCTCAGATTGGTAGGTGCCTTCCAGATATTCCTGAAGAGCAATTTCGGCGGTCCGCACGGTGGCTTCGCTGCTGATCACCGTGGCTTCCGCGCTGGATACAACGATTCGCTGCGTTTTCATTTCGCTTTCCAAAGCCGTGGCGTCCAGTTCCACTAGCTTATCCCCCTGCTTGACGTAGGTTCCTTCGTCGATAACCCACAGAATTGGTACGCCAGCCCCCCCTCGCGATTTGACTTCGCAAATGACGTCGATGTTGCTGCTGCTCTCAATCGCACCTTCCTCGAGCACAATATGGTCGAACGGTCCCACCGTCACGACGCCTGTCAGCGGTTCAATCGTCTTGGGCCCGCCGCCAAAAACTCCCAAACGGTAGGCTCCAAACACGCTGCCACCCAATAGTGCGGCGATGATCAACGTGATCAGCAACGCTTTGCCAGACCGCTGCGAGGCTGGAAACGCTTTGCGTTGAATTGAGGACCGCGTGGCCATCGAGTTTCTCCGATACTGGGAGGGTATTTAGGAAGGGTGGGGTAATCGGTGCGCGAATCAAATTCAAGTTGAGATTCGGCGATCGGCGGGCTACAGCACTCAGTTTAGTTGACTGAGCGTGGGACGTCTGCGCAAAAACAAGCTTCCAGGAGACTTAGAGCCGCCTAAGCCCCAAGCCGCAGGCTGAATGCCCCCTAACAGATTGCGATCAGCTATTAGCTTAACGTTATATTAAACCCAGCAAGAGGCTCAAGGTTTCGCGGGTCACCTGAAACACCGAATTGGTACTATGATTCTCCAGGTTTGCTGAACCGCTCAAATTGCTGGGAGCACGCGCCTTGGGGCGACGGACTGCTCCCTGGAATCCGCCCGTACCCTTAATGGGTTGGACCTAGACGCAGTTTCTAGACCGCAGGCTCTCTCAGCCGCGAAGAAAGATTTGAGTTTTTTTGGGAGCTGGGATTGCGCGTGACCAAAGTTGTCCGTGACCTCGCGATGATTAAGGCTATCGAGGTCGTGACCAAGGGGTTGCCAAGTGCCACAACGTCTCCGGCTCCATGGTTGATCCCCGCACTCGGGTTGGTTCTCGATCCCAGTTCGCGTTGGCATAGAAGTCAGGCATCATCTAGCCCAGGCATCGCCCCCCCAGAAGAACTTTTTACGGAAGAATAGTCATGGCCAAATACTATGTACAAAGTGGAAACGTGCGGACCGTAATTGCTGCTGACGATGCAGAGAAAGCAGCTTTATGGGTGGTTCACAAGGCCATGCAGCAAGTGGTTCCGGTCTATGAGGACAATGAGCTGACTCCGGAACAGAAGAGCGATGTGGTTGTGGTGCAAGGTGTGATGGTGCTCGGCAACTCAGTCAAGATCAGCGAAGTTGGCTTTGATCGCAGCGACGCAAGCGACCTGGATACGTTCGAGCTGGTCATGCAATGGCATCAGTTGATGGTCGCCCTCGCCAAGCTTGATTCCTTTCTTCGCTAGCCCAAGTCTCGCAAGCAGCGTGTTTTTCTTTAGACCGAGGTTGGGTTCCGAAGCTCAGCCTTAGGCTACCAGCAAGGCGAAGCATCTCCCCGTTGCGCTCGTCGCCGCACAACCTAAGGTGATCGCCTTTCGTTGTCTTCGCTCGCGGCCAGCGAAAATCCAAGCATTTTCCGCACTTTTCGCCTATCGAAAATGGGCAAGGTGCGGTAACTTAATCCACTCACCGACTTGGAATCGGCGTGTGCATACCAGTTGCTGGTCGCAACGCATTGTCGAAAATCGAATCGCCACACTCTAAAGAGCCCCAACTTGGTTGGCTGCGAGCAGGCGGATGGATTTTTCCTGAGGCCTGAATCTCTCTAACAATTCCAAATTCGTGGTGGTTTACCGATTTTCTTCACCGCCTTTATGGCTCATCGTCCGTCTATTGATGGACGTCTCGATTGGATGTTATGACTACAGCGACCGTACCTATGCCTGAATCCCCGACCGCAGACGATCTGCTTTTCCGCGACTTGCCCCTCACCGATGAGGTCCAGTTAGCCATTCAATTGAGTGGATATCTAACGCCGACTTCCATTCAAGCTGAGATCATTCCGCACATGCTTGAAGGTCGCGATGTGTTGGCCCAATCCCAAACAGGGACCGGCAAGACGGCGGCGTTTGCGCTGCCGATTCTGTCGAGGCTCGACTTCCAAGCTGGCCTGCCGCAAGTGCTGGTGCTGGCCCCGACCCGTGAATTGGCGACACAAGTTGCCAAGTCGTTTGAAACGTATGCGGCTTGCATGCCCAAGTTTCGGGTGGCGGCCATCTACGGTGGAGCCGATTACGAACCGCAACTGAAACTGCTGCGACGCGGCGTGCATGTAGTGGTTGGAACACCGGGACGGGTGATTGACCATATTCGTCGCGGTACGCTCAAGCTGGACTCGATCAAGTGCTTGGTGTTGGACGAAGGCGATGAGATGCTCAACATGGGCTTCATCGAGGACATCGAATATATTTTGTCGCAGGCCCCGCAAGAAAAGCAGGTGGCTTTGTT
This sequence comes from Pirellulaceae bacterium, assembly GCA_041751975.1. Lineage (GTDB taxonomy): Bacteria > Planctomycetota > Planctomycetia > Pirellulales > Pirellulaceae > Aureliella. Next base: position 14,173 of record JBGSHW010000148.1, read on the forward strand.
CTCCGCGACCATGCCTGACCCGATCCGTCGCATTGCCGACCAATACTTGAGCAATCCGGTCACCGTCACGATTCGCCGCAAAACGTTGACCGCCGAGTCGATCGAGCAGCGTTGCATTTTTGTTCACGAAGGTGACAAAAAAGAGCTTTTGGCGCGGATGTTGGAAATGGAAGATACCGACGGTGTCATCGTTTTCACGAAGACCAAGGATTCAACCGTGCATGTCGCGGATCACTTGGTGCAACTTGGCTTCTCCGCCGCAGCCCTCAACGGCGACTTACCGCAGGCCCGCCGACAACGCACCGTCGATCAGCTCAAGTCGGGGCAACTGAACATTATCGTGGCTACCGACGTAGCGGCCCGTGGTCTCGATGTGCAACGCATCAGCCACGTTTTTAACTACGATCTGCCGCATGACAGCGAATCCTATGTGCACCGCATTGGCCGAACCGGTCGCGCTGGACGCAAGGGGGTCGCGGTGATTTTCCTCACACCGCAGCAACGTGGAAAACTTCGCCTGATCGAGCGGGCAACCAAGCAACCCATCGATGTAACCGAATTGCCAGGCGCTCGCGAAATCAACTTAAAACGGATCGAACGCTTCAAGGAACAGATCGTCACCACCTTAGCTGGGGAAGACCTGAGTTTGTACAAGCGTTTGGTGGCCGAAACGGCTGAAGCCACCGGACAGCCGCTCGAGATGGTTGCGGCCGCCTTGGCGCACATGGCCCAAGGTGGTCGTCCGATGTTGGTCAAGGATATGCCAAACCGTATCTCGGCCGAACGTCCTCGTCGCGATGAACGGGGTGGCCGCGACGAACGCCCCGCACGTTACAACGAAGCGCGTCAAGAAGACCCTCGCGGTCCGCGTCCCCGACGCGAAGATGCGGACGAGGGCGAAGGTGGTGCGCGGCGCAAGAGCCTCCGTCCACCGCAAGCCGGTATGCAGCGTTATCGTATCGAAGTCGGCTGGCAGGATGGGGTGCGACCAGGCAACATCGTCGGCGCGGTGGCCAACGAAGCGGGCATCAGTGGCAGTGAAATAGGTCCAATCGATATTCGCGGCAACTTCAGCACGATCGATCTCCCGGCCGATATGCCACCCGCCGCCTTGGACACACTTAAAAGAACTTGGGTTTCGGGTAAGCAATTGCAGATTCGCCCGTTCAGCGAAGGTGGTCCACGCAGTGAAGTTGCTGGGGATTACCGCGCTGCGGCGCAGGCCCGTCCCGTTGGTTCTCGTCCGGCTGAATCTCGTCCCGGCAAGCCCTTTGGCCGCAAGCCGACGCCAGGCTTCAAAGCAGCTCATCCAAAAGCTGCCGGAAAAGGACTCAAGCGTCGTCCCAAGAAAGGCTAGGCAACCAGCCTGCCAGTATTAAGCAGCCCACCAGGAGTCTTTAGGCATTGTGCCCTAAAAAACGTCGTTTCAAGCCCGATCAGTGTCTTGGCCTATTCGCGATCGATGGCGAACAATGTTTAATTCTTAAAACATAGAGACACGGAGTTCACAGAGCGCGTCCCCGGAAACTCAGTGTCCTCTACTGCCTCTACTGCCTCTACTGCCTCTACTGTTTTGCTGAGATTGGAAGCGCAGCGTAAATAGTGTGCTAAAGTTTAGCGGTCTTACAAGAGGAATCGCTAGATGTCGAACAGAACGAATTTAACAGCAGCGCAGAAAGTAGCAATTGTCCGGGAGCACCTGATCGAA
>JBGSHW010000149.1:0-20437 GCA_041751975.1 Pirellulaceae bacterium
CGAAGATTTGTTGTTGGAATTGGTTTTTGTCAACAAATTCAACGCTTGAACCCGCTTGCGGGTTCGGTCTTCGAGGAGCTATTTTTCAATTTTAACCCAAAATTACAAGCGTTTTAGATTTCCGGACAGACACTAGCTACAGGGGGGTTGGAACGCTTGACATGGATGTACTCCACAAGGGCAACATCCAGGAAGCACCACTAAACGGACCTGCAGTAACCGGCACATCACTCATCAGCATTGTGATGCCTGCGCGAAACGAGTCTCGCGATATAGGACAGGCCATTGAATCACTACTTACTCAGCAGGGTGTGCAACTGCAGCTCGTGGTAATCAATGATCATTCGACCGACACAACCGGTGATATCGTCGATCGCCTGGCAGCTGTTGACAGTCGCCTCATTGCAATTCACAATCCGCCGCTCGTCTCTGGTTGGTTTGGCAAGGCAAATGCCATGCAACATGGTTGGCTGGCCACGCAAGCCGAGTTCGTGCTGTTGACTGATGCCGATGTGATCCATCATCCGGGGAGCCTCGCCACCGCTTTGGAAACGCTGACAACGCAACGGCTCGACTTTCTTAGCCTCCTTCCCGAGCTGCAATGCGTGTCATTTTGGGAGAATGCGTTATTGCCCCATTCTTTCATTGCGGGGAGCGTTAAATTCCTCCCGCCTGGCATCAATCGGCCCGATTCCACGCGTGCGGCTGCAGCGGGGGCCTTTATTCTCACCAAACGCTCCGTGCTCGAGCAGATCGGCGGCCTTGAGCCGGTACGACAAGAAATGCTCGACGACATGTGCCTGGCGCAAGTAGTCAAAGATGGCGGTTTTCATACGCGGATCCACTTCGCCCCACAGCTGCTCACCGTCCGCCTGTTCAAATCGAACCGCGACTGCTTCTGGGGATCGACCAAGAACATCCTGAGCGCGGTCGATCACATCTGGAAGGCCTTTCCGCTCATGTTCCTCCCTATCCTGGTCTATTGGATTCCGGTGGCCACCTTCGCAGTGGGAGTCTGGCAGGGGAGGTGGGACTTGGCGGTTGCCGGCGGAGCGACCTACACGTTGCAAGCGGCACTGATCTGGCTGGTTTTACCGTTTTGCAAGTTGCGCTATCGCTGGGTCTGGTTCTTTCCCTTGTCGGCGATTCCTGTCTTCTGTTGCCTGAGCCTAGCCCTGTACCATCGCCTGTTCGCTGGCAGTGTGGCTTGGCGTGGCCGGGTGATACCGCTGAGCGACGCCTGAAACTTCGACCTAGTGCGGGATATGCCGTAGCGTGTAGTGCGCTTGGCTCGGGAAAATCGCTTGATCGGTCACACCCACCGCTGCCACATTCAGCTCATAGACGAAGCCCTCGCGGAGATCTCCCACATACAGCGCAACACTCCGCCGATCTCCGGAAAGGACAACCTCCTGCACCACCTCTGTCCGCTCCGCTTGATCATCACCGCCGTATGCTGGGGTAGATAGGCGTTGATACGAGCGCAACAAATAGTTTTGCGGATCGCTCCCCTTGCTCGCGTCGATCGGTTGCGTAAAGTCAACTTCAAAGCCGCTGGGTGTGGCGCGAACTTCAGCGATTCCCAGTGGATACCGTCCAGTGGGTTTGAGGCGCACGATCGAGCCGGTGTTGTGTCCGCCTCCCCAACCGCTGTCTTTCAGGTTACCGACATAAATATCTCCCGACGGAGAAATCTCGCACACGATGGGCCCTTCAAATGTCGGTTCGCCATCGACCACCGTGCGGCTGAACGGATAAGCTGCACCTTGGTATGTCTCCCCCACTTTTTGCAAGCTCATGCGAATCAGCGAGCGCCCGTTCATTTCGCAGCCCAACAAGTGGCCTTCGAACGGTCCAAAATGGGGTGCAGCCTGCGTTCCCTCGAGTGACTCAGGGGTGTTGAGAAAGCAAATGCCATTGACACTCCGCGTCCAGGGATGCGGCAAATTGACCGCAGGAGCTTCCAATGGAGGATTGAAACCAGGCTGGTTTTCTTGCTGATTGATGAATCCATAACGTTTGCCTGCCCGCAGGTGATTCAGTTCATTGAACGGGTTGTAGTTTCCCTGGTTGTCACTGGCAAACAGCTCATCGGACTTATTCAACGCGATCCCCATGGGGAAACGCAAACCTGCCGCAAATGACTCGATTCGAAAAAGTCGCCGTGCTTGCGAGTCCGAGTTGGGGATGAGCTTCAAGGCATGTCCCCGCCAGTGCGCTGCGACTGCCGATCGCTTGTCCTGCTGACACGGGAGGGTCATCCAGTAATTTCCATGCCGATCTTGTCGCAAGCCGACCGCCCAGTCGTGATAGTCGCTGGTATAACCCCAGCCATCGGCAATGACTTGAGTATCCCAGATCGGATCGCTGGTACCGTTTTGCCTCAGTCGGATCAGCCCAAATTTGGTGAGTGCGTCGACCGATCCATCGGGATTGGCGTGCAAGCCATAAGGTGTTGGGAATACGTCGCTGATGCGTTCGTATTGATCGAGCTCACCGTCCTCATCGCTATCGACCGCCCGCAGCACGTTGCCTTTCAAAGAACCCACGTACAGTGCGGTGTTCGTTCCCCACGCCAAGGCGATCGGCATTTCGTTAGACGGCAGTGGCAGTTTCAATCCCGCGAAGCCTGGTACGCAGTCGAGCGATTCCGCCAAGGTGTCTAACGCCTGGCGCTGCGGAGTTGGAATACGATCGGGAGGAAGTTGGGAACGGTAAGCACTGCTCCACCCTACCTCGCCTGCCTCATCAAAGGGTGTCAACGCCAAGTCGCCCCCCTGGGTCTTCTTAATCGCCCCACTGACGCTGGCGAATTCCACCGAGTTCAGCAAATCGAATTGATATCGCAGGGATTGCGCATCCGCAACGAATGCTCCGCTGGATTCGATCTGCACTTTGTCACCTGGTTCCAGTCCGGTGAGTTGGGTCGTTACATTCAAACCGCCCGCAGGATCCATGGTCAACTCCTGCGCGATCGTCAGTATCCTCCGGAACGGGTCGTCGGGTTGCGAATCATGAGCATACAATTCATTAGCATGCTTATTATTCTCGTGCACCTCATTCTCGAGCACGTTATTCTCCTGCGGATAGGCAGCCAAGTGAACGGTCCCCCGCCACAGAATTCCCTGTCCGCGGTGAGCCACGGAATCGAATTCGATCGCGACTTGCCGGTTGACCGTCGGCTCAAAGACTCTTCCCTGCTCATCTTCGATTTTGAATCGCTCGAGGAACTCCTGGGAAACCAACGCAGCGGCCCCTGCGTTCCATAACCAGCTCTTGCCGCGGGTGTGCTGATGCGCGGTGTCGCCTATCCACCACTGGGCCAATTGCCCTCGCTCGAGATCGAACAACAGGTTGTGACGATTGGACAAGCCAAAAATGAGTGGCCTTAAATAGGTCCGCTCGGGTGTTTCGAGGACATCGGTCAGCACGTGCGCTGGCGCGGGTTGGTCCATGTCATTGCGTTGCCGAACGATCCGCACTGGGTTGGCTTTGGGAGGCTGGAAATCGGAGGCATTTAAAACGCGCCACAAGGCCTCAAGCTGTTGGTCGAGCGAGTCATGCAGCAAGCCAGGAGTAGCCACTTGAATGGCTGGCATTTCCATCCGCGGAACGATCCTCGCTGGATTGCGCACCCAGCGTTGAAACCAACTTGCACGGATCCTTCCACCCAGTTGCGTGAGATCGCTCCCTTGCGCATTGAGGGCTACATTAAGTGGAAGGCTGTCACCGATCTGATGACAACTTTGGCAACCGAAACCCTCCGCCGTTACCAATCGCCCAGCCAACAAGGCCACCGACTGGTCGTCCAACGCGTTGAGCTCGTGATGCGTCGAAGTTTTTTCTTCAGCTTTATTCGTATCATGGTCACCTGTTTCTGCAGCAACATGTGCCTGCAGATTCAATGTGGCTGCACCTTGATCGGGAATTCGATCCTGCGAGATCAATCCACCAACAATGCGTTGCACTTGCTCCTTGGAGAGCTTGAATTTGGGCATTTGCACATCCAGCCATGGTCGACGCGGCGCATGCGTGCGAATGATCGCGTCCTCCAGAGCCCTTGCGTGCAATTTGTCTCCGACGCTGGTCAGCGAAGGGGGGACTGCGGCGGCCAGTCGCGGCGCGAGCTCCGGCAGTTCGCTGACCAAGTGAGCCAGATGCTGGGAGATGCCTGGTTCGAGCCCCCGCGCGTGGCATGCTAAGCAGTTGTTTTCCGCGATCAATTGCTGGGCGTTCTCTGGGGCAACCAGTGTTAGCGGATCGGTCAAGTAACGCCGCAACGCCTGGCGATCACTGGGCGAGAGTTGAAAGCCCGGAAGCTTTTGTTGCGGTTGGGGTGCCGACAAGCAGCCTGAAGTCCAATCGCTCGCTCCACTGAGTTGCGACTTGGCGCGAGCCGCCTGGGCTTGAACGAGTGCCCCAGGAAGCGCATGGCAGGCCCCACACCGATGCTGCTCGATCAGTCCCATACCGCGCCGGGAGTCCCCTGCCGCGCGTGTGTCGTTGCGTGATTCGTCCGCGCCAAGCGTTGTTAGATAAGCTGCCAAATCGTGCCGCTCGTTCAACGTCAGATCAAATATTGGCATACGGTGTTGTTGATTGACCGAAGCGGGATCGGCCAGCCAGCGGATGAAGAATGCTCTCGAGCGTTTGACGGCGATCTGGGATAAGTCGCCGCCGGAAAACAGTTCCTCAGCTGGGTTGCGCAGTGCTATGCCCGGTAGGCTCTCGTCCTCGATGCTGTCCGCCTGCGAGTTGTCTTGTACAGACTGATGGCAAGCCACACAGCCCTTCGAAGCGAACAGAATTTTTCCGATCTGTGCGTCTGCCTCGGTTCTAAAGACAGGTGCAGCTGATTGTTCGGAAACTTCGAACAAGGCTGCGCTAATGGCGGCTGCGTCATTGCGATGCAGTGCGAAGTGCGGCATCCGACTGTTCGACAAACTAGCCGCATCAGCCTTCGGAGATTCCATCAAACGTTCGACCAACCAACTTGGCCGCAGATTATCGGCTACATGCGTGAGCGCGGGGGCCGACAATAGGCTTACGTCCGCGTCTGTAGTCAGCTCACGCTCGCCACGCAGCGGGTCAGTTCGATCACTCCTCCGCTCGAATTGATGGCAGGCGTTGCAACGCAGGCCGCGACTGAGCATCAGCCCGCGGGTGTGCGACTCTTCCGGCGTATCAGCCTGCCGATGGAACAGATGCTTGGCGGTAATTGGTTCCAGGCCAAAACCGGGGCCTGACCAGTACAGGCCGATGGCCGGGCTGCTGCCGTTGTTATTGCCGCTGCCAGTGGTACCAGGGCTGCCACTGTTACGGGCGAATTCGACGTTCAGCGGATGCTTGCCAAAAGCGAGCTCAATGGGCTGGCTTGCATGAAACCACTGGGGAGTCGTAGTATCGCCCTCCAAAACCAGTTTTCCGTTGATGGACAACTGAAATCGCCCAGAAACAAACGCACTCAAGCGATATGCCCCCGTCTCGTTCGAATCGATCGCTCCGCTCCAGGTGACTCCGCTCCACTTGACTCCATTCCGCTGGAGATGGAACGGTGGGTAGGGGAAGCGATCATCGATGGCAAACTGCAGGTCATTTGCGTTTTGCGAGCCGACGAAGTGGATGTCTGCATCGAGTCGCGTTAGTGTTTGTGCATCAAGTTGATAACGCCCGACCAACCCGGGTAGGTACTCCAGCACCGCTGCATCCTCCAGATCATCCGCTGCTTCACGGGCGCTCACTTCCACGACCGCAGGCTGTGCACTGGCATGCGCAGGAGAGATCGCGAAGACGAGCCCCACGCAGATCGACGGAAGATAAATCGATAGAAAATGCCAAGGCCACGCAGTTAGGGGTCGATGAGCTTGGATGGCTGGCACGGCGATGATCCTTGGGGTCGACAGGCGGGATGTAGGCAACTGGGGATCACCACAGTTTAACAACTTATCAGGTCGCTTCGAGCATGTTTCGGTCTTAGTTGCGTTCGCAGGTTCTTCGCTCGGTAGGTCGGCAAGTGTTTGGCTTGAGCAGGTCGCGATGGGTATTTCGGGAAAACCAAAATAGGAGCGTTGATTGGGCGTTGGTCGGGTGCCACTGGCTTCGCCAGTGTGAACGAAGCGATGGATAGGGCAAGAGGGGTGTTTATCCAGTATTTTAGATGCTGGACGAAGAACTGCCGAAGTAACCAGAGTCGGTGCACCACATTGCTATCCAACATGAGTCAACTCGGACCGTAAAGAGCCTCATTTCGTAGGGCTAGGTTTAAGAATTCCCCGTTGTACAGGGAAGATTCTGTATCCGCCCTATCATCTCGCGATATTCTTGCGGGTGCACAATTGAGCGTTTCATCCTTACCGGAGCGCCCGAGGCTTTGCGACCGTCTTACCAGTGGACGGCGTCAGGAGCCATCAATCTCTGGTTACTTTGGCAGTTCGGTCCCGGCTGTTTACCCATTGGACCGTAGCCTTCAATCTCAGTCCACGACTTCGGGCGCACTGGCGAGGCCAGTGGCACCCGTCTTACCCCGAAAGATCCATGTACAATTGCTTAGGCCGACCCTCCCGGCGGGGATTTAAGCAAAACGCTTAAACTCCCGCAGGGAGGGTAAGTTGCGCACCCGACCTCAGCGATAACGCTTTATCCACCAGGAAAGCTTGGCGACCTGCTCAATGCAGGAGCGGCAATGTTTGCTTATGCTGGGCGCTGAGTAAGGCGGTATCCACAATCTGTTGGCCAATCCGACTGAGTGCGGGGGAGAGAGGCCCAGTGAGCTCGGTGCCGTGCTTCAAGCATTCGATAAAGAACTGAATCGGATTCTGATTCGGAGCTTCGAGCGCATCCACAGCGACCCGTTCACCTGCGGGGTTGTCCGAGGTCTGCACGCAGATGGTTGGTTCGTAGTCAAACGAGCTGATCGTTCCGGCGGCACCGACCAAAATGAAACCGCATTTGGGTTGGGGTTGATGGGTCCAAGGATCGGTGAAGGTACCCCACCGCGTTTCAAACTTACTCAAGCCAAACTCGTAACGCGCGATTGTGATCGAGTGTTCATCGACTTCAACCTGCTCGGAATGGTCAACCACCGCGGTGACTTCCAGCGGTTTAGCCCCTCCCAGAAACCAAGTCCCCAGCGTGACGCCGTAGCCGAGATAATCCAACATCGAGCCACCGCCGCTCGACTTTTTATAAAACCAGCTATCCGGCTTTTCCCGCCGCACGGTTTCTTCATCCAGTTCGCGTTTGCCTGAGGTGTGCCACAAAGGGCCGCGATTGCCATCGTAGTAATGGACCTCTCGCAATTGCCCGATGCGTCCTTGGTCGATCAGGCGTTTGGCGGTGCGGTGGCTCGGGACCCACACCAGTGGCCAGTTGATCCCCAGGACGACGTCGTGTTGTTTGCAAGCCGCCAGCATGCGATCGGCATCCTCTAGAGACGCAGCCATCGGTTTTTCGAGCAGCAGCGGAAGTCCAAATGGGGCGAGCCGTTCCACCCACACCGCGTGGTCGCCCGTGGCGGGGCACAGCAAAATAATGTCCGGTTTGGCCTGTTCGACGCAGTGCTGCCAGTCGCTATACAACAGTTCGTCGGGCAACCCCAGAGCACCTTGTGCATCGCGCATGCGGCGTGGGTCGACGTCACAGATACCAACGATTTCACACTCGGGATGCTCCACGACCATCCGCAAGTTGTCCCCCATATGCATGTGCTCAAACGAAATGCCTGCCACGCGATAGTTCTGTTTCAACCTTCTAAACTCCAGTTAGACACAGGAAATGAACGACTGCCTGATGTTCGATGCAGTTCATTTTTGCAACACACTTGGCCAAACAAGTTAAGCTGCTGGGCGGTTGGGCACAAGCACGACCTGCAGGCTTGGTTAGCTAGCAACGCGATCGTGAGGGAACACAGGCGAGCTGAGTCCGCGAAGCGGGGGAGAGGGGGGCAGAGGGGACGCCGGGAAATAGGCAAGAAACGGCGTTGGCACAGACTGGCAGATTACGCTAAACTCTGGGTGGATGGAAGAACCATCACCAGCTAGTCAAGCGTCACGCGTCCGCGAAATGACGCGATGCAACCAAGGAGGGCCAAGACATGGCGAAGGAATCATTTCGCTTTATCCACGCGAGCGACTTTCATTTAGAACGTCCGTTGCAGGATATCCTCGACCTACCTGAAAACTTACGGAAGACCTTGGTCGAAGCCCCGTGGAAAGCCGCTGAGGCGATCTTTGAGCATGCGGTGGTCGAAAACGTGGACTTCGTCGTCTTGGCTGGCGACTTAGTCAATCCGGCCACGACCGGAGCCCAAGGCATTGCCTTTCTTTTAAATCATTTTGACACCCTGCGTGAACGAGGCATCCAAGTATACTGGGCCGGCGGAGTGGTCGACGATGTCGATCGTTGGCCCGAGGCGGTTGGCTTTCCCGACAATGTGCATTTGTTTTCCAAACGCGAAGTCGAGACGTTTGTGTTTCGTCGCCATCAAACGCCGCTGGCCAACATCATCGGTCGCAGCGTGGACAACAATGAGACGGTCCGGGCGGCGGAATATGCCAACGAGCCGGATGATAACTTCGTCGTAGCGGTGGCACATGGCCGGGCGGATTCGGAATCGCTGGCGGCCGAGCGCGTTGACTACTGGGCGCTTGGTGGCAAGCATCAAGCCGAAATCGTGCAGACCGATGAACCGGCCATTCGCTACTGCGGCTCACCGCAGGCCCGCTCGCTGGCTGAGCCCGGGGGACATGGCTTCGTGTTGGTCGACGTCGATGCGCAGCGCAACTTGCAAATCCACTCGATCGAAATCGACCTCGTGCGCTATTCGGTTCAAGAAATTGATGCCGAGGATGTAGCGCTCGGACGGGACCTCCGGCAACTTCTATCCAAACGCGTGGCCCGTTTGCAGAGCGAGGCAGCGGGACGGCATTTGCTGGTCAAGTGGCGCGTGCACATGGATCTAGAAAACGCTACGATTGTCGGCCCCAGTGCTTTGGAAGATTTACTCGGCTGGCTGCGTCGCGAATTTGGTCATGGGCAACCTGCCTGTTGGTCGACCGACATCGAAATTTTGCCCCCCAAAGAACTTCCCGCCAAGTGGAAAGAGGAAGACACGATCCTGGGTGACTTTCTCCGCACGGCCGCAACCCATCGCAAAGACCACGGTAAACAACTGAATCTCAAGCCGATCATCGATACCGAGACCCCAGCCTCGAATCTTTGGCAAACCGCGCTCACCCCTAGTGATTCTGCGACCCAAGCGGCGACGCTCGAACGAGCCACCTTGCTGGGCGTTGACTTATTGCGCGGTCATCAAGTCGAATTATTGGCCTCTACCCGCCGCTTCGGAGGATCCGAAAAGTGAAAATCAAAGATATACAAATCGACGGTTTTGGTGTCTGGTCAGGACTCACCGTGCATTCAATGCCCGATTCGATGACGGTCTTCTACGGCCCGAACGAGGCTGGCAAGACGACTTTGATGCAATTTCTGCGTACGATGTTCTACGGCTTTACTCCCGAACGACGGCAGCGTTACATGCCTGCCGTTTACGGCGGCAAGCCGGGTGGGGCCATCCGCGTCACCGGACCGGGCGGAGGCTACGAGATCTGCCGCCGGGCTCAATTGGACCAAGCGGGGGCGACCGGTCAGTTATCCGTTACTGGCAGCGATGGCTTGGCTCAGGGACAACATCGCTTGGCCATGTTGTTGGGACAAGTGGACGAGTCGATCTTCACCAACGTGTTTGCGATTGGGCTCCGCGAGTTGCAGGAGCTGAGCACGCTCGATGACACCGCCGCCGCAGATGAATTGTACAAGCTCTCAAGCGGCTTGGATCGCGTATCGCTGGTGGATGTCACCCGGCAACTCAAGTTGTCACGGCAAAAAATTGTCGGGCCCACCCCTGAGGATGGGCAGATGCAGCGCTTAATGCTGTCGCGGGAAAAATTGAAGGATGAGATCGAGCAATTGACTGGCAATGGCCGACGCTGGGGGGAGTTGGCGGCGCTGCGTAACACTCAGAACGCTGAATTGGATGAGCTCAAGCTCCGCATCGCGCAATGGGATGTCGAAGCCAAGTCGTTCGAAGTTGCGTTGCAGGTTCGCCCCAACTGGGACAAGCGAGCTGACTTGCATGCCCGAGTGGCAGCGTTGAATGCTCGCACCGAATTGCCCGAGTCGGCCGCTGATAAGCTCGCCGAACTAACAGAACAGATCCGTGAACGCGAGAAGCGACTAGCAGAAATTCGAGAGCAGCGTCGGCTATTGCGTGAATCCGCGCGGAAGCTTCCCTTGCGGAGTGGTATTCTCGAACTGGCTGCCAAGATCGAGGCGGCCGCAGAGCAAGCTCCGTGGATTGGTTCGATCCAAAAAAACGTCCAACGCCTTGAATCGCAGCTCGTGCAGACCCGCGAACAACTCGTCGCCGACGCTGTGCGACTGGGGATGACCGAAGAGGATCAACAAGCCTTACTCAACGACCGTCGTATGACGCGCATGCCCGATCTGTCGCGGCAAGCCATTAACACGTTGGCAGGTCCGGCGAGCGAAGTGCGGAGTTGGTCCACCCGCCTTAAGCAAGCCAAAACGCAAAGTGAAGCGGACAAGAAGGAAGCCGATCGACTCGAAAAAGAACTGTCTGCCGCCATGGCGAGTCGGCCAGGCAGTGATATTCATTCGGCCATGCAAGCCAATGGCGAGACGATCACCTTGCTGCGTAAACGCCTGAGTATTCAGGAAGCCCTGGATAAACAGATCGCGCGGCGAACCCAGCTGGAAACGGAGGCCGTTGATCTGGCCGTCGACGAAGCGCTGCCAGTCGAACGCTCCTTTTTAATGGGGATCTTGTTCGTGGGAGGCCTGTTCCTGCTGCTGTGGGGCATGAGCAAGATGCTTTCGCTGCCTATCTTCGGCGCTACCGGCGATCAACCGCAAACCGGGTTGTTCATGGTCATCATTGGAATGTTCATGTTGTTCTTCGGATTTATGTGGAGCAACGTTCTGGACAAGACGACCGTCACCGATCTGGAAGATGTCGAAGATCAAATCGATGCGATCCGCAAAGAAATCCGCAAGACCGAGGGAGAGCGGGAAGAAATCGAGCGTCGTCTGCCTCATCACAACGGACCGCTCGAGTCGCGGTTGCGCGAGGCCGAGTCGGAAATACAATCGCTCGAAGGTCTACTGCCGATTCAACACAACCATCAAGCCGCACTGGAGCGTTTCCGCACCGCCCGTCGCCGTGCGGCTCAAGCGGCCGAATCGCTTCGCACCGCGCGCAGTCAATGGAAAAAAACGCTGACCCACCTTGGATTGACCGAATCGCTTTCTCCCAAGAGCATTCGCATCATGGCGGAGGGCTACGAATCGCTTTTACAAACCCGCCGTCGCTTGCAGAGCCTCGAAGAAGAACTGGAAGCCCGCCAACTTGAGTTGGGAGCGCTAACCCAACGCATCGATGGTTTGTACCGTCAAGCCTTCGCGGCCAAAGCGGCCAGCGATGCCATCGCCGGGGACGACCACCCCGATGAGTTCGAGGATGAGCCGCGGCGCGACCCACGCATGCTGGCCAAGCCGCCTGCTCCGGAACCGGTCCGGGCCAGCGTCGAGATGGCCACCAAGACACTCGAGCAATTAAGCAAACTCACCTCGTTGGTCAGCTCGCAGGAACAGTACATCCTGCAAAAGCGGGGCATGAGGGAGCAAGATCAGCAACTCGCCAAACAACTCGCCAACGTCCAAAAGAACATCGACAAACTTGAACGCAGCCACAGCGCCGCGCTGGCCGAGTACGGTTGCGAGTCGGAGGAACAACTTCTTGAACAACTAGAACTCAAACATCAACACGAGCAACTTGCCAAACAGGTTATCGAGTTTGGTGACCGAATTGTAGCGATCATTGGCGGGAGTGTCCCTTACGAAACGGTCACCCGTTTACTCGATGGACAAGGTGCTCATGATCTAGAAAAACGTTGGGAGGCGATCGGCCAGCGGACGCAACAAGCCGAGGCACGGGTGGCGCAGCTACATCAACGCCAAGGTGAACTGGGGCAGGAAATGAAATCGCTGGCAGCCAATACGCGACTTTCCGAAGCCAAGCTCGAATTGTGCTGCATCGAAAATCAGCTTAAAGCTTGCTCAGCGCACTGGCAAACGTTAGCGGTCACAACCTCTTTGCTCGATAAAGTTTGCGAAGTTTATGAGACCGAACGGCAGCCTGAAACTCTGCGCGAAGCCTCGGCCTTCTTGTCGCAACTGACCGAAGGAAAATACGTCCGCATCTGGACTCCACTCGGTAAGAATCAGTTGCGAATCGACAACACGGCCGGTCAAGCGCTGCCTCTCGAAGTGCTCTCGCGAGGAACTCGGGAAGCCGTCTTTATTTCCCTGCGGCTGTCGCTGGCTGCGGCTTATGCACGTCGCGGTGTTACACTACCGTTGGTGCTGGACGATGTGCTGGTCAATTTCGATTCGGTTCGCGCCGAATCAGCGGCAAAAGTCTTGCGGGATTTCGCGACACTGGGACATCAAGTCGTTATGTTTACTTGCCATGAACACATCATGCGGATCTTCCATGGCATCGATGTGCAAGTTCGCGTCTTGCCACCCCAAGGCCATCCCGGCGAAGCTGAAGTTTTTTATCCAGCGGACATTCCCATTGCTCCCTTGCCAAGCTATCAACCGGAGCCAGTGCAAGTGCTCAACGATGCCGACTTGGAAGAGCCCGAGGAAATGGAAGAACCCGAGGAAATGGAAGAACCCGAGGAAGAAGTCGAAGAGTACATTGAGGAGCTGAGCGAAGCGGTGGCCCATGTGAAGCCAGCATCGACCGAGGTTGACTCGCCTCCTATCCTAGAGCCCAAGCCAATTCAAATCCGTCGTCCCAAGTCGCGACCCGAAGTGCGACGTGTGGTAGTCGTACAGCCCGAGCCCGAAATCGACTGGCTGTGGTACGAACGGAACTCGGAACGCTTCGAGGATGACTGGATCGAATCCGAAGAACGGGCGGGCCAAGCGGTTCCCCCTCCCGACCTGTGGTGGCAGCGCAAGGGTAAAGAAGTGCCCACCAGCTAGTTAAACCGGTTCGCTCGTCACTGCGTTGACTCTACAATATCAGCGACCGTCCCTTGGCGGTCCTGATTTTCAAAGTCCACACGCGTAACTTGGGTTTCTCCCATGCCGAAACAAATATTGCTGGCCACCGCAGCCGTACTGACGCTCGTTCTTGCTCAGCCAGGAAGCGTGTTGCACGCTCAAGGATTTGGGGGCATCGCTGGCACCACCCCACCAGCCCTACGGCCACCGGTAGCCATGACGGGCGAGCCCTTTGGCGTAGTCATGGCTGAATTGCCTCTACCACCGGGATTTGCCGGCGGCGTACCACGTGTCCTAGTCGAAGATGGACAAGGGCGGGTTTTCTATCCGGTTGTATCGGTGCAAACCGTGGAGGTGCTCGAGCAGCCACCGCAGCCACCGCGAATCATTGGACGGCAAGGTGGTCTGATCGACCGCGTGCGTTCAGCCATTCGCGGTGAACCGACCGCACGGCAAGTGCCCGTGGGAGTAAAAGTGTCGGCCTTGTTCACGGGCACTGAGCCGCTGGAGCTCAAGTTGGTGGGGGATATCAATCAAGCCTTGCGAGTGCAGCCCCAGCCACTGGTCCCAGGAGAACATCGCGAGTTGCTGGCCGTATGGTGGGAACAGTATGTTGCGTGGGCTCAAGCTGCAATTGCTGGCGAAGATACACCGAAGCTGCTTCACAAGTATTTGACCACGATGCTGGCAGATCGCCTGGACCTACCGCGGGTCGATCTCGATTCACCCGATCCAGAAGCAAAGCCGCTCTCACAGCCGCTCGAGACACTCGCTTTGTTGGCTGCGATTGAACCGCAGCGAGAACAGATCTTGGAAGATGTGATCAGCCACCCCGGTGACGTGGCGGAAGCTAACCTGCCGTTGCCACCCGAGCCGCAGTGGTTGCCTCGCGCACTGCCGCCAGTGGATGAGCAAGTGGCCATCGAGTCGCTGGCGACGCGTGTGCCTCCCGAATGCTTTTACCTTCGGTTCGGCTCGTTTACGAACTATGTTTGGTTCCAAGAAATCTCCGAACGCTACGGAGGTGACATCGCTCAAGCAGTTGTCCTGCGCGGCTTCAACTCCGAGTCGTCGCTGCGCATGGAACGCATGTTGGCTACCAAGCTGACGGCGGTGAGCAAGATGTTTGGTGACAAGTTGATCGGCGATATGGCCATCATTGGCAGCGATTTATACATGAAAGAAGGCGCCACGCTGGGAGTCCTGTTTTATGCCACCAATCCCGGCTTGCTGAAGAGCTCTATGGAGTCGGATCGGCGTGGCGTGCTTGCCAAGAATGCAGATGCCAGCGAACAGCTGGTCACGATCGGGGATCGGCAAGTTTCGTTGTTGAGCACACCCGACAATCGCATCCGCTCATTTCTGCTTGTAGACGGAGAGTTTCTGCTGATCACCACCAGTGAGACGCTCGTCCGTCGCTTTTTGGAAGTGGGTGCGGGAGACAGGTCACTGGCGGATACCCCCGAGTTCCGTTGGGCGCGGACTTGGATGCCCGAAGCCAACGATTACAGCGTGTTTGGTTATTTCTCCAATGAGTTTTTCCATCGACTGGTCAGCCCGCAGTATCAAATCGAGTTGCGACGGCGTTTGGAGGCCATCGCCCATTTGGAGGTGGCTGAGATCGCGTCACAAGCTGCTGAGGCGGAGGGGGTAGCGGCCGACGACGTCGATGCGCTGCAAGTCGCGGGCTTGTTGCCACCTTGGTTTGACGTCCGTCCCGATGGAGCGCGGGTGTTGCGCATCGCTGAGCATTGGATTGACTCATCTCGCGGCGGACGTGGCAGCTTCATGCCAATTGCCGACATGCCGGTCGAACAAGTGACTCAGCGGGAGGCCGAAGCCTATGCGAAAACCGCCGATTTTTACTTACAGCAGTGGCAGCATATGGATCCGATGCTGGTCGGTCTAAGACGCTTTCGCATCGATGGCTCCAAGTCGGAGCAAGTTGCCTTTGAGGGGTATGTGGCTCCCTTTGAGCCTGAGAAGTACGGTTGGATCGCGCGACAACTGGCCTCTCCCACACCCGTTGAAATGCTGCTGCCAGCCGATGACGCGGTCTCCGTGCAATTGCACATGCGCGGTCAGTCGGGGCTTTTCGCCGCACCGGATGATTATCACTTGTTCGGTGGCATCAAAGACATGATTCCACCGGCGGCAGAAGACACCCAGGGACTGATCAAGACACTCCAAGCGCTCCGCGCCGCGCCGGCCTATATCGGGGCTTGGCCCAAACCGGGACTGATCGAGCAGCTGCCGTTGGGAATTGGACTCGCGCGTCCCGATTACGCTGGGTTTTCCCGGATGATCGGCGGGCTGTGGCGTTGGCAGAACAACGAACTGAGCCTTCTCTCATTTGATCGATCGATCCTTGACCAGGCGATTCCTCAAATCGCCCCCCGCGAATCCACCGACTTGGCCCAGGCACGGTTGAGTGTGGCTAACCTGAGTGGCTCCAAATTGGCCACTTGGGTCAACCAGCAGTGGTACCAACGCGGCTGGCGCGCGTCGCAGGGCAACGCGCGCTTCTTGGATGACGTGCACCAACAGTTGAAGGTGCCCGGTGAACAAAGCCTCGCGGCAGCGGAGCGTTTGCTCGATGTACGACTCCAGTGCCCGCTCGGAGGCAAATATCAGTTTTCGCCCTACGCGAGTGGGACCAGTGGTCGTTGGCAAAGTACGGCTTGGGAAGGGGGGAGTTTCGATGCGGCCGGCAAGCCCATGCCCCCCGCCAACTACTCGGCACCATGGATCGAGTGGTTTCAGGGGGGCAAAGTCCATATCACTCAGCGTCCCGATAGTCTGGCGGTGGTTGGCAGTTTTCAATTGGAAATGCAACCGCTGCGCGCCACCAATGAACCGTCGGAAGCCGGCTTGCTACCGCCGATGAACTTCGATTTATTCAATCTCCCGTTCAAGCTCTTTGGCGGTGAGGCAGCAGGTAAAGCGAAGGCCCCGAAAGCGGAACGCAAAAGTTTTTGATTCGCTTATGGCACGTTGTCGGTTAAGGGGTTCTGCCTGGTAGTGATTTAGAGACTTCGCTTCCTGCCGGGCAAGCGGACTGTTGCTTTAGTCATGTAGAGCGATGTTAGTGGTTCTATCCCAACCCGAAGCGTGGGCGAGGGGCGAGCGGTCCCTCGCTAACGCTTCGGGTTGGGATTAAATCAACAGCCCGCTTGCCCAGCGGGAGCCGTAGTTTTGCGGTTAGCAAAGTTTAGTTTCCGTTGAACAACGGCCCAGCAACGAGCTGGGTCGGAGTGGATTAGCTGGTCTTCCAGAGCACATCCACGTTGACTTGCTCGTTGGCGCGGAGGGCGATGGTCAGACGATCGTTGTCGGCGGTGAGCTTGCTGATCATCCCACCTTGGTAGTCGACTCGATTGGCCGATGCGATGTTTCGCAGCAGTCGGATCTTGGCGTTGGACGATTTGCCACTTGTCTCGGTTACAAATAAACGCACTCCAACCAGCTTGCCCGCATCATCCACCAAGGGAGCTTCCAAGTCCACGACGACATCGCTCACGTCAACACTGGTCATCCAACCGCTATTGGCGGTGGCTAAGCCCGGCAGGACCAATTCGTAGCGTCGGTCCATAAAGCTGCGCGCTGCCAGTACTGGAGTCGGGACATCGACGCCGATACCGATGCGATGAGTGACCGCAGTTTGCTCGCCGCAGGCCAGAATGGTTTCCAGGAAACGTTCCTCGGTGCGTCGGTGAAACGCCAGGCCGCCTGTGAGGTAATGGGTGTGATAGTCGGTCTCATCGATTTCGATCAACTCAGGCGAAACCGCTCGACCACTCGGCCACGACACGCGCGAACCCACGTTGAATGTCCGTAGAATGGCAGCTTCGCTCGGCCAGGCAATGCGGAGTGTGTAGGCGGACTTCCATGGATTGCTTTCCGGCAACGGCTGGAGTTCGCTCAGCCGGATCGTCACTTCCAGGATCCGGCTGCCGCGCCACAGCTCGTAGTCGATTTCGAACTTACCGAGCTTGACTCCATCCTTCTCCAGACGCCCGACAGCGCGTTGCAGTCCACACATGTTCGAACTGGTGAGCATTTGCACGTCGCTGGCGATCATCTCCGAGTAGTAGAACTTGCCATCACTGCTGCGCTCGCGGTGAGCCACCATGATACTCAAGCGATTACCCCGCCGCGCGGGAATGTGCAGACTCCGCATGTGCCCGCGGTCACTATCGATCTGAGCTTCGAGGAACTCGTTACGCAACAGCCCCACCGTGTCCGCCAGCGGCAGAATGCGAGTGCGGTCGATGGGAGACTCTTTAGCCACAGGGGCGATAACAAAGCCCATCGCCGGGACATCCACGTTGGTCACTTGGTCTTTACCCACGCGACCGGAGGCGAAATGCCAATCGGCCGTGGCATCCAGTCCCATGGCGGCAGCGGTATGCAGTTGCAATCTCGCGGGGCTCGAACGAGGATTGAGCAACAGTCGACTCTCGGCTTCCGAGACCGTCGCGGAACTCTTGGGTTTGCCCAATTTTACGCTCAGCCGCTCCAGCACTTCGTGACTCAGCCGATCGGCGATTGCATACGCCGCGTGCACTTGGTCGTTCACATCCACTTCGGGATCGAACAGGCTATCGGTGGCTTCATTAAGCTCCGACAAATCGGAGGAAAGTTCTTGGATCGGCAAAGCAGAAAACTTGGTTGGCGGTTCATCCTCGCGCGGAGCCTGGTCTACGGCTGGAGTGTTCCGATAGTGCTCTAGCTGGTACTGCAAGTTGACTAGATTCTGCAGTGAGCGGCCGCGCGCATGCAACTGATGGGTTTGTTTGGTGCGGAGGATCAAATCGGCTGCCGATTCGGCCTCGGCGAGCCAGTTGTAGCGGAAGGCAAAGGGATCAAGTCGCTCCTGGTGATAAGGCTGGTCGGTCTCCGCAAAGTACTCGTCGACCAACCGCCACTTCCCCAGGGCCGGAGTGCGGCGAGAGATGATCTTGAGTAGTCTGAAATAATCACACGCGTTGTCAGGCCAATGGGCGAACACCAAGGTGGGGACGTGTTGATGGTCGAGCGATTCGCCCACGGTCCAGCCGAGCGATACGAAGCTGGCCGGATCGGCGGCGTCGAGTACCGGTGCGGCCAGGGCTGGCAAGAAAACACCGTCGGAGGACTCCCACGAGAGCTTGACCTGGCTGGCTTGTGGATAAGTACCGCCCGACAAGGCCAACAACAAAGCGCCAGTGAAGTTGTGGCGTTTGAGCATCGTCGACGTTTCAGCCGACATGCCGAAACTCATCCGCGCGAAAACATGTGGCTTGTCCAACCCCATGGCAATGTATGCCTTTCGCCCGCGCATCAGATCGCGAGCGGCCGATTGCCGTGGCATCAGTGGATGCGGACGTTCGCAGTCGAGTCCACCGATTACGCACAGCTTGTGCTCGGCCTGAAGCACCGCAATCCTCTGCAGACTCTCGGGTTGTTTCTCCTTAAGCTGTCCCAACAGCACAGCGCTCGCGAGCAGCGTGGTGGATGGGTCCGTGGCCAGTTGCTGGGACAAGGATTTCCCCAAAGTCGATTTGGCAAGCAACGTGACATCGAGCAGATTGACATCGAGTGAATAGTAGTGATCGCGTTCTTGGCCGAGCGAATCAAAGCAAGCTTGCAGCATGCGTTCCGCCGCCTCGCGATCTTCGGCTAAGACCGCATCGACAGCTTTGCACGCTTGCTCGCTAAACAACAATTGATCCAGATTGCTGGTGTAACGCAACTGCCGAGTCATCAATTGGATCTGCAAATAGGCGTAACCGAGCGCGGCAAATTCGTCGCGCAGTTCCTCGACCAGTCCACCGGCTGGCGTTGTTTCCAGTTGCCGCAAGAGCTCGTTCTGCAGTTCGCGCCATGCTAAAGTGGATTCTACTAACAACCCGCCTGCACTGGCCAGCGAGGCCCGCTTTTCGCTCGACACACGGTCGGACCACAGCTTCGGCAGCACGAAAATCTTACCATCCACTTCAGGAGGCAATTGTTCTGCATGCTGCCAACGCGGAATCGCATGCGAGGCGGCGATCAGTTGCGGATGCCATAAGCTAATCCAACTGGTGAGCAAGTTGTCCGCTTGTTCGGACGGGAGGTGGCGTGGATAGCCCTCGAGCTCATACTCTGGTAGCAGAAGGATCAAATCTCTCAGTTTCGACATGTTGTCTACTGTCTCAGGGGGTCACGGGAGCTGAAGACGGATGCGAGTCGCCGATGGCCAACAGGCGAGACAGAGATTATGACCCTTGACCGAGTTGCTTGACAAGGCAGTTTGCAAAGCGGCCCGCAATCTGCTCCAATCTTGCGATTCTTTCCCGTGCGCGCGGCGTCGTGTTGGGGGGCTGAATGAGAGGCTCGAGTTCTTGGTGAAATTATTTCGTTGGTAGGGCAGTTTCATGGACATAGCCTGCATCCTGGCTGGTGCGACCTTGATGATGTGTGGCGCGGCTCTGTCGCGACTGCGCCCCCCAGATTGGCACAACGTGACAAAAATGGGTGAGGAATCGCTACGTGAGATCGCCAAGTGGGCCAGCATTCAGCGGGCCATACGCCTGACCAATAACTCACTGCTGTCGATGATTGGTGGGGCCATTATTGGCAGCGTCTTCGTACCTCGCGGACAAGTTTGGGTGGGACTGTGGTGCCTGATCCTATTGCTGCTGTTGGTCTGCATTCTCTTGGCCATGTTCGATGCCTTCTCCTCCTTCGCCAGCTACCGACGCGCCTTGCCAGAAATCACCCGCCGCTCACTCAAGCTCGACGATGGTGGACACTGACACACCCGTATTGGATCTTGCGAAAGCTCCCCTTGCTTTCTGCATTTCCGAATGAAAACGTCTCCATCACTCCCGGCCCTCCGCGAGGTCCGCGATCAGAACACTGGGTTTTACCGTTTTAACGCTTTCTCTATACATCGGTTCCTCCAAGAGACCCCATGTACGCGCGAGAGCCAACGACATCTGAGTTGCGTTTCCCATTTTTTGGGCACCCTGTGGTTCTCTTTTGCTCTTTAACTGAAAAAGGGGACTGTCCCCGTATGCCTCCGCATTGTGAAAGCCAGCAGGTTGTGAGTGGGAAATGGGGTGGCTTCAAGGGGGCGCCACGCGGAAGTGCTGGAGTTCCAAAAGCAATATGGCGGAATTCCGTTGACTGACCGCCAGCTTCGTAATGTCGGGTGAAAAGCGTGAAGAATTACTACCAACCAGTTCCTCATCTCGGATGTGATAGAGTTGCTCTCCCGTAGTCGTATTGTAGATGGCCAGTGTTGAGGCATTTTGGCCAGCGTCCTGGCTGACCTGTTGACGCACCGCCAGCAGCGAGCCGTCGTTCGAAAAGCAGTACG
>JBGSHW010000150.1:0-14880 GCA_041751975.1 Pirellulaceae bacterium
CGAAGATTTGTTGTTGGAATTGGTTTTTGTCAACAAATTCAACGCTTGAACCCGCTTGCGGGTTCGGTCTTCGAGGAGCTATTTTTCAATTTTAACCCAAAATTACAAGCGTTTTAGATTTCCGGACAGACACTAGCTAAAAATTTGGTTCGCATAGTGTGGATCTTGCTAAAGATCCGAACAACATAGGATCTTTAGCAAGATCCACTACCCAAGAATCAAACTGTGACAACGCACTAGCCCACGATATCGAGAGAGCTTGGGGGTTCACCGGGAAGTTGCGGAGCAGGGCGATGCGGGGGCTCTACTTTGGCCACATCCAAGATGTCATCGTTGCTATGGGGCTGCTTGGGGTGGTGATCGAAGCCGTCTCCTTGACCTTGAGCGTCTCGATCTGGATCGGCCGATTCCGATTTTTCCACGTGCGGCAGACTGTTCTGGACGCCGCCTGAGTCTGCTGTGCCGGCGCCGGTAGATTTGTCTTTGGCGGTGGACTGCGACAAGATACTAGCGGCTTGGGAGGCTGACGAAGCGGGAGGAATTTGCATCGGATGCTCCAAGTTCTGGCGGTCGATCGCCACCGCCCGAGACCACGCTAGCTCCTAATGCTTAACGTCTCCAGGGGAGGGCGTCGCCGATGGACCGGCGTTCAGCGACTTCGGGGAAAATTTGTTGCAAGGTCGCTTCCAATTGCGGAAAGTGACTGGGCTTCAAGATGGGGTTATCCAGCGTTCCCTGCACATCAATCTTCATTAGCGTAGCATATCTAGACTCGGCCAGCAGCGGAGAGATCACGTGAGAAATCGGTACCCGGCGGCCTACGTAACTATATAGCTCCAGATTTAGCTCGCGGCGCAGATTGGTCCAGCCTTCGCCACGCAAACGGAGTACATCCCCATCGCAGGCAATTTGTAGTGGAATTCGATCTCCATCGATCTGGAAATTGATGTCAGCGGTTTGAAATGCGGAGTCGTCGCTAGCATTAATCGAGGCGCCGCGCAAGATTCGCATCATAAAGGGCAACTGATAAAGTTTGGCGTCGGTCAAGCGAATGCTACCGGCCCCCACGTGGGTTTGCGGATTCCACGGAACCCCTTCGAAATGCAGCGTCGCATTGCACATGGCTTCGGTGCTAGCTCGATCGACGCCCACATCTTGCAACATGGTCGTCAGCTGAGCATTCTGAAGTTCCGCATCGATCGAGAACTTGCCCACCTCCAACCGACTCTCTCCCGAGAGAATGAGCTTGCCGGAAAGCGCATCGGCGGTAATTGGATCGGCTGCTGGTTGCCCCACGCGTGGTAAAACATCCGAGACCCGCGAGCCGAAGTACAGGCGACTGCCGAGTATCGCAAAGGGGCCTTTCAAATTGGTCACGGGAATGTCTCTCACGGTCAGTGCATCCATGGCGAGTGAGCCGGACGCATTCACATGAGTCCCATCGCTGCGCCCTTCGATCCAAACCGTACCGCGCAGGGCGTTGATGTTCTTGCCATCCGCTAATCGCCCATCTTCGATATCGAGTTGGCAATTCCAGCCGGTGACGAGGTCGGGATATTGCTTGTTCGCAAAGAGCATTTGGCTTTCACCAAAAATACTCACCGGTCCGCTGAAGTCTAATTTGAGGAGGGAATCACGTACGGAACGTGGTAAAGCGGCTAACAACTGCGAGTCGACGATCACTCGAGTGGTCGGTAGCCAACGCACGTTCGCTTGCCAGCGGCCTGTTTCGTTGGGACGGCATTCGCCGGTAAGCGACAGCCGGGATGAGCCATTGACTGCCGAAGCAGAGACAATCGAGACGAAACCAGGCTCGTAGGTAATGTTGCAGCCCACATCGACCAAGCGATATGGGAAGGACTTGGGCATCAAACTAAGCGAGCGACCAGTGACTTGATTGGAAGCATGGTCCTCGAGCAACTCGACGCGCACATCGACTTGGGATTCATTGGTCAGCCGTTCGATCGTGGCGGTCACCGAGTCGACGGTGCCCGAGGGCTGCAGTTCGTCCCAAATGAATTGCGCATCGCTGGGGAGCGCGTATTTCAGTTCTTCTTGAGCGGGGACGTCAAAGGCATTGAACACAAGGTGAAAGGGGATTTGTCCCTGTTTGACGTTGAGCCAGTTGCCTGAACAAAGAATTCGACCCGAGTCGTTGCGACCTTCGAAACGGTCCAGCTGCCACTCGTCGTTTTGTCCCACCAGCCGCCCGCGAATATCCCAAATCGGATACTTGAAACCGTCATAGGTGATTCTGCCGTTGTAGATATTGGCATCAATGGTACGTTGCCATGTACGGTCTTGGGGCGTTGCACGCTCGAATCGAGCTCCGACCAGTTCGATGGCTCCAGCGGGATGCAACGAGCGCACAAACCGCTCGGCGCCCGTTGTCTCTTTATCAATGGGAGTCAGCGCGGAGATCAAATCTTCGTTGATGGCGATCGGTCCATCCGACTTGCACTGCAGCGCACCGTACCACTCGTCAGCCTGATCGAGCTGATCGCTGCGTGTTAGATTCAAGCTCGCATGCAACGCCTGGCCTCCACCGAGTCCTTCCAGTCGCTCGCTGCGGATCGAACCGTTTTGATATACAACGGTGCCGCGAATGGCCGAGATCGGAAAGGGGAAGAGCCACGGCTTCAGGCTCACATCCTGGCACTCAATGACTGCGCTGGGACTCCACTTCAGACCGTCAAAGGACAGTTTGATATCGCCGCTGACCCGTCCCGCCAATTCCAGTCGATTCCACTGCTGTTGCCAGCTCGCAGGCAGGGAACTATACAGCCGTTTGTCCAAGTCCAGGTCGCGCGCCTCCGCATGAATCACCATCGGACTGTCCAAACCGAAACCCATGATATCGGTGTTGAGTGTCAGCTGCGTACCACCGCTGCGAGCTTGCATCGATCGGATCTGTAGCAACGAGTTTTTGCAGAAGAACTCGCTCCGCAGTTGCTCCAGCGGATAAGGCAAGCGTTGATCCTGGAGCCGTCCGTCGACAAGATTGCCTTGCAAGCGAAACGATGCAGGTTGGTTGGGTGCCGCCACGATCTCAAAGGTACTTGAGGCACGGCACTCAAGACCCGATAACTGCTTCAAGTATCGCGCCAGCTCTTGCGGTAACTGCTCGATGAGCTTGGGAGAGAAGTTGAAATCGTCGATGCTCCCCATGGCCTTGATCGATTGCTCGACCGGATCGTACTCTCCGCGGACTTCAAGCTTACGCACCAGACCGCTGCTGCGACCGGTCAGATGGATCAAGCTGCGATTAACACGGCAGGTGGCGACGGAAGCTGCGGGAGGAGTGGACTCCATCGCAAACGTTTTCGCACTGATCATCGGCAGTATATCGGGGCTGCGCTCGCGTGGTGCTGAATCCGAGTCAAGCCGATGCTCGATCCGTCCTTGGATATCGTGAATCGTCAGATTCGCGGCTGGCTCCGTCGCATCCCGATGCAAATGAAGGAGCGTGCTATGGAAGGTAATCGTCGGTGGTGTGGTGTTGGGCTTGGGTTGTGGCTTCAGGCATTCAAGCGACCATTTCTCTTCACCGAGTGGCCAAGCGTCGATCTGCATCGCATAGATATCAACCTGTTCAACGCGTATGCTCTGCTGGAGATAATGGGAGATGTCGAGGTCGCCTTCCAGTACCACGCGTTCGGCCGACATCACTTCGCGTTTCGGGAGTTGCCCCTTGATGGCCATGCGAACATCGCTGACAATCAACTTGTCCGCACCGTCGGCCGTCACGCGTCCCACGTAGACGCTGGCGGCTGGAAAGAGAGTTTGAAGTTCTTTAGTGACCGCGGCTCGCAATCCATCGTCGACGCGCGAGAGAAAGACACGATAGCAGAGGATGGTGGCAATCATCGCCAAGACGATGATCAGGATCAAAACAGGTGTGTGGCTAGAGCCCTGCTGGCTAGAGCCCTGCCGCGAAGTGACCGGCGCAGCGTTGGCCCATCGCGCGTCATCTGAAAGATGATCCGAGTGCTGGTGGAGTTGTTTAGCTCGGTTCAGAGGCAGAAACATGTTGCCCTGGCAGGCTGCGGTTAGTGCGAACTCGACTACGACTTCGATTGTGAAGTCGATCATGAAATCGACGCGTCAAATCGGCTAAAGCGCAGCCAGCTACGGCGGCGAGTACAAATACAGCCGGTTCGCGATATCGAATCGATCCGACAAATACCATGTGGAGCAGGGTGAAGTAAAGACAAGGCACCCAACAAACGGTTAGCCACCACCAACCGTGGACTCGGCTGAGGGGATTTGCGAGCGGATTACCGAACGAATCGCGGTCCGAGCTGAGCGAATCCCTCCCCCGCTCGACCCATAACCGCCATGTACCATAGAAAGCTAGCAATACCACGGAGAAGGTGGCCAGCGTCATGGCCAGCCGCATCGCCGTCGAACCGAGCTCACCGCCGTCGGGCCAAAGACTCCAGGTCCGCATGAATTTGGCACCCGCCAAGCGGACGACTTCGAGCGGCTGGCTGCGGGCGAAGTCGAGCGCTTGTTGTTGTGCACGCCGGTTGATGCGGTACTCGAGCGTGCCGACCAACGGCTTCTCCGCCCCAGCATCTTGTGCCATTTGTTCCGCCACGATCGCTTGCATGAACTCCATCCCTTCGTCGCTGGCACCGGTGGCGCCGGGATGAAGACCGTCGTATAAGCTCGGACCCACCTGCAACGTCGTCGGAATGAACTTGCCGGTGACTTGCGCGTTTCGCAGCCACCACGGCGACATCACGACGCTCATCGCCATCAACGTAAGTAAGCCAATTTTCAAATGCTTGACACGCTGTGGCCCGAACAGCAGGCCGAGTCCCAGCAGGAAAGGAGCGAACAGGAGCCAGCTGGGACGCGCCAGGATCGCCAGGCCAGCCACAGCGCCAGCCAAGCAACTGCAGAGTAACACGTTTCGCCAATTGCTCGCGCTCCATGCCTGCTGCCACAGCAAGAGGTGCCCCAGCATGAGTGGTACCAGCAGCATCTCGCTGAGCACCAGCACACTCATGCCAATCGCCGCAGGACTGATCGCGGCGATCAGCCCAGCCCACCGCGCTGCACTGGGACCGCCCAGCCGCGCAGCCAGCCACATCAACTCACCAACGGCCAATGTGCCCAAGATCGCACCGAAAACGCGGGCGTAAAACACGGCCGAGGGAGTATTGCCCCCTAACGCGGCGAACGGCGATAACACGATAGGGAATAGAGGTGCCCGGAAGATCCGCGCGTTCTCGCTGCCGTACTCGTACGCTTCACCCCGGGCGATGTGATTGGCCAAGACCCAGTAGCCTTCGCTATCCCCCAAACGAAAGAGTCGTCCTTCGCTCTCGGCCAGTTGATGCCAGTAGACGGCACCTGCCAGACGCAATCCGACTGCGAGCAACAAAATGAACCAGACCGAGGCGTTTCGTATTGTTCCGCCGCTGGCATGCATACCGACTGTTCCACACGATCCCTGACGAATACGTTCCACGGCGAATACGATCAATGATGAGTCCGCAACGCTCGGCTCGACTGCCCACTCGCAGTCGCTCAGGCGGCGCGGCGTACGACCACGGGAGCGGTGACCTGTCGGATGCGAGCGGTCGCTGACAAGGGGACGGGAGTGCGTCGAGCGGTCTCAAGGGGACAACTCCGCAAGGCCATCCCGACCAAATGCCCTCCGAAAGCTAATGATAGTTTAAGTGCTCGTGCCAGCTCAAGTTTTTCGCCATAACCGGGCAAACAGTCGATATTTCCTACCGCTTCGGGCTGCTCCAAGTGCATCGTCGGCGGCGCAAAGCCATCGCGGATACCCAGTGCCGTGAGAGCAAGTTCCAGGCTGCCAGCCGCATTGATCGTATGCCCCAAGATGGCTTTGTTGCTGCTGACCACCAGTGAGTCGGCCTGCGAGCGGAGGGCGGCGCGAATCGCCTTGAGTTCACTGATGTCATTTTGTTCGGTGCCAGTACCATGCGCATTGACATACTGCGGCGCTTCATCCTCCCAACCCGCCTTGCGGACCAGGTCTTGGATCAAACGAGTCAACGTTTCAGCTTCGCCATCAAGTCCCGTGACGTGATGAGCCTGGCAGAGCATCTGCGACGCAGCCAGCTCGGCGTAAATGCGGGCTCCACGGGCGATCGCATGCGAACGCTTCTCCAGCACCAACATCGCCCCACCTTCACCCATGACGAAACCGTTGCGAGTCACATCAAAAGGGCGGCAAGCACTTGCTGCTTCAGGTCCGGTCGATAACACACCCATGCGATGAAAGGCAGCATACACAAGTTCCGTGACCGTATCGGCCGCGCCGCACAATGCATAATCGGCTTGATCCATCTGCAGCATCCGCGCGGCCGTGATCGTGCTGACCAGCCCACTCGCGCAAGCCGTCGCGTGACAGAGCCGCGGACCACGCAAGTTAAAACGATGCGCGACCAGCGAAGCCGCTGAGCAAGGCATGAACTGCTGCCACCAGTCGCGACCGGTGAGTGAATTCTTAGCCAACTGTTCGGGGAACAAGTAGCCGATGTCACCAAATTGCGCTGAAATACTGCAGGCAAAACGATCGCGATCCACGTTGGGCCATTCGATCGTCGCATCGTCGAGCGCTTCAGCCGCAATGTGTTGACTGAGTTGTACCGACTTGAGCGAATTCGGGTCGTGAGGCAACCAGTCGATCATGCCGCAGGGAAGTTCCAGCGGGCCGACTTGATCGAGTGCATGGGTGCGACGGATCCCACTGATGCCTGATTGGACCGCTTGCCAAACTGCTTCCCGGCCCGCTCCCACACTGGCCGCCAGACCAATTCCCGTGATTACAATCGGATCCTCATCGGCAAGAGACCGACGTGGGAAGCGGAGTATCTTAGGGGCGGACTCAGGCATGGTGGATGTGAAAGCAAGGGTTGAGCATCTGTCGAGCAGCTAACGACATAAGTGGTTTATGTTTCGTCTATCGCAAATTGCTTTCACTGACCGCAAGGGCAAACTGAGTCTATTTCCCCACCGACAAGCTCGCAGACCAACCAGTCACTTTACGACGGGTATTCCACTACAGGCGTTTCGGTTGTGAACGAATTGCTAGCAATCAACACTCCGAGTGACGACGTGAGCGTTTGCTCCGTCGAACTCGACCTGCCCCCCACTGCAAGTCACCTCATTTGAGTGGCTAGCTCGCCGGGTGGTACGAAAGATGGCCGCGTTACCTTCACTATTTTTCGCCTTACATTTTTCGTCCGCGCGATGCGAGCATGCCATGCGATTGGCATAGCATCCGCATCATGGCAGACAGCAGAGGGTAAAACGGAGAGACGGCGACTGCTTACCGATGAATCTGCGTTGGCCAGCCTCTTTGCCCCTGATAGAATCGAAGTTACCGCAAAGCGATTGTGCGCATCCCCGCAAAACACCGAACGAAGGCAACTCAAGATGCCCATGCACGACTGGTCCCGCGTTCAAGCGGGGGTCTACCATAACTTTCATTATCGGTGGATTGCAGCCATCATGGACCGTCTGAACGCAGGGCTATTGCCCCAAGGGATGATCGCGATGGCCGAACAGGTTGTCGGAGGCCCGGAGCCAGACGTGGTCACGCTGCAACAGAACGACATCCTGTTCGCTGCTGGCGGAGGTACTGTAGCGACCTTGTCTGAGACGCTGCCCAGACCGAAAACTCAGTTTGTAATTCCGGTCGAAACCGAACGTTACGCTGCGAAGGCCAATCGCGTCGTAATTCGACATTCGCTCGGAAAAGTGGTGGCCGTGGTTGAATTGGTCTCTCCCGGCAACAAAGACTCGCGGCATGCACTGCGGTCGTTCGTTGAGAAAACAGTCGACTTGCTGTATGACGATATTAACTTACTGATCATCGATCCATTCCCGCCGGGAACGCGCGATCCGCAAGGGATCCACAAAGCAATCTGGGATGAGATTACAGACGAACCGTTTCAGCTACCTGACGATCGCAAGCTAACGCTCGCAGCCTACCAAGTAGCGCCGATCAAGACCGCCTATGTCGAACCGTTTTCTGTGGGACTGCCGATTCCCGACATGCCTTTATTTCTGCACAATGATTTCTATATCAATGTTCCGTTGGAAGCGACTTATATGGACACTTGGAATGTCCTGCCCCAATTGCTTCGCGATCTTGTGCTATAGCCAAGGGTCAGGCCTTGTGTTCGGTGTTCGCGGATAATCTGACGGGCCTGACCCTCACGAAGGTCAAGCGAAAGATGCAGGTCGAAAGTTGGGCGAGTTGCCCCCACTATTTTCGTCTTCCATCTTTCGTCCACTCGATGCGTGTCTGCCGACTTGGGCAATTCGCTTCATGTTTGTTTGTGAGGTTTAGGCAGTAGTTTACCGCCGCAGGTCAGATCTTGGGGTCGGGGTGCAGGCGAGGGGAGGATTCTTCCCGATGCCAGCTCCCATTCATAAGCAACACCGAACACAAGGCCTGGCCCCGGCGCACGATGACCAGTAGCTAGGATTGCATGGCGCGCGATGTTGAGTGGTGATGCTTGCGTCGTGAGAAAATCGATCGCCCCCTTCCGTTCTCGGCCAGGATACGACTCGGGAAAGCTGATAAGCCCTGCCCAGGTAGGGTGCGAATTACTGACAAGTGGATTAAACTGAGCCAGCACCAGCATACCGCACTCAGCTGCCCTAGGCAAAACACGACACTTTAAACATCACCAACAGAAATAAGCACTTTTTATGAATCGTTCATCGATTGTTCAGGCAGCTCTCATTAAGGCAGCTCTCGGGGGGCTGCTCACTTTGCTCGCCGGGCCGATGGCGGGGCCCTGTGCGACTCCCCAAGCGGTGGGAGCGGAGCCGGTCTATGCTCAGCAACAAAATGTGGTCTACGCCGAGACGCATGGCGTGGGTTTGGTGATGGATATTTTCACCCCCACGGGGAAAAGAAATGGCTTGGCGATCATCGATGTCATCAGCGGTAGCTGGGATTCGAGTCGTGGAAAGATTCGCGATCATCAGCGAGCGCAGTTCTTTGAAATTCTGTGCAGCCGCGGCTACACGGTTTTTGCCGCCCGGCCGGGATCGCTCTCCAAGTTCTCGATTCCGGAAATGGTCGAGCATCTGGAGTTGGCGGTGGTGTGGGTGAAGCAACGGGCTGGCGATTACTCGATCGATCCAGTCCGCATCGGCTTGACCGGTGCATCGGCGGGAGGGCATCTCGCAAGTCTGCTGGCGGTGAAAAATGAAAACTCGGACGTGCGAGCCGATCTCAAGCATCCGTCGGTCAAGGCGGTGGGCGTTTTCTTTCCACCCACCGACCTGCTCGAGTTTGGCTCGCAGTCGGCCGAGCTTGGGGAAGTGACCCCAATCGCCCGCCGCGTTGCCTTCCCAAGCGGCGCAGGTGATTTGAGTGTCGAACAGATCCGTGAGCGATTGATCGAGATCTCGCCCGCTCGGCAAGTCACTAAAGACGCGCCACCTTTCCTGCTCATCCATGGAACGGCTGATCTTGTGGTGCCGCTTGAGCAATCAGAAAAACTGATCAAGGCCCTGCAGTCGCAAGGGGTCTCTGCGGAACTGATACTTAAAGAAGGTGGCGGACATCCCTGGCTTACCATTCACGAAGAAGTGGCCATGCTTGCAAATTGGTTCGATGCGCAATTGGGTCATGTGGTCGCCGATAACGCGGCGGCTGCCTCGCCAACTTCAGCCGACGCAGCGACTCCAGTTGCCGAGTCACCAGCGCCTGCTGCCAATGTGCCTGCTGCCGAAACACCCACTGCTGCTGCCGATACACCGGCTGCGTCCGCTACGAGGGGCAAGCGGTACTTGATCATCCATGCCGACGATGCCGGGATGTCCCATTCGGCCAACGTGGGGACGATTGAAGGAATGCAGCAGGGAATTGTCTCCTCGGCGAGCATCATGGTGCCCTGTCCATGGCTACCGGAGTTCGCCGCCTATTGTCGGGCCCATCCCGAGGGTGACTATGGGATCCACCTCACATTGAATTCCGAATGGGAGCATTACCGCTGGGGGCCGGTCGCGCCGCGCGAGCGGGTCCCGAGTTTGGTTGACCCAGACGGTTACTTGTGGGACGGGGTCAAGCAAGTTGCTCAGCATGCCAAAGCCGAAGAAGTCGCTATCGAGTTGCGAGCCCAAGTCGATCGCGCTAAACAGTTTGGCATTCCGTTGAGCCATTTGGATACACACATGGGAGCCTTGGTGAGCCGGCCCGATTTACTGGAAGTCTATATCGATCTCGGCATCGAATACGACTTGCCGGTCATGTTCATGCGGACGACGGACATCGAGACGATTAGCGAGTATCCGGCCCTGGTGGCACGCGGTGCCGAAATGGAAAAGCGCCTGGAAGAGCATGGCTTGCCGGTCTTAGACCAGTTGCTGCAGTTCTACGGCGGAGACAGTCATCAAGAACGCTACGACGTGTATGTCAATGCCTTGCGGAGCCTCAAGCCGGGTGTGACCCAGTTGATCATTCACTGTGGAGTAGACGATGCGGAACTGCAAGCCGTCACCGGTAGTTCCTCGCGTCGCGATGGCGATCGCCGCATCTTCACCGATCCCGACATCGCGGCCCTCATTCGCGAACTGGGGATCGAAGTGATTACATGGAAGCAGTTCCGCGAACTCAAGTAGGCGTCTCGGGGGACACACGCATGGAGCATTTGCATTGTGGGCGGAAGTGGGTTAACTTAAATCTTTACCCACCTGCTTCCCCACCTTGAGCTGCGTGGTCGCTGATGTGGCGGCCATCGCATCTGCCTCAGCCCGACGACTTCCCCCACTTGTTTCCCAAACTGGCTTCAAACCGCCTGCCTGCCTGCCTTCCTACCTGCTTGAATTTCATATGTATACGCACGGGTGTACCCAATGCGCGCTAAAAAAAGGTCGACAATCCCAACTGCAACGTGCTGGCTGTGGCTGGCATGCTTGTTCCCTAATGCCTCCAGCTTAGCGCAAGTGGATGAGCCGAGCGAAGCGGCAAGAAGCGACTCTAGTCGCACGCAACAACTCGAATTCTTCGAAGCCAAGATTCGACCGGTGCTCGTCGAGCGTTGCTACGAGTGCCATGCAGCGGATTCAAAAATCGTGCGCGGTGGCCTGCAACTGGACAGTCGCCAAGCGGGCTTGCAAGGGGGTGATAGCGGTCCGGCGATCGTTCCCGGGCAACCCGAAGACAGTTTGCTCATCGAGGCCTTGCGGCATGACTCGTTGGAGATGCCCCCCGACGAGAAACTCCCCGCACAAGTGATCGCTGATTTTGAAGAGTGGATTCGCCATGGCGCGATCGATCCGCGTGACGAAGTCTTGGCGGGGCGTTTGCAACCCGTCGACTGGGAAGCGGCTGCCAAGCACTGGGCCTTTCAACCGCTCAGCGATCCGCTGCCGCCGGTTATCGAGGGCTTGCCAGTGGAGAGCTCACCGATCGATCGCTTTATTTTGAAAGAGCTGCAAGCTGTTGGCTGGGAGCCGGCCGCAGCGGCTGACAAGCGGACGCTGATTCGACGAGCCACTTATGATCTGACTGGCCTGCCTCCGACGGTCGACGAGGTCAACGCTTTTTTAGCCGACACGGCATCAGATAGTTTCGCGAGATTGGTCGATCGCTTGTTGGAATCGCCACGCTATGGTGAGCGGTGGGGGCGGCACTGGCTCGATCTGGTGCGTTATGCCACCAGCAACGGTGCGGATGAAAATCACGAATTGCCGAATGCCTGGCGCTATCGCGACTGGGTGGTCCGTATGTTCAACCAAGATCTTCGACTGGATCAGTTCATTGTTCAGCAATTGGCGGGCGATTTGTTGCCTGTTCCGGACGATGAACAGCTGGCGGGTGAGCTGCTGACCGCCACCGGCATGTTGGTGATTGGGCCGAAAATGTTGGCCGAGCAGGACAAGGACAAGATGACGATCGACATTGTCGATGAGCAGATCGATACGGTCGCGCGGACCATGTTGGGGCTGACAGTAGCCTGCGCCCGCTGCCACGATCATAAGTTCGATCCGATTTCCGCGAGCGACTACTACGCCATGGCGGGGATCTTTTACAGTACCAAGACGATGGCCAATCGCGACTTCGTATCGCAGTGGATGGAGCGACCCTTGCCGTCGAAGGCGATCGAGCAGCAGCGGGCCGAGCATCAACTGAAAATCGATGCTGCCAAGTCGCAGTTGGCGGCGTTCCAGTCCCCCGCCGACGATGAAGCGATTAAAACCCAAAATGTCTCCATCGAGCAGCTCGAGAAAGAGATGCCTCCCTTCGAGATGGTGATGGCGACCGAAGAAGCCGAACCGCAGAATCTGCCTGTACACATTCGGGGGAATCATCTGCAACCGGGCTCAGAAGTTATTCCGAGGGGGGTGCCGGTCATCTTGACCCGCTCGGTGACTGCACCGGAGATACCGAGCGCCTCGAGCGGACGCCTGCAGTTCGCACAGTGGTTGGTGGCGCCTGAACATCCGCTGACGGCACGGGTGATGATGAATCGCGTGTGGATGTGGCATTTTGGCGAGCCGTTGATGCGGACTCCTTCCAATTGGGGGTT
Source organism: Pirellulaceae bacterium (assembly GCA_041751975.1). Taxonomy (GTDB): domain Bacteria; phylum Planctomycetota; class Planctomycetia; order Pirellulales; family Pirellulaceae; genus Aureliella. The sequence goes on from JBGSHW010000150.1 coordinate 12,537, forward strand.
GCAGGCCGAGCCGCCTACTCATCCCGAGTTGCTCGATTGGTTAGCTCAAGAACTGATCCGCAGCGGTTGGTCACTCAAGGCGATGCACCGGACCATCATGCTCTCAGCGACTTACCAGATGAGTAGCCGCATACGAGCGGATTACCAAGAGCAAGACCCAGAGAACCGGCGTTGGTCGCGACAAAATCGTCGTCGGTTAGAGGCGGAGCCGGTGCGCGATGCGTTGCTATTTGTGGGTGGCGGTTTGGACCAGACCATGGGGAACATTGCCGCAGATGTCGCTGCCAAACGCCGCGCGATTTATTTGCCTGTCAATCGCGCCGCACTGTACGAGATGTTTTCGACGTTCGATTATGTGGAGACCGGGAATCACTTGGAGCGTCGGCCGGTAACGACCGTCCCCAACCAAGCCCTATTCCTGATGAACAGCGACATCGTGCACGAGCAAGCCCGCCGATTGGTTGAACGGCTTGTTCAGGAAAATGCCAGGCGTGCAGCCGACTCGGACACGCCGCCCACGGAACTGAGCACCCTGGCCAACCTTGACACTCAACTGGAACTTCAGGCTCCGCAGCACCGAGTCTCGGAGTTGTTTGAGCATTTGTTCGCCCGATCGGCCTCGACCGCGGAAGTTGCGCGGGCCTTGCAGTTTGTTGAAGCGGTGGAGGCGAAGTTGTCAGCATTGGAGGATCCTCGCGAACGCCAGCTTCAAGCTTGGTCCGCTTTGTGTCGCACTCTTATGGCAAGTAACGAGTTTATCTATGTGGAATAGTTTTAATCGTCGCCAGTTATTGCAGAGTTGCGGCGCGGGCTTTGGTGCGTTGGCATTGTCCGACTTGCTTGCCCGAACTCAGGCTCAGGAATCTACCTCCACCCCGCACAACCCACTAACGAGCCGCGCGGGGCATTTTCCAGCGCGCGCCAAACGTGTGATTTTCTTGTTCATGCATGGTGGTCCATCGCATGTGGATACTTTTGATTACAAGCCGTCGTTGGAGACGCACGACGGCCAACCGTTACCATTCGAAAAGCCACGCATTCAGTTCGCGCAGACCGGTAACTTGTTGCGCAGCCCGTGGAAGTTTCGTCAATACGGTCAATGCGGCGCTTGGGTCAGCGACTTGTTCCCTCACGTGGGACGCTGCGTCGATGACATCACGTTCGTCAAGTCGATTCATGGGTCAAACGAGGCGCACGGCGGTGCGCTGCTGAAGATCAATACGGGCTCGGATACGTTTGTCCGACCGAGCATGGGGGCTTGGATCAGCTATGGGTTGGGGACGGAAAACGAGAGTTTGCCGAGCTTCGTGACGATCAATCCGACCTTGGGGCACGGCGGTGTTCGCAATTTCGGTTCGGCGTTTCTCCCGCCGATCCATCAGGCGACACGCATTGCCACGTCGCGGACGGATGGCCGTACCCAAGCACAAATCGCCAATTTGACCCACTCGCAAAACGCCCGCGACGTGCAGTTGCTGCAGTTAGGGATGTTGCGAGAGCTCGATGGCTTGCGCCCTAGGCATTCCGTTGGACAGACTTCCGCAGCGGTCGACGAGGCACTCAACGCCCGCATCGATTCCTTTGAGTTGGCGTTTCGTATGCAAACAGAAGCCCCTGAGATTTTCGATCTATCGGGCGAGACCGAGGGAACGCGGCGTCTCTATGGAATCGATCAAGAACCAACCAGCAACTTTGGTACGCAGTGCTTGCTCGCTCGGCGACTTTCGGAATCGGGTGTGCGTTTCGTACAGGTCTCGCACGCTTACTGGGATCAACACTCCGACTTAAAAGAAGAGCACACGCGACTGGCGGCCGAAGTCGACAAGCCGATCGCCGGTTTGCTGCAAGATCTCAAGCAACGTGGACTGTTGGACGAAACGCTGCTCATCTGGGGTGCTGAGTTCGGCAGGACACCCACAGCTCAAGGTACCAACGGCAGGGATCACAATCCACATGCCTTTACCTATTGGATGGCGGGTGGGGGTGTTAAAGCGGGCTTCAGTTACGGAGCCTCCGACGACTTCGGGTTCTATGCGGCCGAAAACAAAGTGCATGTGCACGATCTGCACGCCACTATTTTGCACCTCCTGGGACTTGACCACGAGCGGCTGACTTACCGCTACGGTGGCCGCGATTTCCGACTCACCGACGTCGAAGGCAAGCTGGTACAAGGCATCTTGGCGTAGATCGCTTTGTGCTTGGTTGTAGCTAGTGTCTGTCCGGAAATCTAAAACGCTTGTAATTTTGGGTTAAAATTGAAAAATAGCTCCTCGAAGACCGAACCCGCAAGCGGGTTCAAGCGTTGAATTTGTTGACAAAAACCAATTCCAACAACAAATCTTCG
>JBGSHW010000151.1:0-20900 GCA_041751975.1 Pirellulaceae bacterium
CGCTTGGGACGAATTCGCAGCCATCTACGAACCACTCATCTACCGACTGGCCCGCGCAAAAGGACTGCAACATGCCGACGCGCAAGAAGTCGTCCAAGAGGTTTTGCTAGCAGTCTCGCGGGCCGTCGAACGCTGGAAGCCTGGGGAGGAATTCGGAAGGTTTCGCGATTGGCTGTTCCAGATCAGTCGCAATCTCGTGATCAACCAGCTCACCCGCCGCAAGAATCGCAGTATCGGTAGCGGGGATAGCAAGGTCGCGGCGCTGCTCAACGGACAGTGTGCGCCGAACTTGGATGAGTCGCAGTGGTTTGATCTGGAAATGCGGCGCGAGATTTTTCACTATGCCGCTAGCCGCGTTAAATCCCAAGTGACCGATTCCACTTGGCAAGCCTTTTGGCTCAGTAGCGTCGAACAACAGCCGATCCCAGCGGTCGCCGCTCGGCTGAGACTAACTACCGGCTCCGTCTACATCGCTCGCAGCCGCGTGATGGCCAAACTCCGTCAGCTCTCGCAAGCTTATTTGCACGATGAACCATCTGCGGCGGCCCCATCGACTGAAAAGGAGAAGCTATGAAACTCACCCACGGGTCGCGACCTGCACCATTGCCCTGCAAACAAGTTTGTTTATCGGTCCTGCTGGATGGCGATGAAACGCATCGCGATTTCCAACAAGTCTCCACGCATGTGGAAGCCTGCGCTCATTGCCAACACCAATTGACCGAGTTGGCTGGCCAGCGGCATGAGTGGGAACAGATCAGCGACCTGCTGCGTAGCTACCCCGATAGCGAGTTGGAAGCACTGCATAGCAGCAGCAGTACTCATGCAGCATTCGCCACTGGAACCCAGCAGGCCGCAACTGCCGGAACGAACCAGCAGCTCCGCGAACACCTCGGCGGCTTGCTCGAACCGCCACAGCACCCGGAAATGCTCGGACGCCTGGGGCGCTACGAGATCGAGGGGGTCATTGGCTCCGGCGGTATGGGAGTTGTCTTGCGTGGCTTTGACACCGAGTTGCACCGACCGGTGGCAATTAAAATTCTAGCGCAACATTTGGCGCACAGCGGTGCCGCGCGGCAACGTTTTGCCCGCGAGTCGCGAGCGGCTGCGGCGGTGGTCCACGAACATGTAGTAGCCATTCACGATGTCGACACCGATGGCAAAACTCCGTATTTGGTGATGCAGTACGTAGCCGGTGAGTCGCTGCAGGCGCGGGTGGATCGCGACGGCCCGCTGCTGGTCAAGGAGGTCTTGCGGATCGGCGCCCAAACGGCGGCCGGCCTGCATGCAGCTCACTGTCAGGGTGTGGTGCACCGCGATATCAAGCCGGCCAACATCTTGCTCGAACGTGGCATTGAACGCGTGCTGGTAACCGACTTTGGTCTAGCCCGCACGGTCGACGATGCCAGCCTAACGCATACGGGGGTGATTGCCGGGACACCGCACTACATGTCCCCCGAACAAGCGCTGGGGCAAGCCACCGATCTGCGGACCGATCTCTTCAGCCTCGGAGCGGTGTTGTACTTCATGGCTACCGGACATGCGCCGTTTCGGGCAGAGAAGGCGATGGGGGTACTCAACCGCATCTGCCATGAGCCTCATCGGCCGGTGTGGGAAGTTAATCCCGACGTGCCCGACGAGCTCTCCGATATCATCGATCGCCTGCTATCTAAAAAGGTTTCGCGGCGATACGCATCCGCCATCGAAGTCCATCAGCAACTCAATCACACGTTAGCATCCCTGCAACAACCGCGGCCACTGGCGTTTCGCAGGACCAAACGCTGGTTGCGACAGCGTGCGCGACCGCTCATTGCCGTCGCCGCCAGCTTGTCGGTCGTGAGTGCCATTGGTCTGTTTCTGCTTATGTCCAGTGCGTTGTCGTCCAAACCTGGAGATGGAGACGCGGTGAATTCGCGGTTGCCGCCACTGGTTCCCTCTGCGGCACAAGTCGCGGCGCGGGAAGTGGGGAGCGAACCGCCGCGGGCGTTTTCGCTAGAAGTATGGCAGATGGCGTTGACCGATGATCCGCAAGCTTGGCGGACTCAAGTGGAGCAATTGTCGCGCGATTTGGAGCGGTCTTTGCCGAGCTCTTCGCAGTACTTTTCGCCGCCGAGTCCGGATCACATGTTTGAGCAGAGCTGGCAAAACGAACTCGACTCCGTGCATCGTCAAATCGATAGTTTGCGAGGAAGTTATTGACTGATTGTTACAGCTAAGCATTGGCCTAAAAATGAGTGTCGACGAATCGAATAAGGCGATGACGCCATGAGACTTCGCTTCCTGCCGGACAAGCCGGCAAGGGGCGAAGGCCATGTGGGATGCGGGCATGGGACGGAGTTGGAAGGTGATGCAGCGTGCTAGCTGGACAGCGCCAGGTTTGTGAGCGGCAAAGCGCTAGCCGCCGGTTCTTCCCGTGGCTTTTGATTCATTTACCGGCGGCTAGTGTTTTGCGGTTAGCCAATGCACGCGAGCAGAAAAAAGAGGGCTGACGAAAGATGTGAGTCGAAAGATGGGCGTGAAGTGGACACTATTTTTCGACTTCCATTTTTCGTCTGCCCAATGCGAGGATGCGGCCTTGGCATGAGGCTTGCCGTTGGCCGTTGACTTGAGCGTTTCGGTGCTAATGGAAGCAGCGAAGGTATTGTAACCATGTTGCCTGTAAACTGCATGAGGAACCAAGGATCTCCGGTGAGGTCGGCAAATTCGCTCCCGGGGTCACCGCACTGGCCGGGAACCGCAAACTAAATCCATGACTCCGGTCACACGGGTTGAGCCAGGGGCGCCCGCATTATCCCGAAAGATCGATGCACAACTGCTTAGTGCGCTGCCAACGACGAACTGGACTATCGGCTTTAAGTGGCGACAATAATTTTCCGGCCAGTGCTGAGTGATAGGCGACTAACGGGAGGGCGAGGCTTAACGGGAGGGCGAGGCTCCCGGTGGGAATTCAAGCAAAATGCTTGAGTTCCCGCTGGGAGGGTAAGTTGCGCGTCAGACCTCAGCGATAACGTTTTACCCACAAAGAAATATGGCGACCTGCTTAGCAGCGGTTTACTCAATAAACCAACAGACGGCCAGCGGCGTGCCGGTTCCCTATAAAAGTTTAGTGTTCGATTTGATAAATTTCTTGATAAGGATTGCATGATGAAGCGACCGATAGCGATGATCGCTGGATTTCTGATTGTCCCAGCCTGCGGTGTGATAGCCATCCTGACAGCGCAGGAAAGATACAACAGTAGCTCGAATAATAAAAGACCCGCATTGGGTTTGGCAGAGGTAAATGGGGGTTTCCCCCTAGTTGACGCGTATGCAGCCCCGCAGGATCCCAATCGAACCGGCCCTCAGCCGTACTTCCATGCCCTTGCCGATAATGGCTCGCCTGTGCTGTTCAATCCGCTAGTGCAGCAGGCCCAACAAGCGCAGGTCGCCCAGGCCCAACAAGCGCTGGCTGCCGCCAGCAGCCCTGAGGAACGCGAAAGGGTACAAGCCAAACTCCGCGAAGCACTCAATCAGCAATTCGATGCCGATATGCAGCAGCGCGAAAAAGAACTGGAAGGCATTCGCCAACGCGTTGCCGAGATGACTAGGTTGCTAGAAAAACGATCTGCAGCCAAAGAGCAGATCATCGAACTGCGCCTGCAGGTGTTGGCCCAAGACGCTGATGGCCTCGGCTGGGCGTCGGCGGCAGGAAGATGGCCCAGCAACGCGGGCCCTGGTGTTCAACTTCCGGGCCTCCCTCCGCCAAACTACAGTTTCTCACCATACACGAATCAGGGAACTGGCTTCGCTTCACCATTAGCCCCCGCACCGCCCAACATATTCATGCCCAATGTCATTAATGGGGCGAACATAGAGAGCACTTACCAAAGCGCCCTCCCGGGCCCTGGTACCGTCGGTACCGTCCTCCCGGGCCCTGCACCCGCAAGAGCTCCACGTCCAAACAGCCCCGCTTCCGAGCCAAATGCCTTTCAAAGGAATAATGATGCAAGGTCGGAGCAGCCTCTATTTTCAGCGGATGAAGAGCCTGACCGTTCGGAAAACAAACGCAGCCCAGATAACGACGATGCCGAGTAAGCACTGGCCCTAAAAACTACGGTCGCTGCCTCCATTAGCACCGAAAAACGCAAGTCAACGTCCCAACGCAAGCCGAATGCCGCGGCCGCATCCTCGCACCGGGCAGACGAAAAATGGAAGTCGAAAAATGGAAGTCGAAAAATAGTGGCGGCCACTCGCCTATCTTTCGACTCACATCTTTCGTCAGCCGTTTTTTTTCTGCTCCCGTGCATGGGCTGTTTTGAACGTTTCGATGAACAAAGAAAGCAGGAGAGGGTTGGCAATAGAATGGATGCAATAGTCCGGTCAGCTTTCATTTCTCTGCCCACATCACACTTGGCCTTCGCCCCATGTTGGCTCGTCCGACATGAGCGCAAGTTTTCAAGTTAAGCAGCCCACCACGAGTCTTTCGGTATAACGCTCTACACAATGTCGTTTCAAGCCCGATCAATGTCTTGGCCTATTCGCGATCGATGGCGAACAATGATTATTTCTTAAAACACAGAGACACGGAGTTCACAGAGTACGCCGCTCGGAAACTCTGTGCCCTCTGTGCCTCTGTGTTTATTTATTCGTTTGGTTCCGTACATTTGAGCAACTCCCCTACCTTTCCGTCCGTACTAGCGAAAAATCTTTGTTAAGCTGGCTGCCACGACACTTTCGACAGTCCGTGTCCCGACGCCATAAAAACAGCGTGTTATCCCTAAAGAAACATGGCGACCTGCTTAGAATGGCACGTCCATGGAGTAGTTATGGAGCTGGGCGTCGGCAGGGATGCCAGCATAGCCAATGGCATCCCACAGCCCGCGTTCGTGCTCAAGAACGAGCAGGTCGAGCAAGCCTTCGGTGATCTTGCGTTGACCATAGTTGACTATCGCTCCATTAGCTCCCGCGATCGTCTGCTCGTGCAACGAAATTTGTTTGCGCGGATCGCGCTGCGGTTGGCCGACCGGCTCTGGCCAATTGCTGGGCAAGACCAGTTTCGATAGTCGCTCGTTGGAAACATCGATGCGATAGCGCATGCGGCGTCGGGCTCCCGTGACCGCGGCATCAAAAAAGTGCACAATGCCCTCTTCGTCACCGAGCCAACTGGCCACCCCCGTACCCGTTAACTGCATGGCAAAGCCGATGATCGATAGCTGCCTAAAGTTGACCGACGATTCGGCTTGGTCGCGATATGCATCGGCTCCAACCACGCGCTCATGCTCCTCAAAGCCTGCAAGCATCAAACGCAGATCGGGCTCTTGCTCTGGGTCGACCTTTTTTTTCTCGGACACCCGCCGACGATACTCGGCGGAGTTCGGATCGATGTTGGGGTTGTAGGGGGTTAACCAAAAGCGCTCAACCGTCCAACGCTGTCGTTCGGCCAGCATGCGATAGGAGTCGAATAACGCCTGAAGGTGCTCGCTCGCAGTACCGCTGACCACGATCGAGGCGGAGCGGTCATTGGTAACCTGGCCCTGCAAAATGTTTTCGATTGCGTGACGCAGTTGCGACTTCCAGGAATCGGCCTCTGTCTGCAGCGTATCCCAGCCCAGTTCCTCGTTGCGGTGCCAGCGGACCATCAGCTCCAGTTGCCGTCGTTGGATCGCATCGGCGACCTCGCGCAGATTGTGCAGCAGGCGCTCCGCCGTTGCAACTTGTTGCTGACCGGTGTGGAGTTCCTGACGGAGGGCGGTCGTGCGGCTTGGTCCTTCGACCGTCTTGAGCTTTCGGCGGAGGATGTCGTTATAGCGCGCCGTACGTTCGAGTTCATTTTCTAGATCCCGAACCGCCGGGCAACTTTGCGCACAGCGGGCCATAGCCCCGATCTGCTGCCACGCATTAACGCCATCCGCCATTTGACTTTTGGATGATTTGTTATGCGCCGACCGCCGTTCGGAGGCGATCGAAATCTTTCCCTCTCTCACTTCCACTTGAAAATGCCATTGATCTTCGTCGTAGAGTTCGCTCAGCGCGTCAGCCAGCGGAACGGCTACTTGCTGCTCGATCACCCGTCGCAGGGGTCGCGCTCCATATTTGGGCTCATAACCGGCTACGCTCAATAGATCGATGGCCGCATCGGAGAACTCAACCGTCGAGTCGCTGTACTTTAAACCCGGGCGATGCGAAAGCAACTGCAGCTCACGCTGGGCGATTTGCCGGACAATGGCCTTGGGTAGCGGTTGGAACGGAACGATGCGGTCGAGCCGCCCCAAGAATTCCGGACGCACGAACCGCCTCAGTTCGCGTTCAAAATGTTCCCGCCAGCCGCTTACGTCGCCATCGCCAAAACCAAAGTTGGCATCGCGAAACGAATCGGCTCCCAAGTTGCTGGTCATGATCACGACCGCGTTGCGAAAGTCGGCCCAGCGGCCGCGGGAGTCGGTCAGTCGCCCTTCACCCAGAACTTGCAACAGCAGATCGAAGACGTTGGGATCCGCTTTCTCGAATTCATCCAACAAGACAACTGAGAAGGGTTGTTCACGAATCGGAGAGGTGAGGGCCCCGTCCCCTTCGCCCGGCTTGCCGATCAATTTGACCATCGACCACGGGGACGAATATTCGCTCATATCGATCCGGATCATCCGCTTGGCATCGCTGTAGAGTAAATGCGCGATGGCTTTGGCCATCTCCGTTTTACCCACACCGGTTGGGCCAATAAACATCAGCGATGCCAATGGCCGACCGGGACGAATCATCCGAGCTTTGATGGTGGCGATCAGGTTAACAATCAATTCCACCGGCTCACGCTGACCAATGACCTGCTCTGTCAGTGTCTGACGGATTAACTGCAAATCGATCGATACTGCATCATCGACCAGGAAGCGGGGCAAACCGGTTTGCTTGGCGAACGCACGGGCAACATCGGAGGCTTCGATCCGCGTGCGGTCGCTCCGCTGTTCGCGTATCGTTTGCATTAATCGCAACGGCATGGCGGGCATAGCCGAGTAGGTAGCAAACCGTGAGTGCAAGCGGGTTAATTCCTCCAGCGCCTGCTCAGTGAACTCTAGCGACTCTGCTGGCTCGCTACTACTGGTGATACCCTTAACCCGCGCGGTTCCCTGGCGGCCGTTGCTGTTCTCTGCGGTTGTAACGCCTGCTGCGGCAACGGCCGAACCGCTGCCGTGTGCGCCCGAACCGTGCGCGGCAGCGGACCGCAAGATACCAAGTATTTGTTCGCTCGGTGGCTCCTTGCATTCAAACCTCACAAAGCCACGGAGCAACATGGGGTCTTCGCGTTCGACCAGTGCAAACTGCTCCGGAGTGCATTCGGCGATCGCTAATAAACGTCCGCGGGCGATCGACTGCCGCACCATCGACGCAACGCCCGGCTGGCCATCAATCTTGCCAGCTTCCATCAACTCGAACAACGAACCCAAATGAATGATGGCCGACGTGTCGTGTGCTTGGCGAATCAACTTGGAACAGCGTTGTTGCCACATCCCCAAACCGGACATGCCCGAAACAATGCGTGAACCTGAGGTCGACCAAACCTTGCGATCTCCCAGCCCCAGCTCCTCACGCAGTGCGACCAGGCGATGGACAATTGCGGTTTTTCCGACGCCACTGGGACCAACCAATAAGACACTCTGCGGGGTCTCGCCCAGGAAGTACTGAGCCACTTCGCGCACCCGATCATCGATGCCGTAGACCGGTCCCAACTTGGCAAGGGTCAAATCGCTCGCCGTCGCCCGCAACGTGGCGGTTCGACTCCGCTCCTTCTTGCGTTCATCTTTGCGGGCAGGTTCAATCCCGACCGGCACACTCACTTTGAGCGACGCAAAGTCGTAGTTGCGCTGACAAAACCGTTCGCGGAGCTCCAGCAGATCGCGGTTCTCGGCCAATCGCACCAAGGCAATACGAGCTTGCCGTGTGATCTCCTCAGGGCCCAACTCCTCCCGCTTGCCAAACAGCGTGCAGTTGACGGCAGGAATACGGACCACGCATTGATCGGCATTGAAGTGCCAACGAAACGCTTGCAGTCGTACCAAGATCGGTTGCGACCAAGCTTCGCTACGTTTGGCCGGAGTCAGCTCTACCACTGGCTCCCATTGCTCGAAGCGAGGTGGGAAGCGTCCCTCGAAAAGATGGGTTGGCAGCGTGGTCGGCAACGCCTGCTCCAATCGCTTTCGGAGTTGCCCACGCACTTGTTTCCAAGAGCTGCCGACCGCTTGAATGCGCCACGGCCCCAACGGCTTGGCCCGTACGAACTGCCCGCCAAGCTTTTCGATTTGAATCGGTACGTGGATCGTGATCGCTTCGTTCATGGGCAGGCTTGAGGCTTGAGGCTTGAGGCTTGAGGCTTGAGACTGGAGACTGGAGACTGGAGGCTGGAGGCTGGAGGCGTGGAACTCACTCTCCCTTCGGGAGAGTCGCGAGTAATGCGAGCGGAGAGGGGCTTGAGGATAGGCGGTAGATTTGAGATTTGCTGATTCTAACGGATTCTAAGTACTGGCTTTTTTGTAGTTTGGTAGCCTCTCATAGAAGCCGCCAGATGAGGATTTCAAATCAGTTCTGGAATGGTGAGAGTCCTTGCTGGCACGATAATGTGGCTCAACGGAGAGCGATGAAACGTGACATGGCGATTCCTCTTGCGCGGCAGCTAGCAGTACATCGATACAGTAAGTTGTCGGGAGCGTCGTCGTTTTGAAACACAGAGTCACAGAGATCACAGAGGGGGGAAGCTCGAGTCTGGCTCATTGATTCTCTTCGAACGTAAATTCGGGCGAGGCTTCACTGCATCCCTGCTTTTCTCACCTGCCTTGTGCAAAGGAAAGAGGAACAAGTTCAGCAAGTTAGGGCTACCCCAATTATTTTGTACCTAGAATCCGTTAGCGTCAGGAGATTTGAGATTTGAAATTTGAGATTTCCGACCTTAAGCCTTAAGCCTTATACCTCACACCTTACACCTTACACCTTACACCTTACACCTTACACCTTACACCTTACACCTTACACCCGACTCATCAGCCTTCCAACAGGGCTTCTAGCACGAGGTCAAAGGGGATGGCGTTGCAACAACCGTAACCGGGTTTGCTCGTCAGTCGGGCCCGAATCAACTTGGGCGACGACAGACCGCACAGGAAGCGAGCTTGCTGCCGCGCGTCGTGCAACTGGGCAGGGTAAGATTTAGTTAGCGCCCTAACGGATGCTAGGGCGGAGTCTCCCACGCGGGGATAGTCCGGCTCGGGTAGGTCGCCGATAGGATCCCCTTCGCAGTAGCTGCAATGCCCGCAGTCGGCTGGAAGATCCTGGCCAAAGTGCTCCGACAGGGCGGCACTTTGGCAATGATTGGCACTCATCAATTCGTACAATTCGTTCAACCGCACCAATTCACCCACTTCGCGATCCAATGAAACCTGATACAAGTTCTGCGCCAAGGCTTCGATATCGGTAATCGGCTTAAGCTTGCGATAACCGAACACGAGTCCACTGAGCTTCAACTCGATCCAACCTTTTTCCGCGAAGTAATCGAGCATTTTGACGATCCGCGTGCGATCGCACTGAAGGCGTTTAGCCGAGGCGGCCAAACTGATTTCAAACCACACTTTTTTCTTGACCGACATGGCGAGTACCGAAGAGGCGAATTCTCGGCGTTCCCCTTGGAAGTGCCGGAGGATCTCTTGAGAGCTGGCCCGCGGCTTGAACTCATACGATTCATAGCGGGGGGAGGTGGCGAGCAGGTAATCGTCCAGTTCCAACTGAGTCAATAGAGTCCGCACCACGGAGTCGCGCATGTCGGCTTCGAAGGCAGTGGCGTAATAGCTTAGAAAAAAGTTCTCCGGTTGTCCGACAATGATTTCGACGAAAGTTCGAACCGATGCCAAACTGGGCGTATCACCGTACGCGAAGTTTTCCAGCACGACACGATCTTCAGGAACCAAGAGTGTCTCGCACACCGCTGGTTGTCCATCGCGGCCGGCTCGACCGATCTCCTGAGCGAGGCTCTCGAGAGATTTCGACGGATTGTAATGATAGATCGCGCGGATATTCGATTTGTCGATCCCCATGCCGAAGGCGATGGTCGCGACGACGATCGCCGAGTCGGACGCCATGAACCAATCCTGCACTCCCCGCCGCACTTCGTCGTCGAGTCCCGCATGATAAGCTTTAGCCTCAAAACCCGACTCGACCAAAAAGTTCGCCACTTCTTCGGCCGTCTTTTGCAATGTCGCATAGACCAAGGTGGCTTGTCGCGGCGTGGTGGCGGCGAGTCGATCGAGGAGCAATTGATCGCGAGCCTCTTCGGTCGTAAGCGTGAAACGGAGCGTCAAGTTGTCACGATAAAATGGAGTCAAGACCGCGTCGGCCGTCTCGATATCGAAGCCGCGCTTGATATCATCGAGCACCGTGGGGGTCGCGGTGGCGGTGAGTGCCAGCACGCGTTCTGCTTTCAACTCGCGCGCGATGCGCGCCAGCTTGAGATAATCGGGACGGAAGTTGTGTCCCCACTGGCTGATGCAATGGGCTTCGTCGATGGCAAACAATGAGACTGGAATGTCGTTGATAAATTCCCGAAAGCGTTCGTTAAAAAATCGCTCCGGGGCCACATAAAGCAATTTGGTCTTGCCGCTCCGCACGTCCAGCATGACTTGTCGCGATTCGTCGGCCGACAGGGTCGAATCGAGGCGGGCAGCATGGATCCCACGGCCATTCAGTTGTTCGACCTGCTCGCGCATCAATGCCAGTAGTGGCGAGACCACGAGTGTCAAACCATCCAGCAAGATAGCCGGAAGTTGATAACACAGCGATTTGCCGCCCCCCGTAGGGAAGATCGCCGCAGCCGATTTGCCAGCCAGCAAGCGATCGATCACGGCTCGTTGTCCCGGGCGAAAACTCGGTAAACTAAATCGTTCCTGCAAAAGTTGGTCGATATCGATCGCGGTATCCAATGTCATTTGTCAGCTCCTTGTTTATTAATTTCGTCGGGCACGAAACTGCGGCCTTGGGCCACCAGTCGATTCAATTCTTCGGTCAAGCTGGCAACCACCTCGGGATGGTCAGCAGCAAGATTCCGAGACTCCGCGATGTCCGCATCAAGATCAAACAACTGCACCTGTGGTAGTCCCTGCGATTGAGGTGAATTGGGGCGCGGGTTGCTCCAGCCCCCCGAGTCCGCACATAGGCATAGTTTCCATTGGTCGCGGCGAATGGCGAATGAGCCGTTGATCGAGTGATGCACCAACGACTCGCGAACCGGCAAGTCGCGGTTGCCCTGGGTCACCCGCGGGAGCCAACTGAAACTATCGACTCCAACTGCTTCGGGCAATTCAATATCGAGTAGATCAGCACAGGTCGCCAGGGTGTCTTGCAAGCCGATCAAAGCAGCGCACTGGGCACCGGCGGGAAGTCCCTGCGGCCAACGGGCAATGAACGGAACGCGATGCCCCCCTTCGTAGATGTCCGCCTTGTGTCCCCGAAACCGATAGCTCGGAGCATGCCCGAGCGCTGCCAACTCGGCAAAGTCCGCTTGCGGAGAACAGCCGTTGTCGCTTGTGAATATTACCAGCGTGTTGTCGGTCAATTTCAGTTCGTCGAGCGCGTGCAGGATCTCCCCCACGGCGGCATCGTTTTGCATCACGAAGTCGGCGTAGGGATTGAGGCCACTTGCGCCTTGCCACGCTGCTGCGGGGACGATCGGCGTGTGCGGGGAAGCGAAGGGAATGTACATGAAAAAGGGCTTGCCCTGGTGAGCTCCCTCGGACCATTGATGAAGCAGCTCGACCGCTTTGTCCGTTAGCGCCGGTAGGACTTGGTCGGCATCAAAGTCGGCCGCTGCCGGACCACGGCGCGTCGTCTGCTGAGGATTGCGGCCCAGCATCATCGGGAAGGAGGCATCGATGGTCGGCAGGGCTAGCACCCGATCGTTTTCTAAAAAGGTGTAAGGCACCATATCGAGCGACGCGCTGATGCCCAAGAAGTAGTCGAAACCAAGTGCCGTGGGGCCGCGTTGGAAAGGTTTCGCGTAGTCAACTTGCCAGCCCGCTTCCCCTTTTTCAATCTCATCCTTGAACTGCACTGGTGTATCGTTTAATTGCACCGGAGTTCGAGGTTGCCAATCGAGTCCCAAATGCCATTTGCCAAGACATGCAGTGGTGTAACCTTGGGATTGAAGTACCTGCGCGATGGTCTGGGTCTCTGGTTCGATCAGTGCAGGACTAATGCCCCCCAGAACACCACTTTTCAAACGCGACCTCCAGTTGTAGCGGCCGGTCAAAAGTGAATAGCGGGTGGGAGTGCAGACCGATGAACTCGAGTGCGCGTCGGTAAAGACGACCCCTTCGCGGGCCAAGCGATCGACGTGCGGCGTCCGAATCTTGCCATCGACGTTCAAGCAGCTGATATCGCCGTAACCCAGGTCATCGCAGAGGAATAAAATGATGTTGGGTGGTGAGGTACTGCTCGGTAAAGAGCGCTGCGTTGGCTCGGCTCGGCTGGTCGGCCCAGCAGCGCCCGTTGGCCCAGCAGCGCAGTTTGACTCAGCAGCGCCCGTTGGCCCAGCAGTGCAGTTTGGCTCAGCAGTGCCCGCTAGCCCAGCAGCGCAATCTGGCTCAGCAGCGCAATCTGGCTCAGCAGCGCAACTCAATTCCGTTCCGTTGATCGCCATCGTCAGGACCATCGCCAGGGCAACTCTGGCTGCCGCAATCAGCAACCCGTTTAGCTTGAATGCACGCATGATGGTCTCCCTGTCACCTCGTTACCAGGCTATCACCTCGTTACTAGGCTCCTGCCTAGTAACGCACTGTCACCTCGTTACTAGGCTCCTGCCTAGTAACGCACTGTTACCTCGTTACTAGGCTCCTGCCTGGTAACGCACTGCACCTCGTTACTAGGCTCCTGCCTAGTAACGCACTGTCACCTCGTTACTAGGCTCCTGCCTAGTAACGCACTGCACCTCGTTACTAGGCTCCTGCCTAGTAACGCACTGTTACCTCGTTACTAGGCTCCTGCCTGGTAACGCACTGCACCTCGTTACTAGGCTCCTGCCTAGTAACGCACGGGGCTCGATTATACCCGTTTACCCTTCCCCCGCCCGCGCCAACGCCCCCAATCCACCCGAAGTTCGCTGCAATCGTTACAACCGGTCTAGGTGGCGGCACAGCGCAAGAAATAAAGCTAGGGTTCAGTTCAGTCAACGAGCCGTCGATCCCGAAAAGAGCCGTACTATGGACACCAACCTCACAGCCGCAGCTGCCTCTGCCATCAAAAATTCGCAAGTTCAGAACCAGATTGCCTCCTCGGTTGCCGTCAAAGCTCAAAAAGTCCAAAAGGCTCAAGGGGAAGCCGCCGTCGACTTGATCCAACAAGTTGAAAAGCTTTCGCAGCAATTGTCCAGCGGACAGATTGACGTCCAGCTCTAATCCGCAAGAGATCTTTCATTCTCATTTTTCCGATGAGAAATGCAGTCGGGAGAGCGAGGCTCCTGCCGAGCTTTTTTTGCTCTACCTCCTAACTTCCACAAGCCATGCGAATACCGCCTCCGCGTTAGGGTAGTTGTGAGAGTAACGGCAATTTGCTTCAATTCTCATCGAAGCAAATCCTAGCCTGGAACTCTGAAAGTCACCCGAAATGCAGCTTGCTCCGCTCGATTGGTGGATCGTTGGCCTATTCTTCAGCTTTGCACTTATCGTCGGTCTGGTTGTAGCTCGCAGAGCGGGGGATAGTCGTTCGGACTTCTTTCTGGCGGGGCGCTCAAAACCATGGTGGCTGCTCGGAACATCCATGGTGGCCACCACCTTCGCCGCCGACACACCGCTACTGGTAACGAGCATCGTGCGTGAGAATGGAGTGGCCGGCAATTGGGCTTGGTGGTCATTCTTGCTTACGGGCATGTTAACGGTGGCTATCTATGCCAAGCTGTGGCGACGTTCGGGCATCATGACCGATGTCGAATTCTATGAGCTGCGATATGGAGGCAAGACGGCTGCGTTCTTGCGAGGGTTTCGGGCTACCTATCTAGGTCTGGTTTTCAATGTCATCGTAATGGCCAACGTGACTTTGGCTGCCGTGAAAATCGGCGAAGTCATGTTCGGCTTTACACCCGTGCAAACCATTTTGGTTGCGGCTACCGTCACCGTGATTTTTAGTGCGCTGGGCGGGCTGACGAGTGTCCTGATCACCGACTTTGTATTGTTCGGCATCGCCATGGCCGGCTCGATCGGAGCAGCCTACGTGCTAGTCAATCAACCCGAAGTTGGCGGGTTGTCGGGTATGCTGAGCAATCCGACGGTGCAATCCAAGATGGCCTTTTGGCCCGATTTGGATCTGAGCACCACGGAGGGACTCAACCTGGCGATGACGATCTTTATCATTCCGCTGGCCGTTCAGTGGTGGGCGGCATGGTATCCAGGCGCGGAACCAGGCGGCGGTGGCTACATTGCCCAGCGAATGTTGGCCGCCAAGAACGAAGAGCATGCCACGGGGGCCACGCTGTTGTTCAACGCAGCTCACTATGCCCTGCGACCTTGGCCATGGATTTTGGTTGGCTTGGCGTCGCTGGTGATCTATCCCGATCTCGCTTCGCTCAAGGAACATCTACCCAACGTATCGCCCGATTTACTGCGCGATGACTTGGCCTATCCCGCCATGCTCGAGCGACTGCCGGCTGGTCTGCTCGGGCTGGTCACCACTTCGTTGATCGCAGCGTACATGTCCACCATCTCCACGCAATTGAACTGGGGATCGTCCTATTTGGTGAACGACCTGTGGTTGAGATTCCTGCGGCCCGGAGCGGGAGAGCGGGAGTTGGTTGCCGTGGGCAGAGTCATGACCGTTGTCTTGATGGTGTGTGCTGGCTGGCTAGCTCTGCAGTTGGGAAGTGTCTACGATGGTTTTCTGGTGTTGCTCAAGGTCGGCGCGGGGACAGGCTTGATCTATATCCTGCGGTGGTTCTGGTGGCGAATCAACGCGGCAGCTGAGATCGTAGCGATGCTGGTATCCTTCGTGTTGGCGGCCGGATTCTTCTACTACGGCAAGTATCAGCCCGAGAGCGCCTTGCCAGACTGGCTGCAATTCGTGTGGATTGTGGGAGTGACGACCGTCTGCTGGATATTGGCCGCCTTTTTCCTCCCCGCTGAGTCCGAAGCAACACTGCGTAAATTTTATCAGCGGACGCGTCCGGGTGGTCCCGGTTGGAAGCGGGTGGTGGATCGCGCGCACGCCGACGGCGAACTGCTGGATGCGAATGTGTCTTGGAACATGGGCCGTGAGTTAGCCTTTGTGGCTGCGGGCTGTATGGCCATCTACGGACTCCTATTCGCCACCGGCTACTTCCTTTACGGCCGCCCTGTCAGCGGCAGCCTGGCGTTGGGATTGTCAATCAGCGGTTGGATGGCCATCAAATCATTATGGCCAAGTCTAAAGCATAAAACAGGAGCAACTTGATGGCTAAGATCTACTATGTGGGTGATTGGGCGATGATGCTGGGGCCTATCTTTGCCGAAAGTCCGTTCAACTATGAGTTCAAGGGAACTGAGTTGTTCAACTACGGCAAGTGGCTGGTGGATGCCATTCAAACCGATCCCCAGCACACGATCTGCAGTGTGCCCGCCTGGGAATTTTATAAATTGTCACCCACAGCGTATCCCGAGATCCTAGCTGAATACGACCTGTTTATCTTTTCCGATGTCGAGGCGCGCAACTTCCAGCTCCATCCAGCTTTCTTTGACCGTTCCAAGTTTGGTCCAGTGCCATTGACCTTTCCGGACCGCATTCGTCTGACCGTTGAGGCGATCCAGGGAGGCAAGTCGGCCCTGTTTCTGGGCGGGTGGCTGAGCTTTAACGGCCAGTGCGGCAAAGGTGGTTGGGGACGCACACGCTTGGCGGAAGTGCTGCCGGTCGAGTGCTTGCAGTACGAGGATCTGTGCGAGAGCACGGAGGGATATCAACTGCTCGCCACCGAGCAGTCGCATCCGATTCTGTCCGGAGTGGATTTCGCAACGGCTCCACCCATCCTTGGTTACAACATTACGAAGCCTCGCCCCGGTGCAAGCGTCTTGGCCCAGTGGTCCGGCACGAACGATCCCGCGGTGGTGGTCGCCGAGTATGGGCGCGGGCGCGTGGCCGCCTACACCTCAGACCCCGCGCCCCACTGGGGTTGCAACCTAGTCTACTGGGATCAGTACCAACGCTTCTGGCTGAACATCGTGAACTGGCTAACCACCTCCCCGTAGTGGATGTGGCTACACTTCCTCTGCTCTTCGTAGTGGATGTGGCTACACTTCCCTCTTGCTAAATGAACCGAAGCAGGTCGCCACGCATCTCTGGGGATATGTGTAGCCCACTCAATCGACGCTCCAGAGGTACGTGCGACCCGAAGCTGTGACGGCGACTACCTGCCGTTCGTTTTGGCTGACTTCCAGCTGTTTGACGTCGATCTCGGGAAGTGGCAGGGTGAGCAGCTCCTGTCCAGCGACGAAATCCCAAACGCGGATGATCCCTGCTCCATCACATACCAGACGCCGACCGTCGTCAAAGAAATCGATGTGTCGTATTTCTCCTCGATTGCCGGTAAGTTCAGCGATGAGTTCGCGATCTTCCATTCGCCACACCTGCACCTTGCCCGCTTCGGTGCCTACCGCCAGATAACGGTCGTCGTGACTGAAGGCGACCCCCAAGCCCCAGGCCCAGAAACTACGGAACTCGACCAAGTTGGGCAGACGCTCACCATCGCTCAGCCGAAACACTCGGACCTCGCCATACTGAGTTCCGCAAACGAGCAAATCTTCCCGATGAGAAAACGCTAACGTCAAACAGGGCGCTTCCAGGCGATAGATGGGCTCGGTCGAATCGGTGCGTAAGTCGAACACATCCATCAAGCCTCCGTCCCCCCTGGTCGCCAAATAACGTCCCGAGGGGGATAGCTGCAAGCAATCTTCGAAGATCTCGTAGTCGAGCGGCAAGGTCAGCGGCGAGTTCTGTTGCGGGCGATGCACGTGAATCGTACATGCTGAACCTGCACCAGGAGTCTGCAGATAAACCAAGGTGGTTGCATCGGCTGTCATTGCCCGCAGGTCGCCTGGTGGCACCTCGATCCCACCTTTTGTATTTCCTAAGGCTTGAAGTGTATCGCTCACCGGTTCCCACACATGGACACGGCCATCGCTTGCCACCAGCAACTCATCGGAGTCGTTACGGAAACGAGTTGCCGTGAAGCGTCGTTCCGAGGCAAACAACTCCTGCTTGGCCCGCTCGGGCTGCAAGTTCCACAAGCGGACGTTACCGCTGGCATCTCCCGTCGCGATGCGCGAACTACCGCGATCGATCGCGACGGCAGAGAGAGTATCGCGAGATGCCAAGCCCCTAACTTGCTTCAGGTCGCTGGCGGACAACATCCGTATTTCGCGATCGTTGCGGGCCGCCACAATCAACTGACTGCCATCTTCCGCAAAAGTCGCCGAGGCCAAGGGGCCGCCACTCACACGCTCGGAACGCAATACCTCACCGGTCGAGGCCGAGGCCACCATCAACTGGCCCCAGTTCATACCCACCACCGTCGCACCGTCGGGCGCTTCATCGCTCAACGAGATGTTAGTAAACTCACTTCCTGCGATTAGCTTCCCTGTGTGCCACTTCCACTGCCGCGAATGTTTGCCCTGGCCGCCCCAGTCAGTTGAGCTAAACATCCGTTGTCCGTGCCGCGAGAAAAACAGCCTCAGAATGGGTCCCTGTTCTGCGGTGAGGCTATCGGCCAGTCCCCAGTCACTGGTCGACCAGAGGCGCAGTTCACCGCGTTGGGAACCAGCCGCGAGGTAGCGACCATCGGGAGACCAACACATGGCCTTAAAGTGGAAATTGGCGTCCGCCTGATGCAGTAGCTCAAGCCGATTCGCATCGTAGACGAATAACTTCCCGTCGCCGGTACCAAAGGCAAAGCGGGCTGCCGTTGGATCGCAGGCGGCAGCATTGACCGTTGCATCGAGCTGTTGCTGCATCAGCACCTCTCCCGTGTTTGCCGACAGCAGGCACGCATAGCCACTATACTTCTCTCCTCCCACGGCCAGCACGGCATTGGCCCCGTTGACAAACCCGAGAGCGAAAACCTCTCCCTTGCCAACGGCGACCTCCGCCAACAGATCGCGATGCAGTTTCCGTTTCAGCCACTTCCACTCAAAACCTCGGTAGTCGGATTGTCCTGCCTTTGGTACCACCGAATCGAGCAGGTCTTCGCAGCGAGCATACTCTTGATTGTCCAACGCCCGCTGAGTTAGCGTGATCTGGCTGTTGTGAAACCGCTGCTCAGCAAACTCCTGCCCCCGCCGCAGTTCGAGATTGGCAGCATCCAGTGCCGTCAAAGCAGCCGCCTTCGCCGACAATGCTTCGGTGCGCTCGGCCAGCGCAATCACTTTCCCTTCGTATTCCTCCTTGAGTAGCAGGGAGAATACGCTCAGCCCGATCAGCGCTAGCGAAACGAAGGCAACAAACGTGGCCAGGATCGCTGCCACACTTCGATTCCGCTTGCACCACTTTACAGAGAGCTCCAGCCATCCCGGTCGACGCGCCGCGATAGGGCGATTTGCTAAAAAGCTCTTCAGGTCTTCCTTGAGAGCTCCTGCGGTTGCATACCGATTGGCCGGTAGCTTGTTGAGGCACTTAAGGGTAATGGTCTCCAAATCAATGGGTACGTTGTCGACCAAGTGACGGATGCGCACCGGCTCGCGGCAACGCACTTGCTCGAGCGTGTCCGCCAACGTCGCACCGCGAAACGGAGGACTGCCCGTCAAGCACTCATACAGGATGGCACCGAGCGAATAGATGTCCGCTGCTGGACCAATCGCTTCCGAGTCGCCGTAGACTTGCTCCGGTGGCATGTAGGCGGGGGAGCCGATGAGTCCACCGGAACTGGTCGCGCTCATATCCTGATCGAGCCACTTGGCCAAACCGAAGTCGGTCACCTTGGCAGACAACGTTTGCTGGTCGACCAGTAGGATGTTACCTGGCTTGAGGTCACGGTGAATGATCTTCAAAGCGTGCGCCGCCGCAACCCCATCCGCGATCTCGACCAATAAGCGCGCCGCTTCCTCTGGGTTAAGCGGAGAGCCTCGCAGTCGTTGCGACAACGTTCCCCCTTCGCAATACTCCATCGCGATGAATGGACCACCATCCGCATCGCCAATATCATAAAGCGGTACCACGGCCGGATGCTTCAACTGGGCCACCGACTTGGCTTCTAAAGCGAAACGCAGCTTATCCCCCGCGGCAGAATTCAGGCCAGCCTTCAGACGCTTGATGGCGACGGTCCTGCGTAGCTGAGGGTCATAAGCTTCAAAAACGATCCCCATCGCTCCCCGCCCCACCTCGCGCAGGAGCTCATAACGCCCGCAATACAGGCTGCCTCGTTCAATCATCTCCGCCGCCGTCGCTGGATCGGGAAAAGGTTCCGCGAGGCTACCAGGGGTCGACGTATCCCCCGTATGCTTGCCTTGCTGGGTGTCATCGAAGAAGTCGTTAATCAACGACTGCGTTGCTATGGGTTCCGAGAAGTTTGGGAACCGTTCCTGATATTCAGCCAGAGTGCACAGATCCCCCTTGAGCGTCCGCAGCCGAACTTCGTTGCACACCAAGTTCAACAGAACATCCGCCCCGCACGTTTCCGGAGACAAAGCGTTCTCCCCCAGCAGTTGCTCGATACTGCAAGGTACCCCGCCTTCCCACGCCCGCGACTGCTCCTCCAATAGTCGTTCGCTATCGATATTCATCATGGATTACCTATTGGGCTGCCCACATGCTCAATCAATGAATTCTAACATCGCCCATGCCCCTTTTCAGAAGTGACAACACCTCACCGATGGCAAAACTCCCCGCAGAGTATGAATTGCAGGTACGAAGCAGTTGTGACAGGATTTGAGAAAAATTGAGAGGATTTTTCCAGAAATCCCAAGCCATTCCCGAGGAAGAACGCCTACGGTCTAAGTCCCCATTGAGCTGCCGAGTCTCAATCGGCCCAAGACAAAATTCTGGTCCGAGTTAAAATGGGAACGCAGGCCAGCACTTCATTTCTGCCCCCGCTCTGCAACCCCAAACGGCCTTGATGGCCTTCTTTGCCCGGTGCGGCTCGGCAGCAGCATCTGCCAAAGGTCGCTCGTCTGCAAAAACTGGCCGCATTTACTTCGTTGCCAATCGCGGCAAATCTCTGGTATTGGCCAGCAAAGTCGCCTAGATTGGGAAAGGCTATTGGTTCCAGTGCTGCGCCACAGTTTTCGGGCACTTCGTAGTAGAGCTTGCTAAAGATCCACCACCCTCATTTTCAACATTGACGCAGCACGAGCCCCAGACTCCAAATACATTCAATCCGCGAGTGCACAATGACTCAAGAGCGACTTGCATCACTCAATCTGCCGTTGTCAAGCTTACGATTCTTCTGCTGTCTGTGCATCTTTTTGCAATGCCATGCAGAGACCTTAAATGCGCAGGAGGTGGACGAATCGGCCGGCAATCGACGAACGATGGTGGTCCACATGCGAACGGAGAGCGGCGATCCGATCCAAGAGGCCGAAGTCCGTTTTGTTGGCCGCATCGCGGAGAATCGCATCAACCAGACGATTCAGGCAAACGCGGATGGGAGGGTCACTCTAGAATTTGAGGAGGGCCAAGTCGACTCGCTTTGGTTCACTGCGCAAGGCAATGGCCGAGTTCCCATTCACTACGTCTGGCGTAGCGATCACTCCGAAATCAAGTTGCCAGAGAAAATCGAAATCGAACTCGTCAGCGGGAGCACAATGGAGGGCCAAGTCGTCGACGAACAGGGCTTGCCCATCGAAAATGCGACCATCAATTTGCACATGCCCATCACCTGGCCCAAGCTTGATAGTTACGTTTTTACCCTCGCGGAACTCGTAACCGATGCGGAGGGCAAATGGAGTTTTTCG